>NZ_PHQU01000005.1:0-271213 GCF_004332405.1 Synechococcus sp. BS56D | reverse complement strand
GCTGGTAAGGACCGCCGTTGTAGAGCCACTCATCGAGGGAGGCAGCTTCCCAGATCGGATAGAAGTGCAGGCCGATGGCATTAGAGGAAGGCACAACAGCACCGGAGATGATGTTGTTGCCATAGATCAGGGAGCCGGCGACGGGCTCACGGATGCCATCAATATCGACCGCAGGAGCGGCGATGAAGGCGATGATGAAGCAGATGGTTGCCGACAGCAGGCAAGGAATCATCAGCACACCGAACCAACCCACATAAATGCGGTTGTTGGTGTCGGTGACCCACTGACAGAAGTTTTCCCAGTTGCTGAGACGACCGCTGCGAATTGCAGTAGCCATGGGACAAAAGATGAGAACGGGTCAGCCCGAGCCACTCCAGCAGCGGAAACGCGGCAGTAGAGACATAGGGCAGGACTTAAGAGTATGGAAAGGTCACCGTTTTTCCCGAAAATCAAACATCTCGAGTCACTCAAACAAGCAACTTCATGAACCACTTCATGAACGCTTCATGAAGTTTTGAGCAAGTGGTGTGTGTGCTGATCGGGATTAACCCGGGCGCAGGGACGGGCCGCTCTGGGCCCATTCCCGTGCCTGCTGCAGAAAACCGCTCCAATCGAGACGTTCCCGTTCCGCCGCCTTGGCCACAAGCAGCGGTGCCTGCTGCTTGAGGCGCTCAAGATCTGGCTCCGCAACGCCTGCATTCATCGCCATCCAATCGGCCATCGATGCGCCGACCACTCGGGTGAGATAAGCGGCGCTGAGAGCCTGGAGAGCACCAGCCGCCAACCAGCTGCCGCCATCCAATTTCGCCAGCCCCAGCAGGGCTTGACCACTCCACTCGACGACGCCCTGGGCAAGCGCAGCCCCGCCGAGATGTCGAGCCGCCACCTGCAGCACCTCCGCTCGCCATGGGCAGTTCCAGATTTGAGCCATCTCGCGAAGCATCAGCCCATTGCCAACAGCAACGACCACCAGGTCCGTGCTCGGTAGCGGGGAGGCAACCACCGCACCGGCCACCAGCCACTGACTGCGCTGCAACAAAGCTCGGAAGCGCTCCCGCCGTAGTTGCTCCAACTCGCCCTGCCAACTGCGATGCAAGGACGCCAGCAGGCGTTGACGGGTGTTGTCGAGGGATCGCTGGGGCTGACGAAGCAAGCGATGAATCGGTTGCAGGAGCGGCCTCAGCCCCTGGCTGGACCCATCCCAGAGGAGGAGGCGATCGTGCCAGCGCTCGGGCAACTGGGCCATGAGGGCACGGCGACCAACATCAACGCCATCGCCAGGGGCCTGCTCCAGGAGTCCCCCCTGGACCAGCAACCAGGCGGGCTGATCGACAGGAATGTCGTCGAGGCGTAAGAAATCCGATGCCCTCAGGGGCAGAGGCAGCAGAAAAAGCAGCGCGTCCTGTTGCTTCAGCACCTCTGGCAGCCCCCAGGATTCCGCTGCCGTGGACAGCGGCTTGGCCATCGAGAGACTCAGACTGCTGGCACCCGACAACGCCGTCTCGAACCAGGCTGAGGGAGGCAGCTCGACCCCCTCCGAAGCCACGACAGCAAGGGCCAATGGTCCTGAGTGGTTCAGAACGGCCTCCAGCTGCTGTTCCCGCGGCGCACGCAATGCTTCGACACCGAGCTGAGTCTCGAGCTGATCGAACTGGTCAAGCACTTGACGGCATTGACTCACCCAAGCAGGCAGCGTCGTCGGAGCCTTGAAACTCGCTTGAGCCGCAGGGCGACTCAACCACCAAACACCAGCGCCGGCCGCCAGCAAACCGAGGCCGCCTCCTGGAAGATGAAGAACATCGGCACACACCCATTGCCCCAGCAGCAACGTGCCACCGGCCATCAGCAGCCGGCCCGTCAGGGCCGGCGACGGACTCAAAGAACCGAGGAACGGCACCGGAAGCATGCGGGAGTGCCCAGACGTCCCGGCCTTCCTAGCTCACTCCATTGCAGGGCACCAGCGCAGCGCCACAACGGGCAGCGCGGAATCCGACCCCAACCCAAAGACGGAGCCGGAAGGGATCCATACCTTGGGACAAAAGGCAACCCCTAGAGATGGTCACTGATCGTCGCAATGAGGTGAAAAGGGTGCTGATGGTGGCCCTGGTCATCAACCTCAGCATGACCGGCCTGAAACTGGTTCTGGGACTAGTCAGCGGCTCCCTGGCGGTGGTGGCCGATGCCATGCACAGCGCCACCGATGCACTCTCCAGCCTCATGGGGTTGCTCACCAACGGGCTTTCGGATCCCCACCCGGATCGCGACCATCCCTACGGCCACGAGAAATATGAAGCAGTCGGAGCGCTGGCGATCGCTGGGTTCATTTTGTTCACGGCCCTAGAGATCCTCATCACCGCAGGGGAACGACTGCTGCAGGGTCTGACCCCGTTGCGAATCAACGGCCCGGAACTGCTGCTGCTGCTCGTGGTCCTCCTCTGCAATGTGGGACTGGCCATCTACGAGCGCCGTCAGGGGCGTCGACTCCAGAGCCAGCTCCTGCTCGCAGATGCCCGCCACACCATGAGCGATATCTGGACGACGGTGATCGTGCTGGTGGGCCTCAGTGGGGCCTGGTTGCTGGGAATCAGCTGGCTGGATGTGGCTCTCGCCGTGCCCCTGGTCCTCCTGTTGCTCAGGGTCTGCTGGCAGGTGCTGCGCGCCAACCTGCCCTGGCTGGTCGATCACATCGCCATCGCACCGGAGGCGATTCACGAACAGGCGATGGCCGTGCCAGGGGTGCTCAACTGCCATGACATCGCCAGCAGAGGTGTTCTCGGCCAACGCGTCTTTATTGATATGCACATGGTTGTGGATGCTGATGATCTGCCCACCGCCCACCGCATCACCGAACTAGTGGAGGAACGACTCGAGACCCGCTTCGGACCTGTGCGTTGCACGATTCATCTAGAGCCGAGGGATTACGCCGAACAGACCATCACCTTCCGCGGGACCCACGGTTGAAGTGGCCGGTCGTCAGGGCGGCGCGCCCGAACACCGACAAGCCCCCTGTCATGCGTCACACTTGCGCCTGATTGCAAGGCCATGGGCCATGACTGATTCCTACGGTGATCCCCAGGCCTTCGGGGGAGCGGGTGAAGCCGGCGGCACGGCTGCTGGGCATGAAGCCGCTGGGCATGAAGCTGCTGGACATGAATCCGGCGGTCATGGGGGTCCTGGCCAAGAAGGAGGCGCTCGTGGAGGCTTCCGCAGAGGCGCAGGCCGTCCCCAGGGCGGCGGACGTGAAGGTGGCGGATTCCGCATCCGCTTGAGCGACAACGAAATGCGAGCCACCCGTGCTCTTCAGGAGGCCTTCAACCTCCGCTCCACCGTGGCCGTTCTCGGTTTTGCGGTGCGCACCCTTGGCCAGATGCTGGAGGATGGCGAGTTGGATGCCCTCGTGCAGCAACAGCGCTCCCAGACACCGCGGGGCGGATTCCGTGGGGAAGGTGGCCGTGGTGAAGGTGGTCGCCGCGAAGGTGGTCGCGGAGAAGGCCGGCGAGGCGAGGGTCGCAATGAGGGCGGTCGTGGTTCACGGCCCGACCCTTTTGCCCGCCCAGCCAAGCCCCAGCCGCCCGCACCGGAGCCCACACCGGAGCCCGAAGCCCAGCCCGAGCCTGAGCAGGCAGTGGACGCCACTGACAGCCAGGTCCAGGAGTCAGCAAGCCAGCCAGAGGTTGACACCGATCTGGCCGCCAAGACAGAAGAGGCCTGATTCATGGTCCGGTCGCGGGTTCTCTCCGGGGTCCAGCCCACCGGAGCCCTTCATCTGGGCAACTGGC
The DNA here is from genome assembly GCF_004332405.1 of Synechococcus sp. BS56D. Taxonomy (NCBI): domain Bacteria; kingdom Bacillati; phylum Cyanobacteriota; class Cyanophyceae; order Synechococcales; family Synechococcaceae; genus Synechococcus; species Synechococcus sp. BS56D. The sequence continues at coordinate 267,434 of NZ_PHQU01000005.1, read as the reverse complement.
TGGGTGCCATCCGCAACTGGGTTGATCTGCAGAACGACCACGACACCTTCGTGTGCGTGGTCGATTTGCATGCGATCACCGTGCCGCATGACCCGGCCCGTCTTGCCGATGACACCCTGACAACAGCGGCCCTTTATCTGGCCTGCGGGATTGATCCAGCGCGCAGCACGGTGTTTGTGCAGAGCCACGTGGCCGCCCATTCAGAGCTTTGCTGGCTGCTGAACTGCGTCACACCGCTCAACTGGCTGGAGCGAATGATCCAGTTCAAGGAGAAGGCTCTCAAGCAGGGAGACAACGTTTCGGTCGGACTCCTCGACTATCCGGTGCTCATGGCCGCCGACATCCTTCTCTATGACGCAGATCTGGTGCCGGTGGGTGAAGACCAGAAACAACACCTGGAATTGGCCCGCGATATCGCCCAGCAACGCATCAATGCCCGCTTTGGCTCCGAGGACGCACCACTGCTCAAGGTGCCCAAGCCTTTGATCCTGAAAGAGGGGGCCCGCGTGATGAGCCTCACCGATGGGCGCAGCAAGATGAGCAAAAGCGACCCCAATGAAGGCAGTCGCATCACGCTTCTCGACCCCCCTGATCTCATCACGAAGAAGATCAAGCGCGCCAAAACTGATCCCCAGATGGGTCTGGAGTTCGACCATCCGGATCGACCGGAGACCGACAATCTTCTCGGGCTCTACGCCATCCTCAGCGGTAAGGGCCGAGATGCGGTTGCCAGCGAATGCGCCTCGATGGGTTGGGGCCAGTTCAAGCCATTACTGGCTGATGCCACCGTGGCCGCCCTCGAACCGATCCAGGCTCGCTACAGGGAGCTCATGAATGAGCGGAGCGAGCTCGAACGGGTCCTCAACCAAGGACAACAACAGGCAGAAGCAGTGGCACAAGCCACGGTTGAGCGGGTGCGCAAGGGACTTGGCTTCCTGGCAAGACACTGAACGACCACGGCACCAAGCCAAGCTGATCAATCGATTGAGATTAAAAAAGTTTTCCTAATCCTTAAGCCTTCCTGAGAACTTGGGCGAGCCAAAACCACTGCCCAGGGAAAAGACCGCCCTCCTCACACGCGTCTCACGTGTCTCATTCGCAGACGCGTCTTTGCTAGGCACATCACGAGCCTCTCGTCAAGGGCGGTCGTCGCTCTCTCGCCACGGCCCCTTACTCCGCTGCAAGGTGATGAGCCCTTGAACCGCCGGTTTGCCTTCAGTTCCTGCTTTCAATCGCAAAACCCTTGTTGCCATTGGAGCCGTCAGCGTTCTGCTTCTGCCCTTCGGCCAAGGGCTGCACGCTGAGCGATCCAACGAGCGCCTCCAGCAAGACGATGCGATCCAGACAGGCCTGACCAAGACAGAGCAGGTTCAGGAATTGCTGGCAGCCCGCCCCTACCGGATCACTCCCGAGCGCAGGGCCCTGCTCAACACGATCCGTTATGCGGAAGGCACCTGGAAGGACGGTCGTGATCTGGGTTACCGCGTGCTCTATGGCGGCAGCCTCTTCCGCGATCTCTCCCGTCACCCGGAGCGGTTGGTGGTGAAGCGTTACGCGAGTGCAGCAGCCGGCGCCTATCAGTTTTTACCCGCGACCTGGCGCCAGGTCGCCCGTGAGTTGAAGCTGCCAAGCTTCGAACCCCAACATCAGGACCAGGCAGCCCTGCGCCTCGTGGAGCGTCGTGGTGCTCTGGAGGAGGTGGATCGCCGCGGCCTGACGCCAAGCGCCATGCATCGCCTGGCCCCCGAATGGGCCTCCTTCCCCACCTACGCCGGCACCAGCGCCTATGGCCAGCCGGTGAAGAGTCAGGCGGAACTGGCCCGCTTCTACTCGAACAATCTCCGGGAGATCCGCCAAGGGGCCTAAGGCCTGCTCAGCCCGGCAAGGGCACTCCGGCCAGCCTCCAGCGGAACAGCCGCATCAGCCAGTAGATCAACAGCGCCGCCGCCACGGCAGCCGCTGCCTGCCAGCCGCGCCGCCCAAAGCGCAGGGGCCGACCCAGAAGCCCCTGCCACCAGCCAAGCCAGCCCAGGCTCAATACCAAGGGAGGGCCAAAGAGATGCAACTCCAGGGCCTCTCCCAGATCGCCCTGGAGCGTGGCCAGGGCTGATCGGGTCAAAAAGCATGTAGGGCAGGGAACACCGGTCAGGGCGCGCCAGGGGCAACCGGGCAAGAGCAGAGGCAGACCTTGAGCGCGCAGGCTCAGCAACATCAGCAGAGCGATCGCCACCAGACCAGCCTTGGGGCGTCGGGGCAGGGTCATCGTGCCGCCTGGGAAATGCGCGCCGCCAGGGCCCAAACATCCATCACCAGCTGATGCCAGGGAGCCATGGCCTCCATCGAGACAGCCATGGCCGTTGGCGAGGCATCCACCAGGGCCCGGGTTGCTGCAATCGCCTTGCGCCCCTCCTCGATCCGGGCTGCCATCACAGCCCGCTCCTCCGGCGCCATGACGAGATCGGGGCAGACCGCAAGCAGCTCCTCACCCCGCTGAAACCAGTGGCTGAAATCCTTGAGCAAAGAGTCGAGGAGGCTCTCCAGCAGGGCGTCGGCTTCCGGGTCCATGGCGCTGAATCACACGCCCATAGGATGGCGTCTGTCGTGCATGAACTGGTGAGCAGCGCTGCAGTAACCGCTCCTGCCCAGGCGGAGCACCCCAACAAAGAGATGGTGGTGCTTCCCAAAACCAGTGAAAGCGAGCAGCTGCTCAGGATCCGCCACTCCATGAGCCATGTCATGGCGATGGCGGTGCAGAGCCTCTTCCCCAAAACACAGGTGACGATCGGGCCCTGGACGGAAAGTGGCTTCTATTACGACTTCGACAGCCCCGATCCCTTCACCGAGGCTGACCTCAAGGCGATCCGAAAGGAGATGATCAAGATCATCAATCGGAAGCTTCCCCTCGAGCGGATCGAGGTGAGTCGCCAGGAGGCCGAAACGAAAATCAAGGCTCAAAACGAGCCCTACAAACTCGAGATCCTCGCGGGACTGCAGGAACCGATCACCCTCTACACCCTCGGAGATCAATGGTGGGACCTCTGCGCCGGTCCCCATGTCGCCAACACCAGTGAACTCAACCCCAAGGCCTTTGCCCTAGAGAGCGTTGCCGGTGCCTATTGGCGGGGTGACGAGAAGAATGCTCAACTCCAAAGGATCTACGGCACCGCCTGGGAAACTCCGGAGCAACTGGCTGAACACCAACGCCGCAAGGAAGAAGCCCTGCGCCGGGATCACCGCCGCCTTGGTAAGGATCTCGATCTTTTTTCGATCGAAGATGAAGCAGGTGCTGGCCTTGTCTTCTGGCATCCGCGTGGTGCCCGCATGCGCCTGCTGATCGAAGACTTCTGGCGTCAGGCCCATTTTGAAGGCGGCTACGAGCTCCTCTACACCCCCCATGTCGCCGACATCAGCCTCTGGAAGACCTCAGGCCATCTCGACTTCTACAGCGAGAGCATGTTCGGCCCCATGGAGGTGGATGAACGGGAATACCAGCTCAAACCGATGAACTGCCCGTTCCATGTGCTCACCTATGCCAGCAAGCTGCGCAGCTATCGCGAACTACCAATCCGCTGGGCTGAATTGGGCACGGTGTATCGCTACGAGCGTCCCGGGGTGATGCATGGCCTGATGCGCGTGCGTGGCTTTACCCAGGACGATGCCCACGTGTTCTGCCTGCCCGATCAGATCAGCGATGAAATCCTGCGCATCCTGGATCTCACCGAGCGGATCCTCTCCACGTTTGATTTCCGTCACTACGAGATCAACCTCTCCACACGCCCAGAGAAATCGATCGGTGATGATGCCGTCTGGGAGCTGGCCACCAAAGGACTGGTGGAGGCCCTGGAGCGCAAGGGATGGAATTACAAGATCGATGAAGGCGGTGGCGCGTTTTACGGCCCCAAGATCGATCTGAAGATCGAGGATGCGATCGGCCGGATGTGGCAATGCTCGACGATCCAGCTCGATTTCAACCTGCCGGAACGCTTCAAGCTCGACTACATCGCCGCCGATGGCAGCAAACAGCGCCCGATCATGATTCACCGGGCGATCTTTGGTTCGTTGGAACGGTTCTTCGGGATCATGACCGAGAACTACGCCGGTGATTACCCCTTCTGGCTAGCTCCTGAGCAGGTGCGCCTGCTGCCTGTCACCGATGAGGTGCAGCCCTCCGCCAAACAGCTGCTGGAGCAGCTCACAGCCGCTGGAATTCGGGCCACAGTTGACCGCAGTGGTGATCGACTCGGCAAGTTGATCCGCAGTGGTGAACAGATGAAAATCCCCCTTCTCGCGGTGATTGGAGCCAAGGAGGCCGAGCAGGGAGCCGTGAGTCTGCGCAGTCGACGGGATGGTGACCTTGGCGTTGTGGATCGCGACGCGCTGATTGAGGCAGCAAGGCAAGCCAATCAAAACCGTCACACCTCCCTGACGCTGCCTAGCTCATGAACGAGTCCCACATCCAACGCATCAGTGATCTGACCCCGCTGCGCAGTGCGCCCAGCCTCAGTGCTGAACAAACCAGCGTTCTGAGAGCAGAACTAGCCCGGGAGATGGGCGCCTACTCCTGGTTCACCGTGGGCGTGATGGCGGCCAGCGCCGACGAGGCTCTCCGCAGCCTGCGCCAGCTTGAGACAGACTGCGGCTGGGAACCGATGCGTCTTGAAGGCGAATGCAAGGCCGAGGACGGCGTCTTTCTTAAGGCCAATCAGTCCAGCGGCATGGTCCGAATCCGAGCTGAACAGGGGCTTGGAGAGGGGATCTTGATCAGCGGTCATCAGCAGGAGCAGGGCGCGGCAGGCCCCACCTGGGGCCCCTTCCCCCTTGATCTGTTCACCACCTGATTCAGCTCCGAGACTTGCCGATTGCCCCCAAGCTGATCAGCCTTAGGACAAAGAGATCCATCCGGAGCAATGGCGCCGAGAACCTATCTGGCCGGTGATCTCGGAGGCACCAAGACCCTGCTCTCGCTGTTCACCAGCGTTGATGGTCAGCTTCAGGCCCTGGAAGGGCAGCGCTACGCATCGGCAGAGTGGATCTCCCTTGAGGCCATGCTCACTCACTTTCTTGAGGGGCTGCCGTCAGAGCTGGAACGGCCTGCGACCAGCTGTATCGCCGTGGCCGGTCCCGTACAGAACGGTCAGGCCAAGCTGACCAACCTTCCCTGGGAGATGAGCGAAGCCTCGCTCTGTGCCGCCACAGGGCTGGAGCGGCTGGAGCTGGTGAATGATTTCGCCGTGCTGATCCATGGCCTCCCCCACTTCAGCGACAGTCAGCAGGTGGTGCTGCAACCCGGACAAGACGGGTTGAACGAGCCAGGGGCCCATGGCGGCAGCGTGGCAATCCTTGGGGCAGGCACAGGCCTTGGCATGGCCAGGGGCATCCCCGGCCCCCAGGGCTGGATTGCCCTGGCCAGCGAGGGAGGACATCGGGAATTTGCTCCACGCACGGAGCAGGAATGGGCCCTCAGCCGCTGGCTCATGGCGGACCTCGGCATTGATCGTCTTTCGATCGAACGCATCGTGAGTGGCACAGGTCTGGGACATGTCATGCACTGGCTTCTGCAACAAGAGCAACGCGAGCATCCCCTTCACAGGATCGCCAGAGCCTGGCGCACAATTCCTGCCGAACAGCCCGGACATCAGGATCTACCTGCCCACACCGGCAAGGCTGCAGCAACTGGCGACCCTCTTGCCCAGGCCGCCCTGGAGCTCTGGCTCGGGGCCTATGGGTCCGCTGCGGGAGATCTAGCCCTGCAGGAACTGTGCAGCGGCGGGCTTTGGGTCGGCGGTGGCACCGCGGAAAAAAACCTCGCTGGCCTCCGGTCTCAGCACTTCCTCGCCCCCCTTCGTCGCAAGGGACGGTTTCAGCCGTTCCTGGAGAGCCTGACCATTCGGGCCGTCATCGACCCGAAGGCAGGACTGTTTAGCGCCGCCTGCCGAGCGCGGGCCCTGGACGCTTAAGTGAGACACTGGCTTCAATAGGACAGTAGGGATGGTGCAGCCGCGCATCGGCCAAACGGTGGTGGTGGACGTACCGGCCACCACAGCCAACATCGGACCTGGGTTCGACTGCCTGGGGGCCGCCCTTGACCTCAACAACCGCTTCACCATGCGCCGAATCGAAGGCGACGGGGAGCGCTTTGAACTGATCATCGAAGGCCAGGAGGGCAGTCACCTTCGCGGTGGGCCCGAGAACCTCGTGTATCGCGCCGCCCAGCGGGTCTGGAAGGCCGCAGGGGAGGATCCGGTTGCCCTGGAGGCACGAGTCAGACTTGCTGTACCACCGGCGCGAGGCCTCGGGAGCAGCGCCACGGCCATTGTTGCGGGACTGGTGGGCGCCAATGCCCTAGTTGGAGAACCCCTGAGCCGGGAAAAACTTCTGGAGCTGGCCATCGACATTGAAGGCCATCCCGACAATGTGGTTCCTTCCCTCTTGGGGGGCCTGTGCATGACCGCGAAGGCTGCCTCCCAACGCTGGCGTGTGGTGCGCTGCGAGTGGCTCGCGTCGGTGAAGGCCGTGGTGGCCATTCCGGCGATTCGGCTGAGCACCAGCGAGGCACGACGGGCGATGCCCAAGACGATCCCTGTTGGCGATGCCGTGGTGAATCTGGGAGCCCTAACGCTGTTGCTGCAGGGTTTGCGCACGGGCAACGGCGATCTGATTTCCGATGGCATGCACGACCGGCTGCACGAGCCCTACCGCTGGCGACTGATCAAAGGCGGCCAAGAAGTGCGACAAGCGGCCATCAAGGCCGGAGCCTGGGGCTGTGCCATCAGCGGAGCCGGCCCCAGCATCCTGGCCCTCTGTTCGGAAGAAGTGGGCCCTGCGGTCAGCCAGGCCATGGTGAAGGCGTGGGAAGCGGAGGGGGTGGCCAGCCGTGCCCCGCTCCTGAGCCTCCAGACCACAGGAAGCCACTGGCAGGCCAAGGAACCTGAGTAGATCTACTCAACAGCACCCCTGGGGCTGATAAGTTCAATCACAATCTTTCAGTCGCCATGGACGTCAACCTGCCCCTGTCGGTTGCGTCCCAAACGGCGTTTCCCTGGCTGTCCCTGATCGTCCTGTTGCCGGCGGTCACAGCACTGGTCATGCCCCTGCTGCCAGGGGATGACAGCAATCCCTCCCCCTGGCCCCGCAACCTCGCCTTGACGGTGCTGGCCGTGGATTTCGTTTTGATGGTGGCCGTGTTCAGCCGCCTGTTCGATCGCCTCGATGGCGGACTGCAACTGGTGGAGCGAGTCAGCTGGCTGCCAGTGATCGGTCTTGAGTGGTCTCTCGGAGCTGACGGCCTCTCCATGCCTCTGGTGGTGCTCAGCGGCCTGGTCACCATGCTCTCGGTGGCTGCAAGCTGGAAGGTTCAGCACAAAGCCAAGCTTTACTTCGGCCTTCTCTTGGTGCAGGCCTCAGCCCAGGCGCTGGTGTTCCTGTCCCAAGACTTCCTGCTGTTCTTCCTAGCCTGGGAACTGGAGCTGGTCCCCGTCTATCTGTTGATTGCGATCTGGGGGGGCCAGAACCGCCAGTACGCCGCCACCAAATTCATCCTTTACACGGCCCTGGCCTCTCTGCTGATCCTGATCAGCGGCCTCGCCCTTGCCCTCTCCGGCGACAGCTTCACCCTCAACCTGAGCGAACTCGCCCAACGCTCCCCTGGCGGCAGCTTTGGCCTGCTCTGTTACTTGGGCTTCTTGGTGGGCTTCGGAGTGAAACTGCCGATGTTCCCCTTACACACCTGGCTACCCGACGCCCATGGAGAAGCCAATGCACCGGTCTCGATGCTCTTAGCCGGCGTGTTGCTGAAGATGGGCGGTTATGCCCTGCTTCGCTTCAACGTTCAGATGCTGCCTGAGGCCCACCTGGTGCTGGCGCCAGCCCTGATCATCCTCGGGATTGTCAATATCATCTACGGCGCTCTCAACGCTTTCGCTCAGGACAACGTCAAACGACGAATTGCCTGCAGCTCGGTGAGTCATATGGGCTTCGTGTTGCTGGGCATCGGCGCTGTGGATGCACTCAGCCTCAGCGGCGCGATGCTGCAGATGATCAGCCATGGCCTGATCGCCGCCGCCATGTTCTTCGTCACTGGCAGCTTCTACGAGCGCACCAAGACGTTGTCGATCCCCAACATGGGTGGTCTGGCCAAGGTGTTGCCGATCACGTTTGCCTTCTTCCTTGCCAGCTCCCTTGCCTCCCTGGCTCTCCCGGGGATGAGTGGCTTCATCAGCGAAATCACCATCTTTCTTGGCATCACCAGCCAGGAGCAGTTCACAACCCTGTTCCGGGTCATCACCATCGTGATCGCCGCCATCGGTCTCGTGCTGACCCCGATCTATCTGCTCTCCCTCTGCCGGCGGGTCTTCTTCGGCCCACGCATCCCGGCCCTGGCCTTCGTGGACGACATGAATCCCCGTGAATTGGTCATCGGTCTCACCCTGCTGGTGCCAACACTCACCATCGGCATCTGGCCACGGGTCGCCATGGACGTCTACGAAGCCTCCACCGATGCCCTCGCGGAAACCCTCTCCAGCCATAGCCTGATTGCACTGAGCAACTGGCTCCCCCTCGGCTGACCCCATGCAAGAGACCCGCGAACCTGCCCTGCTCGCGGGCCAGGGACTTCCCAACTACGAAGCCGTCTCCGCTGATCAGGTTCGGGAGTCGATCCCGGCCCTACTGGAGCAGCTGACCAAGAGCTTTGCCGACCTAGAGGCCACTCTGGAGAAGCAACTGAACGGCTCCGATCCACTCCCTTGGGCCGCGGTGATGCCGCCACTGCACGCGATCGGCGAACAACTTCGCTGGAGCTGGGGGGTGGTCACCCATCTCAACGCCGTCTGCAACACCCCCGAACTACGGGAAGCCCATGCCTCCCAGCAGGCGGATGTGGTGCGCTTCAGCAATCGCCTCGGCCAGAGCAAGGTGCTGCACCGTGCCCTCGAAGCGCTCCAGGCGAACGCAGCCCAGCCACTCGATCCTGCCCAGCAACGCATTCTCCAAGCCGAACTGCTCTCCATGCAGCAGCGGGGTGTGGGCCTGAGTGGGGAACGGCAGCAGGCGTTCAACTCCACCAGCGAACGGCTGGCGGAACTCTCCACCCAATTCAGCAATCACGTGCTTGATGCCACCCAGGGCTGGAGCCTGGTTGTGCACGAGCGGGAACGCCTAGCCGGCCTTCCCCAGCGCGCCCTCGACATCCTGGCCGCTGCGGCCAAGGAGGCAGGAGACCTCCACGCTGACGGGAGCGAAGCCAACGGAGAACGGGGCCCTTGGCGCCTGGGACTCGACATGCCGCGCTTCCTTCCGGTGTTGACCCATGCAGACAATCGACAGCTGCGCGAAACCCTCTACAGAGCCCATGTCAGCCGCGCGAGCCAGGGAGAGCTTGATAACACCCCTCTGATCGAGGAAATCCTCAGTCTCCGCCGTGAGCAGGCGATCCGGCTCGGCTACAGGCACTGGGCGGAACTCAGCCTCGCCGGAAAAATGGCCGAGGACGTGGATGCCGTGGAGGGACTGCTGGAGGAACTGCGTGCGGCCGCCTACCCAGCAGCCCTGCGGGAACTTGACGACCTGCAAGCCTGCGCCCTTCACCATGGTGCGCCTGAGGCGGAGTCTCTGGAACCCTGGGATGTGGGCTACTGGTCAGAAAAACTGCGACAAGAGCGCTTCGACCTGAACCAGGAGGCTCTGCGCCCCTGGTTCCCACTGCCGCAGGTGCTCGAGGGTCTATTCGAACTCTGCGAACGCCTCTTCCGCATCCGGATCAGCGCCGCTGACGGTGAAGCGCCGATCTGGCACCCGGATGTGCGCTTCTTCAGGGTTGCAGAACAGGACGGAACGCCTTTGGCAGCCTTCTATCTCGATCCCTACAGCAGGCCCGGCAGCAAGCGGGGCGGTGCCTGGATGGATGAATGCCTCAGCCGCCAGCCCGATGGAGAGGGTGGCTGGATCCTGCCGGTGGCCTATCTGATCTGCAACCAGACCCCCCCCAACGGCGACACTCCAAGTCTGATGAGCTTCGAAGAGGTCGAAACCCTCTTCCACGAGTTCGGCCACGGGCTCCAGCACATGCTCACCACCGTGGAGCATCCACAGGCGGCGGGCATCAACAATGTGGAGTGGGATGCAGTGGAACTGCCCAGCCAGTTCATGGAGAACTGGTGCCTCGACCGCAGCACCTTGATGGGAATGGCACGGCATTGGCAAACCGGAGAACCCCTGCCAGAAGAGGACTTTGAGAAGCTGAAGCAGAGCCGCACCTTCATGGCAGGTTTCGCCACCCTGCGCCAAGTGCATTTCGCCCTCAGCGATCTGCGGCTTCACAGTCTCTGGACACCGGAGCTGGGACTGAGCCCCGACCAGATGCGACGGCAGATTGCAGAAACCACCACCGTGATCTCTCCGATTGCGGATGATCACTTCCTCTGCGCCTTCAGCCACATCTTCGCCGGTGGCTATTCGGCTGGTTACTACTCCTATAAATGGGCGGAAGTGCTCAGTGCCGATGCCTTCGCTGCCTTTGAAGATGCAGGTCTCGATCTCGAAGACGCTGTGCAGGCAACTGGAGAGCGCTTTCGCAACACCGTCTTGAGCCTCGGCGGCAGCCTCTCGCCCTCTGCTGTGTTCGAGGCGTTCCGGGGCAGAGCGGCAAGCACGGACGCCCTGATTCGCCACTCCGGCCTGGTGACGAGCCATGCCTGAACCCCTCTCCATCTCGGAGCACTGGGGTGAGCTGGCCGAGGACCGGACTGATCAGGCACCTCTGATCAGCCTCAGTACCGCGCTCGAGACCAGCTGGTTGCGGCAGGGCATCCGCCGCGATGCGTTTCTCGGGGAGCTTCTCAAAGGTCTGCATCAGCGCCGTCTGGTGCCACTGCTGGCGATGCTTCCCCGTGGCTGGCGCCTTGCCCCGGCTGCCCTGCCCGAGCGCCTGCGGGGAATTGGCTCCCTACTCGAGCAGGGACTGGTGAGTCCGCTGCTGCTGGGGGCCCTCGCCGATGATCTGCAACATCTGATTCCGCACCCCCAGGAGCACGATTCCCGTCTAGATGGGCTCGATCGCTGGTGCGCCCGTGACATCAGCACGCCGGCCGGCGTGCCGCTGCCCCTACCGCAATCCCTTCAGGGATGGCAGGACCTAGCCAGACAATTGGATGAAGGGGATCGAAACTCTGGGGCTGAGTCCCTCGCGGGTCCCCTCCCTGAGCAAAGTCTCGGATCCCTGGGTGCGGGCCTGGTCTGGCGGAACCATGGCCTTCAAGCCCTGCAGAACGGTCACTGCCGCTCAGCCAACCGGGTGATGGCGCAGGTCTTCAATGCTCTTGGTGCCAACGGCTTACCCAGCCGCTCCGGTGCCGCGTCCGAGCCCTACCAGTTCGAGGGTATGGATCGACCGCGACAGCTGGTGGCTTGGCTCCAGCAGCATGGATGGCACTGCCGCGGCCGCATCCGGGCCAGTGTGGCCAGCTTCGGACTCGGTGCCAGTTGCCCCTCGGAGAGCGGCGTTTGGCAGCAAATCCCCCTGGCCGTGCCCTACCGAACCGGGCTGATGCGCCACGGCCTCGAGATCGAATCGTTACTCCCCCATTGCAGCCTCGAACTGGAGCTGCAACCACCGGAGGGGGAGGCTCCGGTGCTGATGCAGTACTACCAGGGCACTGAGGGGCTGAATGGCTGGGCGCCCCTCAATGATCTAGAGCGGCCGTGGCAAAACGATCGTCAAAACGGCACCGTTGCCTACCCGGGGGAGGCGTTTGAAGACGATCAACTTGGCCTGGCCCTTGATCTCTGTGATCTGATGGCAGCGGTGCACAACAGCACAGCCTCGGACGGCCACCTCCGCTTCGGCGGTTATGGAGCCCTTGGATTCTGCATTGACTCCACCGCGCTCCTCGAACAGGCGATGACGGGGCGCAGCAATCTCTTTCCCCTCACCCTTGGAGGGCTGTGGCGGGAACGACTCGGACTTCAACTTGAAAAGCTGCTCGACGCCGGCCTACGCCCCGGACAGCCGGGAGACCAGGAGGATGTCGTTTCGCGCTATCGCCAGGCCCTCGAGCAACTGCCCCAGGACCTGAGCGTTCAGGGTGAAGCCTGCATTCGAGCCGAAGCACGGCTCATTCGCTGCCAGCCCCGTCACAGCCCCTTCCTGAGCGTTCGGCGGCTCAATGGCGAATTGATGTAGACAATCCTCAGGCAGAGGTGAGCTCCAGCTCTCGCACGATCTCTCGCACCACCTTGGCTCGGTAGGCAACGCTGAACGGACCGGACGCACCATTGTGGTTCATGCCCTCGATGCTGATGCGATGCAACGAACGTGTGCGCTGCCAGCGATTCCAGTTGGAGAGTGGCAGCAGAGGAAGACGGCCTGGATAGGCCAGCCGTCCAAGGGCAGCCACCGGATCCCGGCTACCAACCACCATCGCCACGTGATCAACGCTGGAGAGATCGCCATTCCCGCTGAAAACACCACAGACCGTGATCACCTGCACGGGAACATGGCAGAGCTTCTGAAGCATCGCGGCGGTGCCAATGGCCATCTCACCGCCTCCGCTATATCCCACCAACACCACCCTTGCAGCCCGGCTGGGATGGAAGCCAATGGCCTCGAGACGACGAGCAATCTTCAAGGCGAGCTCGTAATTCATCACGGGGCCGTACCGACGATCGGAGGAAATGCCGACCTTGATCACATTGTTCGCCTGGACGCAGAACGCACTCAAAAAGCGCACGAAGCCATTGGGGTGGTGTTCCTGCAGTGCAAAAAGCCGCTCCCAGAACCAACGGGCGTAGGCCGTGGCCCGTAGACCCACCGGCATGATCGTGTAAGCCTCAATCCCTTTCACCAGAAGGGCATCCGCTTCGATTGCCTCCTCAAGAGTCTCGAGAAATTCGCTCACCCGAGGTGGATGACACTCCTCACTTTGATGAATGCCATCGAGATAGACGAGATAGTGGCGGTGCCCTCGATCATCCGCGGTAGGAGCAGCGAACAAGTGAGCGGGATTGGGCAAACCATTGAGCCACCCCTCCCAGAAGAGGAAATCGGCCATCACTGAATAGGTCCCCACCAAAGCCACTACCACCACCACCAGCACCGCCCCCCAGAGGAGCAGTTCGCTCAAGACATCCTGATGAAGCAGGGCTTCTGCATCGCGGCGGATGGCTGTGACCCCTAGGGCTGCAATCACGATGGCCATGCACAGCAGCAAGGCCACGGCACGACGCAACAGGCGAAGCTGATGGCGTTGGTGCTGAATCGCCTCACCGCCGATCGTCATCCACCCACCTCCTTCGCCAGGGTGTTGTAGCTGGCCCGCCAGCGCTGGGCGAACAGCAGGGCAATCAGCACAAGAGCAAGGCTGAATCCGGGAGCACTCACCAGCAGCCCTTCTGCCAGAGGAACGCCGTAGCGCGCCTGGAGCAGCAGGAGCACATTGAGATGCATCCAACCCAGCAGGCTCACCGCAATCAGATCGCTGACGTAGGGGGCCGCCACCAGGACGTAGAACAATCCTGGCCAAAGAGCTGCCAGCATCCGGTTCGCCAGGGCGATCGGCTGTGGAGGAACCCCCTCGATGAGCAGCAGCATCAGGCTGTGGCAAAGGATCCCCAGGGTGAGCGCCAGGCTCAAAACAAGGGCATCGATCAGCATGTGAAAGGCGATTTGCCGAGGGCTCAGTCGGTTGGCCAGCAGGGCAAAGAGGTGGGAGGCCGACATGGAGATGCCAACAGCCACAAGAAGACCGATTCCCGCATCCATGGCCAGCAGGGTGCTGGCCATGGAATCAAGGGCCGAGGTCAGGCCAGACATTGCGGCCTCAGGCGCGGCGCATCTCAGGCCTATTGACGATCCAGATCACCACAATCGAGAGCACGGCGCAGTAGAAACACCAAACCGAATTGAAGGTGGCGCTGTAGGTCAGCCAGGTCAGGAATATCGAGATAAAAATGAGAACACCGAACAATTTCACAGCCCGGTCACTGACCGCCAGTAGTGGCAACACGATGAATCCCCAATAGACCAGTTCACCCACGGGTTCGGTGTTCACAAAATTGTGAACGATGCTCTGGAGGTTGGAGACGTCGTAAAGCAATCGACCGTTGCTATGCACCGCAGGCTGAAGGGCGGGTGGATTGAACAACACGGGAAGATAAAAAGCGATGCCCAAAACGGTGGCCACGATCGCCACCCACTTGAGCCGATGCTGCAGGGCCTTGGAATCTGTGCTGCGACTGATCGACCAGGCGCTCCAGGGGATCCAGATCATCCAGAAGCAATAGGCAAAGAAGAGAAAACCAAGCCCAGCCAGCGAGGTCAACGGCTCCACATTGCCTTGATCAATACCGGTCCACTCCAGGCCTTCGATGAACTGCTGCACTCCGAAGAAGAAGGGAACAAGCGCCAAGGGTTTATAGCCGGGGCGTTCCGCACGGTCTGCGAGATGGTGCGAGTAGAGACCGAGGGGCATCAATACCGCCGAGGCGGTGAAACTGGCGGACGCGGAAAAACACATCAGCAGATTGGCGTTGATGCATCAATGCTGCCAACGGCAGCATTGTCTGTCACTTAATCGCCAAGAATGGTATGCATCAGCATCGACAGCGCTAAGGGGTGCGCCATCAGCTGTTGATGGGTGAACACCGGCACCGCATGGCTAGCCCCCAGGGGTAACACCGCCTGCCAACCTGGAAACACCATTGCATCCCAGCGGCAGTAAAAGCTGGTGCAGGAGAGAGAGGCGAGGGCGGAGCTGTCGGCGTTGAGCTGACGCAACAGAGCACTGCCGCGCTTCATGTCAGCCAGACCAGCGAACAGCCAGCGAGGAATCCACTGGGCCGTCAGTGTTCCCCGTTGGGGACTACCGACACTGATGAAACGCCGGCTTCGGCTGGCGCCGCCCAGCTCCTGCAACCAGATGCGGCTGATGATCCCCCCCATGGAGAAACCAAGGATGTCGATGGGCTGCTCGGATCCCCAATGGGCCTGAATGTGCTGATCAAGATGGGAGGCAAGGGTGCGCAGAGGCACCGCCCCCAACCGATGGGGGAGGTGGGGAACCAGCAGTGGAACATGCGCACGATCCAGCTGCCCCACCAACCGATGAAAAAGATGAGGGGTATCCCAAAGCCCGTGCACCAGAACCAGTGGTCTGCGCTCCATCAGCTACCGACGCGCTCCGCGAACTCCGGCCAGCGCCGGTGACGTTCCACGGCAACGGTACCGGCAAATCCCGGAATCGGTGCCTTGCACTTGCGCAAGATCACGCGCATGGGCAGCAGGCCATAGAGCGCTTCCAGCTGCTCGAACACCTGCTCGCTGAAATGCTCAATCGTCTGACAGCGGAGACGGGTGGCCAGCTCCTGCACAGCCTTCACCGCCAGGCTGTAATCGGCGGTGGCCGCAAGATTGTCAGAGCTGGCTGCCCGGTGAAGATCAACAAGCAGGGTGAGATCGAGGCTGAACCACTGACCATGGAGACGCTCCTGCTCCAACACTCCGACATGCGCCCAGACGCGCAGATCCTGGATGTGAATGGCGTCGTTCACGCAGCCAGATCGCGATGGCTGAAGCAACGACGGCCTTCAGCGAAATCAGCGGCGATGTGGCCATCACCGCGCAAGCGGTAGCGGTAAGTCACCAACCCCTCGAGCCCTACCGGTCCACGCGGTGGCAGGGTCTGGGTGCTGATGCCCACCTCGGCCCCAAAGCCATAGCGGAAGCCGTCGGCGAATCGAGTCGAACAGTTGTGATACACCCCAGCACTGTCGACAGCCCGCAGGAACCGTTCGGCTGTCGCCGTATCCGTGCTCGCAATCGCTTCAGTGTGCCTGGAGCCATAACGACGGATGTGCTCCAGAGCTTCCTCCAGATCGCTGACCACCTTCACCGCCAGAATCAGGTCAAGGTATTCACGGCCCCAGTCGTCCTCGCTGGCGGCGTCTTCGACGCCGAGAGCCTGGCTACGGGCATCACCGAGTAGGCGCACCCCTGCAGTGCGGAAGGCTGGGATCGCCTCGGCAAGGAAGGCCGGGGCGCTGTCTTGATGGACCAACAGCGTCTCGATCGCATTGCAGGCGGCGGGGTACTGCGTCTTGCTGTCGATCGCAATGCGCAGTGCCTGAGTCATGTCCACCTGAGCATCGACGTACAGATGGCAGACGCCATCGGCATGGCCCAGGACGGGAATACGCGTGTTGTCTTGAATGAAACGAACCAGCTCATTGCTGCCGCGGGGAATGATCAGATCCACCAGGCCATCGAGCCTGAGAAGCGCCAGGCTCTCCTGACGGGTGGTGAGCAGAGCGAGGGCATCCTCCGAGACAGCGCTGGTGACGAGGCCATCCTTCAGGGCTTCGATCACAGCACGGTTGGTGCGGTTGGCTTCACTGCCCCCCTTGAGGATCGCCCCATTGCCGGAACGGATGGCCAGAGACGCGATCTGAATCACCGCATCAGGACGCGCTTCGAAGATCACCCCAAGCACGCCAAGGGGCACGCTGACCCTCTCCAGCACCAGGCCATCGTCGAGCTCGCGATGAAGTTGACGCACCCCGAGTGGGTCCGGGAGACCGGCCACCTGACGCACGCCTTCAATCGCCCCTGTCAGCTTGCCTGAATCAAGCTTGAGACGAGCCATCAGGGCGGGAGCCAGCCCCTCGGCCGAGGCCTGCTCCAGATCCTCCCGGTTGGCAGCAACGATCCGATCGGCATGCCGTTCGAGGGCGTTGGCCATCGAGGCCAAGGCATCCTGGCGCTGATGGTCCTCGGTCTGACCGAGGAGCGTGGACGCCTGACGCACGCCCGTGGCCAGCCTCAGCAGGTCGGCGCTGGGTTCGGGCACAGCCACTGTGGTCATGATCGCGAACAGATGCTGCTGTGCATCATCCCGTCTGGAGGGAAGCGTCCTTGCCCAGCAAGCGATCGATCGCCAACCGGGCCGCCCCCAAGCGGCCTGCACCATTGCCCAGCTGACAAGCCAGGATCTCCAAACCCTCTCTGCTCACGGCCTGGACCCTGGTCTCCACCTCGGCACGAACGGCCGGCAAGAAATGCACCGCCGCGGCCGCCAGGCCGCCGCCCAACAGCACCCGTTGGGGAGTGAAGAGGTAAACCAGCGAACTGATCCCTACGCCGAGCGTGCGTCCATAACGCGCCCAGACCGCCATGGCCTCAGAATCTCCAGCGTTGGCCAGATGGTTCAGCTCCTCTGGGTCCCCGTCCCAGAGCCGTCGCAGCGCCGCAATGCTGGCGTACTGCTCCAGCGATCCCCGATTGCCGCTGTTGCAGGGGGGGCCATCGGGATTGAGACCGATCAACCCCGGTTCTGCCGCAGCCCCGTGGTGACCAGTGAAGAGGGAGCCGTTCAGCATCACACCACCACCGACTCCTGTCCCCAGGGTTAGGAGCACCACATCACTGCACCCCCGGGCCGCCCCCAGCCAGGCCTCGCCCACAAGGGCGCAATTCCCATCGTTGGCCAAGGTGACACGCCGCTGTAGTCGGGGCTCCAGCCAATCGGCCAAAGGCACATCGAGCCATCCAGGCAAGTTGATACACACGCGAGCGACCCGGGCTGCAGCATCCATCGGTCCGGGCAGCCCGATCCCCACCACCCCCGCCAAGTGATCAGGATCAAGCTGCTCGATGGCTTCGCACAAGGCCATGCACACTGCACCGGGCACTGCGGGCTGAGGAGTGGCGATGCGCTGTTCGGCTAGACGTTGCCCACTGCGATCAAAACGGGCGAGCTTGATCCCCGTACCGCCCAGATCGATGCCGATCACCTGGTCGCCGTTCATGGTCTGCCCCCCCATTGCAGAACAGCTCCTCAGAAACGGAAAAACAGCTGCATCTGGCTTTGCCAGGTGCCCTGACTGTCGACCGAGCCGGAGAGACTCATGTTGGGATTGATCTGATACGACAGTGTGCCCTGGGGAGGGATGTCGTTGCGATTGGGAGCTGCCAGCACCGAGAAGTTGAAGCGATCGGTGATGTCGACTCCCAAATCGGTAACGACGGCCAGCTGGGGGGGAACACGACCAGAGATCCGCTCCTGGTTGTCCTGCACCTCGGGGGTGACATAGGTGGGGTAGAGGGCGAACTGCAGACGCTGACTGAAGGCATCGGTGAGCGATCCGATCACTGGCGACAGCAAGGACTGACCCAGAACGGCGGCCAGGGCAGCACCACCGCCAGCCCCCGAGAGTCCGGCCAGTGAATTGCCACCGATCAGACCGAGCAGCTGGGTCTTCGGCATCGGTGGCGAACTGCGCAGATCGATCGAATCGGCGAGCCGATCGGCCGGGCCTGATGCGGTCAGCATCACCTTCACCAAACGCAGCTGACCACCGGCCCCCAAGGCCCCGGCGCCATTGGTATCGAAGACATTGGTGGATACCGCATTGCTGCCAGTTCCAACACTGATGCTGTCGGAGACCCGGCTGTTCAGAGCAACATCCACGTAGGGGATCAGACCGAGCGACGGGGTAAACACCGCAACGTTCGGGGAGCGTCGATCGAGATTGAAGGTGGTGGTGAACAGCGAGACGCGCCCGGAGAGGAGTTGCACCACCCCGCGAAGCTGAAGGCTGGGGTCCAGGGCACCATTGAGGGTGAGCAGACCCGCGGTACTGAAACTGGCGACAGGCTCCACCGTGACCCGCAGCTTGGGACCGAGTCGAAGACGGAAGTTGGCAAAGCTCACGGCAGGAATGCTGGGCAGAGCGGCCCTGAGCGAACGACTGCTGCTGGCCTCGACGTCGGGACCGAGAAGCACCAGAGGCTTCTGGAAGTTCCAGTTCTCCTCCAGCAGGGTGTCGGCCGAGACCGGCGGGCCGACGCTGACGACCGCTCCGAGGTCGGCACCAACAGGCTTCACGAACATCGAGCGAGCCGGTTTAACGACGCCGTCATCAACCGTGAGATCACCGGAGAGTTGGGGTTGGATCAGGGCCCCGCTCACCTTCAGATCAGCCGCCACGGCCACATCGGCGATCGGCAACTGGATTCGGGCCTTCTGAAGGGAGAGCGTCAGGGGCTTGGGCTCAGGCGAAGGAGAGAACAGGGCCAGGGCCCCTTGCCCAAGCAACTGACCCTGGGCACCGATTCGCGCCTTCAGCGATTGCACTTCCAGCCGGTTGAAATCAAAAACGATTTCGGTGTTCAGATCACTGATCACCTGCTTCTGCAACGTGAAGCGGCCCTGATTCACCAGCAGGAAGCCATTCGCCTGGGGCGCAGACAAGCTGCCGCTGAGCAGAAGGCGCAAATTGGAATCCCCAGCTGTCCAAGCGATCTGGTCATCGGTGAATCCCGTGAGGAAACGCAGGGCATCGCCACGGCTCACCACGCGCACATCGAGGGGTTGATCGGGTGCGAGCGGCACCTGGCCGGTCACGGTCACCGCTTCCTCAGCACCAGTGCTGCGCAGGGCCAGGTCAAGGCGAAGGCCCTCAGCCGCCAAGATCACCTGGCCACGCTCAAGGTTGAGGGCATAGCGACCAACCTTGGCATCCTCAAGCTCAAGGTTGGTGCTGAGCTCCGGCAAGCCTTGTCCAAGGCGGTAACGGCCTTTCAGTCCGAGGGCGCCCTGCAAAGCGGGGGGCACCGGCGCCACCAAGGCCAGCAGGCTGAAGGGCAAGTGATCAAGAGAAAAGCTGCCTTCACCGGTCTGCAACGGCCCCTGGATCGTCGCAACGAAGGGCTTGATTTGCAGAGCCCGATCCTGGTCATCGCCCTCAACCCAGAGGTGCCCACGAGCCTTGAGATCCAGGTCGAGCTTCGCAAGACTTTGGCCTTGCAGTTGGATCACGGCATCCACCTGACCACGCAGATCCTCGGGATGAAAGGAGCTGTCGTTCCGGCGAGCCTGTTCCTGTTGCTGCAGAGTCTCGCGACTCTCGCGGAGCGCACGCAGCTGACCATCGAGAGAACCTCCGAAGGTGTTCACCAAGAGGGTGCCGAGATCACTGGCCCGCCCACGGGCGGGGGGTAAGTCCTCGTTGAGCTGAGGAAGGCTGAGGGCCCCGGCCGTGAGCCAACGCATGCTGAGTCCCCGTGCCTGCAGCTCGGCAGCCAGCCCACCCCCGAGTCGTCCCTTGGCCTTGAGCAACATCTGACCGCTATCGGGCGGAAGCAGCTCGCCGCTGACCAGGTAATTCCTGTTGTCGTACTGGAGCTGCAGACGGGCCTGTCGCAACTGCAGGCCCATCAAGCCCGGGTAGCGGAGGGTGAGATCACCGGCCATCGCCAATGGCTGGAGACCAAGACTGCCCTGGCCATCCAAGCGGCCGTAGAGCCCTTCAAAGCGTCCTTTAGGAGGCAAGGCCAGTTCCAGGCCATCCAGGCTCAGGCCCCTGGCCTGCCAGCGATAGGCAGCCGGGGTGCCGTCTAGCACCAGCTCGCCGTTGCGTCGGGTCAGCAGCACCCGACGTGGCAACCAATTGCGACCGAGGGTTGCTTCCAAGCTGCCAGGGAGGACAGACCCAACCGAGGCCATGCGCAGACGTCCGCCGCCACCGGACACACCCTCAAACCGCCCTTGCCAAGTTTCCAGCAGTCGCAGCGTGCCGGCCCTGGGATCCTCAAGCCTGAGCTGGAGATTGGGCTGGAGCGCCGTCAGGGGGCCATGGACCTCACCAAAAGCCGAGAGGCTGCCGTCCATGGGCGTGCCCAGGATTGGACCGACCCTGGCGAGAGGGAAGGCATCGAGGCGCAACTGGGCTGCCAGGGTCCCCAACTTGAGGCCACCACGGCCAAGAGCCAGGGGCAGCGTCGCTTGGGCCTGAAGCAACGGGCTCTGGAAATCACGCAGCTGCAGCGCTGATCGGGCAGCACTCCAGTCGGCCTGAAGCGACCAACGCTCCAACAGTGGATTGCGGGCCTGCTCCAGCTGAAGCGAAAGGGCCGGGCTTTGCGTGGCACCTGTGAGGGCCAACGAACCGTTGAGGGGGGCTTGGGTACCAAGCAGTTCTGGGACCAGCGGGAGCTGTTTCCAGGCCTCACCAGCCAGCTGCAGCTGCTGACTACGGATCGCCAACCGGGGATAGAGAGCACCGTTCAGACGAACGGCCACACCTGGGCCCTGGACGGCCAGACGCTCCAGCCGAGCCGTGGGTGCCTTGACCTGACGCCAGTCAGCACTGAGGGCAAGGGTCAGATCGAGAGCATCGGCCAACGGAACACTTTCAGGGAGTGCCCAGCGGCCAGCAAGCTGAAGACGGGGCTGACGCCAAGGCCCATTGAGCCTGGCCTTGAGGTTGCGGTCATGCCCCGGTTCCCTCAGGCTCGCGCTGAGGTCAAACGAACGGTTCAGATCGACGCGGCCGGCCAGACGGGCGCGATAGCTGCCGTAACGCCACTCGCTGTTGGGCAAGAACAACCGCTGACCTCGACAGGTGAGGCGCCACTGCGGATTACGCAGGGGTTCGGGAAGGGGCTTGCCCTGCACCTCAAAGTCCACCAACGTCAGGCCTCCCTGACAACCGGCCCTGCCCTGGCGCCAGCTCAAACGCAGATCAGCCCCCAGTTGTCCGCGGAGACGCAGCGGCAAACCAGGGGGCAGCACCCCCTCGAAGGGTGCCAGTCGAACCCGCTCCAGCCGAGTCTGCAGATCAAATTCGGGGTTCACCCAGCGCCCGCGTCCTTTAAGGGAGACCCTGCCCTGGTCTGGAAGGGTGACACCAAGGGCCAAGTCGGCCCAGCTTTCTGCCAGATGCACCGTGCCCCTCCCCGAGGCCCGAAGCACAAGACCAGCGGGTTGAACCGCCAAGCGCGCCGGATCGAGCAAACGAACCTTGAGGTCCAATTTTGGTGGCGCCCCGCCGGTGGAGGGACCAGGCACCCAATAGACCCCCTGGGCATTCCGCCTGAGCTCCACCCTCGCTCCCCGCAAACTGAGGGTGGCCACCGGACGCCAGCGACGCAGGCTGGCCAGAGGGTCGATCTGAACGGTGAGGGACGTGAGCGAAGCCCGAGATTGATCCTTAGGTCCCGGCAGGACCTCTGAAGGACCAATCGCCAAGCCCCATGGCCTTAAACCCTTGTAAGCACCAATGCGTAATGGATGTCCCAGGGGCTTGGAGAGCTGGGCTTCCAATCCGGGCTTGACCCGGTCAAATACTTCAGCAGCGATCCGGTCGAGCGCAATCCAGGTAAGGCCACCCCCCGCAAGGAGCAGCAAGCCACCCCGCAGACACCAGCGGGACAGAGTCTGCGTTGTGACACCACGCCCCTCCAACGCTGCAGACTCCCCGGGCGAGTGCGCAAAATAACTCCCTCGCCCCTGATTCACCAGCCCATGTCTCTCCCCGATCTACTTCAACGATCCATTGTTTGGCTGGCCTGGGGAGGCCTGGGCTTTGGGGTGCTCACCGTGGTGGCGTTCCTGGCGGGCTGGGGGCTGCGCTTCCGTCTGGTGGGGGTCACGAGCTTCACCCTGCTGCTGGCAGTGAGCTGCTGGGCCTTTAGCGTCAGCTACACCCCCCCTGTACGGGTTGAAGGTGCCGTACGGGTGCCGGTCGTGTTCGACAACGGCGATGACCTGGTGGTGGCCCAGGCACCGGCCACCATGCCAATCGAGGCCATCGAACCCACACTCGCCCAACTGGCCGCCAACTTGCGCAGCAACGGCCGCAGTAGTCAGAGCGTCGTTATTCGTCTCCGGCAGCTACAGGCGGCGGGTGAGGGCAGCAGCACGCCTGTGTTGCTGGGCAAGGTGGTGGTGGAATGAGCGCTGGCGGTGGTGCCGAGCCAAGGGGCGACAGCATTCCGCTGGCGGCATTGCCCGCCAGCTTCCGTGATGAAGAGAAGGCGCTCAACGCTGCTGGAATCGCGAGCTGGGATGGTGTTCGGACGCTCGATGAGCTGCAGCTGAGTCGCCTGGCCCGCAGCGGACGGGCAACGGCACGGAATCTCCGCCGACTGCAAGGCATGGCCGTCCTGATTTGTGACTTGGACCTCGCCCCTGCCGATGCAGCCCTGTTGCTGCATGCCGGGGTGGCCACGGTGTCGGCCCTTGCCGCATCGACCCCCCAAGATCTGGTCACCCGCACCGGTCGTCTCGAGCGCCAACTGCGCAGCGGACGTCCTCCTGTGGTGGACCTGCCCACGGCGCAGCGCTGGATCCAACGGGCGAAGCACTGGCAAACGACGAACTGACCCTGGGGTGCTGCGCTGCACGGCCCAACCGGTATCAAATGAGTCAAGTCAATGGAGGAGGCACCATGCGGCACCTCTTTCTTCCTCTATCGCTCAGCGTCGCCTTGCTGGGGGTTGCCCCAGCCCTTCGGGCTCAACAATCCAGCCTGCTCGAAAGCGTCAAGCGCAACCCACAGGAAGCCCGATCCCTCTGCAACCAATTCAAGGCACTGAACGCACAGGGCGTGTCCGCCACCTCGCCACAGGCGATCAGCAACTTGGCGAAGCAGCGCAGCCTCACTCGTCAGGATGCTGAGATTCTGGCCACCTATGTGATCGGCCTTTACTGCCCGGATGTGCGCTGATCAGCCCCTATTTCGGCGGCGCAGCGACTGCTCCCTCTTAACCCCCGACGGCATCCGTCTTCAAGCCTCCCTCTGGCGCCCCCTGGGGGAGGGTCCTTGGCCTGCTCTGTTGATGCGCCAGCCCTACGGCAGGGCGATCGCTTCCACGGTCACCCTGGCGCACCCCCAGTGGTGGAGCGAGCAAGGTTTTCTGGTGATGGTGCAGGACGTTCGCGGGCAGGGGGAATCGGAGGGGCACTTCAGTGGGTTCGGCCAGGAGGCCGCAGATACCGCCACCACCCTGCGCTGGCTGCGTAACCACCCGAATTGCAACGGCCGCATCGGCCTCTACGGCTTTTCTTATCAGGGGTTCACCCAACTGGTGGCCGATGAGGGCACCGAACCGCCCGACTGCCTGGCACCGGCAATGACGGGCCTTGATGAGAGGGAGCACTGGAGTTGTGAAGGTGGCGCTCACTGGTGGCATCTCGGCCTGGGCTGGGGATTACAGCTGGCTGCCCTGCAGGCGGCCCGGCGGGGCGATCGCCAGGGCTGGCAGACGATTCGTCAGTCCCTCGAGAGCGGACGCTATCTCGGGGAAGGACTGAGCTTGTTGGAGGAGCATGACCCCCATGGCATGGCCCTGCGCTGGTTCCAGAGCGATCCAGAAGAGCGACACGTCTGGCCCCGGCACACCGCTCCCAGGGACTGGCTGGCGCAACCGATGCTGATCATTGGGGGGTGGTGGGACCCCCATCTCCGCGGCTGTCTGAACCTGATGGAACGCAGCCTGGCGGCCGGTGGCCAGCCGGAACTGCACATCGGCCCAGCCACGCACCTGCAGTGGTGGCCAGCCGTGCAGGAGCTCCATCGGCGCTTCTTCCAACGCCACCTGCAAGAACAGACCGGCGTCTGCAACGCGTCAGCGCCAAAGGAGCCGCGCTTGCAGCTCTGGGATCAACGGCTGGAGCGCTGGAGTGGTTGCCAGAACCCAGCCCCCCAGGGCGGCCACTGGCAGCTGGAGGGCAGCGGGCTGAGCTGTCATGACCCCCTCGCGGGTCGGCTCCTGCCACCGACCGGCCGGCGAAACGATGCGAACCGCTCCGACGTTGAACCAGCCAATGCGAACGCATCGATGGTGGTGCTTGTTCACGACCCCTGGCGTCCAGCACCCGCTGTCGGTGGACACCTCAGCCCAACGCCTGGGCCATGCGAGCGCGGCTCGCAGGATGCCCGCAGCGATGTGGCCACCTTCACAAGCTTGCCCCTGCCGGAGGCTTGTCTGCTACGAGGCTTTCCGGTGCTCGAGCTGAACGCCTGGGCCGATCAGGAGGGGTTTGACCTCTGCGCCGCCCTCTCTGTGATCCCGGTGGCCAGCGAAGCGGTGCAGCAACTGAGCACCGGCGTGCTGCGCCAGAGGGGTGAACAAGCCCTGCAACCAAAGACGCTGCGGGTGCAGCTGCAGCCGCTGGAAGCCGAACTCCAAGCAGGGGATCGCCTGAGGATCTCACTGGCGGGAGCAGCCTGGCCTGCGATTGCGATCAATCCCGGCCACACCAATTCAGCCTGCGGCGCCCCGGACCCACACTGCCGTGTGATCAGCATCGCCATCGATGTCGCAGGAGCATCGCTGCGATTTGCGCCGCTCCTCTTCCCCCCGTTGCCCTAAACCTCCGGCAAACTGGGCCCCAGGATCGCTCGCCAACATCGTGAACACCGCCGCCTGCCTGCTCGCCCTCTCCCTCAGCGGCCCTCTAGCGGCCGTGGTGCCAAGCGGCGCAACGTTGGCTCAGAGCAAAACAGCCGTTGAGCAGACCGTTGCGCAGACCGTTGCGCAGACCACCCCGGCACCGTCCACCAGCCTGACGGCGACCCAGGCCAACGAAGCAGCCCGGACCCTTCTAGAAGCCATCAAGACCAAAGACGGCCAAGCGATCTACCAAGGGCTCTCAGATCCCCTGCGCAACAGCACCACAACAGAAGCGGTGCAGCAGCGGATGAACCGCTCACCCAAAGTCAGCTCCTACCGGATCAGCGAGATCTCCCGCGGGATCGATGACACCACCGTGGAAGCTTTCGCCGTGGTGGAGACCCGCAAAGGAGAGGTTCCCCTGCTGCTCGTGCTCGATGACAGCGGCAAGTTGGTGGCCTGGAAGTGGGTCGGCACCACCCTGCCGATCGAGACCACGGCCCTCAAGTTTGTGAACGATCTGAAAGCAGGCCGCTGGATTGCAGCCCGCTACTACCTCGACCTCGATTTCCAGAAGGAGCTCAGCCCCCAGGATCTGCAGCGCAAGTGGACCAAGCTGTCGCGCACCCTCGGCGGCGTGCAGAAGATCAAGAGCGCGCTCGTGGCAAGCCAGGGCGGTGAACAGCAACTGGTGCTGGTGACGATTCAGTTCGGCAAGGTCACCGACAACCTGTTCGTGATCTTCAACCGCCAGGGGCGGATCATCAACGTCGACTTCTCCTCAGATCTGGTCTGATCCGGATCAGGACACCAGCACGAACGGTTCTGCTCCGTTTTTTCCGCTTAAGCTCCCGCCCAATCAAGCGTCTGCCGGAATGACCAGCACAGTTCTCGACTGGATGGTTGAGGACGCTCAGCGTCTTGCCGAGTGCCGACACGACCATCCCTTTGCTGTGCTTGGTCCTCAGCCTCTGCAGGACGGCAGCTGGGTGGTGAGGGTGTGGATGCCAGAGGCGCGGTCGGTGACCCTGCTGGCGGGGGGCCAGGAGGTCCCCACACAGACGCCCCACCACCCCTGGATCTTTGAGGCGTCCCTGAGCCATGACCCAGGGTGCAGCTACACGGTGCGTGTCGAGCGGGGAGAGATCACCCACGAACAGCACGATTCCTGGGCCTTCCGTGATGAGTGGATGGGAGAGATGGATCGCCATCTCTTTGCCGAGGGCAACCATCACCACATCTGGCGGCGTATGGGTGCCCACCGCACAGCGCGCAACGGCATCGACGGGGTGATGTTCTGCCTCTGGGCCCCTCATGCCCGCAGCGTGAGTGTGATCGGTGACCTCAATTCCTGGGATGGACGCCACCACCCCATGCAGCAGCGACTGGGAGGGATCTGGGAGCTCTTCGTTCCCGGTCTGTCCGAGGGACAGCTTTACAAATACGAAATTCGCACCCAGGAAGGCCACTGCTACCAGAAGGCTGATCCCTACGGTTTCCAGCACGAGGTACGCCCGGCCACCAGTTCTGTGGTGAGCCACCTGGATGGCTTCCACTGGAGCGACGGCAGCTGGATGCAGCAGCGCGACAGCCGCAATGCCCTTGATCAGCCGATTGCGGTGTATGAAATGCACCTCGGCAGCTGGATCCATGCCTCCGCGGAGGAGCCCTTCATTGAGCCCGATGGCTCAGCTCGTGCTCCAGTGCCCGCAGCAGATCTCAAGCCAGGTGCCCGCCTCCTCACCTATTCGGAACTGGCGGATCGCCTGATCCCCTATGTGAAGGATCGGGGCTTCACCCACATCGAACTGATGCCCATCACCGAGCATCCCTTCGATGGCTCCTGGGGATATCAGGTCACCGGCTGGTACGCCCCCACCAGCCGCTACGGCACACCGGATGAGTTCCGTGCCTTCGTGGATCGCTGCCATGCCGAAGGCATTGGCGTGATCATCGACTGGGTGCCCGGCCATTTCCCGCGCGACAGCCACGGCCTCGCCTTCTTCGATGGCTGCCATCTGTATGAGCATGCCGACCCTCGCATCGGCGAGCACAAGGAGTGGGGCACGCTGATCTTCAACTACAGCCGCAATGAAGTTCGCAACTTCCTTGTCGCCAACCTTGTGTTCTGGTTTGACCAGTTCCATATCGATGGCATTCGTGTGGATGCGGTGGCTTCCATGCTGTATCGCGACTACCTGCGGCCCGATGGTGAATGGCTACCGAACGAACATGGCGGCAGGGAAAACACTGAAGCGGTGCGCTTCCTGCAACAGGCGAACCACGTTCTGTTCCAGCACTTCCCTGGTGCCCTCTCCATCGCAGAGGAATCCACCACCTGGCCCATGGTGACCCAACCCACGGATATCGGTGGCCTGGGCTTCAACCTCAAATGGAACATGGGCTGGATGCACGACATGCTCGATTATTTCGAGCTTGATCCCTGGTTCCGCCAGTTCCACCAGAACAACATCACGTTCTCAATCTGGTACAACTACACCGAAAACTTCATGCTGGCTCTTAGCCACGATGAAGTGGTGCACGGCAAGAGTCATCTTCTCCACAAAATGCCTGGGGATGACTGGCAGAAATATGCAAATACACGAGCGCTGCTTGCTTACATGTGGACCCATCCCGGTAAGAAGACGATCTTCATGGGGATGGAATTCGGCCAGCGCGCCGAATGGAATGTGTGGGGTGATCTGCAGTGGGATCTTCTCCAGTTCGAACCCCATCAAGGCCTGCAGCGGATGGTTGGCGACCTGAATGCTCTTTACAAGGCCGAACCCGCGCTCTGGCGCGACGACTTTGATCAATACGGCTTCCAGTGGATCGACTGCAATGACAACCGTCATTCAGTGATCAGCTTCATGCGACGTGAAAGCGCTGGTGGCACTTGGCTGGTGGTGGTGGCCAACTTCACGCCCCAAAGTCATTCTCACTACCGAGTGGGTGTTCCCATCGCCGGTTTCTACGAGGAGATCTTCAACACCGATGCGGCCCAATACGGGGGCAGCAACCTGGGCAACATGGGCGGCAAGCCCACCGATGAATGGGGCATCCATGGCTACGACAATTCCCTGGATCTCTGCCTGCCGCCCCTCAGCTTGATGGTCTTCCGTCACGACCCAAAGCGGAGTCTCATCTCCGCCACCGATGAGGCGGCAGGGTCGGCCGCCTCCGTGTGACGAACACCCCGGACTGCCCCGGAGCGCTTGCGATCTCGGCGGTTCTCTCAGGTAGGTTGCCGTCTTCACCTTGACGCATTCATGAGCGACTCACTGCCCCTGCTGCTCCGTGCCGCCCGCGGCGAGTCAGTCGAGCGTCCCCCGGTCTGGATGATGCGCCAGGCAGGCCGTTACATGAAGATCTATCGGGACCTGCGTGATCGCTACCCCAGCTTCAGGGAGCGCTCTGAGAACCCTGATCTCTCCTACGAGATCTCGATGCAGCCGTTCCACGCCTTCAAGCCTGACGGCGTGATCCTGTTCTCCGACATCCTCACGCCCCTACCCGGCATGGGGATCGATTTCGACATCATCGAGAGCAAAGGTCCACAGATCGGTGACCCGATCCGCACGATCGAGCAGGTCAACGCCCTGCGCCCCCTCAACCCTTCCGAGTCGATGCCCTTCGTCGGTGAGGTGCTCGGCAGGTTGCGTCAGAGCGTTGGCAATGAGGCAGCGGTGCTGGGTTTCGTCGGAGCTCCGTGGACCCTGGCCGCCTACGTGGTGGAAGGCAAGAGCAGCAAGAACTACGCGGTGATCAAGGCCATGGCCTTCCGCGAACCCGACATTCTTCACAAGCTGCTGGATCATTTCGCCGAGTCGATCGCCACCTACCTGCGCTATCAGATCGATTCCGGCGCCCAGGTGGTGCAGATGTTCGACTCCTGGGCCGGCCAGCTCAGCCCCGCGGATTACGACACCTTCGCGGCTCCTTACCAGAAAAAAGTGGTCGATCTGGTCAAGCAGACGCACCCCGACACCCCCTTCATCCTTTACATCTCCGGCAGCGCTGGCGTGATCGAGCGGATGGCGCGCACGGGTGTGGACATCGTGTCCCTCGACTGGACCGTGGATATGGCTGAAGCCTTGGCCCGGCTCCCTGAGCACATCGGTGTGCAAGGCAACGTGGATCCAGGCCTGCTGTTCGGAACTCCCGCAGCTATCCGCGATCGGATCGACGATTGCGTGCGCAAGGCCCGTGGCCGGAAGCACATCCTCAATCTCGGCCATGGCATCCTGCCGGGTACACCGGAGGAAAACGGTGCAGCCTTCTTTGAGTCGGGTAAATCCGTGATGGATCGCCTCGGCGCGCTGGCCTGAGCACACCCTTTATGCCTGCCCGCATCCTGATCACCGGCGCCAGCGGCTGCGTCGGTCAGTACACCGCCGCCTGGTTGCTTGAGCACAGTGATGCGGAGCTGCTGCTCTGGCTGCGGGATCCCGGCAAGCTCACGGCGATCCGGAAGGACCACCCCAGGGTGCGTCTGCTGGTGGGAGATCTGAGGGAAACCGATCGCTTCGCCGCCGAACTGGCCAGCGTGACCCGTGTGATCCACACCGCCACGGCCTGGGGTGACCCGGAGCGGGCTCATCAAGTGAATGTGGTGGCCGTGAAGCGGATGCTGGCCCTGCTCAATCCGCTGCTGATCGAACAGATCACCTACTTCTCCACCGCGAGCATCCTCGACCGCCACCTGCGTCCTCTTCCTGAAGCTCTGGCCTACGGCACGGAATACATCCAAACCAAAGCGCAGTGTCTCCAGGACTTGGAACAGCATCCCCTGGCGGAGAAGATCGTTGCGGTGTTTCCGACCCTGGTGTTCGGGGGGCGCGTCGATGGCAGCAGTCCGTTTCCCACCAGCTACCTCACCGAAGGGCTGGCCGAAGCGAGCAAGTGGTTGTGGTTGGCGCGCTGGCTCCGAGCTGACGCCAGTTTCCACTTCATCCATGCCGCCGACATCGCTGCCATCTGTGGCCATCTGGCCACCACCCCCCACGGCCCCAATCCTGAGCCGGGCCAAGGCCCCGTGCGCAGGATCGTGATGGGGCAGCAGGCCATCAGCGTGAATGAAGCGGTCGCCACGCTCTGCCGTTGGCGCGGCGTGAGGCGCACCCCTGGAGTTCCGCTCTGGCCCTGGCTGATCGAAACTCTGATCCGCATCCTGCCGATCGAGGTGAATGCCTGGGACCGCTTCTCGATCCGCCAACGGCACTTCATCCATGATCCCGTGAGTCAGCCGGAGCGCTTTGGAGAACGCAGCCATGGGCCAAATCTGACGACTGTGTTGCAAGACAGCGGGCTGCCGCAGCGTGGAAGGCCCAAACCAGCGTTAAAGTGATGCCAACAGCACGATCTAAAACCGTCATGGTTCAACGCTTGCGTTCACTTCTCTCGGCTTGCTTTGCTCTGCTGCTGGTTCTCGGCCTTGGTGTTGCCTCCGTCAACGCGGCCACCGTTGAGGTGAAGCTCGGCTCCGATTCCGGCATGCTCGCTTTCGAGCCCAGCACCGTCACCATCAAAGCTGGCGACACCGTCAAGTTCGTTAACAACAAGATGGCCCCCCACAATGCCGTCTTCGACGGTCATGATGAGCTGAGCCACTCCGATCTCGCTTTCGCTCCCGGCGAATCCTGGGAAGAGACCTTCAGCACGGCTGGCACCTACGACTACTACTGCGAGCCCCATCGTGGTGCTGGCATGGTTGGCAAAGTGATTGTTGAGTGATTTCACTCGTCCGTTCTTGAGATTCTCCACAGGGGATCTTCAAACTCTGATTTGAAAAAACATCCAAACCCGACCCAATGCTTTTGCCGTTGGGTCGGGCTTTTTTTTTCTCGGAAGCTGGATAGGGTGAGCCGAGAGACCCCTCCCCGCCGTGCACGAGCCTGGCCGCTGGATCGCATGGACCATCAGCGTGTGCCTCAGCCTTTGGTTCGGCCTGCTGGTTGAGGCACCGGTCTTGGCAGTCACGACCAGCAGCATCGAACTGACAGGCGATCGTGAGAACGGTGCTCAGCTCTTCGCCGCCAACTGCGCCGGCTGTCACATGGGTGGAGGCAATGTGATTCAGGCCAGCCGCACCCTCAGCCTTGAGGATCTTCAGGCCCACCTGGAGGCCTACAGCGAAGACCGTCTCGGGGCGATTGAGTATCAGATCGAATACGGACGCAATGCAATGCCTGCCTATGAAGGCAAGCTCACGGACCAACAGATTGCTGATGTGGCGTCCTACGTGGAAGAGCAAGCGGAACGGGGTTGGCAACGATGAGCCGCAAAGCCCTCAAGGATTTTGTTCACGCCGTTGAACACAGTGCAGCGCTCAGACGCGAACTGCATGCCATCAGCGCCACAAGCGACTTACTCGAACTCGCTCATCGCTGGGGCTTTTCGATCAATCAACAGGATCTCGACGAGGACGAACGTTGCGATGCCCTTGAGGGCTGGTTTGAAGCCAGCAGGATCAGGCGTTAACTCAGCGACAGCGTTCAAGCACCGCGAGGTAAAGCGCTTCATCCACCTCGCGGATGTCGTATTCAGTGGGCATCGCACCGTGGTGGTGCTCATGGACCACGGTCCAGCACATGCGCTCTAAATCCTGCGGTTGGGGTCCATAAAGCTCGTGAACTCGCGCTACGAGCGCTGTCACCAAGGCAGGATCCACTTCACTCCTCTCAGCCATTGCTGCTGACTTGCCACCCAACGCATTCGGTTGACCCTACCCAGCGGGGCCGGTTTGCCGCAGCCTGCCGCGCAGACCGAACGGATCGGATCGGTTCTCCGCTCCCCAGGGCGTTCCTCCGTTCATACGGTTGATTCAGCAGAACCAGACCCATGCAACCCACGGCCGAACAGTTCACTGAAAAGGCCTGGGCCGCAATCCTTTCGGCCCAGCAGCTTGCCCAGAGTCGCCGCCATCAACAGCTGGAAACCGAACATGTGCTCTTGGCACTGCTGGAGCAGAACGGACTGGCCACGCGGATCCTCGAAAAGGCGGACGTTTCTCCCCCAGCCCTGCAAAACGCCGTTGACCTTCATCTCAGCCATCTGCCGGCCCTGCAGTCTCCTGCAGAGTCGGTGTACCTGGGCAAGGGCCTCAGCAACCTGTTGGAGCGGGCCGAGCAGCTCAAGCAGAGTTATGGCGATCGCTACCTTTCGATCGAGCATCTGCTGCTCGCCCTCGCCGATGATCCCCGCTGTGGTCAACGGCTTCTCCAGCAGGCCGGCACCGATGCCAAAGCTCTCAAAACTGCCATTGATGCCGTGCGCGGCAGCCAAACCGTGAATGATCAAAACCCGGAGGGCACCTATGAATCCCTCGAGAAATATGGCCGTGACCTCACCGCCGCCGCCCGCGACGGCAAGCTCGATCCGGTGATCGGCCGGGATGAAGAGATTCGACGCACGATCCAGATTCTCAGCCGCCGCACCAAAAACAACCCGGTGCTCATCGGTGAACCCGGCGTCGGCAAGACCGCGATCGTGGAGGGACTGGCCCAGCGGATTGTGAACGGCGATGTGCCCCAGGCCCTGCAGAACCGCCAGCTCATCGCCCTCGACATGGGCGCGCTGATCGCCGGTGCCAAATATCGCGGTGAATTCGAGGAGCGGCTCAAGGCTGTGCTCAAGGAGGTGACGACCTCCGAGGGCCGCATCGTGCTGTTCATCGATGAAATCCACACCGTCGTGGGAGCCGGCGCCACCGGCGGCGCCATGGATGCGAGCAACCTGCTCAAGCCGATGCTGGCCCGGGGCGAACTGCGCTGCATTGGTGCCACCACCCTCGATGAGCATCGCCAACACATTGAGAAGGATCCAGCCCTCGAGCGTCGCTTCCAGCAAGTGCTGGTGGATCAACCCACGGTGGAAGACACGATCTCCATCCTGCGCGGGCTGAAAGAGCGCTATGAAGTGCACCACGGCGTGCGCATCGCCGATAGCGCCCTGGTGGCCGCGGCCGTGCTCAGCAGCCGCTACATCGCCGACCGCTTCCTTCCCGACAAAGCGATCGACCTGGTGGATGAATCCGCCGCACGCTTGAAAATGGAAATCACCTCCAAACCGGAGGAGATCGATGAGATCGATCGCAAGATCCTGCAATTGGAAATGGAGAAGCTGTCTCTTGGCCGCGAATCGGATGCGGCCAGCCAAGAGCGGCTGGGGCGCCTGGAGCGGGAGCTAGCCGAGCTGGCCGAACAGCAGAGCAGTCTCAATGCCCAGTGGCAGCAGGAAAAGGGCGCCATCGATGAGCTCTCGGCCCTGAAGGAGGAGATCGAACGCGTACAACTCCAGGTGGAGCAAGCGAAGCGGAACTACGACCTCAATAAGGCCGCTGAACTGGAATACGGCACCCTGGCCAGCCTGCAGAAACAGTTGAGTGAGAAGGAAACGGCCCTCGCCAGGGACGAAGCGGGTGCTGGCAGTGGTGAGAAGTCGTTACTGAGAGAGGAAGTCACCGAGGACGACATCGCCGAGGTGATCGCCAAATGGACTGGAATTCCCGTCGCCAAGCTGGTGCAGAGCGAAATGGAGAAACTGCTTGGTCTCGAAGACCAGTTGCATGAACGGGTCGTGGGCCAGCAGCAGGCGGTCAGCGCCGTTGCCGATGCGATCCAGCGCTCCCGGGCCGGCCTCAGCGACCCCCATCGACCGATCGCCAGCTTCCTCTTCCTCGGCCCGACCGGTGTGGGCAAGACGGAACTCTCCAAAGCTCTGGCGGCCCAGCTGTTCGACAGCGAGGACGCCATGGTGCGCATCGACATGTCGGAATACATGGAGAAGCACAGCGTCAGCCGCCTGATCGGTGCCCCTCCGGGCTACGTGGGCTACGAAGCAGGTGGTCAGCTCACAGAAGCAGTGCGCCGCCGTCCCTACGCGGTGATCCTGTTTGACGAGGTGGAAAAAGCCCACCCCGACGTGTTCAATGTGATGCTCCAGATCCTTGATGACGGGCGCGTCACCGACGGGCAAGGGCGCACGGTGGATTTCACCAATGCGGTGCTCATCCTCACCAGCAACATCGGCAGCCAGTCGATCCTCGATCTCGGCGGCGATGACAGTCAGCACAGCGAAATGGAACGCCGGGTGAACGAGGCCCTTCGCGGCCACTTCCGGCCCGAGTTTCTCAACCGTCTGGATGACCAAATCATCTTCCACAGCCTGCGCCGCGAAGAGCTGCGTCGGATCGTGAGCCTTCAGGTGGAGCGCCTGCGCCAGCGCCTAGGCGAACGCAAGCTGGGGCTGGCCATCAGCGAAGACGCCACCGACTGGCTGGCGAATGCCGGCTACGATCCGGTCTATGGCGCCCGGCCGCTCAAGCGCGCAATCCAGCGAGAGCTGGAAACGCCGATTGCCAAAGCAATCCTGGCGGGGCGCTACGGCGACGGCGGCACGGTGGATGTGGCCGTCGATCAAGAACAGTTGGTGCTGCGCTGAATCAGCTCGCTGCAGAGCTGAACCAACCTGGAAGCGCTTCATAGCAAGCCGCATTGGCCCGGTTCTCCCGGGCCTCCACCTTCCAGCAGCAGCTGCGACCGTGATCACGGTCGAGTAACAAAGCATTCGCCCAGCCCCAGAGCAGCTGGGCGCTGGCTTCCATGCCCACGTTCTCCATCACGCGTAGATCAAGGGCACCCAGCGCTTGCAAGCGCTCCCACTCAGGCAGCAGGGGGTCATCAGCATTGACCAGAAACGTGTGGTCGAACTGCTGGCGCAGTTGGGCCTCTAAGGGCCGCAGGCTGGAGAAATCCACCACAAAGCCATTGGCATCCAGCTCACGGGCTGAAAACCAGAAGGTGAAACTCCGGCTGTAACCATGCACGAAGCGGCAGTGCCCCTGGTGCTGCCACTGACGATGGCAGCAGGGATAGCCATCAAAGTGCTTACTGCAGGTGTATCCAGCGGGGGGCGACGACATCAGAACAGGGAAGGAATCGCACTGCGGGAGGATCTTCCTGTCTACATCTGCAGGCTCCCCGATCCGATGCAGCCTCCCTCCACCGCCTTCCTCGATCAGCTTCGCTTCAATGAAGCCGGTCTGATCCCCGCCATCGCCCAGGACTGGCTGGATGGTGCCGTGCTCATGCAGGCCTGGATGAACCGGGAGGCACTCGAGCGCAGCCTCTCAAGCGGAGAAGTGCACTACTGGAGCCGCTCGCGGCAGGAGCTCTGGCACAAGGGAGCCACCAGTGGCCACACCCAAAAACTCAAGGGAATGCGCTACGACTGCGACGCCGATGTGCTGCTACTCACAATCGAGCAGACCGGTGATGTGGCTTGCCACACCGGGGCGCGCAGCTGCTTCTATGACGACAGTTTCGGGCCCGGTGGCCGGTCAGCCAGCGGCGGTGGTGCCCAGGCGGAGCCACCGCCGGCGGATGTTTGCACGGAACTCATGCGCGTGATCGAAGGTCGGCGCGAGCAGCCCGAACCGGGGAGCTACACCAACAAACTGCTGGAGGGCGGCGACAACCGCATCCTCAAAAAGATCGGCGAGGAGAGCGCCGAATTCGTGATGGCCTGTAAGGACGACAACGCGTCCGAGATTGCCGGCGAAGCCGCAGACATCATTTTTCACCTGCAGGTGGCTCTCGCTCACCATGGGGTGAGCTGGCGCGAGGTTCAGCAGGTGCTGGCTGCCCGGCGCGGCGCCCCCAGGCGGGACTAGGCAGGCCAAAGCGCGTCGGCTGGAGCCGCAACCATTCCAAGGTGAGACGATCTCGCGCTGAGAGCTTCAACACCGGTGTCCCTCCCTGGTGCAGTGCCATCGCATCCCCAGGATCCGGACTATGCCCCCACAAACCGAAGCCATGGCCCAGCTCATGAAGCGCGGCGGCTTGGAGCACCGGCGCTCGCAACTCCGGGGACACCAACACGCGAACCTGGGGCTCCAGCCGCCACTTGCCCTGTCGACGGGCCGCCACCACGTTCAACAGGCTGCGTCCATTGCTCGCCCTCCAGCCACTCGCCAATCTCCTCAACGGAGGACGACGGCGCTCAATGCGCAGATGAGCCCGATTTGGGTCTGTCACCCGCCGAATCGGCACGAGTTCTGACCAGCTGCCGATCGCGGCGTCCACAGCCGTCAGCCAGCGACGCTCCCAGCGATCAGGCTCTTGACCAAGAGCAGGTTCCACCCAGATGCACCAGAGGGGAAGGCTTGGTGGGCCTTCAACCGTGGTGGCCAGAGTATCGGCGTAGCCGACAGGAGCTGCTGCCCCAGAAGGCTGAAGCGTCACGTCCAGCACACGCAGTTCCTGCGCCGGGGGGCAGGGATCAGTCGTCACGCGGCGGGCAGGCCGACCCCACGGGCCATCAACGTGGCCAACAGAGGCACCAGGGCAAATCCCATCAATTCCACATTGATGATCCAGCCAAGCCGCGTGGCAAGGGCCTCACTGACCTTGGGGAGCTCCCCTTTCCGCAGCGGGATGGCCCAGAGGATGTAGGTGACCGTGGGATACAGCGACAGAGCACCCACGCTCAGATACAGACCCACCTTCCACCAGAACAGGGGGTTCTCGGTGTAAAAGCTGCTGCCCTGCCCGAAATACAACACCCGCAAAATGCCACTCACCAGCAGCGCCAAGGCAGCAATGCCATAAACGATGTCGGTGATCACCATCGCTGTGGCCGCCCGCCGATCGGGATCAGGCCGCAACAATCGTCGCTCCACCACCAGGGCGGCGAAGCAGAGCATGAAGCTCAGGTAGTGCACATAGGCCACACCGGCGCTCTTGGCGATCTCGGGAGTCAACAAGGTGGCCAGAGGCATGGGTTAGGCAGCGAAGAGGCCGACAGTAGCGACCCCGCTGGCCGCGACGCCGCCACCAAGGCGACAAGTGGGTGACAGCGAGGCGACAACCAAGCGATAACCGGAGATTCCACAGCGGGAAGGCTGCAAAACAACAGCCAGGCAAATACAAAGAAAAGCGAAACTATGCAGCAATTCCGAATAACGCACAAAGCATAAAATCCGCACTCTTTATTACACCTCAACAGGGAAAAGCTTTTCGTTCTAGGTTCAAAAAACACCGGAGTCAACCTGGAGTTTCTGATGGTGAGTTCACTCAGTGCCTTCCTTGGAGAAATCGGACGACATCAACTGCTCACCCCAGAGCAAGAACTCACTCTCGGACGCAAGGTTCAGGCCATGGCGGCGATCACCGAGCGCTGCATGCTTGCTGGTGGTTCAGGCCCAGCCTGTGCTTACAGCGATGACGAAAAACGCACGATCAAACGTGGAGAGAAAGCCAAAAACCAGATGATCACGGCCAATCTTCGCCTTGTGGTGAATCTGGCCAAGCGCTACCAGGGCAAAGGGCTTGATCTGCTTGATCTCATCCAAGAGGGAACGCTTGGCCTCACCCGAGCCGTTGAGAAATATGACCCCACCCGTGGCCATCGCTTCTCCACCTATGCCTATTGGTGGATTCGCCAGGGCCTGAATCGCGCTCTTTCCACCCAAAGCCGCACGATTCGCATTCCTGTGAATGTGAATGAAAAGCTGACCAAACTGCGGGCCGCGAAGGCACGGCTGATGCAGCGCAATGGTCAACCCGCCAGCCCAGCCCAATTGGCCGAAACGATGCAGATTCCCCTCCCGGAAGTGGAGGATCTGCTCGCCTGTGAGCTGCGCAGCGTGACCGTCAGCCTGCAGGGAATCGTGAAATCGAAGGCCGATCCTTCCGAACTGGTCGATGTGCTTCCCAGCGATGAGCTGCCGCCGATGGAGCGGGCGGAGATCGCCGAACGCACCGCCTCAGCCTGGACGCTTCTTAAAAAAGCCAATCTCACCCCCAAGGAGCGGACGGTGGTAACGCTTCGCTTCGGACTGGATGGCAGCCACGAGTGGCGCACCCTCGCTGAGGTGGCTCGCCAGATGGGATGCAGCCGCGAGTATTGCCGCCAGGTGGTGCAACGGGCCCTGCGCAAACTTCGCAAGACCGGGATCCAGCAAGGCCTCGTGGAGAGCGGGTTCTAACCCAGGTCGGTTCCCCTCCCTCGCCACGGGGGGGCGCACAGCCCAAATTGGAATCAAATCCACGCATCCCTTGTGATGGCACAGTTTTTTGACGCGGGAGCCGCGAACGGAGGAGCTGCTGCAGGGCGATCGGTGAATGGCACTTTCATCAACAGCGAGGTCATCGACAGCGAGGTCATAGACAGTGAGGTCATAGACAGTGAGGTGATCGATGAGGGGGTGTTTCGCCGCCTGCTCCGCCGTGCTGGTCGAACCATCGCCCGTCCAGCTCTTGAAGCCCTGGAGTTGGTTCTCGACCCAGGCACGCCTCCACAAGTGCGTTTCACGATGGTGGCGGCGCTCACCTACCTGCTGCTCCCCACAGACCTGATTCCCGACCTGCTGCCCGTTGCCGGATTCAGCGATGATCTCGTAGCTCTCACGGCCCTGATCAGCGTGCACAGCAATCACGTCAGCGATGCCATCCGGCAGCGAGCACAACGCAAACTGGATCGCTGGTTCCCCAACGGTCGCCCATGAAGCGCTGGACCTCCGAGATCGAAACGGAACTCACCGTCCTCCTTAAGGACTGGCTGAAGCAGCAGGGACGCACCCAAGCAGATCTGCGGCGCAGCCTGCGAGCCAGCTCCACCCGCATGCCCGCCCTCATGGAGGTGCTGGAGCGAGAGCATCGGCTCGGTGGTATGCCCCGCCTCGCCGCGAGGCTCTGCGCGATTGAGGCTGAATGGAGCACCACAGCCCAAATGCAGAGCGGCCACGAAGCCTCCGGAGGCTCGGATCTGGGCGGAGCAGACCCTGACCCCTTTGGACAGCTGGACCTCCTCCTTCAGGAGATCCGCGACGATCGCGTCAACTGAGCGTGATCAGCGGCAGGATGGGTCAAGTCACAGGTAAGCCGTGAGCCTGACCAACACCGCGATCACCTCCAAGGGCCTGCTGCTCGGGTTGCTCTCAGGGCTCAGCCTTCTCGCCCCAGTGGAACTACGGGCCCAGACCGAAGGATGGCTTTTGGGTCCCAACAGCCGGACCGGGCAAGACAGCAAGGTGGTGCCCACTGATTGCGTCGAAGGCGCCGACGGTTCGGTCACTTGCAACACCAAGATCGTCAATCCCCCCGGCGACACCCCTGCCAAGCCCTACTACCAACCCTTCAGCAACTGACGAGACCCTTGACGCGCGCCAGTCGTTCCTTCCCTTCATTCCTGCACGCGGTCGACAGCGTTGAACGCATCGTGGCCAAAGTGCTGGCTGTGATCACCTGTGTGGTGATTGCCGCCTCGTTGCTGCAGCTCATCCAAAGGGTGGTTGTTTCCCTGCTCAACACCGGCAACACCTCCTGGCTGGGCGATGGTCTGATCAAAGTGCTCGGTGATCTCCTCACGGTGCTGATTGCCATCGAAGTTCTGCAGAACGTCACCAGTTATCTGCGCCGCCATGTGGTGCAGCTCGAGCTGGTGCTGGTCACGGCTCTCACCGCAGTCGCCCGAAAGGTGATCGTGCTGCCGGCTGGCTCGGAAGACAAACCGCAGCTCCTGGTCGGGCTGGGCGTGGCCTCGATTGCTCTTGCCGGTGCCTACTGGCTCGTCATGCGGGCGAGCAACCAACGACCGCTTCCGGGCGATCCTTCCACAGCAGAACCAACCAGAGCGTTCCTGGATCAGGATCCGTACGCTCAACGCGGTGTCGGCGGTGAGGCTCTAGGTAAAGCGAATCCCCCACGCTGAGATCCCGCAGCTCCTCTGGTCCATCAAGCCGAATGGTGGCACTGCCGCGAAGGACCACCAACCATTCATGCTCCTCCTGGTCATACCAGAAGCCTTGAGGGCTTGCTGCATCAGAGGAATGGATGGTTTGTAAACACCAGTCAGGGCCGCGCTGAAGGGTTTGCACCACCTCCTCGCCCGCCGGTGGTGCAGACGATCCGAGCAGATTGTCTGTGCGATCCCCCACGGACTGTGGTGCATCACCCCAGCGCCTGCCGATTGCAAATCCCCAGGAGCTGGCCAACTGCACCACCTGGTTGTGATCCGTGCATGCTGCGAAGCGGGCCCGCCGTTCTGGATCCGTTTCTAGACACGCCACCAGAGCGTTCAGTTGGTTCACCTTATGGAGAAACTGCTGCAAATCTGCTTCCGCCATGCGAGGACCTCTATCCAACGCCGTGATCCTGGCAACAGACGAATCGATGCTGCTCCACTGAAAGTCATGACGATCTCGCGGATCCAAGATGACAGCCTCCAGCAGAACCCTGACCATTGGTGAACTGGAGGCAGGCTTCGCCAGCTACTGCCAAGCACTCAGGCGGCTGGTGTCCGAAGGACGTGATCTCAAAGCGATTCAACGCACGATCTGCTGGGATTATCTGGAGCGTCTGCACACCTGCCTTCCCCAGAGCTATCGCTCCCCGGTTGAACTGGTGCAGCGTTATCAGCGTGCCACCCTCGAAGCTGGCGCAAAATAATCCAATCAACTGATTGGACGAAGGCCCCGATGAAGCTTCTGCGCTGGATCGCTGGTTTCTGCATCGCAGCCACCCTCAGCCTGGCCCCGTTCTCCATCAGCGCTCAGGCCGCAGATGGGGAGCAACTGTTTGACCTCCATTGCGCCGGATGCCATCCCCATGGGGGCAACATCATTCGTCGGGGACGCACGCTCAAACTCTCTGCACTCGAGAAGCGAGGACTCGACAACCAAGAGGCGATCGCCAAGGTGGCCCGAGAGGGCATCGGCCAGATGTCTGGCTATGGCGAAGTGCTCGGGGAAAACGGAGACATCGCAGTAGCCGCCTGGGTCTGGGACCAAGCTCAAAAGGCCTGGATCCAAGGGTAAACCTCTAATTCGGTCCAGATCTTTTGCCGCCAGTAAACGTCTTGCTGAAGCAAAGACAGGATCTGAGCACGGGATTCGCCTTCAAAAATCCCAAACACATGGGTACTGCTCTCCGTTGGACCGAGCGTGATCAATGTGCCCTCCTGCTTCAAGGTCGCCAATCGAGATAGATGCTCTTCGCGGAAGGGTGCACGTTTTTCTAGGGCGTTCTCGCAGTAAGTACCCCAGAGAACGAATCGTGCCATCGGTCGAGTTTGAACCAGCTTCTGAAGAAGTATCGCGCAAAGGTTGGCGCAAAGGCACGATCAAACGCTATCTTTGCGGAGTAGATCTCTTTAATCACGATCATGCTCACCGGGAGCGACC
This sequence comes from Synechococcus sp. BS56D, assembly GCF_004332405.1. Taxonomy (NCBI): domain Bacteria; kingdom Bacillati; phylum Cyanobacteriota; class Cyanophyceae; order Synechococcales; family Synechococcaceae; genus Synechococcus; species Synechococcus sp. BS56D. The sequence continues at coordinate 226,083 of NZ_PHQU01000005.1, read as the reverse complement.
TGCTCACTAAAGTCAAAGAGCTGGGCGATGTCAGCAAGTCGGATCTCGTCCGCGCCTGTGGCTACGTCTCCGACAAGAAAGATGGCGGCGAACGGCTCAATTTCACCGCGTTCTACGAGGCTTTGTTGGAAGCCAAGGGCGTCAACCTCGGTGCCGGTGGCGGCGCAGGTGTTGGCAAAGGCGGCCGCAAACTCTCCTATGTGGCGACAGTTCAAGGCAATGGCAATCTGCTGATTGGCAAGGCCTACACCGCCATGCTCGACCTCAAGCCTGGCGATGAGTTTGAAATCAAGCTTGGCCGTAAGCAGATTCGTCTGGTTCCTGTTGGCAGCACCGACGAAGACGAAGAGTGATCAGCTGCTAGCAGCGCTCCGTAGCTGCCGGCAAAAATCACCCGCTTCCGCCGCTGCAGATCCTGGATCTGCAGCGGCGATTCTTTTGACCAGGGCACTACCAACGATCGCCCCGTCGGCACCCCATTGCTTGACTTGAATCACCTGGTCAGGACCAGAAATTCCGAAACCAACGGCCACCGGAATCGAGCAGCAGCCCTTCAAAGATTCCACAAGTGACGCCACGCGTCCTTCCAAATTCGCGCGTTCTCCCGTCACGCCAGTGACACTCACCAAATACGTGAACCCGCGGCTGGCGGAAGCAATCCTGGCCATGCGCTCTGCTGGGGTGGTTGGTGCCACCAAAAGCACAAGATCCAGCCCCTGCTGAGCCGCCAAGGGAGACAACCTCTCCGCTTCCTCCAAGGGCAGATCTGGAATCACCAGTCCGGCGGCACCAGCGGCAGCGGCTTCAGCAAAAAATCGCTCCGGACCACGATTAAGCAGTGGATTGCTGTAGGTGAACAGAATCACAGGAATCGTGAGTCTTCCCTTCAGCCGTTGAAGCATCTCAAGCACCTTGCCCGGTGTGGTTCCTGAACCAAGGGCCCGATAGGCCGAGGCCTGAATCACAGGGCCATCCGCGAGCGGGTCGCTGTAAGGAATGCCGAGTTCCACCAGGTCGGCCCCATTGTCCTGAAGGCTCAGCAAGACATCAGCGGTGACATCCAGATTCGGATCGCCAGCCATCAGAAAAGGCATCAACGCCATCCGGCCCTCGGCCTTCAACGTCTGGAAGCGAGCGGTGATGGCGCTGCAGGGCATGGCTTTGGATTCTTGAGAAGCGGTGGATGCCTGGGAAGACGTCATGGGTGGAGCCTACGGTTCGGGGCTTGGGTCCTGATCGGAATCCCCTGCAACCTCAGCAAGAAGGCTCTGCTGCTGCTCAGGACTGAGCGCATCGAAACGTGCCAACAGTTCCGCATCGGTGACCTCGTCGTAGGCCTGGCGATAGCGCCGTCGTTGCTCCATGAAGGTCATTTTTCCGGTGACAACACGGAAGAGATAGGAGCCGGTCCAGATGATGACGATCACAATCAGAACCGCTTCAGCAGCGATTCCGGCCGAAGCGTCCTGAAAACCTGCGGCGGAGAAGGCTCCATAACCAACACCACCAAGCACCAGGACCAACAGCCCCAGCAGAATCACCTTGAGACGAGTCAACGGTCAGACCTCTCCTTGACCCTGAAGACGGAAATTAAGGAAAGGAGCAAACAGAATCATTCCTGGGAAGAACAGGAAGACGAGACCGTAGATCCCAAGCCGCTCGAGCTTGCCCATGTGATGCCAACGGCGATTCATCCACAGAAACAGCCCCAGCGGCACAATGAACAGATAGGCCCCACCCAACAGCACATAGGCCACAAGCACGGGAAGCCAGGTTGGATCGAGCAGGCTCGTCAGGGCATCCAACACGACATCAATCAACCGGTTGCGTCGAAATCTAGGATGCCGTTCAGGGTGCCGGAAGCCGACCACCCACTGGGGGCGTGGCGGAATCGGTAGACGCACGCGACTTAAAATCGCTTGGGATGAAAATCCTGTGGGGGTTCAAGTCCCCCCGCCCCCACTCAGTCTCTGAGCAATCACTAGGCAAGTTCACGCCCTCTGCCTAGCTTGAAGCTGACGCGAGATCGATGCTCCATGGAGCCCGCAGAACTTCTGCGCTGTCAACAGCGAGATGCGGGGCATGAGCAGTGGGATCGCTGGGGCACCTACTTGAGCGACCGTCAGTGGGGAACGGTGCGGGAGGACTATTCCGCTGATGGCAACGCCTGGGCCTCCTTTCCCTTTGACCACAGCCATCTGCGCAGCTATCGCTGGGGGGAGGACGGGCTGCTCGGCCTTAGTGATGAGCAAGGGCTGCTCTGCTTGGCGCCAGTGCTCTGGAACGGAAAGGATCCCATCCTCAAAGAGCGCCTATTCGGCCTTGGCAATCCCGAGGGAAACCACGGCGAAGACATCAAAGAAGCGATGTATCACCTAGCCGGTACACCCACCGGCAGTTACGCCAAGGCGCTGTATCGCTATCCCCAGTGCCCCTTCCCCTACAAACAACTGCGGGACGAAAACCGACAGAGGGGAAGGGATCAACCCGAATTTGAGCTGGTTCACACCGGCGCCTTTGACGAGAGCCGCTTCTTCGACCTTGAAGTTGAAATCGCCAAAGCCACCCCTGAGGATCTGCTGATCCGCTACACAGTCACCAATCAGGGGCCAGAGGCCGCTGCATTGCACTTGCTGCCAAGCCTCTGGTTCAGAAACACCTGGAGTTGGGGAGACGGAGATGCACCACATGGCCAAATTGAAGCCCTGGCGGATGGTGTGAAGACGTCAGCGATTCCAGGACTACCAGCGATGGAGCTGCACTGCAGTGAAGCAGGCACTTGGTTGTTCACTGAGAACGAAACCAACAGCCAAGCTCTTTACGGACAACCCCTGCCACAGCCCTATGTCAAAGACGCCTTTCATCGCTATGTGATCCAGGGCGAACAGGATGCGGTCAATCCCCAGCGGGTGGGGAGCCGCAGCGCGCTGCTCCTGCAGAAAACCCTGGCAGCGGGAGAAGTGTGGTGTGTTGATCTTCGCCTAAGTAGGCACGACCGCCGTCACTCTGATGAAAGAAATCTGCTGGCATCCGAGCACGCCAGCACGCTGCTACAACAACGGCGAGCGGAATGGACTGAGCACCTAGCCAGCATCACCGGAGCACTGGATCCGGAAGACCAGGCCATCCATGCAGCAGCGGCGGCAGGCCTGTTCTGGTGCCGTAAGTTCTACAACTGGAATGTCTCCCGCTGGTTGCGAGGAGACCGATCCGGCCCGAAACCGCCTGAGGCGCGCTGGCATAGCGAAAACGCCTACTGGAAAACATTGCGCTCCCGCAATGTGATCTCCATGCCCGATTGCTGGGAATACCCCTATTTCTGCCAGTGGGATTTGATGTTTCATGCGGTCGCTTTTGCCGAACTGGATCCGGGCGAGGCCAAGCGCCAATGCCGCATGCTGCGTCAAGCGTCCTACACGGCCAACAACGGCCAATCACCGGCCTACGAGTGGGCCCTCTCCGATGCCAACCCACCGATCGGCGCCTGGGCTGCCCTACGCGTGGCCCAGATCGAACAACGCTGCGGCGGTCAGCTCGATAACGCCTTCCTGCGGAGTGTCTTCCGCGAACTATTACTCGAATATGGCTGGTGGGCCAACCGCACCGATCGCAACGGCGACAGCCTGTTTGAAGGAGGCTTTCTCGGCCTCGACAACATCGCCATCTTCGACCGTCGCTATCCCCTGAAAGACGGCAGTCGCATCGAGCAATCCGATGGCACCGCCTGGATGGGCATGTTCAGTCTCAACATGCTTGAGATTGCCGTCACCCTGCATCAAGACCGGCCGGAGTATGCCGAACTCACCGATCGTTTCATCGACGACTTCTGCGGGCTTTGCTTCGCGCTCAATAGCCCAGGCGTCCGCGGGTTTGTGAACTGGGATGAACAGGATGGCTTCTACTACGACATCCTCAAACGCCCCGATGGATCAAGCGACTATCTGCGCACCCGCTCACTCGCAGGTCTGATTCCACTCCTAGGAATCGCCAGCTTTGATGCCGACCAGGTGGCACGCATTCCCAACCTGGATGTGCGCCGCACCATCTCGGAGGTAGCCAGGGAACGGGGGGCACCGTTTGATCACATCAACCATTTGGGGTCATGGCACCGCGACCGCGTGCTCTACTCCCTCGTGCCGCCATCCCGACTGCGTCGCATCCTGACGCGGGTCTTCGACGAGAACGAATTCCTTTCGCCCTATGGGATTCGAAGTCTCTCCAAGGTCTATGAGACATCTCCTTACAGCTACGTGGAGGGCAGTGACTCAGCCACCATCAGCTACAGCCCCGCGGATAGTCCGGTTGCCATGTTTGGCGGCAACTCCAACTGGCGTGGACCAATCTGGATGCCGATCAACTTCCTTCTGATTGAAGCGCTTCAGAAATACGGGCACTTCTTTGGCGATGATTTTCTGATCGAGTTCCCCACTGGTTCAGGCCAGCAGATGAATCTGTGGCAGATCTCGCTTGAACTGCAGAAACGTCTGGTCGGAATCTTCCGTCGAGACCCTGAGGGACGTCGGGCCTTCAATGGTGATGTAGACCTGTTCCAGAAGGACCCACTGTGGAGGGATCTGTTCCTCTTCAACGAATACTTCCATGGCTGCAATGGGTCTGGCGTAGGCGCCAGCCATCAGACCGGATGGACAGCTGTAGTAGCCAAGATGCTGACGCAATTGAAGCGCTGGAACTGAAGGGAACGACTCCGGGCGTGGAGACGTTGTCATCAACACATCATTGCTGACGGCACAGACATCACTTCCTAGCGTTGCAAAAGGAATGTGGTTGTGACTTCGATGGACCTGTGCACTCGAGCCGCACAGCGCACAACACCCGTGGAACCCCAGGGGGAAGCGTTCGATGTGGTGATCATTGGAAGTGGTGCGGGAGGCGGAACGCTGGCGAGGGCACTGGCCGATTCAGGCCTGTCGATTTTGATTCTTGAGCGGGGGGGCTGGCTGCCGCGCGAACCCCAGAACTGGGATCCAGTGGAGGTCTTCCAGAAGAATCGCTACGTCAGTCAAGACATCTGGAAAGATCAACACGGAACGGCTTTTCAGCCCGGTAGCCATTACTTCGTTGGTGGCGCATCCAAAATGTATGGAGCCGCGCACTTCCGCCTGCGGGAACGAGACTTCGAGTCGGTCATGCATGTCGACGGAGAGTCACCGGAGTGGCCACTGAAATATGACGTGTTTGAGCCCTACTACCGAAAGGCCGAAGAGTGGTATCACGTGCACGGACTGCGCGGTGAAGACCCCTTCGAACCGCCGGCATCATCGCCCTATCCCTACGCGCCAATCAGCCATGAGCCACGCATGCAGAAGCTGGTGGATGACTTGCGTTCCGCCGGGCTACACCCCTTCCATCAACCAACAGGTGTTGCTCTGAATGAGAGTGATCCAGCCTTCAGTGCCTGCGTCCGCTGCAACCGCTGTGATGCATTCCCTTGTCTGGTTCATGCCAAGGGAGATGGTGAAGTGATGGGCGTTCGCCCTGCACTTGATCACGACAACGTGTTCCTACTCACCGATGCCGAGGTGGTGCGGCTTCAGACGGATGAGAAAGGACATGAAGTGAGCGAAGTCGTGGTCAAACACGATGGCCAGGAACGACGATTCAAGGGTTCCATCGTTGTGGTGTCGGCCGGTGCCGCCAACAGCGCACGACTTCTGCTGATGTCAGCGAACGACGCTCATCCCCGCGGTCTCGCCAATCGCTCCGACCAGGTGGGACGCAATTACATGTATCACAACTGCAAGGCCGTCGTTGCTCTTGCCCATGAACCCAATCCCACGGTGTTCCAGAAGACGGTGGCGATCAACGACTGGTATTTCGGCGATAACGACTTTGATTTCCCGATGGGTCATGTACAAATGACCGGCAAGACCAATGGGGCGATGATGAAGGGATACAAGCCACGGCTCACAGCCCTCGCTCCAACCTGGAGCATGGACAAACTCGCTGAGCATTCGCTTGATTTCTGGATGCAGACGGAAGATCTGCCACGACCCGATAACCGTGTCACCGTGGATCGGAACGGTCAGATCACCCTGTCGTATACGGCCACCAATAACCGGGCATCCGAGGAGCTGATCCATCGACTCGAAGGCTTGCTCGACAAGCTCTATTTGCAGAATCACCTTGCAGAACGCCAGGTCTACTTCGCTTCCGCCATGGAACTTGCCGCCGTTGGCCATCAGTGCGGCACCTGCCGTTTCGGAACCGATCCCACCACTTCAGTTCTGGACTTGAACTGCAAGGCCCATGATCTCGACAATCTCTACGTGGTGGACACAAGCTTCTTCCCCAGCAGCTCGGCAGTGAACCCTTCGCTCACCACAATTGCCAATGCGATCCGAGTGGGCGAACACCTTGTTGAGCGGCTGAAACCATGAGCCAGAAACACTCTCTCTGGCTGGGATCGGTCTTTATCGTTCTGGCCTTTCTTGCCAACACTGCCCAGAGCGTATTCGGCAAATATGTTGATTCATACCTGAGTGTGCAGGCATTCACATTTGGCACCTTTCTGGTTGCTTTTACACTGGTTTTACTACTGACAGCTTTGCGCCAATTCAAGGACTTACCAACCCGTAAAGGTGGCTATCATCTTTTGCGCGGTATCACCGGAATTGCAGGATTCACTCTCTTCATTGCAGCCGCTCAATTAACCTCACTAGTAGACACCAATGTATTGGTCAACACAACACCGATCTTCATTCCAATCCTGGCATTGATCTTTCTACGTCAACGCATTAGCTGGCAGATCTGGCTTGCCATTGTGATTGGCTTTGCCGGCATGGTGGTCGTGGTTCGGCCTGATGCCAACATCCTTTCCAACCCAGGCAACCTAGTAGCACTTGCAGCAGGCTTTGTTACCGCCATTGAATTTCTTGCAGTCAATAAACTCGACGAAAGCGAATCCCCTCTCACACAATTATTCTACTTTTTACTCTTCGGAGTTGTCGTATCTGGCGGCCTAGCCATTGGCCACTTCCAGGCAACTCCTCCCTGGGTTCTCTGCATGATGGTAGCAACCGGACTCTGCCTCCTGGCCTTCCAATTCTTACTAATCAAGGCCTACCTCTATGCAAAGCCTCATGAAATAGGTGCCTTTCAGTACAGCTCAGTCGTCTTTGCAGCCATCTTCGGGATTGCTCTCTTTCGCGAAAGCATCAGCCTAGAAAGTGTTATCGGCGCAGTCATGATCTGCGCTGGTGGCATTGTCAGCATCTCAGGGAGGCATTGACTGTCATGGCCATTCAACGGGTCCTTGGCTTACTACAGAACGCAGCACAGCCCAACGAACTAGCGAATTGGTATGTCGACAACCTTGGCTTTGAAGTCACTGGTCGTGATTCGTTAGAGGGGGAATGGACCCTGCAACTGTTTGGCGACATCGCGAAGGCCGGAATTGAACGCGTTGTACTTGAAATCGGCGACGAGCAACTTCAAATCTGGGGATGGCCAGGGGTGAAGGATCCAACACCTTACCCCGAGTGCTGGGGAGGAAATGATCACTGGTTCCAGCACATCTGTCTGGTGAGTGATGACCTGCAAGGGATCTACTCTCGCTTACTCGATCAGGGCATCAACCCGATTTCAACTCAGCCCCAATGCCTTCCAGAATGGAACAGCGCCGCTGCAGGCATCTGGGCTGCGAAATTCAAAGATCCTGCCGGCCACCCTCTAGAACTGCTGCAGTTCCCCGCAGATAAAGGAGACAGCCGTTGGCGTGAGAAAAGCCGCAATAACGGGCTTCCGAAGGGTATTGACCACTCAGCGATCAGCATCGCCAGCACGGAAACCAGTCTGCGTTTCTATCGCAACATGCTGGGCCTCGAAATCAAAGGAGAAAGTCTTAATCATGGGTCTGAACAGGACGCCATGGATGGATTGCAGGGCACCAGGGTGGCCATCACTGGAATCGGGTCAGGGCCGCATTGTATGGGAGTTGAGTTTCTCCACTACATCGCACCGAGCGGAGGTCGAGATCGTCAACATCCGAACTGGAGTGATGCCTGTGATCGAAAACTATTGATGCAAGCTGAAGCCATCACTGCCTTGCATGAACTGGTCATCAATAGTGAATTAGGGAGCGATTGCAGCCCTCTTGTGAGCTTGCCTGCCGAGGCTTTCGCTGCTCAGCTTGGCTTCACTGTGCGTGATCCCGATGGCCATAGCCTGGTGATCGTGGGTTGAAATCAACCGAAGATCACCTGCAGGCGGGGCGCAACCAAAACAAGATCAAGGCTCAATGGTCCACCACCTGAGGCCATCAGAACTGCACACATCACCACATACATGGCAGCTTTCTCCCAGCTGGGGGGCTCACCAACACCCATGGGTCCGGCATAGTCACCTTCAGGGATCTGGAACGGATCTGGCGCGATAAAGGGGAAACCACTGCGGATCTCAAGCACAACGGCATAGAGCATCGACACAGCGATCGCCGCGGCCGCAAGGGGTGTTAGCAGACCCATGATCAGAGCAACGCCACCGGCCCACATCGAGAATGCCGACAGAAAGCAAAGCCAGGCCGGAGTCTTCATAGCTGCGGCCCAGGTGTTGAGATTTCGCAGCTTCGGCCAACCATGGCGAATGAACACCACACCGGTGAATAGACGCAACAGCACCAAGCTGAGTCCTGCCAATCCGGCTGGGGAGGTGGGGACCAATAGGGCGATCGGATCCATGCCAGGAAACCTGTGATACCCGGACAGTAGAAACAATCACCCTTGCCGTCAGGAAGACCAATGACTCGATGAGCAGGAGATGACAAGAACACAGCCGGATCGACGAAAACCAGCTAACTAAGAAGGGCTCGATCCCTTTGTTTTATGGCTCAGGTTCCCCAGGCGATGACCTCCCTGTCTCTGCAAGACAAAGTGATCGTCGTCACCGGTGGCAACTCCGGAATCGGTAAGGCAATCGTCGAAACGGTCGGGAGCCTGGGCGCGAAGGTGGTCATCGATTACCGCTCGCATCCCGAACGCACGGAAGAGCTCATCGAAGAGATCGGCGAGCTCGGTGGGAAGGCGATTGGTGTGCAGGCAGACGTGGGCAAGCTTGAAGACCTTCAATCCCTTGTCGACACTGCAGTGAAGACCTTTGGACGCATTGATGTCATGGTCAATAACGCCGGTATCGAGACACGTACATCCATTCTCGACACCACACCTGAAGACTTTGACAAGGTGATGAACGTCAACCTTCGGGGCGTCTTCTTCGCCACCCAATACGCCGCCAAGCAGATGATTGCTCAGGGTACGGGTGGTCGCATCATCAACATTTCTTCGGTGCATGAAGACTGGCCGATGCCCAACAACACCCCCTATTGCGTTGCCAAGGGGGGCGTGCGCATGCTCACCCGCACGGCCGGTGTGGAACTCGCCGGCAAGGGCGTCACGATCGTGAACGTCGGCCCTGGTGCCGTTGCCACACCGATCAACGATTCCACCATGAACAATCCTGAGCTTCTGGCCAAGCTCGATGCAGCCATCCCCATGGGCCGAATGGCCCAACCAGAGGAGATCGCCTCTGTGGTGGCCTTCCTTGCCAGCAACGGCGCCAGCTACATGACCGCCACCAGCCTGTTCGCCGACGGCGGCATCATGATGAGCAGTCCTGGGCTCTAACCATCCACCGCGACACGCCAAGCCAAGGTCTCCCCGGCATGGAACAAACGCGGCGCTTCCGCTGAATCGAGGGCATCCGCCCTGTCATCCGACAGCGTCAGGCTCTGGGGTACCACCTGGGGCTGGCGCACCAGGGTGACCGTTTCGCTGTTGAGAGGCAGGCGATAGAAACGGGGCCCATGCTCACTGGCAAAGCCTTCCAAGCGATCCAACGCCCCTTCCTGCTCAAAGATCGCGGCGTAGCTCTCCAGGGCGTGGGCCGCATTGAAGATGCCCGCGCAGCCACAGCTGGTTTCCTTGGCGGAGCGGGCGTGGGGAGCGGAATCCGTGCCCAGAAAGAAACAGGGCTCACCACCGGTGGCCGCTGCCACGAGGGCACGACGATGGCGCTCCCGCTTCACGACTGGCAGGCAATAGAAATCGGTGCGCAATCCACCCTCAAACATCGCGTTGCGATTGAGATGCAGATGGTGAGGGGTGATCGTGGCCGCCAGGGTTTGTTCCCCTGATTGGTGCGCAGCGCGGACATAGTCCACAGCTTGTTCGGTGGTGATGTGCTCCAGCACCACCCGCAGAGAAGGAAACCTCCGGCGCAACGGCACCAGATGCCGTTCGATAAACACAGCCTCCCGATCAAACACATCCACCTCTGGATCAGTGACTTCGCCATGGATCAAGAGGGGCAGATCGATCGCCTGCATCGTCTCGAGCACTGGCGTGATGGCGTCTAGATCCCTGACCCCGGCAGCAGAATTGGTGGTGGCATTGGCGGGATAAAGCTTCACCGCCGTGAAGACTCCAGCCTCGAAACCCTGCTTCAGATCCTGAGGGTCGGTGGAATCGGTGAGATAGGCCGTCATCAGGGGCGTGAACGACAGACCTGGTGGCAACACCGCCAGGATGCGCTCGCGGTACGCAACAGCGGCCTTCGTGGTCGTCACCGGGGGCCTGAGGTTGGGCATCACGATGGCCCGGGCGAAAAGACGCGCTGTCGATGGCAGCACCGCCTCCAACATGGCCCCATCCCTCAGATGCACATGCCAATCGTCGGGGCGACGCAGGACGATGCGGGATGGGATATCCATGGGCGAGGGATCAAACGGGAAGACCAGCCACCGCGGAGTGGAGGGCCTGCAAACGATCCTCGCTGATGCACTCCCCGGGAATCTGCTCAATCAGCTTCAGCTTCTCCAGACGGGTGCGGGCCGCACCAGGAAGCACCACCAGATGCACCCGACGGCCCACCTCAAGGGCCTCCTTGATCGCGTTTTCAAGTGCCAAAGAGGCGGTCACACCCAAATGGGTGACTTCCCGCAGGTCGAACACCACCGCGTCGCAATTGGCGATGGCGTTGTGTTCACGGGCAATTGTCTTGGCAACCCCGAAAATCATCGGACCAGCGAGCTGAAAGAGCAGCACGCGGCCAGCGGCCTTGTCGAGAAGCTGCTGCTCCTCAGGAGCAAGCTCCACATCATCATCAGCGGTGCTGATCGTTTTCACCCGCTTCGACTGCAGGGCGCTCATGCGGTCGATCGTGAGCACGTTGGCCACAAACACTCCGATTCCCACCGCAGCAATCAAATCGACCAACACGGTCAACGCGATCACGCCATAGGTGATCAGGGCCGCCTTCAGAGACAGGTGATGGGCGCGGCGCAGGAAATCCCAGTCGATGATGTCGAGACCCACCTTGAGGGCAATGCCCGCCAGCACGGCCAGAGGGATCGTCGACACCAAGGGGGCTGCCAGCAGGATCACCAGCATCAGGATCACGGCCCTGACAACACCGGAAAGGGCGGAGCGGCCACCAGCCTGAATATTCACGACGGTGCCCATGGTGGCGCCAGCACCAGGCAATCCACCGAACAGACCAGAGGCAATGTTGGCGAGGCCTTGACCCACCAGCTCCTTATCGGAATTGTGCTCGGTGCGGGTGAGGCTGTCCGCCACCACCGAGGTGAGCAGAGCATCGATGCAGCCGAGCATGCCCAGCACGGCGGCATCGATCACCATCAGCCGAATCTGGCCTGCTGAAAATGTGGGCAGGTGCAGGGTGGGAAACTGAGCCTGGAATTCGGGAATGGTGCGCAGATCCGCCGACGCAAACAATGTGACCGACAGGATCGTTCCCACCACCAGAGCCAGGAGCTGGGGGGGGCAGATCTTCTTCAGCCGGCTGGGGGTCAACCACAGAATCGCCACGGTGATCAGGGCCAGGGCCAACTCGTAAGGCCGAACCCCAGAGAGCAGCTGCGGCAACTGAGTCAGCGTGCCGACCACTCCCCCCTTGGGGCTGACCTGCCCCAGGAAGGGTGCCAACTGAAGGATCACGAGAATGATGCCGATCCCGGACATGAAGCCGGAGATCACCGTGTAAGGCATCTGGGTGACGTAACGACCCAGGCGGAACACCCCGAAGAGGATTTGGAACAGGCCGGCCAGGATCACCACCGTGAAGGCCATCGCCAGGGCGGTCTCCTTATCGGGAGCTGTGGCCGTAAAGCTGAGGATCACCGAGGTGAACACCACCGTCATCGGACCGGTGGGTTCGGAAATCAGGGTGGGCGTCCCACCGAACAGGGCGGCGACCAGTCCAATGATCACTGCGGCCCAGAGTCCAGCCGCGGCACCGGCACCTGAGGCCACACCGAAGGCAAGGGCCATGGGCAAGGCGATCACGGCGGCGGTGACGCCACCGAAGGCGTCACCCCGGAGATTCCGGGTGCTGATGTGATTCAGAAGCACCTTGAAAAAGAGGGTGAGGGTGAGGTCGCGAAATGCTAGGTGTCTGGTTTGAGGGCAGACCTGTCGGACGATCAGGATTCGTCATCACCCTCAAGAGCAGACTTAATCCTCTCCCTCAGCGTCGCGATGCCCCCCTTCCTGATTGCCGCCCTGGAAGTGCTAGTCGGAATCGCCCTGCTGTTTGGAGGCGGCGAACTGTTCGTCCAGGGCTCCGTCACCCTGGCTCTGATTCTGGGGATTCCCCAGTTGGTGATCGGCCTGACGGTGGTCGCCCTTGGCACCAGTGCGCCGGAATTGTTTGTGAGCGTTGGCTCCGCCCTTCAAGGCTCCGCCGATCTGGCGGTCAGCAACGTGGTAGGCAGCAACATTTTCAATGTGATGGTGGTGCTTGGCAGCAGCGCCCTCGTGCTGCCTCTGCGGGTGGAGAGTCGTCTCGTGCGCAGGGATGTTCCCCTGCTGCTGGCAATCTCAGCCGCCGTCTGGGGCATGGCCTCGGCAGGCCGGGTCACCTGGCAGGCAGGAGTAGCCCTGCTGGTCGCCTTAGCAATCAACACGGTTTGGGAGATCCGCACGGCTCGGGAAGAGCCTGATGGCATGGAGGAAGCCGAGCCGGAGATCGATCCGAGCTCGGCCGATCAGGGGCTCTGGGGGGCGCTGCTGCGCCTGGCCGCAGGCATTGTGCTGCTGGGTTTCGGCTCCAACGTGCTGGTGAAGGGAGCCAGCGCTGCCGCTGGCTTCCTCGGGGTGAGCGAGGCCGTGATTGGACTCACGATTGTGTCGGCGGGCACCTCGATGCCGGAACTGATCACCTCCCTGGTGGCGGCGATCCGGGGGCGGACCGATCTGGCCATCGGCAACGTGGTGGGAAGCAACCTGCTCAACCAGCTGCTGGTGCTCAGCTGCGCAGCTCTCGCTTCCGGGGCCCATGGCCTGCATGTCGACCCGATGCTGATCGAGCGTGATCTGCCGGTGATGGTGCTGACGACCTTGGCCTGCATGCCCATCTTCTGGACCAAAGGGAGGATCACCCGACTGGAAGGAGGAATCCTCCTTGGCCTTTACATCTTTTATGTGATTGACCAGGTGCTGCCCCGCACCCTGCCGAGCTGGCAAGACGAATTTCGACTGGCGATGCTCTGCCTTGTGCTGCCTGCCGTGCTGGTGCTTATCGCCCTCCAGGCGATCCTCTACTGGCGCCAGCTTCGCTATCGCCGAGACAGCATCGACAGTGAGCAGTCGTGACAGGGATCACCTGCTTCGGTGATCAAACACACATAAGGCATTCGCAATCCGACAAGGAGGGATGACTCCTGAGCAGAGGCTGATCATCCTTGAAAGGCAACGCGCGGCTTGCTGATGCTCGAGCTGCTCCCACCTCTCAACGACAAGAATCTGCCCTGGCTCGATGTGATCCACCCGATCGTGGTTCACTTCGTGATCGCGATGGCCCTGATCACGGTCGTCTTCGACCTGCTCGGGGTGATCACCCGGCGGAGAAACCTGTTTGAAGTCAGCTTTTGGAATCTGGTGGTCGCCACCGTCGCCATCTTCGTGGCGATCATCTTTGGTCAGATCGAAGCAGGTCTGGCCAATCCCTACGGAGCTGCCCGCGATCTGCTGAATTACCACAGCACGATCGGCTGGTCGCTGGCTGGGGTGCTCGGCCTTTTGACCGGTTGGCGTTACGTCGTTCGGCAGAAGGATCCCACCGTTCTTCCGGCGGGTTTCCTCGTGATTGACGGAGTCCTGGCCGTGCTGGTGTTCTGCCAGGTGTATCTGGGCGACATGCTCGTGTGGGTCTACGGACTCCACACCGTTCCGGTGGTTGAGGCCGTGCGCAGCGGGGTGATCTCATGAGCCCTCTCTTCAGCGAACTCTTCACAACGATCTCTTCGCCGATCAATGAGATCGTCGATCAGTTAGGAGCCAACGATCTCCCCTACATCTTTCCGGTGCATCCGAATCTGGTGCACTTCACCATCGGCCTGTTTGCGATCGGCATCGCCTTCGACTTCGCTGGTGCCTTTTATCCACTTGAGAAGCGGGTGTTCCGCTACCTCGCCCTGCCGGTCACGCGGGTCGGTTTCCACGATGTGGGCTGGTACAACCTGCTGGCCTGCAGCCTGATCAGTTTCTTCACCGTGGGCGCCGGTTTCTACGAGATGTTGCTCGCGGTTCCCCTGCCAGGAGTGCGCAGCGTGATCGGCCAGAACGCCATCGACACCATGCTGTGGCATGCGGTAGGTGGCGTGGCTCTGCTCCTGATGATCGTTGCCATGACGATCTGGCGCGGCTACCAGCGTTTCGTCTGGCGCAAAGACTACGGACGTCAGGTGAGCTGGCTCTATCTGGCCTGCGGAAGTCTGATCCTGGTGCTGATGGGCGTCCACGGGAGCCTTGGCGCCTGGCTCGCCAGCGAATTCGGGGTGCATATCACCGCCGACCAACTCTTGGCGGCAGGTGCTGATCTACGCGAGGTACTGCCATGACGACCAGCACACCCAAGGGGCGTGGCGGACTGCCAGTCCGTCTCGTGGCAGTGATCCTGATCTGCACGTTGATCGATGCTCTGCTCAGCTATCAGGTTTCCCGCTGGGCCTATGGCTGGTTACCTGTTCCGGCCTCGACTGCAGCTCCTTATGTGGATGGGCTGTTCAGCCTTGAGGTGGGGATTGGCAGCTTCATCTTCATCGGTTGCGTGGGTTTCATCCTCTGGTCGGTCATTGTCAACAGGGCCGAAAAATATGACGAAAGCGATGGCCTACCGATCGAGGGCAACACGCGCCTAGAGATCACTTGGACCGTGATCCCTTTCGTGATCGTGATGGCACTCGCCTTCTATTCGATCGATGTGAATGAGAAGCTCGCGGCTCTCGGCCCCAAAGTGAAATACGACGTGGAAGGTGGCCTCGGTCCGGAAACATCCCTTGTGGTCGATCCCCACAAGGACTATGGCCCCATCCAGGTGATCGCCCGTCAGTGGAGCTGGGAGTTCATCTACCCGAACGGCGTTCGCAGTTCCGAACTGCATCTGCCGATCAATCAGAGAGCCAACTTCGAGCTCAGCAGCCTGGATGTGATCCACGGCTTCTTCATTCCCGCCTTCCGCCTCAAGCAGGACATCGTTCCAGGCAGTGTGATTTCTTACAGCATCACGCCGACCCGTGAGGGACGTTACCGGCTCCGCGATTCACAGTTCAGCGGTGCCTATTTCTCGCACAACCAGACCGATGTGATCGTCGACAGCGAGGACGACTTCGAATCCTGGCTCTCCACCAGCTCCGCCCAGCCTCTGGTGGCTGGTTTGAGCCCGGGCACAGAGCTTTATGCCCAGCGACTGGCCCAAGGAGACCGGGGCTGGGCAACGGTTCCCCCAGCTCCACCACCGATGGTCAATGACCCCGGCAACCCCAACGCGCCTCACGACGCCTGAGAACCATGACCACCACAAAGTACGACCCCCGTGTTCTGAAGGCGCCCCATCCAGTGCCGGGAGCTCCTGACAACTGGAAGCGGTTCTTTACGTTCAATACAGACGCCAAAGTGATCGGGCTCCAGTACATGGGCCTGTCGCTGTTCTTCCTGCTGGTTGGCGGCCTGTTGGCGATGGTGATGCGCGGCGAGCTGATCACACCACCATCGGATCTTGTAGACCCAACCGTTTACAACGGTCTCTACACGATGCACGGAACAGTGATGCTGTTCCTGTTTCTCTTTCCGGTTCTCAACGGTTTCAACAATCTGTTGATCCCCACGATGATCGGAGCACCAGACATGGCATTCCCGAAGGTGAATGCTGCGGCCTTCTGGCTCGTGCCAGTGTTTGCCGTTGTGCTTTTAGCAAGCTTTTTCGTTCCAGGCGGTCCAGCATCTGCCGGCTGGTGGTCTTATCCACCAATCAGCATTCAGAACCCACTAGGGCATCTCATTAACGGCGAGTTCCTGTGGATCCTGGCGGTGGCCCTTTCCGGAATCTCCTCAATCATGGGCGCGATTAATTTCGTGACCACAATCATCCGCATGCGGGCTCCAGGCATGGGTTTTTTCCGCATGCCTGTGTTTGTTTGGACCGCATGGGCCGCCCAGACCCTGCAGCTTGTCGGTCTGCCCGCTCTGACCGGCGGCGCAATCATGCTCCTGTTTGATCTGAGCTTCGGCACCAGCTTCTTCCGCCCTGAAGGTGGCGGTGATCCAGTGCTCTATCAGCACTTTTTCTGGTTCTATTCGCACCCTGCCGTTTATGTGATGGTTCTGCCGGTGTTCGGAATTTTCTCCGAGCTGATCACGGTCTATTCACGCAAGCCTTTGTTCGGCTACAAGTTCGTGGCGATCGCCTCATTCATCATCACTTTTCTGGGCTTGATTGTGTGGGTGCATCACATGTTCTATTCAGGAACTCCTCAGTGGATGCGCAATCTCTTCATGGTGACCACGATGTTGATCGCCGTCCCTACAGGAGTTAAGGTCTTCGCCTGGCTTGGCACCCTCTGGGGCGGCAAGATCCGACTCACCACTCCGATGCTATTCGTGCTGGGGGGCCTGGTGAATTTCATCCTCGGCGGGATCACCGGCATCATGCTTGGCACCGCACCGATTGATATCCATGTGGGCAATACCTATTTCGTGGTAGCCCACTTCCACTACATCATCTTCAACACCATTGGGTTCGGCATCTTCGCTGGTATCTATCACTGGTTCCCCAAGTTCACCGGCAGGATGTATTACGAAGGCTTGGGCAAGGTGCACTTCACCCTGACCTTTATTGGTGCCACCCTCAACTGGCTGCCCCTGCACTGGGCAGGACTCTATGGAATGCCCCGCCGGGTGGCCTCCTACGACCCGGAGTTCGCTCTCTGGAATGTGATCGCCAGCATCGGGGCCTTCATGCTTGGCGTGGCCTCGATTCCCTTCATCCTCAACATCGTGAGCTCCTGGGCCCGCGGTGCCAAGGCATCCGCCAATCCTTGGAATGCCATCGGTCTTGAGTGGCTTTTGCCTTCGCCACCTCCGGCCGAAAACTTCGAAGACGATGTGCCCACCGTCATCAGTGAGCCCTATGGCTACGGCCTGGGCAAACCCCTCGTGCAGGACGAGGACTACTACATCCGCCGCGCCCAGGAGGCCTGAAGATCATGACCACCGCCAATCCAGATCTACCGCTTAATCACCAGCCAGGCCACATCAAGCATGACGGCCACAATCTCACTGGTTTCATCATCTTTCTCTGCTCAGAAAGCATCATTTTTCTGGCCTTCTTCAGCGGCTTTGCCCTGTTGAAACTGACGGCACCGGAATGGTTGCCCGAGGGAGTGGAGGGACTGGAAACCAAACTGCCATTGATCAACACGATCATCCTGGTGAGCTCCAGCTTCGTGGCCTACTTCGCGGAGCGCTGTCTGCATAAAGAAAACCTCTGGGGATTCCGGGGTTTCTGGCTGCTGACCATGGCCATGGGCAGCTACTTCGTATATGGGCAGTACGTGGAATGGTCAGAACTTCCCTTCAGCCTGAGCAGCGGTGTGTTCGGCGGAACCTTTTATCTGCTCACTGGATTCCACGGATTGCATGTGATCACAGGCATTCTGCTGATGGGTCTGATGCTCGCCCGCTCCTTCCGACCCAACAACTATGCGAAGGGGGAGATGGGAGTCACATCCGTGAGCCTCTTCTGGCACTTCGTGGATGTCATCTGGATCATCCTCTACCTCTTGATCTACGTCTGGCAGCGCAGCAGCTGATTCCGCGACGCATTCCCGTCTCGACAGCCCCTGCTCTGGCCAGCCCCTGATCTCGACAGCCCCTGCTCTGGCTAGCCCCTGATCTCCACAGCCATCACTCAGCCATGATCATCGACGATCGCCATTACGACTTCATCGTCATCGGCAGCGGCGCCGGTGGCGGAACCCTGGCCGGAGCTCTGACCCGCCTGGGCCACACGGTGCTGGTGCTGGAGCGTGGCGGAGCCATGGCGCTCGAAGACCAGAACGTTGCCGATGTGGATCTGTTCCGCAAGGACCGTTACCACCCGAGGAATGAACGTTGGTTTGGGCCGGATGGTGATCCCTTCGCCCCTCAGACCACCTATGCCCTGGGCGGCAACACCAAGATCTGGGGGGCAGCACTCGAGCGGATGCGCGAGAAAGACTTCGGCGAACTCCCACTGCAGGAAGGGGTCTCTGCGGCATGGCCTTTCGATTACAACGCCCTCGCGCCTTACTACGACAAAGCTGAGGCGCTGTATCGGGTGCATGGCAAGGCCGGCATCGACCCGACCGAACCCAACCGCTCGGGCCCCTACGCCCATGCCCCGAAACCGCTGATTCCATTCCTTGAGCCCCTGCGCGAAGGACTGCGACGGCAGGGATGCCAGCCCTACGACCTTCCCCTGAGCTGGTCCGAAGATCGGGAGGATCCCAGTGGCGATGCTGAGCTCTTCGGTCTCAATGAGGCGGACAGCACCAAGCTCGAAGTGCGCAACCAGGCCAAGGTCACGCGCCTGCATGTGAATCCAAGCGGCCGAGCCGTGAAAGGCGTCGAAGCAGAGGTGGCCGGAGAGAGGTGGCTGTTCAGCGCTGACATCGTGGTGCTGGCCGCCGGTGCGATCAACTCCTCCGCGATCCTGCTGCGCTCGGCCAACCACCACCACCCTCGCGGTCTGAGCAATGGTTCCGATCAGGTGGGGCGCAACCTGATGAATCTGCAGCTCACCTCAATCCTGCAGCTGGCTGCGGAACCCAACAGCGGACGCTATGCGCGCTCCCTAGGCATCAACGACTACTACTGGGGAGACAAAAACGTCAGCTTCCCCCTCGGACACATCCAGAGCGCAGGTGGCGTGCTTCAGGATGCGCTGTTCGCCGAATCCCCACCGGTGCTGTCTTTGGTGAGCAAACTGCTCCCCGATTTCGGCCTGGAAAGGCTCGCTTCGCGCTCGGTGGCCTGGTGGGCCATGACCGAGGTTCTGCCGGATCCCCACAACAAGGTGTGGCTGAACAACGACCAGATCAGGATCAACTACCTGCATAACAACCGTGAGGCCCACGATCGGCTGGTGTACCGCTGGATCGATACGCTGAAGGCGGTGGAGAGCGATCCGATCACTCGCGTGGTGAGCACAGCGCCGACTCACCCCCGCGGGGAAGCACCACTCAGCGTGGTGGGCTACGCCTGCGGAACCTGCCGCATGGGAGAAGACCCCGCCGCCTCCGTGGTCGATGCCGACGGCCGCAGCCATGAACTCGACAACCTCTATCTCGGCGACACCAGTGTCTTCCCGAGTTGCCCCAGCGTTGGACCAGGCCTAACCACCATCGCCCTGGCCTTGAGGTTGGCGGACACCCTGCATCAAAGGGTGAGCAGGTAAGCGCGCATGCTGCCGATGGCTCCGGCCCGCTCTGGCTCCACCACCAGGGCACCGGCAAGCAAACCTGCGGCAACAACAGCATTGGGAAGCCATCGGGAGGCCAGACGCGCCTCGAGCTCCGAGTTGACCTCCGCCTCGGGATAAAGGCTGAGCACAGCCATCACTTCCCCATCGTCCATGAACTGACGCACCAAAGGGGTGAGCAGAGAATCCGGGAGAAACCCCTGCTCACGCTGAAACTGATGCTGAACGGCGTGAAAGAACTCGTGCCGTGCCACTTCCGCGAGGGAACGCCCGCGTTGCGAGGCCACCTTGGGGCAAAGACTGACCTGCTGGCTGACGGGATCGAAACTCCCAGCCCCGTTCTCAAAGATCTGACAGGCCACACCGCCCTCCTGCACGCGAAATCCGGCAAAGGAGGCCAGCAGCACCAGCAGAAATAGGGGCATGAATGAAGAAGTTAAAGGGGGTTAACAAATCCTTAACCCCTTCATTCTTAAGGGTCTCACCCGGTTCCCTCTGTGCGCAATTAGACCTAATTCAGGGTCTGCCGCGCGATCCAGACCCCCTGATCGTCCGCTCGCAACTGGAATTGAGCCGATAACGACGTCATCGTCAACTTGTGAAGTTGTTTTGCGCTGCGTCCGCCAAGGGCCTTCAACGGGAGTCGACGGATCTGAGCACCCTCCGGAACAGGACCAAACACCTCGGGCCAAACCGGCACCGGCACTGCTTCGCCCCAGAGTCGGCTGATTGTCTCTGGAGAGAGCGACTCAGGGCCTTCGAACGCAGTGGCAACGGCAGGAGTCGAGCGGGCGATGACTGCTTGACCGTTCGCTGCTTTTGAGCTGGCTGCTTTGGAGTTAGCGGCTTTGCCGTTTGCAGCCCTCCCCCCACAGTCATCCTTCGCTTCAGGCTGCTCGGTGGTCTTGAGCAGCTCTGGCGGTGGAGGCGGCAGGGTGGCGCTAAGGCTGAGCACCGAGGCGGCCACCAGTGGTTCCTTGCGATTGATGCGACGGCTCAAGCGCACGAGCTGAGGCGTGTTGTCGATCACCGCAGGCTCCGGCGGCGAGGCCTCGGCCCCACGGCCACGCCAGCTGCCAAGGCCGATGAGCAGGGCATGAATGAGCACCGCAATCGCGAGGGGAAGCGCCAGGGGCAACGCCTCAGGAGCGCGGCGTCGGAGGAAGTTCAAGGTCCACATGAAGGGGGCTGGAATCAAGACGGGGAAGCAGGTCCTGCACCACACCCCAGGGGACCTGGGGAGCGACCACAAGGCGGATCCTGGTGGAGGGGGAGAGGCGGCGGGTCCGCGCCAGAAGCCCGGGGAGGGCCGCAGAGGCAATCGGCTGATTCCACAACCGAAGAGACCCATCCGCAGACAGATGGAGGCTCACCACGCCCCGACGGGCCGGCAACTGTTGCTGCCATTGAGGAAGCAGCAACAGGGCCGTTGCCAACAAACAGAGGCAGAGGCTTGAGCCGCTGAGGGCCAGCAACCAGTGAGCCGAAGCGGGATCCCTCATGGCTGCCATGCCCCTTCAGGACGGTCAATCCGTACGGGACGATTGCTCTGCGCTCGAAGCCAGCGAAGATCCCCCGCCACATCAGCTGCGGTGCGGGCGCTGGAAGGCATTAGCACCACAACGGAAGGCTTCGGGCTCGACTGGCGAAGCGAGCGGGACAGGACCGCAGCAGACACCGCATCACCGTTGAGATACCAACTGCCAGTTGCGGAGCGGACCACCAACCATTGGCGGGTCGCCGGCGTGGGCTGCCCTTCAGCGAAGGTGTCGAGCCGTGGAGAGGAGAGCAGACCAGGAAGCACAGCCAGCAAGGTGCTGAGGCTGAGCACTGCAACGCAAGTGGCGAGCAGGAACGGCATCAGACAAGCTGCGCGCGTCGCAGCAAACAGGCCTCTTCGAAGCGGCCGATAACCGCCTGGCGCTGCATCCGGGTGAGCCGTTGCACGAGCAGGGCGACCAAAGCAATCAGCAGACCCAGCACGGTCCCCGACAGAACCTGGCCATAGGCAGCGAGCAGATCAGCACTGCGGGCGGGGAGCACCAAGTCGGGGCCTAGGGCTTGGAGCAGCCGCATGAGGCCCACCACCGTGGTCAGAAGACCAAGGAGAGGACCCAGCACCAGGGCGAGATCCAGGAGCGGATCCCAACGGGACAGGGAGCGCTCCAGGCGACGCACCAGCAGGTCCTGGTGGAGAGACTGCTGAGATGGACGACAACTGTCGAGCTCGGCGAGCCATCCATCCAGCCGCTGATCCTGCCGTTGACGCCATTGCCACCAGAACAGAATCCGGTCAACCGCCACGGCCACCACGGCGATCGAAAGCAACAACAGGGGCACAATCAAAAGACCTGCCTGGCGGAGGGAGTCAGCGCTCAGCACAACTGCCATCAGGTCCCAATCATGCAGACCCTAGAGAGGGCCACTGAACGGTGCTGTTGCTCACTTGCTTGACAGGGGCGTTGTGTCGACGCAACCCCTCCCATCCCGTGAGTAGTGCCGCAGCGACCAACAGAACGGCAAAGCCGATGCGGAGCTGGCGATCCTTGAGATGGGGAGCGAGGGCCTGACCGACCAGCCCCCCCGCAGCACCGCCGATCAAGAGGGGGATCACGAGGGGCAAGCGTTCGGCAGGCCAGTGCCCCAGGGCACCGAGGGCAACCAGGCTGTTGAGGGCGATCAGCACCAGACTGGTGCCGCTCGCCAGCTGCATCGGTAGGCCTGCCAGCAAGACGAGAGCGGGCACGATCGCAAAGCCGCCACCCACGCCAGCGATGCCGGTCAGCAAGCCCACCAACACCCCCTGCAGCATCAGCGCCGGTGCACGCACCGTGGCAGCGGCAACAGCAGGCTCGTGATCCGCACGATCCGATCGCTTCTGGCGACTCAGCATCAGCCAGGCCGCCAGCAGGGCCGCGACGGCAAACACCGCCAGCTGCACGGGCTCGGCAATCCAGCCGGCCTTCACCATCGTGCCTCCGATCCAGGCCCCCACAAGGGCGGGAACCCCCAGGAGCAGGGCCGGACGGGGCGCGACCAGGCGACGGCGCAGGTAGGGCAGCAGGTTGGCGATCGCCAGCAGGGTCACCACCAGCAGCGAGAGAGGAACCGCATCGCGGGTGGACAGACCGGCTCCTGTAACCAGGATCGGCAACAGCAGAATCGAGCCGCCGGCACCGAGAACCGCGAGCAGAAAGCCGATGACGCCGCCGCCGAAGAGCAGCAACGCGATCATCGGCGCACCTGATTCCAGGGCATGGCAGCCAGCAGTCGGGCCATCCCGCAGAAACCGCTGATGCCAGCGAAAATCAAGCCTGCACCGACAAAGCCACTCAGCCAAATCCAGCCCGGTGCCACCAGCACCGAGAGGAGCACGCCAGCGAGCACCAGGCCACCCGCCACAATCTGCACCTGACGCATCAGGGGCAGGGGAGCCCCCTTCCGCTTCTCCACAGGAAGGCCGGCCTGCTGCCAGGCCAACATGCCGCCCTCCAGATCCGCGAGGCCTTCGCCGAACCCCTTGGCGCGAAGAGCCGCCATCCCCCGCTCACTGCGGGCACCGCTCTGGCACACCAGCACCACGGGAGCGGAGGGGAGCGGAACGTCCGTGAGCTGGGCCAGGGGCACATTGCGGCTACCGGCGATATGGCCACCGACGTATTCCATCGGTTCACGTACGTCGATCACGCTGACGCGGCCTTGACGCAAACGGTCCTGCAATTCGTGGGGACTGAGACGCAACGGAGTGGTGCTGGTCATGGCGGAAGGAATGGAGTGAAGGGGAAGGGGAAGAGAACGCGATGAATCGAAACGGGCACGCAGGACCGTTCCCGCTCAGATGCTGAGGGGTTCGGGCATGGGTAGACCCTTGCGATACCAGTCCTGAAGACCGCCGCGCAGGTTGGCGACCCTCTTGAAACCGGCCTTGATCAACTGCTGGGTGGCCAGGGCGGAACGGCTGCCGGCATGGCAGAACACCACGGTGGGAGCCTCCGGATCGAGCCGATCGAGATGCTCCACCAGCTCGGGCAGGGGGATGTTGCGACTGCCGGGCAGCGCCCCATCGGGACCATGGGCTTCATCGGCGTTGCGGACGTCGAGAATCGTGAGCTCGGTGAGATGGTCGGCGACCCACTCCGGCTCCAGCTCCGGCAGGCCGGCGTAGCTGCGCTTCAAGGGCGCCCATTCGGGTTGGTCCGGCCCATCGCCCTGGGGGCGGCCACTGCGCAGATTCGCCGGCAGAGCCTGGGCGATGCGATGGGGGTGAGGAAGCTTGAGTGAGTCCATGTGAATCACGAAATCCCGCTCATCGGCCCCACCACCCAAACGGGCGTTGAGAGCACGCTCCTCAGCCACGCTGGTCACCTGACGACCGCTGTAGTCGTGGCCTGGATACAGGAGGCACTGGTCGGGCAGGGAGAGGATCTGCTCGGTGATCGAGCGGTAGAGCGTGCGCGCATCTCCCTGCTGAAAGTCGCAGCGGCCGCAGCCCCTGATCAGGAGAGCGTCTCCGGTGAAGGCCGCACTGAGATCATCGAGCACATAGGTGAGACAACCGTCGGTATGTCCTGGAGTGGCACGCACCTCCAGGGCCCGAGCACCGAAGGCGACCCGATCGCCATGGCCCAGCGGAAGGGTGACATGGACAGCCCGAGCAACCGTGGCCAGGCCGATGTCTGAACCCGTGGCCTCATGCATCAACCAACTGCCCGTGACATGGTCGGCGTGGGCATGGGTATCCAGGCAGGCGACAAGGTGAACGCCAAGCTCTCGCAGGAGAGCCAGATCACGCTCATGGCGCTCGAACACCGGGTCGATCAGCACACCCTTGGTCGAGGGCACATCCACCAAGAGGTAGGTGAAGGTGCCGGTCTCTGCATCGAACAACTGGCGCAGAAGCAGCGAGGTCCCTCCAGCGGCGCTGAGGAGCAGCGGAGCAGCAACCATGACAACCTCAAATTGCTGTTATGAGCTTACACGCATAACAGCATTGATCAAATTTTCCGGCCTCGCAGCTGCACAACAGCGCTCTCTCCCTGGTGATAACGCCCTTCCCTGATCAAGCGGCGACGCTCCCGCAGGATCTCGAGCCGCAGTCCAGACAACTCACGCTCCAGCTGATCGGGTTCCACCAGCAAGTCCAGCGATGGGGGACCACCGCTTGCAAGCCCCAGCTGCCTTGGGGTGTAAGCCTCCAGCAACAACACACCGCCAGGGCGCAGCGCGCAGACCGAGGCCGCCAGCACCTGTGCTCGCAGGGGTGGCGGCAGATGCATCCAGATCGCAACCACAAGATCCACGCTCCCCGGCTCAGGCCGCCAGTCGGCAAGGTCACCTTGCTGGGTCATCAGGGACAGCCCCCTGGACTCCGCCAGGGCCTGAGCTTTGGCGAGCCCCACAGCACTCAAATCCTGAGCTGTCACGTGATGACCGAGCGCCGCCAGGTGCACGGCGTTACGCCCCTCACCTTCTGCCAGGCAAAACGCATCCCCTACCGGAAGCTCCGCGGCCTGTTCGCGCAGGAAGTCGTTGGGCTGGTCGCCATAGGCAAACCCCTCCTCCCGGTAGCGCTGATCCCAATACAAGACATCCATGGAGCCGTAGCGATCCAACTGCATAATGCCTGTATCGGCATAGGAGGGAGGATGGCGGGCAAGACAGGGGCTGCGGAGGGCTGCACCATCAGCCAGCTCTCCCCGGAGATGGTGGAGGAGCTCAGTGGCTTTTTCCGGTTGCTCGGCGAACCGGCGCGGCTGCGTTTGATGTGCGAGATCCGCAATGGCAGCAATGATGTCGCCACGCTGATGGAGCGCACGGGCTTCAGCCAGTCGCACCTCAGTCGCCAACTCGGACAACTGCAGAAAGCCGGGCTCGTGCAGGTGGAGCGGGATGGGAACCGCTCTCTGTATACCGCCACCGATCCGGTGGTCGAAGCCATCTGCCAGCTGGCGCAGGAGCGGCTGATGACCCACCTGCGCCGGCGTCTCGACAACCTCGGAGCCGCCTGAGCCGCCCCAGCTCAGGCCATCGTGACGAATTCCTCCGAGATCGTGGGGTGCAGCGCCATCGTTCGATCGAAATCGGCCTTAGTGGCGCCCATGCCAACGGCGATCGCGGCCATCTGAATGATCTCGGCCGCATGCTCACCCACCATGTGGCAACCCAGCACCCGATCAGTCGAACGTTCCACAACGAGCTTGAGGAGACAACGAGGCCCCCGCTGAGGCAAGGCCTGCGCCATGGAGCGGAACCGAGCCCGATGGACCACGACAGCCTCACGGCCATATCGCTCAACCGCCTGCTCCTCACTCAGCCCCACCGTGGCCAACTCCGGCTGACTGAAGACTGCACTAGCCACTAGCTCATGGTTGACCTGCCGAGGGGCCTGACCGAAGACGCTGTCGGCATAGGCGCGCCCTTCATCCACCGCCACTGGCGTGAGACAGATCCGATCGGTCACATCGCCGACGGCATCAATCCCGGGAACATTGGTGGCCTGCTGGGCATCGACCGGAATGCGATGACCTTCGACCGCCACCCCAGCAGCCTCCAAATTGAGGCCATCAAGGAAGGGACGCCGACCGGTGGCCAGCAACACACCACCGCAGGAGAACGTTTCGCCCGACTGACTGAGGACCTCAAGGGCGCCGGGGGCTCCGCTGATGGCCGCCGGACTGTGGCAGAAGCGCAGATCGATGCCTTTCTCCTCCATCCCTTCCTGCACCACCGCCGAGAGCTCGCGATCGAAGCCGCGCAGCAAGTGGTCGCCACGCACCAGCTGGGTCACCTGCGCCCCTAAGCCACTGAGAATGCAAGCGAATTCACAGGCGATGAAACCGGCACCGACCACCACCACATGGCTGGGGAAGCCTTCCTGCAGAAACATGTCATCGCTCACCCAAGCCAACTCAGCACCGGGAATCTCCGGGCGATGGGGACGACCTCCGACGGCGATCAAGACCCGCCCAGCCTGCAGGACCTGATGCGCTTCGGCTCCGGGCATCGCCGAGACGGCAATGTGATTCGCATCCTGAAAGCGCCCCCAACCCGAAACGAGTGTGACCCCGGCCTTCTCGAGCAAGCCGATGTGAAGCGTGTTCAGTCGATCCACCTCCCGGCGCACATTGGCCAGCAACTGCGCCGAACTGAAACGCGCACCAGCGATCTCCACCCCGTAGGCAGGAGCTTCATCGAGCTGCTCTCGCACCCTGGATCCGTAGACCAGGAGCTTCTTGGGCACGCAGCCGCGAATCACACAGGTCCCGCCGACCCGATCCCCCTCCACGATGGCGACCCGAGCACCATGGCGGGCGGCCCGCTTTGCAGCAGCGAGGCCCCCCGAGCCAGCGCCAAGAACCACGAGGTCAAAGGAGGTCTGCATCGGCTACGGAAGACAGAACATTGAGGTGCATCGTCATTGTGATGGCCCTGGCCATGCACCTTGGCCATCAAGCCGTTCTTCCTTCAAACAATCAGATCCGTCGAGGTGCGCCGGAACACAGCCCAAAAGTAAAGAGCTCGTTATCTTGAGGGAAAGGAAGTTTTTACCCATGACCCGTCGCCAACGTTCTCAGCCACCGGATCCCGCCCTCGCCCCAGAGGTGCGACGTGAGTTGACCATGATCATCACCAGCGACGACATGGGCGCCCAACTCAAGCGGCTGGCCCGGGAGGGTCGGCGCGACGACTGCATTGCGCTGATGCAGGAGCTCGGCGACTGGCAAAGCCGCACAAAAAAAGGGAGCAAGGAGCCCATTCTCTGGATCCCCTCACTCCCAAGCGATTGACCTCACGGTCGCTGATCAGGCGACAGCAGCGGCGGCGCGGTCGAAGTAGGTGCCGATTTCGGACATCAGAGCGGAGCAGTCACCAGCGGTGATGCCGTTCTTGTCGTTGGCGATGGAGATGGCAGCGTCCTTCATCTTGCGGACACCTTCAGCCACGGAAGCGCCGGGGACGCCCAGAGCCAGATAGGTCTCACGCAGGCCGTTGAGGCAACGATCTTCCAGGACGGAAGCGTCGCCGGTGAAGGCTGCGTAGGTGACGTAGCGGAGGATGATCTCCATGTCGCGCAGGCAAGCGGCCATGCGGCGGTGGGTGTAAGCGTTGCCGCCGGGGGCGATCAGAGCGGGCTGCTGAGCGAACAGTTCGCGGGCAGCGTTGGTGACGATGGCGGAAGCGTTGGAGGTGATGCGGTTCACAGCATCCATGCGCTTGTTGCTGTCAGCAACCATGGCAGCCAGAGCATCGATCTGGCCGGCGTTGATGAATTCGCCGCGGGCGTCAGCCTGGGCAACAACCTTGGTGAAGGCGTCGAACATGGGGATCGGAGAGGGTAACGGTCCTTCCGGTCAAATTAGGCAGGCAGAACGCGCGAGTGCGACCCAGAATCAGCGGCGTCTGATCGCTTTCCCATGCGGCGTTTGCGTGCCGGCCTCACGGCCACGATCACAGGCTCCCTCCTTGCGACAGCCTCCCTCCTTGCGATCGCCCCTGCGGCTCCAGCCCTGGAGGTGGATGAGCAGACCAGTTTCGTGGCGGTGCCCACCAAGGCCAAATTGATCAATTACCGCTGGTATGCCTTCGAGGGAGGTGCGGTGATGTACGTGGTGATGGAACTGCCGCCGGGAGCGCAGGCGGGCCTTGGGGGGATCAGCCTGGAGCAAATCCGCGGCGTTCGACCCGCGTTTTATTACGGAGCGATTCAACCCACCGCCTTCCTAGGAACCCCCCGGCGCCAGGGAGCTGCCGTGCCGGTGTCTGCCAGCTTCAGCAACGAGGCCCGTTCAGTCGCGATCAGCTTTCCCGATCCCGTGCCAGCTGGATCAACCGTGACCGTGGCCTTCAAGCTCGGTGTGAACCCCCCCGCGGATCTGTATGTGTATTCGATCTCAGCCACACCCTGGGGGCCCAATCCCATTGAGCAGGATGTGGGAGTGGTGCAGATGAGCATCTTGGACAACGGCGGAATCTGAGGCCTGACCGCTGGCGCAACCCAAGGCTGGGGCGTGATCAAAGTCTCCGGAATCTTCGCCATAGTGAGCCAATTCTCTTCAGGTCGAGACCCTGCACCTCCATCGCTACGAACCAATTCCCGATCCCAGCGACGGCTTCCAGCTGTTTGAAGTTGCTGTTGCTGCACTGCAGCCGACTCAGATGTGCATCGGCATGGCTGAAATCCGCAGCCGGCAATTGGATTTCAGCGAGGAGAGCCACGAGGAGCGTCGTCGATACCTCCGCAGCAAACCGGTGCCACTGGTGCGCAACGGCGCGGGCGATCTCTGGATGGTGGATCGACATCACCGACTGCGGGCCCTACTCGAACTGGACAGCCGCGTGACCACCTATGGGTATGTGATCGCCGAGGTGGAGAGCCACGATCGCAGTGACGTGCTGAGGGAACTACAACGACGCGGCTGGCTCTATCTCCATGACGGACGAGGGAAGGGGCCGTGCCCTCCGGAACAGCTGCCCTCGAGCCTGCTGGACCTTGAGGATGACCCTTACCGGAGCCTGGTCTGGAAGCTCAAGAAAGAAGGAATCCTGCGACCCCAGCCACTGATCCCGTATCACGAATTCCGCTGGGGGGCCTGGCTTCGTAGCCGCCCCTTACCGCCGTTTCATTCAGGGTTCCTTGATCCTGCGTTACCGGCTGCCAGGCGCTTGGCACGATCGGCAGCCGCCTCCCATCTGGCCGGCTGGAAAGGGGAGGCTTAGCGGCGGCGGGGGCCGCCGGGGCGATTTCCGCCCGGACGGCCACCGGGAGCACCTGCATTGCGCTCGCGATAGGTGATTCGGCCGCGGGTCAGGTCATAGGGGCTGATCTCGACCAGCACCTTGTCACCTGCCAGCAGTTTGATGCGGAATTTGGTGAGCTTGCCTGCAGCACGGCAGAGGCACTGATGACCGGCGGGTTGCTCCAGGGTGACGAGGTAGAAGCCATTCCCCTGCTCTTTTTCAATCACACCCGAGGTTTCGATCATTCGGCAGTGCCAGAACGCAATGGTGAAACCAGTTTAGGTGGCCGCCTGCAACCCCCGAAACAAGCCATCCCCACTAGGGTCATCGACCACGGTGCGCCATACGGTGATTCTCCCCCCCTTGACCCTTGATTTGGGCCTCCTGTTGATTTCCATCGGGATTGTGAATCTCTGGCGGGCTCGCCAAAGCTCTACGTAACCTGCGGTCAACACGTCTTCCCCTGCTGTGTCTGAATCCGCTCTGGTCGCTTTTGCGTCACTCGTGCAGTCCGATTCCCAGGTGCGCGAACAGGTCCGTGAGGCTGCCACTCCCAAGCACGTGGTCGATCTGGCCAGCGAGAAGGGTCATGAATTCACCCAGGCCACGCTCATGAAGATGCAGGCCGACAAGATGAAGCATCTGCACGACGACCACCTCAACGGTGCGACCAGCTGGGGCGAAGCCCTGCTGCTCTGCTTCGGCGGCCACAGCTGACAGGCACGATCACCACCCTGCTGCTGCACAAGCCCTACGGGGTTCTGAGCCAGTTCACCCCAGAACCTGGCAGCCGTTGGGGCTGCCTCGCTGATCTTGTGCCAGTGCCTGATGTCTACGCTGCCGGCCGACTCGATGCCGACAGCGAGGGGCTGCTGCTGCTGACCGCCGAGGGGCGGTTGCAGCAGCGACTCACCGATCCGCGCTTCGGCCACTGGCGCACCTACTGGGTGCAGGTTGATGGTGAAGCCGACCCAGACCAACTGCAGCGCCTACGCAGCGGTGTTCTTGTGCAGGGCCGTCAGACCCTGCCGGCCAAGGCCGAGATGCTGGCTAACGAGCGGCTCAGCAACTGGCCGGAACGGGATCCACCGATACGTGTGCGACGTTCGCTGCCCACCTGCTGGCTCGAGATCAGCCTGCGGGAGGGGCGAAACCGTCAGGTGAGGCGCATGACTGCAGCCGTGGGACTTCCCACCCTGCGGCTGATCCGCTCCGCCATCGACCTGATGGACGGCCAGCCGCCCCTCAGTTTGGAGGGCCTGGAACCAGGCCAATGGCGCTCGCTGACCAGCAGCGAACAACAGCGGCTGCAGGCCCTACTCAGGCGGCCGGCAGCACGCCGACGAGGGTGACCGCTCGAAATTCAATGCCCTCCACCACACGCCAGGGCTGTTCCGAACGCTCGGCATACCGCACCTGCTCAAACCCGAGGGCGGTGAAGTCATCAAGGAAGGCCTGCTCCTCCCAGGCGCCACTGATGCAACCACTCCAAAGCTCTGGATCCTGCTGAAGAGCCAGAGGCACGGGGCGATCACACACGATGTCGCTGATCGCGACGCGACCACCAGCCCGCAGCACCCGGCGGATATTGGCCAGCAGCCGCCGCCGCGAGGAGGGATTCACCAAATTGAGCACGCAGTTGCTCAACACCACATCCACACTGGCGTCTGCCACCAGGGCCCTCCCCTCGGCATCCACAGCATCCAGGGCCTCAATCGCCCCCTCGAGAAACTGCACGTTGGCAAACCCGATCCGCTCCGCCACCACAGGCAAGGCCGATCGCGAGAGCGCCAGCATGTCTTGATTGCGATCCACACCGATCACGCAGCCGGAGGCCCCCACCACTTGGGCGCAAATGAAGGCGTTCTTACCGCTGCCGCTGCCAAGGTCGAGAACGGTATCGCCGGCCTGCACCCAACGGGTGGGGTCCCCGCAGCCGTAATCACGCTCCACCACATCTCTGGGGATCACCTGCAGGAGAGCTGGATCAAAGGAGACGGGAGTGCAGAGGCAGGCCTCACGCTCTGAAGCAGCGGCGCCGTAACGCTCTTGAACAGCATCAGTTTGATCAAGGCCGGCAGGGCCGCAGCAGGACGTCATGCAATCGATCGCGCGAATCAAACCATTGTGGCGAGATTCAGCCGAGGGCCTGCTGCAGCTCCCGCACGGTCTGCCACTGACCGTAGTAGTAGTTGGCTGTGGCCCGCCGGTCGCCATCCTCAAGACCATCGAAGGCATCGAATCCGAGGCTGCGCCAGAGCTCATGACCACAGGCCCGGGTGAGCTCCTGCTCCGCCTCGCTGCAGAGATTGTCCAGCCGACGCTGGAGGTTCTTCACTTGCGCGACGGACATGGGTGGCGACGGGGATCAGACCACCCTAACGCCTCACTAGTACAAACCAACCCCTCGCGCTGCGTGGGTGGCGTCAGCTCAGAACGGCAGCTTTTTCTTGGCGTCCTTATCGAGATCCTTCTCCATGTCGCGCAAGCGCTTGAGGATGGTGGTGTAGTACTCGCGGATGTAGTCCTCCAGGGTGGTGGCGTCCGCTGGGTCGAGACCGAAAGCGCCATAGGTGGCCTCCATCGGTGCATCGAGGCTCTCTCCACCACCGGTGACCTCGGCAAAGGCGAGACGCTCAGCCACGTTCACGGCGGGTTCGAAGAAATTGCAAACCCCGCGCATCAGATCAAGCAGGACGGGAGGAACGCGGAACACCCGGGCTGATTTGCCCGAGGCCTGCTCACAGAGCTGCACCACTTCACCGGTATTCCAGGCCTTCGGGCCCACCACGGGATAGCTGGCTCGGATCGTCTCTGGCCGCTCAAGGGCAGCGACCGCAAAACGGGCCATGTCTTGCGTGTTCATGTAAGCGATCGCCGTGGGGCTGCCACTCACCCAAACCGTCTGACTCTCAAGCACCGGAATGGCGAACTGACTGATCACCCCCTGCATGAAGGCAGCGCCCTGGAGGATCGTGTAATCGAAATCCGACTCACGCAGCAGCTGCTCAGTGCAGTGCTTGATGTCCATCAAGGGCACCTGCCGGAACTGGGGGGCTGCCAGCAGCGAGAGGAACACAAACCGCTTGACGCCGGCCTTCTCGCAGGCCCTCAGCAGATTGAGTTTGCCGTCCCAATCGGTCTCGTAAACACTGCGGGGATCGGACGGGCGGCTGGTGGCTGCGTCGATCACAGCATCGACGCCCTCCAGGGCGTAATCGAGGCTTGCGGGCTCGAGCAAATCACCTCGGGTGAGCTCGCAACCCCATTCCTGAAGGAATGCGGCCTTGCGGGGTGCCCGCACCATGCAGCGCACTTGATGGCCGGCTTCTAGAGCACGGCTGGCAATCTGCCGACCGAGCGTGCCGGTTCCTCCAACCACCAGAACCTGCATGGGGTCCGTCATTGCAAGGAAGGAGCCTAAAGCGGCCACCTCGCCTGCGTGGGGATCAGTCCTTCTGGAGCTTCAGGAGGAGAGCACCACCGGCCAGTCCGACAGGGATCAGCACCCAGAAGATCGCGGCAGTCCCAAAAATCTCCGAGGCCATGGCGGGCAAGCAAAAGCAGCCCCTATTTAACGATCCTCAAGGTCCAGATTGCGGCAACATTGCAACAAGCGCTCGTACGGAGCATCCGTGCGCACCTGACCAGCCATCACGGCACTCCCGAACGCGTTGAATCCCTGGGCCCGCAACGTTGTCACCAGGTCGAGCTGAGAGGGGGGGCCAGGCAGACGCAGACGCTGGGCCAATTCCGCGGTGGGCCAGACCGTGGGCGGCAGGCCTGGATCGGCACTGAGACGCTCGAGCAGACGCCTGGTGGCGGGGGCGACGCTGGCTGGCATCTCCTCCCCAAGCCGACGGAGGTCCTGCAGAAAGGATTGGTTCTGCAACGGCCCCAGCCAGAGCGGACCGCTGACGGCCCAGCGTCCCCCAGCGTTCGAGCAAGCACAGGGGGGCCAGCCCTGCAGGCGCAGCAGGGGCTGAATCGCCTGGGCACCACAGGCATCGCAACGGGCCAGTAGACCGAGCTGGTGCTCCTCCTTCGGCTGCATGTGTTGCCGCAGGCGGATCGCCAGCCGGAAGGTGCGCCCTTCGCTGAAGGCCAGCAGGGGCTGCAGTCCACGGCCAAGCAGCCAGGCTTCCCGAGCCAGGGCAGCGAACTGCAGGCGCAAGGCGATCTCCCAGCTGGCCGGATGCACCCGCGCTGCGGCACCAAAACGACGCACCGCCGCCGGACGGTCATGGCCCGTGGGGGATCGACCGTCGGTGCTTGCCAGCAGCAGCACCCCCTCGAAGGCGAGCGCCTGCACACTCGCCTGCAGCAGGGCATTGGGGCAACCAAAGGCATCGAGATCGATCAGATCGAAATAGCGCTGATCGAGATAGGCCTGACGAAGCAGCACCTCGGCTGGCAACCGGCGGAGCTGAACACGCTCCCCGAAGGCGGTCAAGGGAGCGAGATTGCGCTGCAGCAGCGGCCCACGCTCCCCATCGGCATCATTGACCCAGAGCTCGGGCAGCAACGGGGCCTCATCGGCGCAAGCCTCCAGCCCCCAGCGCAGGGCGCGGATGCCACAGCCAGCCATGAGATCGAGCCAACGCTGGGGGCGCTGCGCCCCGCCCTGACGCAAGCCAGCGGCAATCAGCACCGAGAGATCGCGAGAAGGACGGGAATCCGGCCGAAAAAACCCCTCTCCCAGCTCCAGGACGGCAGCGCCTTCGCGATAGTGAGAACAATCCTGTTGCAGGGGTTTGTGGAGGCAACCACCCACCAGATTGCTCCGACGCGGGACGGGCTCCCAGCAGCGACGCCTGCGGACTGGGGCGATGGCGCCGAGTGGCATTGGCAGGGGTTTCGTTCCCACTGGCGGGTGCTGGGGCCGGAATCAGGTCGACCTCTGCTGCTCCTGCATGGTTTCGGTGCAAGCAGCGACCATTGGCGTCACAACGCCGAGCCGCTTGCCGCTGCCGGATACCGCGTGTATGGGC
Source organism: Synechococcus sp. BS56D (assembly GCF_004332405.1). Lineage (NCBI taxonomy): Bacteria > Bacillati > Cyanobacteriota > Cyanophyceae > Synechococcales > Synechococcaceae > Synechococcus > Synechococcus sp. BS56D. Next base: position 191,584 of record NZ_PHQU01000005.1, on the reverse strand, counting down.
TCGACCTGATTGGCTTCGGACGCTCCGAACAGCCAGGACATCAGCGCCAGCGACCCCTCGACAACCGTCTCTGGGCCAGGCAGGTGAGTGCCTTTCTCGAGCAGGTGGCGCAGGTCCCCCAACGGGGAACGGCGGTGCTTGTGGGCAATTCCCTCGGTGGGCTCACGGCCCTCACCACTGCTGTGTTCAGGCCCGATCTGGTGGCAGCAGTGGCAGCGGCCCCGCTCCCGGATCCAGCCCTCATGCAACCAATCCCCCTGCGCCAGCCAAGGCGCTGGCGGCGCCTGCGCAGACCGCTGGTGGTGCTTGCCATGCGCCTGCTCCCCCTGGAGCTGCTGCTGCCTGTGATCAGCCGCACCGCCCTGCTGCGGATCGGGCTGCAGGGGGCCTATCGGCGCTCGATCCGTCACGACCGGGACCTTCAGCAACTCATTGCCCAACCGGCGCGACGGGCGACGGCCGCCAGGGCCCTACGGGCCATGAGCATTGGCATGGCCCTGCGTCCCAGGGGCGCCACGGCACCTGCCCTTTTGGAGCGGCTGAGCCAGACCAGCACCGCCCCGCCGCTGCTGCTGCTCTGGGGCCGCCAGGACCGCTTCGTGCCAGTGCTCATCGGCGAACGGCTGCAGCGGGAGCACCCCTGGCTGGAACTCGCGGTGCTTGAAAACAGCGGTCACTGCCCCCATGACGAGTCACCGGATGCCTTCCACGGCATGGTGCTGGGCTGGCTGGACCGTAATTTGGAATGCAACGATCCACTGGGAACTGTTCGAGGGGCATGAAGCACACCCTGTCCGTGCTGGTGGAAGACGAATCCGGCGCCCTGAGCCGCATCGCCGGCCTCTTCGCCAGACGCGGTTTCAACATCGATAGCCTCGCCGTCGGGCCGGCGGAGTCGGACGGCCGCTCCAGGTTGACCATGGTGGTGGAGGGTGATGAACACACCCTCCAGCAGATGACCAAGCAGCTCGACAAGCTGGTGAACGTGCTGCAGGTGCTGGACCTCTCCCAGATCCCTGCGGTGGAAAGGGAACTGATGCTTCTGAAGGTGTCGGCCCCTGCGGCTCAGCGCAGCGCGATCTTTGATCTGGTGCAGGTGTTCCGGGCCAAGGTGGTGGATGTGGCCGATGAGGCGCTCACCCTTGAGGTGGTGGGGGATCCAGGCAAGCTTGTCGCCCTCGAACGCCTGATGGCCCCCTACGGCATCCTCGAGATCGCCCGCACGGGCAAGGTGGCCCTGGAGCGGGCCTCCGGAGTGAATACAGAACTGCTGAAGGCGGCCATCACCGGAGGGCGAGTGCCGGCCTGAGCGGATCAGGGAGTGATCAACTCGGCCTTGATGATCTTGTCGTCTTGCTGGATCGCATCCACCACGTCAAGGCCTTGGGTCACCCGGCCAAACACGGCATAACGGCCATCGAGCTCAGGCAGGGGGCGCAAGGCGATATAGAACTGAGCACTGGCTGAATCCGGTGCCTGGGAACGAGCCATGGCCAGAGCGCCCCGGTCGTGGGCGAGCTCGATCTGGAGCAGATCGCTGGGATTGCTGGTGACACGGCCGTAACGGGGCTGATCCTCTCCGCGAAACTTCACTTCGAGGGGAATGAAACGAGCCTGGCCAGAGGCGGGATCGATGAAGCTGCCGGTGCCGTAGCTGCCTTTGGGAGTTTTGGGATCACTGGAGGCGGGGTCGCCCCCCTGCACCACAAAGGGAACGGGCTCGCGCACGACACGGTGAAACACGGTGCCGTTGTAGACGCCACGCTTGACCAGATCGACAAAGTTACCGGCGGTGACGGGGGCAGCATCACCATTCACCTCCAGGGTGATGGCACCGCGGCTTGTGGTCATCTTCACCATCGCCTTACCGGTCAGGCAGGGACTGGTGGACTGGGCACAGCCAGCAGGCACAGAGGCGGTGGTGGAACGGGCACAACTGGCGAGCAGGGGCACGCAGACGAGCAGGGCCAGGGCGGAACGCCAGAGCTGACGAGGCATCAACAACACGATCAGAGTCCTTCGAGATTCACACCAAGAAACCTGGCCAATTCGGCGCCTTCCTGCTCCAGCTGGGCCAGGGGAAGGGGTTCACCAACCCGGGTGAGCGGCATGTCGCGACGCCCCTGCACACGCAAGGAAACGCGCCTGCGCGTGTTGAAACCATCGCGCACCTCCACCTTCACCGCCTTGACATCCTTGAGCGGGATCTCGACGCTGATCGGCTTGCGGAATCCCCGACGGGAGATCGTCACCACACCGGCACCTTTGTCGAAACGGTTGGTGCCGGCGCCCACGTCAATGGCAATCACCGCCCAGAGGTAGGTGGCCAGTAGTGCAGCCGCAATGCTGTAGAGCCCCATCACCAAACCCTGGGGAACGAAGATCAGAGCGGCGGGGTGACCGAGGGGCAGCAGGTCTCGACCCAGGTAGCTCGAGAGCGATGCCAGCAAAAAGCCGGCACCACCGATGCTGACCATGAGTGCCACAAGCACATTGGAGAGGCGGCGGGAACCCACCACCGGTTGTTCGAGAAGATCGGCCGCCATCGAAGCCCTGAAGAGGCGACCATTGTGGCCTCCAACGGGATGGAGAAGCGTTTCAATACAACGGATTTCAGCTCTACAACTTCAGCCTCGCGGACCGCTCCGAGATTGTTAAGGTCGCCTGGTATCCCACAGCCTGCGGCTTTCCGCACCGTTCACCCTCATGACGATCGCTGTAGGACGCGCGCCACAGCGGGGATGGTTCGACGTCCTCGATGACTGGCTCAAGCGCGACCGCTTCGTTTTTGTCGGCTGGTCCGGCATCCTGCTCTTCCCCACGGCCTATCTGGCCATCGGTGGTTGGCTCACCGGCACCACCTTTGTCACCTCCTGGTACACCCACGGCATCGCCTCCTCGTACCTGGAAGGTTGCAACTTCCTCACCGCTGCTGTGTCCACCCCCGCTGATGCGATGGGTCACAGCCTCCTGCTGCTCTGGGGCCCTGAGGCCCAGGGTGACTTCGTGCGCTGGTGTCAGCTCGGCGGCCTTTGGGCCTTCGTGGCTCTCCACGGTGCCTTCGCGCTGATCGGCTTCATGCTCCGTCAGTTCGAGATCGCTCGTCTCGTTGGCATCCGCCCTTACAACGCCATCGCCTTCTCCGGCCCGATTGCGGTGTTCGTCAGCGTCTTCCTGATGTACCCCCTCGGCCAGAGCAGCTGGTTCTTCGCTCCCTCCTTCGGTGTGGCAGCGATCTTCCGCTTCCTGCTCTTCCTTCAGGGCTTCCACAACTGGACCCTGAACCCCTTCCACATGATGGGCGTGGCTGGCATCCTCGGCGGTGCTCTGCTCTGTGCCATCCACGGCGCCACCGTGGAGAACACCCTGTTTGAGGACGGCGAGCAGTCGAACACCTTCAAGGCGTTCGAACCGACCCAGGAAGAAGAGACCTATTCGATGGTCACTGCCAACCGCTTCTGGAGCCAGATCTTCGGGATCGCTTTCTCCAACAAGCGCTGGCTGCACTTCTTCATGCTGTTTGTGCCTGTGATGGGCCTGTGGACCAGCTCCATCGGCATCATCGGCCTGGCCCTCAACCTGCGCGCCTACGACTTCGTGTCGCAGGAGATCCGCGCTGCAGAAGATCCCGAATTCGAGACCTTCTACACCAAGAACATCCTTCTCAATGAAGGTCTGCGTGCCTGGATGGCACCGGCTGACCAGCCGCACGAAAACTTCGTCTTCCCTGAAGAGGTTCTGCCCCGTGGAAACGCCCTTTGATGCTGGTCTTGTCGCCACTGGCGGCAAAGACCTCGACTCCACCGGCTATGCCTGGTGGGCCGGCAATGCCCGTCTGATCAACCTGTCCGGCCGTCTGCTCGGTGCCCACGTGGCCCACGCAGGTCTGATGGTGTTCTGGGCCGGCGCCATGATGCTGTTCGAGGTGAGCCACTTCACCTTCGACAAGCCCATGTATGAACAGGGTCTGATCCTGTTCCCCCACGTCGCCACCCTGGGTTACGGCGTGGGTCCTGGCGGTGAGGTCACCGATCTCTACCCCTTCTTCGTGGTGGGTGTGCTCCACCTGATCAGCTCCGCCGTGCTCGGCCTTGGCGGTCTGTACCACGCCCTGCGCGGTCCTGAGATTCTGGAGAACTACTCCACCTTCTTCTCCCAGGACTGGCGCGACAAGAACCAGATGACCAACATCATTGGCTACCACCTGATCTTGCTTGGGGTCGGTGCGCTGCTGCTGGTGTTCAAGGCGATGTTCTTCGGTGGCGTCTATGACACCTGGGCCCCCGGCGGTGGTGACGTTCGTCTGATCACCAACCCCACCCTGGATCCTGGGGTGATCTTCGGTTATCTGTTCCGCGCCCCCTTCGGCGGAGAAGGCTGGATCATCGGTGTGAACTCGATGGAAGACATCATCGGTGGCCACATCTGGTTGGGTCTAACCCTGATCTTCGGTGGCATCTGGCACGTGATCACCAAGCCCTTCGGCTGGGTGCGCCGCGCCTTCATCTGGAACGGTGAGGCCTACCTGAGCTACAGCCTCGGCGCCCTGAGCTTCATGAGCTTCATCGCCTCGGCCTACATCTGGTTCAACAACACCGCCTATCCCTCGGAGTTCTACGGCCCCACCAACGCCGAAGCCTCCCAGGCCCAGAGCTTCACCTTCCTGGTGCGTGACCAACGCCTCGGCGCCAACATCGGTTCCGCCATGGGCCCCACCGGCCTTGGTAAATACCTGATGCGCTCACCCACCGGTGAAATCATCTTCGGCGGTGAAACCATGCGCTTCTGGGACTTCCGTGGTCCTTGGCTGGAGCCCCTGCGTGGCCCCAACGGTCTGAGCCTCGACAAGCTGCAGAACGACATCCAGCCCTGGCAGGTGCGTCGTGCCGCTGAGTACATGACCCACGCTCCCAACGCGTCGATCAACTCCGTGGGCGGCATCATCACCGAGCCCAACTCGGTGAACTTCGTGAACATCCGCCAATGGTTGGCTGCGACCCAGTTCGTGCTCGCCTTCTTCTTCCTGGTGGGTCACCTCTGGCATGCGGGCCGCGCCCGTGCTGCTGCTGCCGGTTTTGAAAAAGGCATCGACCGTCAGGCCGAGCCCACGCTGGCTATGCCCGACCTCGACTGATCCCCGGATTCATCTCCAACGATCGTCATTCAGCCCCTGCCGCAAGGTAGGGGTTTTTTATTGGATAGGCGTACATCATTGCGGACAAAACTAATCCACAAGAAAACGATCACATGCATGGATCGCAAGTGAACAACCCAGCCAGCGAATGCAATGCGATCTCAGGCCGCGACCAAAGAGACTAGCGCAGCACAAGAAAAACTCTCTAAGGTATTCATGACCCCCCCCAAAGACAATGCCGAGCAAGCAGTTGAAAAAACTCGCTAAAGCCAGCCAAATATATTCAACATTTAACGAGGCAAGCTGCAAAGGATTATTCGCTTTACTTTCATCCGCTTCGATCATCGCTACCGCAGCCAGCACGAGTCCGGGAGGAGCAGCGCAAGGGATACCAGCCCCCAAATATTGCGGCGAAATCAAGTCCGAAAATCAATACTCAAGCATAAATGGGGTCTTTTTCAATGTTAATAACAATAAGCCATTCAATCTAAGCCTACCCTCCAGCCCGTCCTTCACATTAAGCTCCCCCCCAAAACCATTCACGATCCAACTCTACAACCCCAATTTTGACTTTTCGACAAGCAAAAAAGTCAACCAATGGACGATATTCAACAAAATACCCACAAACCAATGCTTAGCCCTATCTCCCTACCCTGTAGAGATTTCAGCCAAGATTAATTCAATCAAAAATGGAGCAGGAGGAGAAATCAATTTTCCAATAACCGGAACAGGAGGCATAGAAGTCAATCTACCTGACGGAACGCTTCTGATGAGCGGAACAAACACCTATAGCGGAATAACTCTTGTCACTGCTGGATCACTTGACGTGACAGGAACCCTTGATGACAAGACAAGTGTCATCGTAAAACCAGGAGCAAAGTACATCGTCTCCAATTCAGACACAATTCAATCTCTTTCTGGTGGAGGAGACATAGAAATCACATCGGGCACAACCTTAACCGTCTCAACCAAAAATTCTTTCTCCACACAAAACAACTACGAGATCCATTCATTAACCGGTGGTGGTAATTTCAACTATGAAATGAAAGGATCAAGTCCCGAAATACTAAGAGTTCTTGGCGACACCAACCTGGGCTCACTAAATGTTATCGGAGAAGAGCTAACCCTGCAAGGATTCAACAGATTGGACCAAGCCAGTGTCTCCGAAGGACGACTGCAACTAGGGAAGAGCGGAGAGAAAGCAAGCATTATCAACGGCACACTGGGCATCTCAAAGGGATCAGTATACGCAAAGAGCTCAATTAACGCGAATTCAATTAAAGCCGACAATAATTCAAAATTGATTTTCCCAGAAGAACAAAAAAGCAACGGTCAATTGCCACCCGCCACTATCTACAAATCCTCCGCAAAGACATTACTTATTGACGCGACATCCTCGTTAATCATCGCCAGACCGGAAACTATTTCCATTTCCGACAATGGATCAATAGCAGGAACAGTAACCGGAAAAGAAAATACCTTACCCAATTCCAATACCCCCACCTATTTTGACTACTACGGCGGGTACAATGAGCCCGTGACTTTCACGAGCACGACCACCAATCCAAGAAAGCTAAAGTTTGAAAGCACCTCAAGAGTTGATCTCAATTCAGTTCATGGTGGCTTAAGCAAACGCAAAGCGTCTGATCCCGACGTCGTCATCGATAGACCAGTCGCAATCAATACCGATCAATTTTCAGTGGCTAGAATTGATTTCGATACCACTGCAAAAACTGGTAACGGCATCATCAAGATCACCAGCAGAGGCGTTGTTTCAGGCGTAGGCACCATCCAGGGGGATGTCATTAATGAGGGATACGTCTCCCCTGGCAACTCCATCGGCACACTCACCATCGATGGTGATTACTACCAAGGCCTCACCAATCCCAACGCTAGTCTGAATATTGAAGTTAACGGATCAGATTCTGACCTGTTGAAAATCACTGGGAATAAACGACTAGTTCTCCTCGGTGGCAAGCTGAACATCAGCTCCTATCAAGGTGCACCCATCTCCGCCAACAAGATCTATACCGCTATTGACGTTACCGGTGCCGATTCAACTGGAGGCGAAATCGGCCTGACAACCAGTCTTAATGTTATTGGCTCATCTGGTTTCACCTTCACGCGTGAAACAGATCCACTATTTGCCCAGCTCGATCCCAACTACTACGCCACCTGCACCAGTTCTGATCTAAATGTTCGGAAGAACTGTACGAGGCTTCAATTCGCCTGGGTAAAAAATGATCCCACAACCAGTCAACCACTAAATCCGAATACCACCAAGCTGCCCGGAAAGGAAACCATTGCCAACGTCAAGAAGACTGGTGGGGCAATTACAACAGCTTCATCCGGCAATCCCAACTCCAACACCAACACCTGCATCAGCAACGGTGGTTCTGCATCAACTTGTCAGCAGCAGAACAAGCCCGGCACAGGGGCTTCTGGCAACAACAACAACACAGTGGCTACTGCCAAGAAACTCGATGCAGGCTGGGCTTCGGTCAGTGCAGCTGTCACATCTGGTGTAACGGGTGGCAAGGCAATCGGCACAACCGGCTACACCACCAATCAAACCAGTGCAGCGCTCGTCACGCCTGACTTCGTCAATGTAATTTCCGCACTTTTTGCCGTTCCCACCCGTCAGCAGCTCAACCAGGCCCTGCACTCGATCACAGCTGAGCCCTACGCCTCCATGCAGTCGGTGGCTCTCGAGGCGATTGAGCAACTCGGTAAAAACTCCCTCGCCCTCACGGATCGCGCTGTTCCGCTCACCCACACCGCATCCTTCTGCAAGCTCGACGACGGCACACTCATCCCCGCAGACTCTCCAAATCGACCCGACACCTGTGACGAGCGCACCAAAACCGTCGGCAGCCGCTGGAGTCTCCTCCTTGATGGCACCAACACCGAGGCCAGCCTTGATGGCACAAACGATCTTGCCTCGCTCGATTACAACGTCTTCTCCACCATCTACGGCCTCCAATACGCCTTCTCCCCCGAGTGGAGTGCTGGTGCTGCCTTTGGTTATGGACAAGCACGCCTCTACAACTACGAATACGCCAATACACACATCAATTCCGACACCTATTCCGGTTCCATCTGGGGCATCTACAGGCCCTCACCCGATTGGAAGTTCTCCGGCCTACTCGGCTACATGAATCTCCAGTACGACTCCAACCGCAACATGGCCTTTGGGGGCCTCAATCGCACCGCAGAAGCCAACTGGGATGGCAATGGTTATCTCGCATCCCTTGAGGCCCAATACAACTGGGCGCTCAATGGCAACAACAACGATCCCGACGCCATTCGCCTCAAGCCACGCACCTTCCTCTCCTACGCCAACCACCAGCAGGGCTCATTCTCCGAATCAGGCGCCAAGTCACTCAACCTCGCCGTTGACTCCCACACCGCCGACTCCCTCCTTTGGGGGATTGGCTTCACATTGGAAACTCCAATCAAGCTCAGCTCAACCAATCGACTCATCCCAAGACTCACCGTCGGCTACGAGTACGACTTCATGGGTGATGCCAATGAGGAGCATCAACTCAATGCCTCCTTCTCCGAACTACCAGCACTCGGTTCCGTTGATGTCCTCGGACAGAACCGCGGTGCTAACGCACTCGATGTTGGCCTCTCCATCGAAATTGAAACCTCCGATTCCGTCTCCCTCTATGCAGGCGTCAACGGTGGCTTCTGGAGCAACGGCACCGAAGTCTCCTACGGAGGTGGCCTTAAGTACTCCTGGTGACGACCATCCGCAACGATCGTCATTTCACCCTCGCCGCAAGGCGGGGGTTTTTGTTGGACCGATGAACCCAGAGGAGTTCATTCTGATCAGAATCAAACTTCGCGACCGGCTGAACCGATGATTCACCGCCTCGCCGTGAGCGGCTATCGCTCCCTGCAGAACGTTGTTGTGCCCTTCGGGCAACTGACACTGGTGACCGGCGCCAACGGCAGTGGAAAATCGAACCTCTACCGGGCCCTGCGCTTACTCACAGCTGCAGCTCGAGGAACGATGGTGGGAGCGTTGGCCCAGGAGGGAGGCCTGCCAGCGGTGATGTGGGCAGGGCCGGAGCGCCTCAGCCGGGCGATGCGAGAAGGCGAGCAGCCCATTCAAGGAGGTCCGCGCCAACAGGCGGTGCGGCTACGGCTGGGGTTTGCGGCCGAGCCCTTCTCCTATGCCGTGGAACTGGGCTACCCACAGGAACGCCAGAGCGCCTTTGCCCTTGATCCCCAGCTCAAAGGGGAATGGATCTGGGCGGGCGAGGCATTCCACCCCAGGGCTCTGCTCAGCAGCTCAGGGCCTCAACACCATCCCGATCAATCACTGTTTCAACGCGGTTGTGATCCTGATCAACAACCGGAGGTGATGCTGCTGCGTGAGCAGATCCTCAGTTGGCGCTTTTACGACAGCTTCCGCACCGACCCCGGTGCACCGGCCCGGCAGCCGCGGGTGGGCACCCGTTGCTTTGCCCTCAGCGGCGATGGCAGTGATCTACCAGCCGCGGTGCAGACAATTCTTGAAAACGGAGATGGCAACGGTCTGCAACAGGCGATGGATGATGCCTTTCCGGGCTGTCATCTCAGTGTGCAAAACGATGGCGGATTGTTTCGCCTGCATGTGCATCAGCCAGGGCTACTGCGGCCGCTGGAGGCAGCAGAACTCTCCGATGGAACGCTGCGCTATCTGTTACTCACCGTGGCACTGTTCAGCCCGCGGCTGCCACCCCTGTTGGTGTTGAACGAACCGGAGAGCAGCCTGCACCCAGAGCTCTTGAAGCCTTTAGCCCGATTGATTCAGGCAGCAGCCGAACGCACCCAGGTGTGGGTGATCGCCCATGCCCCACCGCTGATCGACGTCCTGGCCGAACAGCCCCACTGCCGTCATCTGCACCTGGAGCGGGAGCTGGGGGCCACCCAGGTGCAAGCACAAACAACCCTGGAGCGCGGTAGCTGGCGCTGGCCGGCGTCGAACAACGTGTGAATGCCTAAGGCGAAGGGAGAGATCGTTTGGTGAGGCGGAAAGCTTGTAGCGCGGCGTCCGGTGCCGTCACAACAAGCTCCAGTGATGACTATTGCAGTGGCATGCGCTTGCACTGGCGGGGAACGCACAGGATGATTCAACAATGTCGATGCCATCCATGGGTCTTCAGCTGCCGATAGCGGATGGCATGGCGATGCCCAACCCACCGCGGATCGCTTTTCAGTCTTAGATGACGTCCCTCAGGTTCTCGGGGCAGGAAACCCTCCTGCTCGCCGAACGCGACGGTGAACGCTGCGCCGGTCCTGTGCTGATGGCAGGGTTTGTGGTGGGTTTTGGGGTCATCGAACTCTCGACCAGTGTGCTCAGCCAAACCAGTCGCTTCAGTTTGGAGTTGCTTGTTCTGCTGGTGCTTCAGCTGATCGGGCCCATTCTCGTGAGCGTGCTGGCCATGGCCCTGCTGCTGCCCCGCTGGCTGGAGCGCGTGGTGAAGCAAGGGCAGAAAGCCTGGCGTCAATCCGTGCCGGCTGCAGGGTTGGTGGGTCTGTTGCTGATGCTGCTGTTTTTCGTTGGCGCCATTGTTGGCGGGGTGCTCGTCACACCGCGGGCTGATCTGTTCCGGGAAACAACAGAGTTGCTCTCTGGCATCAGACTCCGTGACCTGCTGCGCACCCTGGTGCGCAGTGGTGTGTTCCTGAGTTGCATCTGCGCCTGGTGTCAGTGGCGGGCATCGACCGCGCTCAGAAGCGGTCGCAGCGAGGCACTGATTGTCAGCAATCTCTTGGTGGAGGGGCTGATGCTGGCCCTCGCTCTCAAACTGGTTTGGGTGTTGTTGTTCAACACCCTTGTCCGCTGAATCGTTCTCTGATGCCCACGACCGCACCAGCACACCCACGCTGATGCGATGGGTCACTGCCTGCTTCTTCTCTGGGGCCCTGAGGCCCAAGGCGACTTCGTTCGCTGGTGTCAGCTCGGCGGCCTCTGGGCCTTCGTGGCACTCCACGGCGCCTTCGCGCATATCGGCTTCATGCTCCCTCAGTTCGAAATTGCTCGTCTGGTGGACATCGGCCCTTACAAAGCCATCGCTTCTCCTGTGACGGCAAGCGCTCAGCCACTGCAGCGGCCTTGGCCTGCGCAAGCTTTTGCACAAATTGCGCAGGACTGGGATCAGTGATGGCCTCTTGATCCACACCGCTCACCTGCACGCGTTGAGGAATGGCCGCTAACTCAAGCAGGCGCCGGCACGCCGGTGAAGCCGAAGCCAACAGCAAGGTCATGGCCTCTTGTGCCTAGAGCTCAGCAATAGTCAAAACGAAAGACCTGTAAACACCGAAGGGTGCTCAGCTGCCTACGGCACTCAATGAGGGGAAGTTATTTGGAATAAGTGGCCAGAAAGTCAGCGAAAGCATCGTGAGACAGTGGGGCAAGGGTTCCTTCACAGATCTGCCATTGCTGAGAGCAGCTTTCGACCTCTGCCGTGGTGGTCGGAATCATCACAGTCGTCGAAGGCAAAGCAGTCACCAACGCAAGTAGATGGGCATGGTCCTGCGAAGGAATGGCACTGAGGAATTCGTCGAGAAGCAGAATTGGCGGAGGATTCAATAAAGACCTGGCCAAGAGAAGCTTGACTTTATCGGCGACAGAAAACGAAGAACCTGCTGCAATGAACGCATTGAAACCTTGAGGAAGACTCAAAAAGACATCAGAGATCCCGAGCATCAAGAAGATGTCCTGCAACTGCTTCTCTGAATCAAGGGCGACCGGTCCGAGTACATCAGCAATACGAAGCCCTACAAGGGAAGGATTTGTAGGGACATAATGAATTTGGCTACGGACAGATTGAATAGAAGAACTTTGAAGAGGAATAGAGTCAAGATAAATGATTCCCTCAGAGGGAGACACCAAGCCATTGATCAAACGGAGAAGCGAGGATTTTCCAGAGGACTTCTTGCCAAGAACAGCAATTTTTTGGCCAATCTGAACATCAAGATCAATCCGCTTTATAATGGGTTTCCGCAGATCGGCAGGATGGAACGTGACGGAATCAAATTTGATGCGCCCCTCTAGACGCTGTTGCGGTAATCCTGAACTCCAGCCCTGCTCAACTGGGGCGCCCAAGATACGAAGCGCTCTACGCCAAAGAGCAGCAACAACCCCAAAAGGAGCAACGATATTAGCAGTAGCGTCAACAATGGCCCGAGAAAAAGCTAAAAAAGAAGCATAAAACGCAAGAAATGAACCGATCAAGGCTGGCTCATTTAAGAGAGTGGGATTAGCCAGAATCTGCAAAGTAGTAACCACTAACAACAGAATGGTTCCAACTGTGCCGTAGTAATCAAGAATTAACTTAATGAGCTGTTCAGAGTAATTAACAAGCCGAAACAAAACAGCAATGCGCCTGAACCCCTCATTCCAGTCCTTAAAGAGAGACAGCTCAGCACCAAGCCCTCGGATCGCAAGAGCTTCAGTAGAAATTTGGGAACTCAGCTGGTTGAGATCAGACTTGACGTCGTAAACTTGATAATACAAAAAGATGGTACGCCGAGCCAAAAGCAAAACAGCAACAAGAACTGGCAGAGTAAAAGCAACAATAATACAGGCCAATAAAGGGTTATAAATAAACATCAGAATCAAGAAGTTGACCGAAAAAACAGCAGTCAATAACGCGGTGAGTGTTCTGGAAGAAAGTAGCATCCTTAGCTTTGTAATCGCATCAACAGCAACGTAAAGTTCGCCGACGGAAAAATCCTGAATGGCGAGCCGAGGAACCTTGAGAAAACGCTCCATAACAGAAACCTCGATCGTCCGCGTCCCAATTGTGAGCATACGAAGAGAAAAAAGCCCTTGAACATAACTAGCAAAAACCGACAGAGCGAGAATGAGCAACATGGCAAACAGACTTTGAAGCAGAAGCCAATAATCACCATTGGGCAAAACATTAGAAACAAGAAAACTCGTAAGAAGAGGAATCGCCAGCCCACAGCTCATAACAAGTAGTGAGGCAAAAAAGATAAAGGCTAAAGTAGCAATGTTGCGCTTATAGGCAAAGGCCAAAAGACCAGAACTGGACACCTGACGATCAGCCAGGGTGAAAGGAACTTCAATAGCAGAAGGCTTAAAAGCAGGAAAATGACTCGGGTTCGTGATCAGAATTTTCCGACCATTTTTAAAAGTTAAAAGACAATTGTGAGGCGTACCCTGCAGCAACAGATACGGCCGACCTGTTGATTCACATGTCAAAACCAGAAGGGGATAATCGCCACGCGCTGGTATAGGAGGAACGGAAACATGACGAAAATAGATATTGCTCTTGCGCAAAACCAAGGAAATTGATTGGCTATCAACACAAAGTTGCCTAGGCTTCAATTCAAGCAGTCGAAATATATAACCAACAAGCAGTTGCAGGTCTGAACATTTATCATAGCCCTGGGAAGAAGGCTGAAACGAATAAATCTCGGAATCAAGCCTGGCAAGATACTCAGCGTCGGCTTGACCAGGCTGCAATTGAAAATTAGGCGTGGAGGAAGAAGGAGTCATATTCTGATCATGCAATAGTCAAAAGGTCGCTCATAGAAAGAACACGATCGACGTGGACCTGATGTGCTGGCCGGCAAAAAGTGGAAATCACGGTAATGGAATGCTTCCGGCAAAACTGGTAGATGGAAAGCTCAACTGACGCATCAAGTTTGGAAACATCAAAATCAAGAATCAGAATTGATGGCTGAGCAATTAAGGCGCGGGCTATGGAAAATTGAAACTTCTCACTAACAGACAAGTAACTAGCTGGGTTAATTAATTGAGATTGATAAGCATCTTTGTAGCGATTCACAAATTCATCCAGGCCAACAGCTTCACACACCGGAACTAGCTGATCAGAAACCACAAAGCTTCGATTTAGAAAGATGTTATTTTCAATTGAATCATCAAGAAAAGGTATTTCAGAGCCAACAAGAACAATTTCTTTCCTCAGCGAATGCGTGGGATAGGTGTTGATGTCGACGCCACCCAAGCTGATCAGTCCGCTCGAAGGCTGGATCAAGCCAGAGATGAGATGGAACAATGCTCTGACGAAATCCTGCTGGCTTGACTCAATAAGAAGGTGCTGGCCTGATGAAACAGAGAGACCTAAACCCGTAAAGACAGGTGGATCGAGATCTGAAGTCGCAAAGGAGACGTCAATAAGTTCAAGATCTCGCGATTCAGACAGAGAAACAGGGGTACGTTTATTTAAATTGAGGCTTCGATCAAAGACATCAATTGAGGAATCAATGGCAGCTTGCTGCAAATCCCTGTAAGACATTAATAAACCAATCAATTGTTGCCAAGCCGAAGAGATCGAAGGTATGGCATCCAAAGAGACATTTACTCGGCTTTGAATAAAAAGAAAGGCCAACAGCGTTCCAAGCGAGACTATTCCCTGGATAACAAGTGTTCCACCAATGCATAACACAAGAACTACCGTGAGGAACACGCTGGCACTAGAAATGACATCGCGAAAATTATTTTTGATGAACACACTTTGCTGGATATTGACTATGTTGTAGAAGTGCTTATGCCATTGATTTGTTGCAGCAAACTCTGCTGATATGGATTTATACTCTTCAACATTTTGAAGAATCGCGTACAGAGCAGAATTCATATGCGACTGCTCTCTTTGCAAGGTGTTCAACTCATTGGAAGTAGCCATGGTTGTGAGGTATCCAGAATAGATATTCAGGAATGAACCAAACAACAGCACAAGTGACAATGGGAATGATATGAAAGCAGAAAGAACAACTAATAACAAACCAAATACAAGGTTCAAAACTGGACCGAGGAGCGCAAATGCAATCGAGTAGGTGAGGAGATAAGGAGCCATCATCCGATAGGCGATGGATCCACTTGGCCGTTCCGAGAAATACAGCGGCTCTTTTGTCATGACATATTGATAAACATCTCGCGCCAGAACACGAATGAGCACAAAGTTAAGCCGTCGTATGACCAGGTCAACGAGAAGGCGTATCGACACAGCAACAATAAGTGAGATAAAGGCAATCCAAACGATTGGAATCGCAAATGAATAAAACTTGTTTTCTAGAAACTGATCAACAAATTGAGATGTGCATGCTGCAATTAAAATAACTGGAACTACTGAAGTAATCGTAAGAGACACAAGCAAAATCAACTCTGACTTGACTTTTGCAGCAAGTGAATAGAGAGGAGTCCAAATGGAAACTGGCACACCTCCAGCTACAAAGTCAGGACCTAAGGACAGTGCGAGTATCGACTCAATGGAAAGATCTTCGATAACGGTATTAAGTAACCCTTGAGTTGGTGAATACACCAAAGCAGTGTCATGCTGACATTCAAGTAATGTATAGAATTTGCCATTACCTTCACTCACAATCGCTGGAAGCTTCCGTTGATTCAATAGTTGCGATGAGAGTGAGTCGTCATTGTCACAACGAATCCATTGGCCAATCAGGCCACACTGCTGGATAGCTATTAAAAGCTTATCTGTGGTTGTACCGGATTGAGTGGTTCCAGTGAGCTTGCGAAGCCGAGCAATAGATAAGTGCTTGTCAAAACAAGCCAAAGCAATCCCTAATGCAACAGCCCCTGATTCATTAGGCGATGTTTGCAATAATCTGGGGAGTGAATACTTCGTAGCGGGGGTTTTCATGGAACTATGACTAACTCGAAGAGTTGGATTGAATCATTGGTGGACTCTCACCAATAACCTGCTTCAGCCAAGGGATAAGAAGACTAATGGGACGTATTCTTTGGGTCGTGATCTGCAGGTTAAGCCGATCCCCTTCCCGAACCGGATAAGGAACTTTTCCCTGCGAAGACCAAACAAACCCGGCTTTGTTTGGATCAGACTGATCAGAAGATTGTTGAAGCTTAATTTTAACGAGTACAGGCCGCTTTAACTGGCCGAAAATTTCGTTTGCAACTCCAGGATCTCCCAACTGATTCACGATCTCTATTTCGTTTTGAGGTAGCAAACTGGAGGATTCAACAACGCCATAAAAACCACCATATTGTGCACGACTCATACCAACTGGAGTCAGTAAAGCTTTCATTTCAGGCATGACACGCTGAACAGATGCGTCACCGACATAGCCTGGGATAACAACTCCATGGTTCAAACTCTTATGATTGACATTGGCCCTCAAAATAGAAGCATTGACTTTCACCTCCGTAAGATGGGGTGCAATCACATCTGCAACACTTAAATTATCAGTGCTGAAAATCAGGTTACTGCCAATATAGTTTTGAAGAGCCTTTAGCAATGCCGTTAGAGACTCTTGGCTTGAAACATCCAACTGAATCAGCTTTGATTGATTGGACTCCAGCTCATCCTGCAAGGAGATGATTTCATTCTCAATACCTACCACAATAGACTCTTGGTCCAATAATCTGGCTTCACTCGCGTAACCTTTGTCGTTGAGCTTTCGAATAGCCAACAAAAACTTATTTTCAGTTCCCAGCTGCTTTTGCATTAAGGCAATTTTTCTACGGATTTTTTTATCGATATAAGTGAGTTCTCTTTTAGATGCTTCGTTGCTCTTAAGATCTAACTTTGCATCCAAGATTGTCGCCCTCAAAGAAGCCTTGGCGCTATCGGAGTCAATCATTGACAGGAGTGATTTATTCGGGATTATTTTTGTTGATGCAACAATAAGTGGAGAGCTAGCTTCCTTATTTCCAAGGTTGAGAGCATAGGTTGCTAATGCTAATAGCTCTTCACTACTGAGCTCTTTATTGGAAGAGCCAAAATCATAAAGTGCACGGGATTGATCATTCTGATGTTGCGGTTGATCGGTGAAATGAACAACAGTTCCTGAAGCCTGGCTTAAAAATAGTTTGCTTTGATTGGTTGGCATCAAGATGGCAACACCATTGGCATAAATAGGAACCTTGGCTAGGCAACTCCAAAGCACACCTCCAACGCTGATCGAAATACAAGCAGCAGCGGCTAATTTGACCGGTACAGCAAGTAAACGGACAGTCTTATCATCAGGAGTAGCTTGGGAATTAGTCATATCAGAACACTGCCCCCATATCCCTTGAACTAACTTTGAGCGAGCTCAATCCATCGATAATGGCTTGCTTATAAGCCGAAGGCCATTGGCCGGAATAGCGATAGAGCTTGGCAATGGAATCGAAGTAACTCACCCTTGTCTTAGAAAGAATCAAAGCGGCTCTTCCATACATTTCTGTCGCTTGAACAACAGTTGTTACGCTGCCAATTCCTGCGGAGTAGCGTTCTGATGCAATATCAACAGAAAGAGAAGCGATCTTGAGGCCTTGTACAGCTTTAGCAAGCGCAGCCTTGGCTGTTAGGTACTCGCCATAACTACCGCGGATCTGACGACCAACTCGATCCCTATGAAAATTGGCAGCGAGCAAATCTGCTTTCGCTTGGTCTTTAAATGCATTGGATGAAGCAAGATAACTTCCGCCATCAAATGGAGTCCAAGTCAAGCCAAGTCCAATGGATAAATCAGTTGCTTGAACAAATCCTCGATCCTGGCTCGAGCTATTGGCAATATCGGCACCAAATAATCCATCAGAATAGTTGCCATATCCATTGACAGATAGACTCAAAACTGGCAAGTACTTGTTCAACATGGTTTGAGCCTGCCAGTCCGCAGCTTTTGAATCAGATAATGCCAACTGGATCTCTTCTCGAAGTCGCAGACCTTCTTCAATCGTTTCTTCTAAAGACAGAGACCATTCCTCACTATGAATCTGCTGTTGAGATGGGAGTGCTGAACTTCCGGGAGGCATCCCTGTTAAGACTGCCAACTCAGATGCAAGCTCGATTTGCAAGGCAACGAGCGAAAGCAATTCATTGAGTTGATTGAGTAAAAGTGTTTTCTGCTGAGCAACATCACCAAGACTAATGATCCCGCCATTAAACTGACCAAGGATAGCTTCAAGCTCAAATCTATTTTTTTTGTAGATCGACGAGTAAGTATTGATTAGATTCTGATTTTCAACAAGCTTGGCATAAACCATTTGCGCTTCTAAAACCAGACTTCTGCATAAGATGCTTAGGAGTAATTCCTGAGATTGCAGCAAGCTGATGGATCGATTGATCGAGGAATAGCGGACTGGATCAAGGAAATTCCACTTCAAGCGCGCAGCAACAAAAGCTTCATTCACATTTGTAAAATTAGCGTATTCAAAATCTTTATAATTATCGTCACTCTGAATATATGTTGACATCTGCTTGCCAAGGATTGGGTTTTCAGATGTTCTAGAGAATTTCAACGTAGGATTCCATTTTCTCTTTTCTGCTGCAACCCTGGATTTTTTAGCCTGAACCAGTGCTAACGCCTTGGCAATCTGGGGATTATTGATAATTGTTTTACGGATAACGTCTTCTAAACTGATCCTGACTGATTGATTGAGCAGCTGCTCAGATTCAGCAAGAATAGCTTGCAGATTCTCACCCTGTTGCAGCAAATAATCTTGAGAGGATACCCCTTGGCGCAGAAATTCACTAGCGGCAACTTGACTGTGAGCTGTTAGCGCCACAGTTCCTATTAAACCGAACGAAGCAGCAAAGCCAAGGCAGGACAAAGGCATCCTTAGCTGACATTGAAATTAACTTTTAAAGTCTAGCGGGGATAAAATATTTTGCAATTAATGGTGCTTATTGGATACCTTTAAACTTTTTTCGGATATGGCCTGGCTGGATGTGGTGATCCACGGATACTCAGCAAGTGTGCGCCGCAATGCACCCAGAGCCAGAACAATGTCCTGTTGTTCGACCGTGCAAACTCGTCCGCTATTGCGCGGATGACACTGCCAATTTCCAAAAATCCGAACCATGTGCATGTTGCCAACCAGCCACATGTCGGCACCAGTTTGGCGGATAGCCGCAATTCCCGTATTCAGATTCATGATGTCCTCAATCGCCCCCTCCTCCTCTGGTTGACGTCCTGTTGCTTCTTGAACAGAGGCCAGAACAAGTCTTTCCAACAAACGTCGAGAAAGCATGCCAAGACTAATTGGGGATATTTCATCAGCATCTAAAACTTTAATCAACTCAGACAAATCACTATCAATTCGATATTTGCTAAAAGTAGAATCTGCCTGCATTCCCAGTAACAGCTGGCGAAGCTCATCTAAACCATGCAGATCAGGAGGCAAGTCAACCACCATACTGTGTGGATCCCTGCGATGAATTGCTTCATCAATTGTGTGACCTAATTGCCGCAAATAGTCATCATTTTGATCAAAAATAATCAGCCGGTGCAGATCTGGAAGATGCCGAAAAGCGTCTTTACAGCACTTGAGTAAATCAGGGTAATGGATCATTTTTTCAATCTCTTCACTGTCTCTGCCAAGCAATGGTATGGCAACAACATTGACAGGTATTCCTTGAATTGGAAGAATTGCAAGTAAGGAAAAAAGACGGTTCAATGGCGTCCAAGGTGTTAAGCCGTCTTTTGACTCGATTTCACTGCCACCAATAACTGCGAGCCTCTTAAAGTGACTAGTGCCAGTTGATTGGTTCTGAATTTCAGGAGCAGCACTTAAGTCAGCACTCACCCAGCTATTGACGAGACTGCCATTGAGATCAATGGCTCGATTGATTTGGTCTAGATGCAAGCCATAGCTTTGTTGAATATGATCCAACTGGGAGCCCTTAACAGGAACTCCTCTTGGGTTGGCTTGTGTTTCAACTCCTAGGAGATCAACATCAATGCCTAGGTCACTGAACTCACCAACGCGAAGCTCAATCGAACGATTACCAGAACTTGTTTCCAGGTCAAAAGCGTTGATCAGCATTGAATTGAGTGCCTTTCTTAATTAGTAGCAGTACATTCATCCGTTGTCTACAAACTTCTATATCCGCCAAGAAACCAGCTGCAAAGTGAATTTGCTGAGTTTTAGGCCAACACAAGGAAGCAGATAGACTTTATACTAGACTTATGTTTCCTAAAATATTTAAGGGAGGACCGTAAAGCCCTCCCCTAGTGACAGTTGTTGCAGGCCTCAATGGGCCAAATAGCAGATGCTACCAACGCGCCGGATGGAGAACAATGCAATGAAACTCCACCAGCAACTGTCACTTTCTTATTATGCCCAGAAGCAATATTCGATGGTTGATCCATAAGGTTTTTTTTAGTTTTTATTTTTTCTTCTTCTTCTCTCCCTTCCATTCATGTTTTTGCCAGACCTCTATTCATCCAAGAACTCATTAGTTGGACTGAGCCGAAGCCACCAGCAACCTCATGTCCTCTGGTCCCTAAGGTTCCCCCATGCTGACTTGCGATCCCCACTCCTTGGCACGCGCAGCTGAGGCCCTGCCCTGCTTGGCGCTGCAGCACCGGTGGTGCGTGACTCTCTCCAAGGCGTGAGTCGCAACGGTTGCTCTCTGGCATCAGACTCCGTGACCTGCTGCGCACCCTGGTGCGCAGTGGTGTGTTCCTGAGTTGCATCTGCGCCTGGTGTCAGTGGCGGGCATCGACCGCGCTCAGAAGCGGTCGCAGCGAGGCACTGATTGTCAGCAATCTCTTGGTGGAAGGGCTGATGCTGGCCCTCGCTCTCAAACTGGCTTGGGTGTTGCTGTTCAACACCCTGATCTCATGATGCGTTGAGAATGAACTCGATCGAACCGTCCCACCCCCGCGAACGTTGGTTGTTTCTGGGATCCGGTGCCTTGTTGCTGGTTGCCGTGCTCTTCGGGCTCGCCCGTGAGCAGCGATGGGGCACCCGGTTCGTGAACGTTTATCTACTCGCGAGCGACATCAATGGTCTGCACTCCGGTGAAGAGGTGCGCATCTCCGGTTTTCCCGTGGGTCAAGTGGGTGGGTTAGAGCTCAAACCTGATGCACGCGTGCGAGTGCAATTGCGGATTGAGCAGAGCAAAGCCCGGCTGATCGGCCCCAACAGCAGCGCAAGGCTGGCCCAAGAGGGCCTCGTTGGAGATCGCTTCATCGACATCACTCCTGATCCTCAACGTGTTGGTGATGCACAGGCTCTTGATGGCAAAACCATCGCCTACGCAGAGCCCCTCAACCTCGCCGATGCCCTCGAAGACCTCGCTGTCACGCAGCAGCAACTCCAGGCCACCTTGCGCAACACCACCTCGCTGACTGCCAAGAACGGCGACATCAACACCACGCTCGCTGATCTGCGCAACACCCTGAAAAACACCAACACGCTCACCGCCACAATCGAACGAGAAGCCGCCGAGACCGCACCCGTGGTGCGCCGCTCCCTCGACAACGTGAGCGCCGAGATCAGCCAAGTGAGCCAGGAGGCGCGTGTCGCGGAGAAGGAAGCGCAGCTGTTGCTGGAGGAGTCGCGGCCTCTGATCACCAGCACACTCCAAGACGTGCGCGAACTAGCGCAGACAAGCCGGCGATTGCTCAACAGCCTGCTGGGTGTGATCGGTCCGCTGTTGGAACCTGCCGACGGTCCAAGCAGTGCCACTCCCTCATCAACAAACGACAACTAGCGCCCTAACTTCAGTCATCTCTTATTCGTTTGATGGGACTGTCTCTGTCAGGCACTAGCACCGGCCTGCTCGCCGCAACAGCACTGATCAGCACAACCCTGGCAGGCCTGCCTGCCTCTGCCCAGAGCAAGGGCATCACGTATCCCAAAGCCGGGGTGGTGTGCGACCAGGTGGGTCAAACCTGCTACGACAGCTATGGCCCATCAATCGCGATCACCAAGATCTACTTCGGCCAGTACGCGGCGGATCGTCTCCGCCAGAACCGCCGTGGATCCACCAACAACGACTTCCGCCTCAGCTCCGGCCAGGCTTGCAGCATCCAAAAGCGCACCTGTTGGGATGACGGCTGGGGCGAGAAGAATGTGGCGCGAGGTTTGACCAAACAGCTTTTTAGTAGCAATCAGAGTGCCAGCAACGCCGGCTCCAGCAGTGGCAATCGACAGGTGTCGACCGACACGGGCTACTGCAGCCTCAGCCAAGGTGGGCGACGGGTGTTCGATGGCCCCTGTCTGCTCAAGCAGGTGTCGAAGGGTGATCGCAACCGCTACAAGATTCAGCTCCAGAACGGCACGACCTACGTGTTCAAAGACAACGGCAGCGGTAACTACGCCATCACCGATTCCTTCGGTGGCAGCTGGCCGGTGACCTTCGTCGACCATGGCAACACCGGTGTGTTCCGTTTTGCCAACTACAAACTGGTGGCCACACAGAACAGCGGCAGCTCGAATCAGGAAGCCGCCGGTGCTGCCTTAGGCGCTGCAGTTGGCAACCTGCTGAACAATCTGTTCAAGTAAGTGCGCTGAGCTCCAAGTCATCGGCCAACACCACCCCGTGCTGCTCAAAACTGCGCAGCACGCGCAGGATCGGCTGGCAGCAGTCCGCCGATCCAACAGCGCTTCCAACGGTGGGGAGCCAGCACGGCAGCACCGGAACGATGTCTGCACTCTGCTGACAATGCCCCCTGCCGTCAGCGACGAACGCGGATCTGAAAACGACTGCTGGGCGCTCAGCGTGGTCAGAAGCTCAGATCCAACACGCTGTAGGCCTGTGGATGCTTCTGCTGAGCGCTGTCATTGCCCTGATCTGCAGAGGGCGACGGGCCCTGACTGAGGCGCGCGGATGAGCGATTGAAATGGGCTTGCTCCGCCTGGATGCCTTGATCAAGGGAGGCGTCACTGCTGGCAGATAAGACAAGGGGCTCCATGGCGGAAGCCTGAGGGGGAAGGCCAGCGAGCAGCAAAGAAGCGCTGACAACAACGAAGCTGAAACGGGTCATGGCCAGGGTGTGAGGAGGGCCACCCTTTCAATTAGCTACGGCCGAAAAAAAATGGCAATGGTGCCAACCAACGCCGCAGCAACGGCAGGCTCAGGCCGATCACATTGGAGTAGCAGCCATCCAACCGCTCCACGCAGCTGCCACCTCGGCCTTCCAGTGCAAACCCCCCAGCACACTGCAACGGCTCACCTGTGTCGACGTAAGCGGCAATCTCTGCATCGGTGAGAGGGGAAAACAACACCCGGGTGGTGACGCAGACACATCGTTGTTGGCTGCCTGCTGCAGCGGCAGGGCCCGGCAGCAGGCAGTGGCCGGTGTGCAACTCGCCCCAATGGCCGCGCATGCGCTGCCAACGGGCCATCGCCTCGTCGGCATCGGCAGGCTTCCCAAACACCTCCCCATCGACGGAGAGCACGGAATCACAGCCGAGCACAGCCGAGATCGGATCACCAGCGTCGCCAGAAGCCTCCAGCTGGCTGTGCACCGCCTCAGCCTTAGCTTTCGCCAGCAACTGCACCAGCTGGGCTGGATCAGCGTGATGGATCTCGTCTTCATCCACGCCACTCACCTGCACCCGATGGGGGATCGCCGCCTGTTCAAGCAGACGCCGACGGGCTGGAGACGCGGAAGCAAGCAGGAGCACGGGCCAGCAATCACTCGGCTCAGTCTGAACTGATCGCTCCCAAGGGCTTGAGATCCGAGAATGAACTCCAGCGTGTCTTGGCCGTGATCACCCCCTCATCCCCACTGCTCAGCCAACGCGCGCTCCAACGGGCTCGGCAGGCGATGGGCTGCCTGCCCTTCACATGGCGTTTTTATCAGGTTCTCGAGGAGGAAGCGCTCAGCAGCACGGGGCTGGTGGCCCGGCCGGATTGGGGGGAACTCTGCTGCCAGCCCTTAGCAGCCAGTCGCATTGAAGATCACTTCATCTGGCTGATTCAGCTGGGGGTCCTGCGGAGAGAAGTGGATGGCCAGGGACTCACCGAACGGGTCCGACTCACGCCGATGGGCCGCGATTGCCTAGCCGCCTGGCCGGAGGCCATCCCAAGAGCTTCCCTACCTCAGCGGCTGCATCACTGGCTGAGGCGACACCGACCGAGGCTGTGACGAAAGCAAGTAGCATCTTTATGCTACTGATCGGAGTGATGGGAACAGAAGTCACCTTGCGGCAGGCCGGCGGATCGCTAAGTGCCACGATCCCGGCTGAAATGGCACGCCGGTTTCATCTGTCGCCCGGAGACCGGGTGCAGGCGATCGAAACGGAACAGGGGATCCTGCTCTCGCCCTTTGATCCAGCGGTCGAGGAAGCCCTGGCGCTGGCCAGTGCAGCTGCACGCCAATTTCAGCCAGCCCTGCGAGAGCTGGCCCGTTGAGCAACACAGCGGAACCCCGCTGGGTCCCTAGCGTTGCCGTGCAGGCCATCCACCGGCAGCAAACGCTGGAGCACGGAGGGCTGCAGGGCATCAGAAGCCAGGCCGCCCTGGATGCCGCACTCGCCAGGCCACAGCAACGCTGGAGCTACGGGGAGCTGAGCACCATTCCGCAACTGGCAGCGGCCCACGCGGAAGCCATCGTGCGAGCCCACCCGTTTGTGGATGGCAACAAGCGCAGCGGTTTCCTTGTGGCTGTGGTGTTTCTCGGTCTGAACGGGTTCAGCTTTCAGGGCAGCAATGAGAGCGTGGTGTTAATGATTCAGCGATTGGCAGCTGATGACCTGCCCTGGGAGGAGCTTGAGGCGTGGTTTGCAGGCAACAGCGTGCTCGCACCATGACCATCCCACCCGCCCTGATGGTGCTGGGAACCAGCAGCGGTGCCGGCAAGTCGTTGATGACGGCTGCCCTCTGCCGGGTGTTGTGGCGCCGCGGTGAAACACCGCTGCCCTTCAAGGGGCAGAACATGAGCAACAACGCCTGGGTGGATCAGGCCGGCGGCGAGATGGCCTACTCCCAGGCCCTGCAAGCCTGGGCGGCAGGGCTCGAACCCCAGTGCGCCATGAACCCGGTGCTGCTCAAACCCCAGGGCGACAGCACCAGCGAGGTGATCCACCTAGGCCAATCAGTAGGCAGCTGCCGCGCCGAGCACTATTACCGCGACTGGTTTCGCCCCGGCTGGGCCGCGATCCGCAACGGCTTAAACGAGCTGCAGGCGGCCTACCCCGAGGGGCGGCTGGTGTTAGAAGGCGCCGGCAGCCCCGTCGAGGTGAACCTGCAACCGCGCGACCTCACCAACCTGCGCCTGGCCCAATACCTGCGCGCCCGCTGCATCCTGGTGGCCGACATTGAGCGCGGCGGTGTGTTCGCACAGCTGGTCGGCACCCTGGCATTACTCCGGCCGGTGGAGCGTCCGTTGATCCGAGGCCTGCTGATCAATCGCTTCCGGGGCCGGCGTGAACTCTTCGATGAAGGGCGCCGCTGGCTGGAGGCCAACACGGGCATTCCGGTGCTGGGGGTGATGCCCTGGCTGGATGAACTGTTCCCGCCGGAAGACTCGCTTGATCTGTTGGAGCGCCGGGGCCGCAAACGCGGCGCCGAACTGGAGATCGCGGTGCTCAAGCTGCCCTCCCTCAGCAACTTCTCCGATCTCGATCCGCTCGAAGCCGAACCCACGGTTCAGCTGCGTTGGGTAGCCCCCGGCGAGGAGCTGGGCAACCCCGATGCCGTCGTGGTGCCCGGCAGCAAGCAAACCCTGCGCGATCTCGATGCTCTGCAGGTCAGCACCCTTGGCACGCAAGTGCAGGCCTACGCCGCAGCCGGCGGGGCGGTGTTCGGAATCTGCGGCGGCATGCAAGTGCTGGGCCGCGAGCTCCACGACCCGGAGGGTCTGGAGGGCGCCAGCAACGGTGCGGACAGTGCTCCAGGACTGAACCTGCTGCCCTTGCGCACCGTCTTCGGCGGCAACAAAGCGCTGCGCCAACGCAGCAGCCAGGCACTCTGGCCGCTCTTGGACGCCAGCCGCACACTCTCGATTGAAGGCTTCGAGCTGCACCGCGGCAGCACCACCGCCGTGGAACCCTGCCAATCCCTTTGCAGCGATCAGGAGCTGGGCTGGGTGGATGGCTCCGTGGCCGGCACCTATCTGCACGGAGTGTTTGAAAGCGGGCCGTGGCGCAGGCGCTGGCTCAATCAGCTGCGCACGCGCAAAGGGTTGCCGTTACTGAGCGAACAGCAACCCCACCACAGTCGTCAACGCGAAGCACTGCTCGATCGCCTCGCCGATGCCTTCGAGCAGCACGTGAACCTGGAGCCGTTGCTGAAGCCATGAACCAAGAGGTGTTGATCCACTGGCCCAATGGACAGACCAGCCGCTGCACCCCTGGAGCGGATTGGCTGCAAGCAGCGCGCGATGCCGGCTTTTCGATCCCCACAGGCTGCCTCGGCGGCAGCTGCGGCGCCTGCGAACTGGACGTGAACGGCAACACAATCCGAGCCTGCATCGCCAGCGTTCCTGCGGCAGCATCGGGGCAACTCACGGTGGAGCTGGCCACCGATCCCCATTGGTAAGCAAGGCCACCTCCCACTCCCTGCTGCTGGGCAGCTTGCGCTCCCTGGGCGCCGGGGCTGCAGGCGGCGCCCTTGCTGCCCTCGTGGTGCTGATCACCCTGAGGTTGCAGGGACAAATCTGGGGCGAAGCCGTGCTTCGGGGGCAACCCAGTCAGCTGCCCCTGGCCTGGTGTCTTCTCTGGGCTGGAGGGATCGGCCTGCTGATCGCCCTGCTGCAACGGCGACAAGCAGGCAGCCGTTTGCCCGAGATGCATGAAACCCTGAGCGAACTGCGCCACCCCAGTGGCCTGCAGACCCGCCATGGCGCCAGACAGTTGCTCGGTGGTGCCCTCGCCCTGATCGGAGGCGGTGCCCTTGGGCCGGAGGCTTTGATGACGCGATTGGTGGCGGTGGCAAGCCATCGCATTTGGCGCGGCGCTGATCGGAATCTGATTGCCGCGGCCATGGCCGGCAGCCTTGGCCTGTTTCGCTCGCCGCTGGTGGGTGGAGCCGCCTTAGCGGGACGCCATTGGCAGCTGCTCTGGCGTTGGCTCCCCGCCACCCTCGGCGGAATCGCCGGATTTGTGATCTTCGATGGCCTCAGCGATCTGGGCGGTGGCCTGCAGGGTGTGCCCTACGGCTGGCCCCAGGATCAGGAACAAAGCCTAAGTGCCCTGCTTGCCGCAGGGCTCGCCGGGGCGGTGGGCACCCTCTGTGGACTGCTCCTGAAGCACTGGCGTCAGTGGCTGAACAAGCTGGATCTCACCGGGCGCTGCTGGTGGAGTCCGGTGGTGACCGGGCTGGTGCTGGGGCTCTGCCTTTGGGGCCTACCCCTGGCCCCTTTCTCTGGAGAGGTGCAACTGAAGCCTTTGGTGCTGGGGCAATGGCAGCTCAGCCCACTGCTACTGATCGCCTCCGGACTGGTGAAGTTGCTGCTGGTGGGTGGCTGCTTGGAGACCGGCTGGCGAGGGGGGCAGTTCTTTCCGGTGATCCTGGCCAGCAGCGCGATCGGCATTGGCTTCCATGAATGGCTGCCATGGATTGGTGGCATTGAGAGCTGGAGCTCAGGAGTGGTGGGTGGGAGCTTGTCGGTGCTGCTGGGATCCCCTCTGCTGGCACTGCTGCTGGGCCTCACCCTGCTCCAGGGCCATGGGGCCGGTGCCCTAGTGATCGGCCTGCTGGTGGGCCAGATGCTGCAGAACAACCACTGATGGGATTGCTCGCAGGGCTGATCGCCGCGCTGGCCTGGACCCTGGCGAGCAGTCTCTGGCGCGGGCTGACCACCTCACTCTCGGCACTGCAGCTCAACGGGCTCAAAAACGGGATCGCCACACTGCTGCTGTTGCCGGTGCTGCTGACCCTGCCCTGGATGCAGGACAAGCAAGGGTTGATCGTGCTGCTGCTCAGCGGTGGCGTGGGCATCGCCCTTGGCGACAGTTTTTATCTGGCGGCCCTACGCCGCCTCGGCACCCGCCGCACCCTCACGGTCGATGCCCTCTCACCGATTGCTGCAGCAGTTGGTGGTGTCGTCGCCTTGGGCGAGCAGATTTCCGCCCTTGCTTGGTTGGGTGCTGCCCTGGTCACGCTCTCAGTGCTGCTGATCGCCAATCAAAACCCGCCCGATGCCACGGGCCAGGCCGACCGCTCGCAAGCGAGCCAACGGCTCGGGCTGCTCTGCGCCATCGCTGCCGTGCTCTGCGGGGTGAGCGGAGCGGCCCTGTCTCGCAGCGTGCTGATCTCAAGCGATCTGAGCCCATTGCAGAGTGCTGCGACCCGTCTGCTGGGAGGCCTGCTGCTGCTGCTCCCCTGGTTACGCATCGGGCCAATCATCCCGCGTCCGCGCCCCAAACAGATCCGCTGGCCTCGGGTGCTGCTTGCCACCTTGCTGGGCACCAATCTGGGGATCCTGCTGCAGCAGGTGGTGCTGCAACGCCTGCCCCTGGGGGTGGGGGTGACGCTGCTGGGCACCTCTCCGGTGATGGCCTTGTTGGTCTCCAGACTGGAGGGCGACCATCCCAGTAGCGCCGGGGTGATCGCATCGTTGTTGGCCGTCTCTGGCGTCGCCCTCGCCGTTCTGAGCTGAACCCTCTACGGTCGTGCCACTCAGCACTCCCCTATGAACGCCCGCCGCTGGTTGCTGCTGATCGGTGCGATCGGCGCCCTGATTGCGATGGTCGCCTGGATCGGGGAGATCGATCTGGGCATGGATGAATCCCTCCAACCCCCTGCTGTGCAGCAACCATGAGCGATCAGGCCACCTATTTCGGAGCCAATGGCTGGCTGCTGGAGATCAGCGGCCTACGGGTGCTGGTGGATCCTTGGCTGAAAGGCGATCTGGTCTTCCCTCCAGGACCTTGGCTGCTTAAGGGTGAACTTCCCCAGGAGATCACAGTCCCGGAAAGGCTCGATCTGCTGCTGCTCACCCAGGGCCTGGCGGACCACGCCCACCCCGACACGTTGCAATGGCTGCCGAAGACCCTTCCAGTCGTGGCATCGCCAGCGGCAGCTCGGGTCGCCCAGCGACTCGGCTTCAGCTCCATCACCAGCCTGCGACCAGGCGAGCACACGCGTGTTGGAGAGCTCACCGTGCAAGCGACTGCAGGGGCGGCAGTGCCCACCGTGGAGAACGGCTACCTACTCGATTGGCCCGAGGGGTCGCTGTACCTCGAACCCCACGGCGTACTCGACCCCAAGCTGCCGAAACGATCGATCGACACAGTGATCACTCCGGTCGTGGACTTGGGTCTGCCGCTGCTGGGTGACTTCATCACCGGTGCGAAGGTGCTGCCCGAACTCATGCAGCGATTCCAGCCCGAGCGCGTGCTGGCCAGCACCACCGGCGGCGACGTGCGCTTCAGCGGTCTGATCAGCAGCCTGCTGCAAGGGGGCGAGGGACCCCGTGAAGTGCCGGAGGGGTCTGAGACTTACCCCGTGGTGGTGCCGACTCCAGGCATCGCGATTCCACTCACGCGCTCAGCGGCGGAACAATCAGCGCCTGAGTAAAACGAAACTGAGCTTCCCCCCGCCATGGCCATGCAACAGGTGCTGGAACAGCTCGAGTTCGAAACCCAAGGCCAGGGATTCACGCGCCTCGATCCGCATCTGAATCAATGGCTGGCGGCCAGCGGCATCGACACCGGGGTTTTGCACCTCACCTGCCTCCACACCAGCTGCAGCCTAACGATCAATGAAAACGCCGACCCGCGAGTACTCGTAGACCTAGCAGCCTGGATGGAGGCGGTGGTTCCCCAGG
This sequence comes from Synechococcus sp. BS56D, assembly GCF_004332405.1. Classification (NCBI taxonomy): domain Bacteria; kingdom Bacillati; phylum Cyanobacteriota; class Cyanophyceae; order Synechococcales; family Synechococcaceae; genus Synechococcus; species Synechococcus sp. BS56D. The sequence goes on along the minus strand of NZ_PHQU01000005.1, from coordinate 161,994 downwards.
ACGGCCATGGCCCAGTGACAGCGAACGGCCAACGCCATCGCTACCGCCATGACGATGAAGGCCGTGATGACATGCCCGCCCACATCCGCACCGCACTCACGGCCCAGACCATGACCCTGTCGGTGCAAGGCGGCCGACTGCTGTTGGGGATCTGGCAAGCGGTCTACCTCTGGGAGCATCGCGCCATGCCTCACCGACGTCGGATTGCCTGCCATCTGGTGGGAGAAAGAACGACAGAACGAACAGTCCCTGCCAGCGAAGCCAGCCAAGCCAATCTTTTGCAACGCCGTAATGGCCGCAAACTCAATGAGGTCGTGCTGTCGCGTCATCAACCCGATGCCTGGGCCGAGGATGGCGGCATTGAAACGGATGTCGATCTTCTGATCGATCGTCTCCACGAGATCGCCGAGGCGCCGCCGGAATAATTGGTCAATGCAAACCAGGACTGATCAGGAAGGCTTAGCCCCACTGAGCGGGCAAGCTAACGCGATAGATCACATCATCAGCGGGCTTCCACTGAACAAGATGCAGAGGATCAATCTTGTTGCGATCGAGACAATCCCAAATATCACGGCCACTCAATGCTGCCATCGACCAATGATCACCTTCACTTTTCATTTTCTTTCTATTCTCATCCTTCCATTCCGTCCAATCAACCTCTGGATAAAAAGAGACTGACTCGCTAAGGATGACGACGGTGAAAATCATGAGCCAACGCAACCCTAGAGCCTGTTTACTTTAAGGAATAGACCGACAGGAGAGATCCCACGGGGCCAGATCTCAGCCAGAAACCTGCCTGCAAACCCATGGCGCCCAAGGGGGCCTCTTGGCCATCAATAGCGACACAAACGATCGACCTGGCCTCTCGCCTCAGGTCTTGCGCTCGTTGGGAATACCACTTGGTGAATACCTAGTGGAGCCAAGGAGACTCGAACTCCTGACCCCCTGCATGCCATGCAGGTCAACCGACCTTCCAACATCCCTTGCGAAGACTCGCAAAACCCAGACACCGCAAGGGATCTGCTTAGCCAAGCGATGAGACCTGCAATAGCCAGCTATGGCCTGTTTGCTCTATTTTGCTCTAGGTTTTGCTCTAACGATGACCACCTGCATAACGCAGGCCTGAGCCCCGATGCCCAAAAAACACGCCAAACCGTGGGAAACCGAGCTACGGAATCAGATACGCCGCGAGCACGGTGCTGGCTGGACCCTTTACCCGCAGAGCAAGGGCACAAAGCTGACTCGTAGTTACGAAGACGGCACCAGACAATCGGTGATGCTGCCCGTTGAGTGGAGCCTTAAAAACGCCACGGTTTTGGCCAATGAGGTGGGCGTCTTGGTCGCCCGCATGAGGGAGCAGGGGCTAGGGCTGCGGGATGCATTCAGCCGCAACCAACAAATTCGAGCGACCGTCACCGCTCAAGGCGTAATAGTTGGTGCCATTGATTGGCAGGCGTTGGGTGATGCCTTCTTAGAGACCCGCAGCGACAACCGTGGCACGACAAGGGGTGAAACCAAAAGTCGCATCAACAAGGCCATTGCGCTGCTGACTGCTGCCAAGGGCAGGCCAACTGACGGCGCTTCACTGATGAAGGCGTACGCCCGTAGCCACTTCCACGATTGCCCTGCAGGTGGCGAGGGTCGCAAACGTGGCCTGGGTGATGTCGCCGCCTTCCTTTCTTGGGTGGTGGAGAAGCAGGGTGCACCTGCGCGTTGGTTGCCCCTTAAAGGCGACGACCGTGAGGCGCTGATTGGCGCGGCAGATAACGGCGATGACGCACTCACACCGCCTGTAAAGCCCGAGCAATTAGCCGCCCTCTTGGATGCCCTTGAGGCTGATGGGAGGCCTGAGCTACGCCTTGCTGTAGCCCTTGTGGGCTGCTTTGGATTACGCCCTGCTGAGCTTGCTGCGCTGACTGTTGAAGACGGCAAGTTGTACGTGGGAAGTCAGGTCAAGCGCAACGCCCGCAGCATGAAAAAGCCGGCCACAAAACGCCGTGTGATTGCCCTTGAGCTTGATGGCCGCGGCGACGGTGCCCAAGCACTGCAGCTCTACGACAGTGGACTGGTGAAGCTGCCCAAGTCCATCCGTACGGCTATCGCATCAGGTCATTTCAAAAAGGTTGGCGATGCCTTCCGACAGCTACTTGATCGTTATCCGTTTTGGCAATCAATGGTTGCTGCGACGCCCGGACTAGTGCCTTACAGCCTTCGTCATGGTTATGCGTGGAGAGCGCATAAGGCTTACGACCGACCACTCTCTCCCCGCGATGCAGCCGCATTGATGGGGCACAAACCTGGAACACATCTCAAATACTACGGACGCTGGACGGACGAGCAGGGGCTAGAGGATGCGGTGGCCAGATTGATGGTGCCAATTACTTCTCACACGCCTCTAGGACGCCAGATGAAATTGGGAAGGCCAACTGCAAACTGAATCAACCGAAAGATTACGACCAGACACCTGCAAGGCAAGCTGTGTTCAATCTGGATCAAGCCACCGTCGCCAAGCAACAACTAGCTAGTCTTTGCAACCGTTCTACCCCCCTAAGGACGACCAGGACCCCCTCGATACCGTCAGCGACAGCCAGCCGTAGCGGCAATGCTGCGTGGGCGTTCACCATCTCTCTCGTGACTGAACACTGGCTTCCAACAACGCAAGCAGCACAGGCATTGGGGCGATCAGCCTCCTTCTTAAAGCGTCTGCGAGACACGCACGGCGGGTTCCTTGAGGCTGGTCGTCATTACGCCATGGCACCCAGCAGCAATGCGGCGATCACTTGGAACGTCTCCTTGATCCGAGAAGCCCTCAACAAACGTGCATCCAACATTCGCAAGGAGTCTGGCAATGACCTCTGATTTGCACACCGAGAATCTTCGTTCTTCTATTCGCTGCCTTCAATATAAGGCAGACGAGGTTGACATAATCGAGCATCTTTATGCCGATGGCCAATACCCAAGAGCAGTCTGGTAACTTGATTCAATTCGCCTTGAAGCAGGGCGCATTATCCGCGAAACCGAGCAGCTCATACTGGAAGCTCAAGCGAGAATGCTCGCAGAAGAATATTGAATCAAGGGGGCGGGCAATTCTCGCCCTTCGTTGACATCATCAATTCATGCTTCAAAATGAACTCATGAGTCGATTCTGTTCGCATGAAATTCAAGCCACGTAGCAAATTCCCGCGCGCTGTTGCCACATACCTGAGCAATGATCTGCTCAGCAAAGTTGACGCCTTCTGCGATTCTCACGACTGCAGCCGGTCAGAGGCCATTCGCCTGCTGATTCAAAACGGCCTTGCTGCAATGCTTCTGGACGACGCATAAAAAAGGCCGCTCCTGCTACAGAACGACCCCTTTCGCACGTATTCCCTTTGAACTCTAGCAATGTTTTCCGTTATCGACATCGAGCAACGGCTCGCTCTGTCTTGCGCTGAACACATCGAAAAAATCATTGACGGCGACGCACGCTGCGATCGACTATCCAGCTCTCGCGTTGATCAGCTCCTGCTTACTCGTGAGCGACTGAGGACGGCGCGATGAAATGGCGCGAACATCCCCCGGCTCTTGATAGTTGGGAGGTCGAGGAGATTGACCCACAGCACCGGGACGAGTGGATCAGTGGTTCAGGTATCAGCCAAGAAATCACGGAACTGAATCTGCAGTCTCTCACTGGGCAAGAAGCGATTGAAACCATCACATCCAAACGCCTGGAATCAGCGGGTGGTCACGGGCAGCAATACGTCACAAGCGAAGTTGGCAAGGTTCTCAGCCGTTATGAGCACCTAGACGCTGGTGGCTGGTGGTGCAGTGCCACAGGCGACTCAGGCTGCCTGAAGCCAAACACACCACGCAAGAACGACAAAGGCGAGCTGATCAAATACGAGAACCCGTTGGGTGTTCCCTGTGGTGTCTTCCAGCTCCAGATGCCAGATGAGAACTACTGGGCAGACCGTCAGCGGAATTGCAGCGAAACCATCGTCATCACAGAAGGTGCAAAGAAAGCAGCGGCGCTCCTTACGTGTGGCATCCCTGCCGTTGCTGTTGCAGGCATCTGGAATGGCACGCCAAAAGACGATCGTGACCAACACTGCCTGCACCCATACCTGAAGCGGTGGGCACAACATCGCATCGTCATCTGTTTTGACTACAGCGAGAAAGCACGCGGCAGAAGAGATGTCAGCAATGCAGCCTTACGGCTTGCACATCAGCTCTATGCCAACGGATCGCCATGGGTTGGCACCGCCCACTGCAAGGGGCCGGAAAAGGGCATTGATGATCTCTTGGTTGCGCAAGGCCATGAAGCCGTTCATTCACTGATCGCTTCTGCGCAGAAGGTTGACGTTCAACGCGAGCTGGAGGACCGGAAGAAACCAGAGCTGATCAGGCAAGCAGCTAATGCCTACCTTGACTGCGATGACGAGGCAGAGCGAGCCGCTATTAGGTCTGAATTTTGCACCACTCAACGCATCAGCAATAGGGATTTCAGTTCGGTCGTCAATGAGCGGCTCGCTCTGCGGCATCCACAGCGAAAATTGGAGTCAAGACCGCTGACACCCGATGAGCTTGATGCTGAGCCGGTTGACGAGGCCCGAACGTTCTTTGATCAGCTTTTGACCGAACGATGGTCAACCCTGATCGGAGGGAACAGAGGCAGCACCAAGACCATCCTCACGTTGCAACTGATGGTGGCGTTGATGAAGCAGCGCAGCCCAGACGTGATCGGCTTGCGACCTGAAGCAACGGGGTTGCGTGTTTTGTACGTGTGCTCAGATGCAATGGCTGAACGCATCAAGAGCTATTTGATTGAAATGGGTTACTGGAACGATCTTGAAGTTCGCAATGGCATCAGGATCTGGGGCAACTCGCAAACACAGCGCAAGTGGACCATCGGTGACCTTGATGGCTTGCAGCAGCAGATGGAGGCGTTCAACCCAAACGTAGTCGTCATTGATTCGCTGAAGGGAGCCCTTGGGCCGGCGCTTGAAGACATCTCAAGACCGATCATTCGGCACCACATGGATGCAGTGCACGACATCGTTCTGCGCAGTGCTGCATTGCTGTGGATACACCACGCCAACAAATCAGGAACCATCGCTGACAACGAGGCACTTCAGGAGGCACCAGATATCGTTTACCTGCTTGAGAAAGATCAGAACGAACTGGTCAACCTGAAGCCGATCAAGTGCCGTGGCGGTCAAGGCATTCGTCGTCAGTACAAACTGCAGGGTGATTTCCTGTGGCCAGAGCCAACGGAGCAGACGAAAACTTCCGACGTCAGCAAAGTCAATAGGGACGTCATGGAATACGTCAGGAAGCAAAACCAGCACGGCATCAAACCAAGCATCAAGACCGTGATTGAAGGGCTGCCTCACCACTCACCTGAAGCGGTTAAGTCCTGCATCAAGCGGCTCAGGGGCAAGCAGTGGCTGCTTTCAACACGAGATCCAAGCGACCTGAGATCCTGCTTGTTGGGAGTGTCTCAAAAGTTTTACCCCCCCCCTCCCCCCTGAAAAAAAGGCATGGCCCATAAAAAATGGCCCATAAATTTTGGATGTGGGCCATTAGCGTCATGAGTTATGGGCCACGCAAGATCGCAGTGTGGGACTGCTATTTCCCTTGTTATGGGCTGTGTGTAGTGGTGTGTTTTTTGGGGAGGGAGGGAGGTATCAGACTTTTGCTGTCATCTGATCAGCAGCCAGCAGCAGCTCCTTCGGGATACGCCTCAGGTCACCGGCAACATATGATTCCCAGCAACCGCCCTGTTCGCCGATGATCAGGACAGGGTTCACCCTTTGCCCGCCGCCTGTCAGATAACCATCATTTGGGCATGACAAGACCACATCGAATCGCCGTCACCGCATTTCTGTCGGCTTTATTTGTGCCGTCGATGTTCCTCCTGCCCGTTTGGTGCGTTAGGAGCGAAGCCATGAGGTCGTTGCTCTGGGATCTGAGTTACAGCACGTCTCCATTCGTCACGACCTTGGTGACTTGGGCCATCCCATTGATCGTGTTTGCCGTTCTCTGCGCATTGTTTGCATGGGTTATCGCAAAGATTTGGCGCTGAAAACCATTGCGGGTCCTTGCTGAGAATTGGGCCGTGGAGGTTGTCGGGCCGCTTCTCATCGCCAGAGCCAGACATTTTTAGCTATTAACCCTGCCGATCTCTTGCCGCAAATCGATTAGTTCTGCTGATCATTAGTGGGGAATTGGGCATTTTAGCCCCGATTAACGGATCTCGCCGCACTAAAAAAGGGGCCGTAGGGCCCCGTCGAAGTCACGCAGAATGGGCCTTCTCAAGCAGGCTTGCAATTAAGTTGGACAAACTTCGGCCTTCGTAATCAGCGCGAGTCTGCAAGTCTCGATGCAGCTTCCAAGACAGAGTGGCGGTGACGCGGGTCGGCCTGCGAAAAGCAGGGATTTCGGTTGCGGCGGGAGGGGATGACACGCCGCTGGGGCGTGCATAGAACGTAGTCATCAGTTCATCACGAGTGGACTGGTCAGGGGTCGGCTGTTGACGCAGCGCGGCCCCACCCCAACCTAGACCGCCTGCGCGCTGCTTCTGCTGCATCGGTGGACACCATCCTGTTGACTGCCCTGCCGCCAATAGCGCCTTGCCTGCGGGGACATCAGCGAGTCGTTCTGGGGGTCTGGGCGCTGCGGCACGTCATCATCGGGCCTGTGACGATTCAGGGGATGGGATTGCATGTCTGATTTTCAGTTAAATCGATTCTCGCAAATATGTTGCAATCTTGCAGGATTCGATGATTCGATCAAGGTTGAATCGCAGCGGACCACGATCAGTAAAGCGGAAATAGTGCTCATTTGGTCGAAGGATGCCAGCTCTCATCCAGCGAGTGATTGTGCTTCGATGCACGCGCAAAGCTGAGGCAAGATCCTTTTGAGATAAGTGGTGCGACATGTTGCGACATCGAGTCTTGCACGCATTCTGTAATCTCGCGACAATAAGTGCAACATAGGGCGACATAACTCAGATGAAACGCACTCCTGAAAGGCCACGCGAATATCGCATCACGCGACTGATTGATGCTCTGACTGATGCGCATCAAAGTGGTCATCAGTTTGAGATGGGCCTGAGTGAAAGGATCGGTCGTCAGCTCAATCAAAAGCCGCTTTGCGGTAAATCTGAACGAGCGGCATTCATTCCCACCAAAAGTCTGGCCCGCGACCTGCAAACAACGCCTGCTTCTTCGGGCGGAAATCTGATTGCGGATTCTGTCGCTGCTGTCGCTGCGGCAACACGCCCGCAACTCGTTCTTGAAGAGATCGGCGCTGAACGCATCGAAATCGCTGGTGAAAGCATTGCATTACCCCGCTGGAATGGCGGAACAGGCGGATGGATTGCCGAAGGTGCCGAATCGCCACAACTTGCCACCACAGTCAGCTCGGTAGAACTGCACCCGCGTGGTGCTGCCGCTCGCATCTCGATCAGTCGAAAGCTGCGTGTTCAAGGGGAGGATATCGAGGCGCAGATTCAGGCCGAGTTATCTCGGGCAGTGCGAAACGTAGTTGAGGGTGGCCTGATCGCTGGGACAGGCACTAACGGTGAGCCCCTCGGATTGCTCAATACCACCGGCCGCCAGACAACAACCTTTTCAGGTGCCACCCCAACCTTTGCTGAATTGCTGGGGATGGTGGAGCTGATGGTTGACGCCGATCACCGAATCGAAGATGCTGCTTTTCTGCTGCACCCCTCGGATCTTGCGGCTTTGCTTAATGCCGAAAAAGCATCAAATAGTGGCCAGATGGTCGCCGATTACGTGGCTGGGCGTTATCGCATCGCCGGCATTCCGATCGCCAGCTCATCGCATGTGACCGAAGGCTCGCACGTTCTCTGCCTCCCGAATGCGATCAAGCTTGGATTCTTCGGTTCGCCAATTGTGACCGCTGATCCCTACAGGAATCTGACGGCGGGTGCCGTTGAGGTCGTGGTGATCAACTTCGTCGACGTGGGAGTTCAGGATGCAAGTTCGCTGGTCATCGGGTCTGCGTGACGGTCGATCACGTGAATCTGATGACTTCGGCGGTGATCTTCCATGGCCGAGACAGGGGCGTCATCACTGGACACGGCGGCGCCCCGCCCCATTACCTAATGCCATGAACACGCTCAAACCAACACCACAAGACAATCAAGGTTTCATCACTCCCGAAGCTTGCGCAAAGCTCTGGAAATTCTCACGCGACGAAATTGATCAATTTGCTGATGCCATCGTGGGTCGTCGTGCTGAGTCAAGACTGCGGGCGGATGGCACTTTTTCATTCGACTTCGCGAACAAGGTTGCTGAAAAAATTATCGCCAAGCGCAAATGAAATACCCGCCTTTTGACCGTCGTTATTTGGAGTGGTTACAGGAATTCAACGGACGTCGCCCGCAGGGTTGGCTTGATCCGTGGGTTGAACGCGATGGGCTAGATGTGCCCGCACTGCAACCGCTTGAGGATGAGAGCACGGGTGCAATGAGCAAGATCAAACGGTGGTTTGTGAACTAAAAATCCCGCCAATCAAACGCAACAATGATTCAGTTATTGGAGGCTAAATGAAGGCTCTTGGTGGTCTATTGAAGAAATAAAAAGCCCCTGCGGTGGCAGGGGCTTTGGGTGGTTAGGCTGCAGCCTGGGAAATACGTTGCGAGTTAGGGCAAGGAAACGGTGCGTGCCAATTGCAGTAAATATCGGACAATACCAGTAATCGCAACAATATCCCCCCATTCTTCTATATCCCCCCATTCTTTATTCTCCAAATATTCTAATATTCTCCCATTCCCGTAAGTTGCAGTAATATTCTCCCATTCTTCTAAGGCGAAGGCGTAGCATCCTAGCCGAGGGCAATCGTGCACCCGCACATCCCTGTTGGAAGGTGTAGCTGTAAGCGCCTGAATGACGGGCGTCACAGAAGGGTTCTTCTTCTGTGGTGAGTGGTAGCCATTGGATCCAAAGCGATATTTGATGTCTGCCGAAACCCTGGTATCAAATGCTTGGTCGTAGGAGAGGTTGGCGCCAACAGTTAGTCCATTCGCTAGGTTATAAGCAAGCCTGCCGCTAACGCCTGAGCCGTCAGCAGCTCCAAGGTCGCCATGTTGGTAGTAATAACCAACAGATGCCCGTAAATCAGGTGTGATGCTGTAACCAACATCAAGCCCATAGGTATCCAGTGCCCCGCCTTGATAAAACCAGTTTAGTTGTTGCTCCGTATCGCCAACAGGAAGTAAGGCATAGGCATTGAGGTTCCAGTCATTGGAAACAGCTTCTGCATTGACTGCGACCTGCTGGAAGAAAACTGTTTTTTCGGTGCCAAAAGTTGGAATGCCTGTGTCAGTAGGACCCGTTGCCATCGGGCGGGTGTCATAGCCAGCATTCACGCCAAACATCCAACTGCGGTCAGCATTCAGCCAGCGATACCCCAAGCGGGAAGAGGTGGAGATGGTGGTGCCAGCAACGGTGGTGTTGATGATGCTGCTGTAGTTGTCGTAATCAGCGAAGTTGACGTTTGCCAGTGCATCAAGGAAGAAGACACTGTTCTCACCAACCACCAAAGGCAAGAAGCCGCCAATGCCCGCTTGGTTGGGAGTGCCAGCGGCTTGGGTCTGCCCTTGGAAGCCAACGCGTGGCTTGATGACGTCTTTGAGGCTGATGCTCATTACCCCAAGGTCGTCTGCGCTGCCTTCCTGCGCGTTAAGGGGTAGGGGCGTAATGGCAGCCGTAGCAGCGAGAAGACCGACAAACAGGCATCTTAGCATCAGTCGGAGGCCTTTGGTGCGCCAACTATTCCCTAAACCACAGCGGATTGCAACTTCAATCAAACTCAATGTCATTAGTCAGCGCCATACATCTCGCCCACCAGCTCGTCCAGCACCGACAGAGCCTCAAGGTCAGCCAAGGCCTTCTGCGCCTGAGCCACCATCGCCCGCCCGTGTGGAGCGCATTCAGCAACGAGAGCAGCGCCCTCTGAGGCGTCTACCTTCACGCGCTCAATGCAGGCCCTGATGCGCTCGCTCATGCGCGTGATGCCTTCCGTCTCAGAGGCCATGGCAGGGGTGATGCAGGTCAGCAGCAGGCGTTTGATCGCAGCGTGGGCCGACTCGGGGCTGAGGTGCGTCATCTGTGAGGGCTTGCGGGGGACCGCTGGACTCGGCGCGTAACGAAGCTAGGCGACTGTTCTGGGCCAGAGCTTCTGTTTAGAGCAAAAACGCATGAAGCCAGGCAACCTTGCTCTAACTTTTGCTCTATCTGGGATGTCCCACTTGGTGAATACCTAGTGGAGCCAAGGAGACTCGAACTCCTGACCCCCTGCATGCCATGCAGGTGCTCTACCAGCTGAGCTATGGCCCCAAAAACGTCGGTTGAGCCCTTGGGCCTGTGCCGTCGTCGTGTCGAAGCTTACACCGCCGCAGGCCAGATCCCGGGGCCCAGATGCGCGATGCTCAGACTTGGCGCCAGACCGCCATGAGCTTGCCCTGCACTTGCACCTGATCGGCTGGCAGCTCAATCGGCTCATAGGCGGCATTCGCCGCCTCGAGACGCACCGTGCCGCCATCACGATGAAAATGCTTGAGGGTGGTGCCGCTACCAGGCACCAAGGCGCTCACGATCGTCCCCTGCCGCAACCTGCCGGGATCGGTCACGGGCTCCATCAGCACGACATCACCGTCGGCGATGTGCGCCTCGACCATCGAATCGCCATTCACCGTGAGGGCAAACAGCCCGCGGGTTTCCAGCAGCGGCGCCAGGTCGAGTCGCTCCTGCACATCATCGAAGGTTTCCACTAACCCACCGGCCGCCACGGCCCCCAGCACCGGAATACCGGAGGCAATGCCTCCGAGCAGTTGCAGTGTGCGCGCCTGACCCTCCTGCCAGGTGATCCATCCCTTCTGCTGCAAATGACGCAGGCGACTCTGCACAGGAGCGGGAGATCGCAACCCCATGGCCTGCATCATCTGGCGAATGGAGGGGCTGTGATGGTGACTGCCGATGTAATCAGCGAGCCAGTCGTAAAGCTCCTGCTGAGCAGATGTGAGCGGCTCGGGGGATCCAGCGGGCACCGGCAAGACAAATGGTCGTCAATACATTTGTACCGGTGCCCTGATGGTTTGACAAGCCCCTCGAGGGATCAAGGGCTCAGAGGCCGCCCATCAAAGCCACCAGCAACGCTTGCTGCGCATGCAGGCGATTTTCCGCCTGATCAAAGATGCGGCTCGCCTCACCCTCCATCACCCCAGCGCTGATCTCTTCACCGCGGTGAGCAGGCAAGCAATGAAGCACGATCGCGCGGGCATCCGCCTCCGCCAGCAGGTCTTCATTGAGACAGAAGCCCTGGAAGGCGCGCTCCCGTTCCGCCTGTTCTTGTTCCTGCCCCATGGACGCCCACACATCGGTGTAAAGCGCCTGAGCTCCGCGCACCGCAGCGACGGGATCGCTGGTGACGCTGATCTCCGCACCATCCACCGCCAGCGCCCTGGCCTGGTCAAGCACACCAGGCAGCGGCTCGAATCCCTCAGGGCAACCGATCCGGACGTTCACGCCCAGGAGCGCACCACAGAGCATCAGGGAATGGGCCACATTGTTGCCATCGCCCACATAGGCGAGGGTCTGTCCTTTCAGATCGCCAAAGGCTTCCTGCATGGTGAGGAAATCCGCCAGGGCTTGGCAGGGATGCTCCAGATCGGTGAGCGCATTGATCACCGGAATCGAAGCCCAATAGGCGTAATCCACCAACTCCTGCTGAGCGAAGGTGCGGATCGCCAGCACATCGCAGAAGCGGCTGAGCACCCGCGCCGTGTCTTCCAACGGTTCGCCACGGCCCAGCTGCGTCACCTGGGGATTGAGATCCACGGTCTGGCCGCCAAGGCGGGCCATCGCCACTTGAAAACTCACCCGAGTGCGGGTGGAGGCCTTGGTGAAGATCAGCCCCAGCACCCGGTTGCCTAGGTCAATACGACGGTCACCAGTCTTGAGCTGAAGAGCGAGCTGAAGAAGGGCTGCGGCCTGCTCGGCCGTCGCATCGGCCGACGAGAGGAAGTCACGGCCGCTCAGGGGCGAGAGAACAGAGGCGACACCCTGAGCGGAGGCAACCATGACTGGGTTTCAAAGGAGCTTTATCGGGGATCAGAGCCCCTTTCGTCAAGTGTCAGGCGCTAGCCGCAGCGGATTCAGGCAACACGCTGGCGGCCAGCATCTCCTTGAGCTCGTCGCCCTCGATCACCTCTTTTTCGAGGATCTTCTGGGCAATGGTCTCGAGCAGGGCCATGTTCTGGCGCAGGATCGCCAGGGCGGTGTCGTGGGCGTTGTCCACGAGGGCCCGCACTTCCTTATCGATGGCCTGGGCGGTGGCATCACTCACCGTGCGGCGTGGATTGTTGCCGCCGCCGAGGAAGCGACCACCACCCTGCTTGTCGTAGGCCAGTGGGCCGAGGGTGTCACTCATGCCGTAGGTGCCGACCATTTGTTCGGCAATGTCGGTGGCGCGCTGCAGATCGTTGGCTGCACCCGTGGTGATCTTGCCGAAGACGATTTCCTCTGCGGAACGCCCTCCCAGCAGAGTGGCGATCTGGCCCTCGAGATCTTCGCGGGAATTGAGGAAGCGCTCTTCGGTCGGGAGCTGCAGGGTGTAGCCCAGGGCGCTCATCCCGCGGGGCACGATCGAGATCTTGGCCACTTTGCTGCCTCCAGGCATCAGGTGACCGACGATCGCGTGACCCACTTCGTGATACGCCACCACCTTCTTCTCATCGGCCTGAAGCACACGGCTCTTCTTCTCAAGGCCGGCCACCACGCGCTCGATCGCCTCGCCGAGATCCTCCTGCTCCACCTTGGTGCGCTTGGCACGGGCCGCGAGCAGCGCCGCCTCATTTACCAGGTTGGCAAGGTCAGCGCCGGCAAAACCACTGGTGGCCTGGGCAATGCCATCGAGATCCACCCCATCAGCGAGCTTCACTTTTTTGGCGTAAATCTCAAGAATCGTCTTGCGTCCAGACAGATCCGGACGATCCACCAAGACCTGCCGATCGAAGCGACCAGGACGCAGCAGGGCGGCATCGAGCACTTCGGGCTGGTTCGTGGCCGCCAGCACGATCACGGGCTTGTCTTTGGAGGCAAAGCCATCCATTTCAGTGAGCAGCTGGTTGAGGGTCTGCTCGCGTTCGTCATTACCGCCGACCACACCCATCGAACCGGAACGGCTCTTACCGATGGCATCGAGCTCGTCGATGAAGATGATGCAGGGCGCGTTTTTCTTGGCCTGCTCGAACAGATCGCGGACCCGGGCGGCACCGGCACCCACGAACAGCTCGACGAATTCCGAGCCACTGATGATGAAGAAGGGAACACCTGCTTCACCGGCGACAGCCTTGGATAGAAGGGTCTTGCCGGTACCCGGAGGACCCACCAACAGCACACCCTTGGGAATGCGAGCGCCGATCTCGGCGTAACGCTCTGGAGTCTTGAGGAAATCAACGATCTCGGTCAGTTCGTCCTTGGCCTCATCAACACCAGCCACATCGTTGAAGGTCACCCGGGATTGCTCATCGGGCACATACACCTTGGCCTTGCTCTTGGTGAAGTTCAGGGCACCTTGGGCACCACCGCCACCCATGGAACGGCGGGCGAAGAACTGAAGCACCAGGATGAAGATCAGCGGTGGGACCACCCAGCTGAGGATCGTGGTGAAGATATTGGGCTTCTTGGGTGGAGCGGCTGCGAACTCGACCCCGTTGCTCTCCAGGCGCTGGGGCAGATCCATGTCGAAGATCGGCGTGGTGGCCAGCACTGCCGGAGCACCCTCCTCGGGGTTGGCCAACTCGTAGCGGATCTGATCCTGGGTGATGAACGCGCGTTTCACGGCACCGTCATTCACCTGATCAATGAACAGGGAGTACGGCACGCGGGGCACCTGCATACCGGGATTAGGAATGAAGCTGCTGAACAGCAACAGCACCCCAAAACCGATCAACACAAGGTTGATGATCCCGAAGCGCCGGTTGGGTCGGTTGTCGTCCTCGCGGATCGGCATGAGACAGGTTCCGTCTAGGGCACCAAACTAAGGCCGTCATTTCATGCCTGGTCGCCCTGAGAGGGGGGAGAACCGAACGAGACGATGCCTTCAGCTCGAGCCCTGAGACGTCGGGAACTGATCTATGAGCTGCTGCTCAGCCTCTGTTTACTCGTGCTGGTGAGCTTCGCCTTTCCGCAGCTGTCATGGCTGGGCACGATCGGCTATTCGCTGATCGCCTTGCTGCTCACCCAGCTGGTGATGATTCGCAAGCCGCGTCTGAGTCGTTGGGATCGGCTTTACCGCCTGCTCGGGGTGATTGCCCTTGCCGCCCAGTGGATCTGGGTGATCACCCCTTTGCGGATGGTGAACACAGGCGTACCGCTGGTGCTCAGCTGGAGCTTGCTGGTGGGCTGGAGCGTGGTGCGCCTCGTCGACCGCCTCTCCCAGGAGAAGCGCGTCACCGCCGGGATGTTGATGGGTGCCGCTGCTGGCTATCTGCTGCTGGGGCTGACCTCAGGCCTGGTGATGAGTGCGGTCGAAACGATCCAGCCAGGCAGCTTTGAGCCCCTGGATCTACCGACTGACTCGTCCCTTGGTGGTGATCTGAGCGTGCTGATGACACCCGGCATCTTCGCCAAGATCAATTACTTCGCCTTCGTGTGCCTCACGACCGTGGGCTTCGGTGATATCAACCCGATGCTGCCCCTCTCGCGAATGCTTTCGGTCACCACCAGCATCGCGGGCCCCCTCTATCTCGCAGTGGTGATGGGGGTGCTGATCAGTCGCTACACCGGCGATGTGGAGGAACGGGACGAGAGCTCAGAGAACGACCTCAGCGATCTGTAGGAAGCAGCGCCTGGAGTAGCCAGTCATCCACCAGGGAGCTGTGGCGAATCTGCTGAAGGGACATCACCTGATCCATCGCCGTGAAACCCAGCTCACCGAGGGGGGTGCAGGCCGCCGCGCCACCCATCAACTTGGGGGCAACAACCACCGCCAGCTCCTGCACGCAGCCCTGCTGCAACGCAGCAGCGGCCAGGGCAGGGCCGCACTCCCAGAGCACCCGGTTGCAGCCACGGCCCGCCAACACCTCCAGGAGTTGTTGAGGCTCGCAGTGTTGCAAGGCCGTGAGCGTCACGCCTGCCACGCCAAGGGCATCCAGCCGTTGGGCGCGCTCGCGGTCGGCTCCGTCGCTAGCGACTCCATGGGCCACCAGGGTGGGAGCGACGGATTGATCCCAAAGCTGGGCCTGATCGGGCAAATCAAGACTGCGGCTCAGCACCACCCGCAGCGGTTCGGGGCTGCGCAAGCCCCGGCTGGTGAGCAGGGGGTCGTCAGCGCGCACGGTGCCGCCCCCCACAATCACGGCATCACACTGGGCCCGCAAACGATGCACCCAGCTGCGTGCGCTGGGACCACTGATCCACTGGCTGGCGCCATTGGGCAAGGCCGTGCGGCCATCGAGGCTCATGGCCCACTTGAGAAGGCCCCAGGGCCGACCAGTGCGCACGCGGTGCACGAAGGCCCGGTTCTGGTGGGCAGCGTCGGCCTCCAACACTCCAGAGAGCACCTCCACTCCGGCATCGCGCAGCCGTTGCAAACCTCCGCCGGCAACACGAGGATCGGGATCGGTCAGCGCCACCACCACCCGAGCGATCCCTGCCTGGATGACGGCGTCGCTGCAAGGAGGGGTACGGCCGTGATGGCAGCAGGGCTCGAGGGTGACCACCAGCGTGCCGCCCTTCGCACGCACTCCGGCCTGGGCCAAGGCCCCCACTTCGGCATGGGGTTCACCAGCCCGGGCATGAAACCCCTCCCCCACCAGCGTGCCGGAGGCATCGAGCACCACGGCGCCCACCAGGGGATTGGGGCTGGTGTGGCCATCGGCCAAGGCCGCCAGCTGCAAGGCCCGGCGCATCCAGGGAATCCAGCGCTGATCAGAGTCAGCGACGGCCCTCATGACCCAAGAGGCTCCGTCTGCACCTCACGCCATTCACCCACCACATAGGGGGGGACGGGCATTTCGGTGAACACACCGGGAAGGAACAAACGCAGCGGGCGGTTGTTGCTGAGATCGTTGAGCAGGGGATCGAGGGCGAACTCAGCTGCCGCCTCCCGGCCATCACTGGCCAGAACAGGATTCTCAAGGGTGATGTCGTCGAGCTGCCACTCCTTCACACCGGCCTGCACGAGCAGGGGGGCGGGATGCTCGAGGCGCAATTTGCCGGGATAACCCACAATCCGCAGCACCACAGGATTGCCAGGGGTTCCGGTGCGATAGGCCACCGCCTGCCAGCTCTGGTAATCGAGATCGCGCAGGCTTTCGAGGCTGCGCAGCATTGGTGCCCCGTTCTCATCCTGGTGTTCGTGCACCTGCGCGATCGCCACCCCAGGGGTGACGAGCAGCAGCAACACAGCAGCCAACAGTGAAACCAGTAAACGGCGCAGCAGATGCATCAGACCCGGGGGTGCTGCTGCCATCATCGGTGCTGAACTTCAGGACCGATGGGCACCAGGAATCTGCTGCCAATCGGTATGGGTCGCCCACAGGCCCCAGATCGCCATCGCCCGCAGGTAATGGCAGGCGCGGAAGGTGTTCACCGCCGTGATCGCCTCTGGGGTTCTGAACTGCAACCCTCCCGCATAGACCTGGTTCACCACCGCTGAGGTGATCGCCAGGGCCGTGCTGGTGTCACCCATCAAGCGGTAATAGCTGGCAATGCCGAAGTTGATGCCTGTCCACACCTCCAAGGGGTGGGTGCCATTGGGATCCAGGGGTGTGCCATCGCGGCGCAGGCCATTGGCCACCCCGAGGCTGCCGCCCTGGAACTTCTCAAAGCAGCTCTCCTTCACGGCCTTGAGCGTGCTGCGGCTGTTGGCCTCACTCACCACCGGCTCCAGCCCCAGCAGGCGCGCATAGAAATCACCACAGAGCTGATCGGCCATCACCACCGGCGTGCCGCTCTCGGCATCAATGTCGTAATACTCGCCATTCCAGAGCAAACGATCGAAGTTGCTGCGCGACTGCTCAAGCCAACCGCTGAACTCACGCTGCTCCGACGACGTATCCACACCGGTTGCGAGCTGCAAGGTCTGGCCAATCGCCAGGGCCGCCTCTAAGGCCGCAATCCAGAGCGCACCGCAGTAAGCACTCACCCCTTGGAGCGGCCAGTCATCGAAGGTTTGATCCGGCGCACCACCGTTATCAGGCAGACCGTCGTTGTTGGCATCAAACGTTTTCAGATAGCGCAGCGCTTCCACCGCCGATGGCCAGCACTCGGCCAGAAAGTTGATGTCTTCACCGCTCGGGGCCAACTTGAACGTGCGCCATACCTGCAGCACGTAATCGCTAGCCAGGTCTTTCCAGAGATTGCAATCCTGATAGGCGGTGTAGTTGGTCGCATCCCACGGACATTCATTCGGTGCCCCCAAATCGTGGGGGGTCGCCCCTTTCACCTTGCGGTCAGCCTCCACCCGGCCCTTGCCCTGGGTGAAATACCAGCCGATCGGCCGCTGGGTGGCATCCGCCGCTGGAATCGCCCGAGCAAAACTGCGCAGCACCGCCTTATCGAGTTCTGGCCAGAGCTGCAGCAGCGCTAGAGAGCCATACAGACGCACATCGAGACTTTCGTACCAGGCGTAATCGAGGCACTCGAGCACTCCGAAACGACCGTGGGGATCCTCAGGCGTTGCCGAACTCCAGAGGCTTCCGCCACTGCAGAGGTCATAAAGCTCGTTGAACAGAGCCATACGCAAGGGCTCCGGCAGATCGCTGCGCTCCAGCACCGGCTGCTGCCAGGCCTCGATCTGCTGCTTCCACTGCGACCAATCCCGCAGCGCTTCAGCAGCCACCGCCGCCGCCTGGTTGCCTTCAGCGCCAAAGAAATCGGTGTAGCGGCGCAGGGCACTGCTTCCTGTCGCAAAGGCTGTGACCGGCAGATCCCAGCTGATCACCACCGGAATCTCGATGCTTTGGCCCGGCGCCAACTGACACTGCACCGCGAGGGCCGCGCTGACCGGATCGTTCTGTCCGCTGCGGCGATCGTTGTTGCTCTCGGGAATGGTGCCGTCGGCACTGAAATGGCTCCAAAGCTCATTGCCATCGCCGTGGGGATTCCAGCGACTGCAACGCTGAATCGTCACCCCTGGCTGATCAGACGTGGCAATACACCATTGCCCCTCACCTTCGGCGATCGGAGTGGAGACGTTGCCCTCCAGCACGACTCCTTTCAGGTCGCCGTCATCGACCCAACGGTTGCGCTGCCCATCGGTGATGCCGATCGCCGGTGCGTAGTTGTGCTCAGGGCTGCCGTCGTCCCGGAAGTGCACCTCAGCTGAAGCATCGGTGTTGGTAAACCAACCGGTGGTGTTGCGCCAGCTCAACAACAACGACAGATCCAACGGCTTGGTGGTGGGGTTGCGCAAGGTCCACACGAACACAGCCACCGGGTAGCTGGTGCGCTGATAATCCCCCGGCACGATGGGGCTGAAGGCTTCGCAGCGCACCTCGGCGTCATACACGCCCTCGTAACTGGTCCAGCTCAGGGGGTAGCGGGCGGCATAGGTCCCGGTGCTGCGCTCGGGCGTGCTGGCGGGATACCAATCCCACGCCGCTAGGGGCTCACCGCCACCAACACGGGAAGCATCTGCCTCCGGTTTGACTGCCAGCGCATGGGCCCTCGTGCTGCTGCCATTGCTTTCAAACAGGGCGAACTGGCAATCGGGCAGCACACCGAACCAGTGTTCTCCGCCATCGAGGTGCCAGAGGTTGATCGTTCCATCGGATGCCCGGCCGATGCAACCAGCACCAAAGCCCCCCAAGGGCATGCCGTGGTTGGGGCCATCGTCGAGGTTGCTGGCGTAGCGGACCGTGTAGGGGTTGGTCCAGCCCAGGCCAAACGGCCGGCTCCAGCTCGCCTGGGGCGGCTGCCAACGCTTGGCTTGCTTGCGACGGCCCAGCAGCGAACGCAGAGCAGAGAGTCCGAGCGGGGCCATGGAGAGGCAGAAAGTCGCCCCAGCCTGCCAGAGCTGAGGCGACAAGCCAGAGGGGCTCAGATGAACACTTGGCTCACCGTGCTCTCCAGAACATGGCCCGAGGAAGCGACCAGCTCAGCGTGATCACTGATAAACGCTTCCATCACCCCGGGCTCGGCCTGCATCACAGCACAAACCTTGGTGGGATCCTCTTTGCTCACGCCCCGATACAAGGAGGTAATGCCAGCCGCTGCCTGCAATGGCTTCGAGGCGTCATAGGTCGCCACCCATTCAGCAAAGCTCTTGTTAATCGTGAACGTGAGCACGTGGGTTTCGATCATCAGCGAATGCCTGAGCGCATGAAGCGCACGGAAGTTATCACTGATTGTCAGAAGGCCGGTCAGAAGCCATCGTTCACCTCTGAGCCAGCGGTGGTTTCCGCATCGAGCAAAGCATCGAAGGTCACCGCCGTGCGCACCAGAGCCTGATAGCGCTGCAGAACTCGGCGATTGCGATCCAACCAGCGGGCGGCATCCGCAGGGGCCTCCCCACTCAAGCTGGTGCTGATGCCGGCAGGTCCCTCGGCATCCATCAGTTCAAGATCCGACTGCTGCGCAATCAGCGCCAGCAGGAGCTCATGCAAGCGTTCACGACGATCCCTTGCCATGCGCTCAGTCCTGGGGATGACGACAGTTCAGTCTTTCGTAGTCAGCTCGAAGCTCCCGGTAGCCGCTGGTCTGTCGCGTCAACATCTGGCTGGCCTGCTCCGCCCGCGCTGGATTCTTCCCTGAGGCCTGGGACTCCGCAATCAGGGCGCGGTTGCGCGCCATCGAGGCCCCCATGGACTGCATCAATCGGCGGATCTGCGTGCAGTCGTTGAAAGCAAGCGCCGGCGACCCTGCCGCGAGGGCAAACAGCAGTGGGGCCAAAAACAGACGCATCGCGTCGGAGCCGATCAACAGGGCGTCAACGTACCTCCAAGCAGTGCCTGCAGGTGTTGCTCGGCCGCAGGGTCCAGCTGCACGGGCTGGGCCCGGTAGCTTCGGGCCTGCTCAACCCGCTGGGCAATCGCCGGGCCCGCTGTTGACCAGTCGCCAAGGCGAAGGTCTCCGTAAAGCTGCTCCAGCGTCTGCAGTGGTGCTGTGATCAGATCGTTGTAGGCGATCTCCACGAGGTGGCCCTCAGGAATCAGTGAGCGATGGGCTTCAAAAGCCTCCAGCAATTGCTCGTGAGCCCAGACGGTCTCCTCCACCTGGCGGATGACATCCGGTGGCGATTGCAGTCCCACCAGATCGGCAAGCAACTGCTTCACCTGCACCAAGGAACGGATCGAGTCGATCGGCTCCCTCCGCAACAGCACGAAACGAGCACGCGGGAACAGGCGCAGCAACATTGGCACCCGGGCCATGTGGGCGGAATTCTTGATCACCATATGGCTCTTGCCCGCACCGTCGTGCAGCCAGGTGAGACGGGTAAACCACAACAGCGTCGACGCCAACGACCGTCCCTCCGCAAGCACGCTATGGCGAAAGTGACGGAGATAATCGCGAGGGAATGCCATCCCCGCCATGTTCGTGTCCATGGTTAGGCGAGCGAGGCCAATCTCATCCTCCTGAGGATCATCGGCAGACCAAGGCACAGCATCAATCGGGCGGTGCGCACTCATCAGCTTCTTAAGCAATGGTCGGATCAGCGGCTTAAGCAGCAGCGCCACCTGGGGAGCAATGGTGAGGCTGTTGCGGGCAGTCGCTGCCGCTGGATCAGCAGCCAACAACTGATGCAGATACGTGGTGGCACTGCGCCAGTGACCGACCACGATCACCGGATCATCCGGGCAGTCAACACCGCGCCATCGAATGCAAAGCCAGAGGTCCTGACACCAGGCCAGGGGCTCCACCAGCAGACCGCTGCAACTGAGAGCCAACGCCAGCGGCAGCCGCCGTCGCTCAAGACGACCGCGGCGTAAAGCCTGCAAGAGGGTGGAGGGACGCAAAAACCCGGCAGCTACAAGGCGATCCAGGCTTCTGGCTCTCAGCATTGTGAGAAATCGTCCATCGCGCAACATTCCTAACGAACATGGCCGGTAACTTGCAATCAATGCATTAGTTGGAATTGACGGGGGCGCTAGTGCAAACCAGTTCCTTTCCTTGCCTGGCGTCCCCCGGCCCGAAAGCGTCTGCCCTGAGTTGGAGCACACCGTTCCGAAGCGCCACCGAACTCACCCAATCACTCGCTCGCCTCGGCAAAGACTTCAACGCCCTCCAGCTCAGTCAGGGCCAGCTGCAGGGCCGCATCTCGGTGGTCCACCTGCTGGGTATCAGCCTGCTGGAGATCCAGACCAACCAGCTGTTACTGCTCAACGGTGAGAGGGGAGACGACTGCACGGCTTTCGCTCTGGAGTCGAGTAACACCATCGACGACCACAAGGTTCATGGCAAACCCATCAATCCCAACTCCCTCCATGGGTTCAAAAGTGGATTGAATGAATCGTTCTTCTCGCTCACCGCTGGCTCAACCTCCTACATGGTGGTGACCTCAACCACGCGCTTCCATCGCTACCTGATGCACTGCGGCCAGGAGCACTTGGTGGAGCTCCTGGGGCGGTGCAATGGCGTCACGCTGAATCAAGACCACCACCGGGCCCTCTGCCGGATCATCGCGACCCTGTTCAACGCCCCCACAACAACAGCAGCCGATCGCCAGCTGAACAGCTCATTGCTGCAAACCTGCCTGCTCAATGGCCTGGTCGAATCACAAGCTGATGAGTACGTCACCCATCAGCCAAAGGCACGTCATGATCTGATTCGGGAACTCGTGCATTGGGGCTTCCAGAACGGCCACCAACCCCTGAACCTCGATGATGTGAGCCGTGCGCTCTACACCTCGCGCCGCACGCTGATCATGGGGTCCAAAGAGAGCACCGGCATGGGTCCGATGGAGCTGCTGCGATCGATCCGCCTCGAGCAGGTGAACTGGATGCTGCGCTCTCCAGCCACACGAGCGGCAACGAAGCTTCATTCCATCAGCGAGGTCGCTCAACACTTTGGCTTCCGCAGCCGCGGAAACTTTGCGGCCATCTACCGCCAGCATTTTGAGGAGTCACCACGGGACACTCTTCTGGCGGCCGCCTGATCACAATGACCTCATGATCGAGGTCATTGGCACCGATGCCGGCGCACCCACCACCCTGGCGGCGCCGCAGCAGCAACTGCTTCGTGAAGCTGCGTTGATCGCCGCACCCCGGCGTCTGCACCCAGCACTCACCCGTTGGCTGGGGAGTGAGCACGACGCGGAGTTGATCGCGAGCGATGCGCCGCTCAGCCTCTGCGACACCCTGCAGCAGCAATCGAACCAAGTCTGTTCTGTCGTACTGGCCAGTGGCGATCCGCTCTGGTTCGGCATCGGCCGCACCCTGATCGAACGTCTGGGGCCGACGCAGCTTCGTTTCCATCCAGCCCCGTCATCCCTCCAACTGGCCTTCGCCCGACTTGGGCGTCCCTGGCAGGACGCCCAGTGGCTCAGCCTGCATGGGCGTGACCCGATGGCGCTAACGCAGCGACTTCAGCAACGACCCAAGGCCTTGGCGGTCCTGACCGACCCCAGTCGCGGGGGCGTCGATGAGGTGAGAGGAGTCCTGCACAGCAGCGGCTTGGAAGCGGCCTATGCGCTCTGGCTGTTCGAAGCACTGGGGCACCCCGAGGAGCGTGTGCGCCAGCTCGACCCCACGGATCTCACCCCCTCTGATCTCCATCCTCTGCACTTGGTGGTGTTGCTGGCGCGCGAGGCTCCTGCCCCGGAGCCAGAGGCCTTACCCCTCTTTGGCCTAGATGACGGCGTGTTCCTGCAACACGACGACCGCCCTGGGCTGATGACCAAACGGGAAGTGCGCATCCAGCTGCTGGCCGAGCTGGAGCTGCCAGCGACAGGGGTGCTTTGGGACCTTGGAGCCGGCACCGGCAGTGTTGGCCTGGAGGCGCTGCGCTTACAGCCAGGCCTCCAGCTCTTAGCGATCGAACGGCGGGGGGGCGGGGCGCACCTGATCAAAGCCAATGCCGAGCGCCTGGGGGTGCAAGCAGCGGCCGTGCTGGAAGCTGATGCCCTGTCCATCATCCAGAGCGGCGATGGTTCCGGCGCTGACCTTCCGGAGAGCTTGCAACGCCCCGACCGGGTGCTAGTTGGTGGTGGAGGCAAGGATCGTGCCGCCCTACTCAATGCAGTGCTGCAGCGACTGAACCCCGGCGGCGTGGTCGTGATCCCCCTGGCCACCCTCGAAGCCCTGGCGGATCTGCGACCACTCCTGGAGCGCGCAGGCCTGAAGGTGAGGGTGAGTCAGCACCAAGCCTGGCGTGGTCAGCCCCTGAGCGATGGCACCCGGCTGGCGCCGATGAATCCTGTGCTGGTGCTCAAAGGCAGCCTTCCAGGGCCTTGAGCAGCAGAATCGAAGCCAAGCCCGCAGCGATCGCCATGCCTCTCCAGAAAGACCGTCAGGTGTCCCCCCTGCGCATGAAGATCACCCTGTTGATCGCTGGCTTCGGGCCGCTGCTGGCCATCGGCCTGTTTCTGCAATCCAAAGGCTTCTTCGGCTGAGCGATGGCCACCACCTACGCCTATTTCGTCGACAACCTCAAGGCCACTCTTGAGGCGGGTGCGATCCCCACGGATGTGGTGCCGATCGGAGAGCTCAGCCCCGGGGCGCGCGCTGATCTGATCAAGGACGGGCGGGTGGTCGGCATGTCGTGCGCACTGAAGGATCGCCAGTACAAGGGACGGAACCTCTGGCCCCTGATCGCGAGCCTGCTGCCCACCAGCATCACGGATGGCAACCGCCAGCAGGTGGCGCAATCGATTCTCAGCGCTGTGCTCACCTACCCGGACGAATTTCTCAGCCGCTCGGAAACGCTGCCTAATGGGCAAGGCGGCTCCAGCATCTGGGCCCAGGATTTTGAATTTGCGCCCGGAGGTCTCAGCCAGGAGGAGGTGGATCAGGTGTATGCCGGCGTGATCGCCGTGCTCTGGGCCGGTCGGCAGGTGCTGGGCGACGCAGCCAGGATCATCCCGGTTCCCTCCAGCAGCCTGTTCAAGAACCTGGGCAACCCCGACATTGCCACTCTGCTGAGCAGCTCCGGCCTGCTCGCCCCCCTGCAATTAACCAACCTTCCCCTCACCAACACCCAGAAGGGAGCCAATGGCCAGTGGAACGTGCTCTCGGTAATGCACCACAACGGCCTGATCGATGGCTTCCTCGGCCAGCAATACAGCATCAACAACCCGGATGCGCTGCCAGGGTCGATCTCCACCGACACCCGTGCGTTCGATGGCCAGGACAACCTGCCCTACGCCATCCTCTCCTCGATTCAGCAGCTGCAGTCCACCACCCTCGAGGGCCCGCCCTGGAGCAGTCACTACGACGGGGCCATGCCCTTCCAGGCCGGGGTGTATTTCCCGGATACGATCCCGGCGACCTTCAACCCCGCGAAGGAACTCATCCCCCAGCAGGATGGCCTGATCAGCAGCGCGATCGCCACCCTGCAGGTCACGCCAGACGATGTGCTCCTCGACCTGCGCAGCCTCGATCCCTTGCAACGACTCACCGTGAATGTGGGCGCAAGTCGCGAGGCGGATTTTCAGTCTCGGGTGGGGTTCTATGTGGTCCAGGATGCGGAAGGCACTGTCGTCGATCCCGTCAGCGGCGCCCTGATTCGCCCTGGCGATGCCGGCTATCAACAGGCTGCCCTCTCCCCCCGCAACAGCGTGACGCCGCTGCAAGGACTGGAGGCCGAAGACGATGGCTCCAGCGACCGGCAGGGCACCCTGCAGGGAGGAGCGCTGATCGCCCCGGTAGTGGAAGTGCTGGAACCTGGCATGGAGGCGATCTACTTCGCCTTCGACGCCGCCAATCCCGATGGGTTCAACCATTTCAGGCGCCTTGGCAGCAACCGGATCGGAATGGAGGATCTGCCCGGCGGTGGCGATCAGGACTTCAACGACCTGACGATGACGTTCTCATTCTTCGACGTGCGTTGAGGCGGATCTGCGTGGCGCCACTACCGGAGCGATCGACTCGATCCGCACCGGCAGACCGACCTGGACCCCCAACCGGATCGCCTCACCAGCGCCGAGCTCGATCACCCCATCGGCGAAATCCGCCCGCCCATTGCCATCCGCATCCGCCCAGTAGGACGGGCAAGGTTGCGCCCGACAGATGGGCACGTTGCTCTGAATCGCCAGCACCCGACCGCGACGCACAAACACCATGTCGAGCGGGGCGATGGTGTTGAACATCCAGAAGCGCAGGGGCTGAGACGGCACGAACGGGAACCACATGCCCCGCAAGGGGGGCAGGGCCGGGCGCTGCATCAGACCGAGGCGCTGCTCCTGGGGTTCATCAGCCACCTCGAGCAGCACACAGGCATCGCGGCGATCGGCCACGCACCAGCGTGCCTCGAGGGGCAGCTGCTGCGGTGGAAGCGGAGGAGCACCCTCCACGCTCAGGGGCGCTCCATCTGAGGCATGCCGTCATTAAGGCAGTAGCCGCGGCCGCGGATCGTATGGATCAGTCGCTTTTCACCACCCTCTTCAAGCTTCTGGCGCAGATAGCGCACATACACCTCGATCACGTTGCTCGCCGTGCCCTGATCGTCGTTCCAGACCTCTCTCAAAATCTGCTCGCGGCTGAGCACCTCGCCGCGGTGGGCCAGCAACAGCAACAGCAGCGAATACTCCCGCGCTGTGAGCGCCACAGGTCGACGGCCACGGCGCACCTGACGACAGGTCGGCTCCACGGTCAGATCAGCCACCTGGAGCAGGGTGGGCTGGTGACCGTTGCGCTCCTGAATCCGCAGATGCAGGCGCAGTCGCTGCAGAAGATCACTGGTGCCCAGCGAGGAAAGCCAGAAGTCGTCCGCCCCTGCGGAGAGGCAAATTTCGCGGGCCTCCACGCTGTCGTTCTCTACATCAAGGAGAATCGGCATCGATCCAAACCGGGAGCGCAGATCAGCAACGCGAGCCGACTGATCGGAAGCCAACACAGCCGCCAGAGGAGATTCGCCATCGGCTGGAAGCGCGGCGGCCATCCCAGCCGACCAGTCGAGGGGGCGATAGCCAGACGCCTCGAGTCGGGCCGCCAGGGCCACAGCCCCCTCTCCAACCAACAACACCGGAGCGTTCATCGTCATGGCCGATCGGGCTTGGCGACATGGGGCAACCCCCATCCCAGTTTGTTGCGCAGCACCTGAAAAAACTCATGGTCTGACAGGCGCACAAAGCGCACCGGATGCTCGCTGCGACGGATCAGCACCCGATCTTCCGGCCACACATAGCAACCGGCACTGCCGTCCACCACCATCATCAAGCGCTCTGGGGTGGCGGGAAACACGGTGACCGGCTCGCGGTCACTGAACACAAGGGCGCGGGATGCCAGGGAATGGGGGGCAATGGGAGTCAACTGCAGCACCGGGCAGTCGGGTGTGATCACAGGCCCCCCTGCGCTGAGGGCATAGGCCGTCGAGCCTGTGGGCGTCGAAAGAATCACCCCATCGGCGGAGATGTCCACCGGCGCGTGGCGCCCGATCGCGATCTCGAAGTGACACATGCTCGTGAGCGGCTCGCGGTGCAGCGCCATCTCGTTAAGGCAGAGGGCCTCCCAGCGACGCTGCTCACCGCGCATCACACTCACCACCAAACTGGCGCGCTCCTCGATCGTCCATTGCTCGGTGAGCACCTGTTCCAGGGCCCGGTCGAGATCATCGAGATAGGCCTCTGCCAGGAAGCCGAGGTGGCCGGTGTTGATCGTGAGAATCGGCACGCCCACAGGGGCGGTTTGGCGAGCCGCCGAAAGCACAGTGCCGTCACCGCCCAGCACGATCGCCAGGGCCATGCTCGGCTCAAAGCCCTCAGGCACACAAGCGTTGTAGCCCAGCAGGCGCAGATGCTGATCAGGGTTGGCAAAGCCGACCATGCCGCCGGAGCTGCTGGCACGCACCACCTCATGGCCGCAGCGCTCCAGCCTGGCCTGGATGGTCTGGGCCGTCTCAACGGCCAATGGCTTGCCGTCATTCACGATCAGTCCGACCCGGGGCACCGACCGCATCCACGCAACAGCTCCGCCACTTTATGAGAAGTGGAGCCTCCCTGGCTTAAGCCAGGGCTCAGAACTGCTCGAGGAAACGCAAATCGCTCGTGTAAAGCCGGCGGATGTCATCGATGCCGTGGCGCACCATGCAGAAGCGCTCCACACCCAAGCCAGCCGCAAAGCCGCTGTATCGCTCCGGGTCGAGCCCCAGACCCTCCAGCACAGCCGGATCGACCATGCCGCAGCCCATCACCTCGAGCCAGCGCCCCCTCCACTGCACATCCACCTCAGCGGAAGGCTCTGTAAACGGGAAATAACTGGCACGAAAGCGCACCGGCAGATCCCCAAAAAAGGCCTTCAGAAACGCCATCACCGTGCCGCGCAGGTGGCTGAAGTCCAGCCCTTCATCGATCGCCAGCACTTCCACCTGGTGGAACACCGGAGAATGGGTGGCGTCGACGGCATCGCGGCGATACACCCGACCAGGGGCAACGATCCGCACCGGCGGTGGATTCTGCTCGAGGTGGCGAATCTGCACCGGTGAGGTGTGGGTCCGCAGCAGCAGGTTGTCGCTCAGATAGAAGGTGTCCTGCATGTCCCGGGCCGGATGGTCCGGGGGAATGTTGAGGGCGGTGAAGTTGTAATGATCACTCTCCACCTCGGGGCCCTCAGCCACCTGGTAACCGAGGCCGCAGAACAGATCGACGATCTCTTCACTGGTGGTGATCAAGGGATGGCGATGGCCAGCGGGGATGCCACTGGGAGGAGCCGTCACATCGAGGGTTTCCGCCGCAATGCGTGCCTCCAGAGCTTCGCTTTTCACAGCCTGGAGCCGTTGACTGAGCAGCTCCTGCACCTGGGTTTTCAGCACATTGGCCCGCTGGCCCACCAAGGGACGCTCATCACCTGGAAGCTTGCCCATGGCGCCGAGCACACCCGAGAGGCGCCCTTTCTTCCCGAGTAGGCCCACCCTCAGCTGCTCGAGCGCCTCGGCATCGGCGGCGGCGGCAATCGCCTCGGCGGCTTCAGCTTCCAGGGCCTCCAACTGATCGGTGAGCTGCTGGAGTGACACGGTGGCGCTCACGGCATCGGATTCTCGGCGACTGACTGTAGGCAGCCATCACGCTTAGGTTCCCCCCAGAGCCATCGGATGCCATGTCCCCGCTGCGGATTCTGATCAGCAATGACGACGGCGTCTTCGCCGCCGGTATCCGGGCCCTGGCCGCCGCCGCCGCCAGCCGCGGCCACCAGGTGACGGTGGTCTGCCCTGATCAGGAGCGCTCTGCCACAGGGCATGGCCTCACCCTGCAGACGCCAATCCGAGCGGAGCGGGCCGATGAGCTGTTTGATCACGGCATTACCGCCTGGGCCTGCAGCGGCACTCCAGCCGACTGCCTGAAGCTGGCCCTGTTCGAGCTGATGGATCAAAAACCAGATCTTGTGCTGTCGGGAATCAATCACGGCCCCAACCTGGGTACCGATGTGTTCTGCTCCGGCACCGTGGCCGCCGCGATGGAGGGCACCTTGGAGGGACTGCCGGCGATGGCCATCAGCAGCGCCTGCTTCCAGTGGCGCAACTTCGAGGGCGCCGGTGAGCTGGCCGTGGACATCGCCGAAGCGGCCCTGGCCGACGGCTGGCCGGAGAACCTGCTGCTCAACCTCAACATCCCTCCCTGCCGGCCAGAGACGATGGGCCCACTGCGTTGGACCCGCCTCTCGATTCGCCGCTACGACGAGCAATTCAGCCCCCGCGTCGATCCCCGCGGCCGCACCTACTACTGGCTGGCAGGGGAGGTGGTCGAGGACCTGGAGTCCGGCGGCGATGGTCCACGGGACTGGCCCACCGATGTGGCCCAGATTCAGGCCCACGCCCCTTCTCTCACTCCGATCCAGCCAGAACTGTTCTGGCGCGGATCCCTCAGTGGTCTGCCGGAGCTGCGGCTGGGCGGTCAATTGGTCCGATAAATCCTCTGCAGCAGCCAGAGGGAGAAGATCAGCCCGAGGGTGTGGGCAAACAACACCTGGGTGTTGCTCAGCACTGAAAGCATCTCGATCGAGGTGATCGGGTAACCCACCAGGCTCCGGGCACTGGTGCCTCCCACCGGTGACCCGAAGAAGCCCGGTGCCTGCAGAGAAGCCTGCACGAACAGGCTTCCAGCCAAAGACTGATAGCCAACGGCTGCGAGCACGAGCCCCAGCAAATCCGCGAGAAGACCACGCTTGAGCAGGCGGCTGGCCTCACCGCGACTCGGCCTGGCGTTGCTGCCCAAGGCACGCCCGAGACGCACGATCAACCAACCCTGCCAGAGGCTGTAAAGCAGCACAAAGAACGAGAGTGTGGTGAGCGACAGGCCAGGGCCGAGGCCAAGGGCACGCTCTGAGTTCCGAGCCAGGCTGCCGCCGATGTTGTTGAACAGCAGCACACCCACCACCACCACCCCAAGGGCGGTCTGAATCCAGAAGCGGATCCATGCCATCCGGCGCACCCCAAGGGCCAGCTGCTGGAAGTCGAGGCGATCGGCCATGCGCGGATGAACGGCGTTCGTCCAAACTTGCCACTAACCAACGCCGGATGCACGGCTGCCCTTGATTCCCCTCTGCTCACCTCAGCAGGCCCGCAGGCCGACGGCCCTGGCCCTCGGCAGTTTTGATGGTCTCCATGCCGGACATCGGCGCGTGATCGAAGCGATCACGCGCGAGCCGCTCGGGGGTATCCCCAGCGTCGTGAGCTTCTGGCCCCACCCTCGGGAGGTGCTTCATGGCGAGCCGCGGCTGCGCCTTGATCTCCCGTCGGAAAAACTGAACCTGCTCGAACCGCTAGGGATCGAACAGCTGGTGCTCGTTCCCTTTGACCAGCAGCTGGCTCAGCTGAGTGCCGAGACCTTCGTGCACACCGTGTTGCTCGAGGCTCTCCAGGCGCGCCACATCGCTGTGGGAGCCAACTTCCGCTTTGGCCGTGGCCGCAGTGGTGACACCAACACCCTGCGCCTGCTCTGCGAGCAAGCCAACGTGAAAGTGAGCGTGCTGCCGATCCTGGAGGACGACGGCGGACGCATGAGCAGCAGTCGAATCCGAAACGCCCTCAGTGAGGGAGACCTGAACGCTGCGACCCAGCTGCTCGGGCGCCCTTACCGCTTCAGCGGTCGGGTCGTACGCGGACGGGGCCTTGGGCGCGAACTGGGCTGGCCCACGGCCAACCTCCAGGTGGATGGCCGCAAATTCCTCCCCGGACTGGGGGTCTATGCAGCCTGGGCGATCGTCGGCGACCAAGATCAACCCCTGCCAGCGGTGATGAACCTGGGCCCGCAACCCACCGTGGATCCCACCTCTCCCTCAGCGGTCGAGGTGCATCTGCTCGATACCCAAATGGAGCTGGAAGGCCGCGAAATCACCGTGGAGCCGGTGACACGTCTCAGAGGTCAGGAACGCTTTGCAGGACTGGAAGCCCTGAGCGCCCAGATCGGCCGCGATGCCCAGCAGGCACGGATGCTGCTTCAGACACCGGTGGGGTAAGCGTTCGTCAGCCCCCAGACGATGAACACGCCAATTCCACCCAGCAGAACGATCCCCCAGACCAGCACGTGCATCGTGCTCTCGGATCCACCGTTGTCCATGGCCGCTTGGGAGCATGCGATCCTGCCAAGACTGCCATGGAATCGATGGTTGTCGCCCCCCTCCGCGACCTGCGTGTGGCTCGGCTGATCGACGCCAATCTCGACCGAGCCCGCGAGGGACTGCGGGTTGTTGAGGATTGGTGCCGCTTCGGCCTCGATCGCCAAGACCTAGTGGTCACCCTCAAGGACTGGCGGCAGCAGCTGGGAGCACTGCATCACGACAGCTACAAACAGGCCCGCTCCACAGCCACGGATACGGGCGCCGGCCTGAGCCATCCCGCCCAACAGCAACGCACAGAGACCCAGGCGGTTGTGGCCGCCAACTGCGCCAGAGTGCAGGAGGCTTTACGGGTGCTTGAAGAATTCGCGCGGGAAACCCACGCTGAATTGGCCCACTCCGCCGCATCGATCCGCTACGGCCTCTATGACCTGGAGATGACGATTCAGCGGGCTGGGCGACGCCAGCAGCGTCTGAGCCAACTGCAAACCAGCCACCTGTACCTGATCACGTCACCGGTTGAAGGCCTGGTTCAGCAGGTGGAAGCCGCCCTCCAGGCGGGAGTGACGCTCGTGCAATACCGGGCCAAGGAAGGCCATGACCGCACACGCCTGGAGGAGGCGCGAGCGCTGGCTGCGCTCTGCCGGCGGCATCAGGCCCTGTTCATCGTCAACGACCGCATCGATCTAGCCCTACTGGTTGATGCCGATGGCGTGCATCTCGGTCAAGACGATCTCCCCACCTCTGAAGCCCGGAGCCTGATCGGTGAAGAGCGACTGCTCGGTCGCAGCACCCATCAGCTGGATCAACTGCTGCGAGCGCAGCAGGAAGGTTGCGACTACGTCGGGGTCGGCCCCGTTTTCGAAACCGCCACCAAACCAGATCGCAGCGCCCGAGGCCTGGATTGGGTGCGAGAGGCCAGTCGCCACGCCACGATCCCCTGGTACGCCATCGGCGGCATCGATGCCGATCGCATCGCACCGGTCCGAGAAGCCGGTGCCACCCGCGTGGCGGTGGTGCGAGCGATCATGGAAGCGACCGACCCCCTGGTTGCCAGCCGCGAGCTGCTGGCAACCCTCGGCTGATTCCCCTCCCCATGGCGACACTCCAACTGCAGGTGAATGGCGAACGCCGCGAACTTTCACCAGCTCCGCAGCATCTCGCGGAAGCCATCGAGCAACTGGGGCATCACCCCCGGCTGGTGGTGGTGGAGTTCAACGGGCTGATCCTGACCCCTGATCTCTGGGAGGACCAGCCGATTCAGAACGGTGACAGCCTGGAGATCGTCACCATCGTGGGCGGTGGTTCCTAGAGTCGTTGCACCGAAGAGTCCAGTCTGCAACGCATGCCGATTCCCCGGAGCCAACCTCTTCCGAACCGCTCCCTGAAGAGGCTGCTGAACCGCTGCCTCTCGGCACTCCTGGTGCCAGCACTCCTGATCGGCCTGCTGGTGATCCAACCGCAAGCCAGTGAGGCCGCAAGCGGTGGCCGGATCGGAGGCGGCAGTTTCCGCGCTCCCTCCATGCCCCGCAGCGGTGGCTACAGCCGCAGCTATGGCGGTGGCTACAACCGCGGCTACGGCGGTGGAATCGGCTTCCCGTTCATCATCCCGATCTTCGGTTTCGGCGGAGGTGGCCTGTTCGGCTTCCTGATCCTGATGGCGATTGTGGGGGTGCTGGTGAATGCTTTCCGTGGGGCTGGCAGTGGTGGCGGCGGCAACAACGCCCTGGCTGGAGAGCGCTACGGCGGCGGAGCCATCAGCGCCGGCCCGGTGACCATGATCCAGATGCAGATCGGACTGCTCGCCAGCGCCAAGGCCCTGCAGAACGACCTGCGCCAGCTGGCAGCCTCCGCCGATACCAGCACCCCCAGTGGCCTCCAACGGGTGCTGCAGGAAACCACCCTCGCCCTGTTGCGCCAACCAGACCTCTGGGTCTACGCGAATGTCGAAACCGGCAACGTGCCATTCAACGCCGCGGAAGCCACGTTCAATCGCCTCTCGATGACGGAACGCAGCAAACTGCGCGCTGAACTCACCAGCAACGTCAACGGCCAGAGCAGCACCTCCTCCGAGCAAGACCGTGGCGATGCCGATGCCACCAATGACTACATCGCCGTCACCGTCTTAGTGGCCAGCCGTCGGCCGGTCACGCTGAAACAAGTCGAGACCGGTGAAGGGCTTCGGGAAGCCCTGCGCATCCTCGGATCCACCGCTTCGAGCGACCTGATCGCCCTTGAAGTGATCTGGCAGCCCGACGGAGCCGGAGACGTGCTCAGCGCCGACGAGCTCGTGACGGCATACCCGAACCTGCAGCATCTCTGAGCGAAGCTTCAGAAAATCTTCCGCTCCAAAGGTTGAGCTCTCCGAGGCAATCAAGCTCTTGCTGCCTAGCTTGAGTTGATTAAGAACTCCCTCCTTGGCACCCACTTCTCGCCCCGATCCCCGTGCCATGCAATGGCAGAACAACGGAGAGCTTGATCAGGGTGATCTGTTTGAGCTGGTTCGTCACCTCAGGGATGTGGAGTCGCCGACCCACAGCAATGAACTTTGGCGTCTGGGCAGTAAGTACGACAAAGCCGACTGATCCCATCACCCCCCCCTTGCCGGCGGGGGAAGCCTGACGCATCGTTTGGCCAGCACTGTCTGACGCATGGCTAGCAGACCCATTCAGTGGGTGAACTCACCCGTCCTGATGGAAGCGATGCTGCGTTACGAACAGGGCCTGTTGCCCCGTTCCATGCAGCTCTGGGTGGAGCAGATGTTTGAACTGGATGGCTCTGAGAACACCAGTGGCCTGCTGCCCTCCTCCTTCGACGCCTCAGTCGACTGACGCCTGCAGGATGCGCAACGCAGCCATCGCAGCGCCATAGCCGTTGTCGATGTTGACGACTGCGAGTCCAGGGGCGCAGCTGGCCAGCATGCCGTCTAAGGCCGCCCGGCCTCCAGCACTGACGCCGTAGCCGACCGACACGGGCACACCGATGACCGGCTGGGGCATCAACCCAGCCAGCACGGTGGGTAGAGCACCCTCCATGCCGGCGCAGGCGATCAGCACTCTCGAGGAGCGCAACAATGGCAAACGCTCCAGGAGACGGTGCAGACCCGCGACTCCCACATCGAGCATCAGAGAGGCAGCCACTCCATGGAACTCCAAGGCCAGCTGCGCTTCCTTGGCCACCGGAAGATCACTGGTGCCGCCACTCAGGATCGTAACTGGCGCCTCAGACGCGTTCTCGTCAAGGGGACGGTGACCGCAGCTGAGGCAGCGGGCCTGATCGTGCCATTGCAGACGGAGATCAGGCAGCAACGCCGCCACATCAGCGGCCTTGGCAGCATCCACGCGTGTCACAAGCGCCGCTTCGCCGCGGCCGTGGAACGACTCCAGAATCGCCGCGATCTGCTCAGCCGTCTTGTGCTCCCCCCAGATCGCCTCGCTGATGCCTAAGCGACGGCGACGATCCCAGTCGAGATGAGCTGTCAAGGTCATTGCGGCAGCAGTTCGCCTTCAAAGACCAGCGGGAATGGATTGCCCTGACGCTGCCCTGTGCCCTCACGGGCTAGCTGCTCAAAGCGCTGTTGCACAGCCTCCACCTCCTGTTCTGGAATCGCTTTCCAGGCTTCCCTGCTGCTCCAGCGGATGAGCAGGGTGCCTTCCTCGGCCTCGGGATCCCAGAGCAGATCACGCCCCAGAAACCCCTCTTGGTGGGCAAGCCAAGGTTCCCAGCTGCCCTGCTCCGCCTCCAGCCAAGCTTGCCGGGCGGCCTCCGGCACCTTCACCTTGAGATGCTCGATCACCGCAGCGTCGTCGCCACCCTGCGGATCAGCCATCGCGGCGAAACGCGCCTGGGCAGGGGAGCTGAACAGCACAGCCAAGAACAGGGCAAGGCTCAAAACCTTACGCAGCAATCCTGAAAAGCGGCGGGTCAGTGAGTGGCGGGTCACAGGGACTGGAGCAGCGCGACCGCCTGAGCGGAGATTCCCTCTTCCCGCCCCTCAGGGCCGAGCTTCTCGTTGGTGGTGGCCTTCACCCCCACCTGCTCAGGTTCGATGCCGATGCGCGTGGCAATGGCACAGCGCATCGCCTCAATGTGAGGTTTGAGCTTGGGGCGCTCAGCGACCACCACCGAATCGAGATTCAGCACCTGCCAACCGCGCTCCCTGACAAGAGCCACGACCTGCTCCAGCAGCACCAGGCTGTCGGCCCCCTTCCAGCGGGGATCATCCGGGGGGAAGTATTTGCCGATATCCCCCAGGGAGAGGGCACCGAGCAGGGCATCCATGATGGCGTGCACCAGCACATCGGCATCGCTATGCCCGTCTAGGCCGAGGCCATCGGGATGGTGCAGTCGCTGACCGCCCAAAATCAGTGGCCGCCCTGGCACGAGACGGTGGATGTCGTAGCCGTTGCCGATGCGGAGCTGCATAGGGCCTAGGTCAAGGCGTCCATTCTTGATGACCGACAGCCCTACTGCTGTTGCTGCCAGCGGGTGAAGAGGTCTGGCCTGCGCTCCGCGGTTCGCTGCTCGCGCTGCTGCTGCCGCCAGTGTTCGATCGCGCCATGATCGCCACTGCGCAACACATCGGGCACGGACAGACCGCGGAACTCTGCGGGGCGGGTGTAGTGAGGATGCTCGAGCAACAGATCGCTATGGCTTTCCTCCACGAGCGAATGGGCCGTGCCGACGGTGCCTGGGAGGAGACGCACCACCCCGTTGATGATCGTCATCGCCGGCAGCTCACCACCTGTCAGCACAAAATCCCCCAACGACACCTCCTCATCCGCCAGAGGTCTGATCCGTTCATCAAAACCCTCGTAGTGCCCGCAGAGCAGCACGAGCTGATCGCAATCGTCAGCCCAGCGCTGCAGATCCGACTGGCCAAGGGGCGTCCCCTGCGGTGTCATCAGCAACACGCGACGCCGGGGCAGCACCGGAATCGCCTCCACGGCGGCATAGACCGGCTCCGGCTTGAGCACCATGCCAGCGCCACCGCCATAGGGCTCATCGTCAACCTTGCGATAGCGATCGGTGGCGTAATCGCGAGGATTGTGAAGGTGCAGCTCGGCAATGCCGGCAGCGAAGGCTCGACCGATCACACCCAGCTCTTCGAGAGGAGCGAAGGCATGGGGAGCCAGGCTCACCACATCCAGGCGGAACGCAGCCATTGCGATCAGGAGCCTGGAGCCGTGACCCGGCGGATCTCCGAGCAGAAACTGGCCTGCCTCGGCGTCCCGTCCCGATCCATCAGGGTGGTGCTGCGTAGGCGCAGATTCGCCTTGGTGAACCAGATCCGTTCGCGCAGGCTGGCGCCAGCCTCAGCGGGCAGGGTCAGCTCCAGACAGCCATCACCGTGCAGTTGCCACTGGCCACTCTGATCGCCCTGGCTTGCCTGCAGAACCAAGGCACCGTCTGCGGCAAAACGCATTGAAGCCAGCTGACGTCCCTCACCGTTCCTCACCTCCAGGCTGGGGCCAGCGTCAGACGCCCCCTCCACGCACTCCATCACCAGCTCCCCACGCTCACTGCTGTGCCAGTCCTCGGAACCATCGAGCTGGAACACGCTGCGCAGACTCATCCAGCGCCCGTCGCAAAGTTGCAGGAACGCGCCGAGATCAGTGGGCGGGAAGGGGAGGTCGGTCATCCGCCTATCTTCTCAGCCCTGGTCCCCCAGCCGTCTTCACTCCTCGGCATAGCCCAATTCCGCAAGCCGGGCGGGCTTACTTCGCCAATCGGGCACCACCTTCACGAACAGCTCCAGATAAACAGGACCATCGATCAGGGTCTGCATCTGCAGGCGGGCGCCCTGACCAATCGTTTTGAGCATCGCCCCCCCTTTGCCGATCAGGATCCCCTTCTGGCTCTTGCGTTCCACCAGCACGGTGGCGAGCACGGCGGTGCGGGGCTTGCCCTTGCCCTTCGAGGGCATGTCCTCCACCCGGTCGATCTGCACCGCCACGCTGTGGGGCACCTCTTCACGGGTGTGGGTCAGCACCTGCTCGCGAATCAGTTCTGCCATCAGCAACCGCTCCGGCTGATCGCTCACCATGTCAGGGGGGTACAACTGCGGCCCTTCCGGCATCAGCGCGCTCACCGCCGTCACCAGCTCCGTGCAGCCCTGGCCATCGAGGGCAGAGCAATGGTGCACCGGCCAATGGCTGCCGTCGAGCAACTCCCGATAGGCCGCGTCCGCCTCCGGCTTCCTGGCGGGAGGCACCAGATCCCATTTGTTGAGCACCACCTGCACGGGCAGGCGCTGCTGACGCAGCAAATTGACGATGAAGGCATCACCGCCGCCAGGAGCTTCGCAGGCCTCCAGAAGCAGCAACACCTGATCCACCTCACCGATGGCCGCGCGCGCGCTTTGCACCAACCGCTCCCCCAGCAGGTGATGGGGTTTATGGATCCCAGGAGTATCCACCAAAATCAGCTGGGCCTCCGGGGTGGTGAGGATCGCCCGCAGCCGGTTGCGTGTCGTTTGCGCCACCGGTGATGTGATCGCCACCTTGTCGCCCACGAGCTGATTCACCAAGGTCGACTTGCCCACATTGGGCCGACCGATTAAGGCCACAAAACCGGAGCGGTAGGGCTGTGAGGAAGCTTCCATGCCTTCAGCATCGCCTCTGGGCCCACCACCTGCCCATAGGCTGAGCACGAGGACGACAGCAGTCATGAGCACGCTTGAACCCACCTTTCAGCAGGCGATGGAAATCGCCGCCAGCTGGTTGCAGCAATGGGATGGGGAGGAAATCAGTGATGAAGTGATGGCCGATCGTGTGGCTGAGCTGGTCGCCAGTCGCGATGGCGCCCGCGGCTTCTTCGTGGTGAGCCTTGCCGGCGACAGTGTCCTGATGGACCGGCTGCCGGAACCACTCGTCATCAAGCTGCGGGAAGCGGGCGATGGCGTGGTGGATCTCACCGCCCGCAACCTGGCCATGAGCGCGGCGATGGTAGTCCACCACCGCAACAACGGCGATGAGCAGCAGGCCGCTGGCTCGGAGCGGGTCAACGCCCGGTGCTGCGAATTGCTGCGCCAGCTGGATCCCCACCAAGTCAAAGAGCGTCTTGAGACCCTGCTGGAGGCGGCCCATCACAGCCGAGGTGACGACCTGGCCTTCCTTGAGCGCTGGGGCTATGACGACCGGCAGAAACAGGCGATCGGTGACTCCGTCGAAGCCGTGGCCGATCGCTAGCCAACAAAAAACCCCGACTGAGAAGCCGGGGTGAACGCACTGATCGAGGAGGTCACCGTGTTCAATCGCGGCGGCCGCCTCCTTGCAGGGCAAGGATCAGACGGAGCACAAAGATGAACAGGTTGATGTAGGTGAGATACATCCCCAGGGCACCGGCCAGGAACTGATCATCCCGGTAGGTGCGGGGCATCGTGTAGAAATCCACGAAGGCCATGCCCACGAAGAGCACGGTGCCGAAACCAGCAATCGCCAGGTTGGTGGCCGCAAAGATGCCGGGCACAAAGAAGCCGGCGATGAAGATGCCCACCATCGCGATCAGCAGACCGATCAGGCCGAGGCCAACCACAGCGCTGAGGGCTTGACCAACGCTGTCGCTCATCCGACGGCCCGCGATCGAGGCCACCACGAAGGTGAGGCCGGTCGCGAGGGCTGCAATGCCAATCGAGGCAGCACCAGCAACGGCGATGGCCTGCACCACCAGGCCGGTGAGGGTGAAGCCGGTGAGCAAACTGAAGGTGGCCATCAGCGGCAGGGCTGTGCCGTTGTTGGCCTTGTTCGCGGCGTTCTGGGCCACGAAGAAGAGGATGAACCAGGGGATGATCGCGATCAGCGACAGGGTGTTGAAGGCGCCGTAACCGATCGAAGCCATCGTGGCCATGCCGCCCAGTACGCCACCGGCGGTGAGCACCATGCCACCCCCCACGTAGGGGAGGGCTTTATTGACGACATTGGGCCCCACCAAAGCGCTGGACTGCGCCTGACGGATGGCTTCCTGGAAATTGCTGCTGGCAGGCATGGTGCCCCAGATCACTGGAAACACTCTGGCAGGGCTGATCAGATTGTGGTCAGATCCCAGGTGCGGATCTCCCCATCAGCGCTCACCGGGGTGAGCCGCTGATCGCGTCGACTTCCGTCGATCGTCACGCCGGGCATAGGCCTCCACCACACGTTGCACCAAGGGGTGGCGCACCACATCGGCTGCTGTGAGTTTGCACACCGCCACACCCTCTACACCCTCCAGCACCTGTGAGGCCTCCACCAGACCGCTCATCTGCCCGGGCGGCAGATCCACCTGGGTGATGTCACCCGTCACCACCATGCGGGAACGCTCCCCCAAACGGGTGAGCACCATGCGCATCTGGGCCGGTGTGGTGTTCTGCGCTTCATCGAGGATCACGAAGGATTCGGCCAGGGTGCGACCGCGCATGTAGGCCAGCGGAGCGACTTCAATCACCCCCTTCTCCAGGAGGGCCGTGGTTTTCTCAGGACCCATCAGGGTGTGGAGCGCGTCATAGAGGGGACGGAGATAAGGATCCACCTTCTGTTGCAGATCCCCTGGCAGAAAACCGAGACGCTCGCCTGCCTCAACGGCGGGCCGAGTGAGGATCAGACGCTCGACCTTGCGCTCCGTGAGCATGCGCACGGCCAGCACCGTGGCCAGGAAGGTCTTACCGGTCCCTGCCGGACCCAAGGCGAAGGTGAGGTCATGGCGTTCCATCGCCTCCACATAAGCCTTCTGGCGCAGAGTGCGGGGCCGCAGCAACTGACCTCGCTGGGAGCGAGCCAGCACCTGCTGCCCCATGGCCTGATGGTCCTGATGGCGGCCGGTATCGAGGGCCTGCAGAGCGGTCTGGAGATCCACAGGAGAGACGCTCTGCCCCTCCTGCCAGAAGGCGCGCAGCAGCTCCACCACCGCCGCGGCCCGCTCCAACTGACTGGGTCGACCACTGATTTCAAGTTGAAGACCCCGCATCACCAGAGAGACCCCTGTGAGGGCCTCCAGCTGACGCAGGGACTGTTCCGAGGGCCCTGCAAGAGCGAGGGCTGCTTCGGGATGGGGAAGATCAAAGACGAAGCGACCCGGCGCGGCAGCTTCGGTCATGGCGTGGATCAGGCCTCGGCGGTCTCGTCCGCAGCGGCTTCATCACCGGCGGGAGCCTCGGCTTCAGCGGCAGCAGCTTCAGCGGCAGCCTTGGCCTCAGCCTCAGCAGCGGCCTTGGCTTCCGCCGCTTCCTTGGCAGCCTGCTTAGCAGCAGCTTCCCGAGCAGCAGCTTGCTTGGCCTTGCCCACGATTTCGGCGGGACGGACAGTCTTTTCGATCAGGCCACCCTTCTCGAGGAGGGATCGCACTGCATCGGTGGGCTGAGCTCCCTGGCTGAGACGGGCGCGCAAACCCTCTGTGTCCAGACGGGTTTCCTTGGTGCGGGGGTTGTAGAAGCCCAGCTCCTGGAGAGGGCGTCCGTCACGGCGTGACGTGCTGTTGCAGGCCACGAGGCGGAAGCTCGCTTCCCGCTTCTTACCGAACCGCTTCAGGCGGAGCTTGATCATCGTGGCGCTGCTTCTGAGGGTGGAACTCGGCGCTGACTCTGAGTCGCGCGCCAAACAGCCACCATACCCTGCGACGGGTCAGAGCTCCCCAAAACCCTTCTTCTTCTTGGCCGGGCGCTGCCGCTTCGGAGCACCACCACGACCACCGCGACCCGGACCGCCCATGCCGGGCATCCCGGGCATGCCACCCATACCCGGCATCCCGGGGAATCCGCCCATCCCAGGCATCCCACCACCCATACCCGGCATCCCGGGCATTCCAGGCATCCCACCACCACGGGTCATCTGCTGCATGAAGCCCCGCATCTTCTGGAAATCGGCCAGCACCTTGTCCACATCCGCCGGCTGATAGCCACAGCCGCCGGCAATGCGGCGACGACGGGAGGGCTGGGCGGCCAGGAGCTCAGGCTGCGTCCGTTCCGCAGGTGTCATCGAGCCGATCATCGCTTCGATCTTCTTGAGCTGCTGCTCGCCTTGTTTGAGCATGCCGTCGTCAAGCTTGTTCATGCCCGGGATCATCTTCATCAAGCCTCCGAGGGAGCCCATCCGCTTGATCAGGCGCATCTGCTGAAGGAAGTCGGAGAAGTCAAACGACGCCTCCTGCAACTTCTTCTGCATCTTCTCCACATCGGCGAGCTCCACCTCCTTCTGGGCTTTCTCCACCAGGGTCAGAACATCCCCCATGCCGAGGATGCGGCTCGCCATCCGCTCGGGATGGAAAGGCTGCAGGGCCTCGACCTTCTCGCCAGTGCCGATGAACTTGATCGGCTGACCACTCACCTTGCGGATCGAGAGCGCTGCACCACCGCGGGAATCGCCATCGAGCTTGGTCAGCACCGCCCCGGTAATGCCCACCTGCTCATGGAATGCGCGGGTGAGCTCGGCCGCTTCCTGGCCGATCATCGAATCCACCACCAACAGCACCTCATCGGGCTGCACCGCAGAACGGATCCGCACCATCTCCTCCATCATCGAGGTGTCGATCTGGAGCCGGCCCGCCGTATCGACGAGCAGGGTGTCGTATCCCTCCTCCTTGGCCTTGGCTAAGCCAGCAGCGGCGATGGCCTCCGGCTTGGCTTCTGCTCCGAGGCTGAACACATCAACATCGATCTGAGCACCAAGGGTCTTGAGCTGCTCGATCGCCGCGGGGCGATACACGTCTGCCCCGACCATCAAGGCCCGCCGTCCCTGATCTTTGAGGTGCAGGGCGAGCTTTGCGGTCGCGGTGGTCTTACCGGCACCCTGCAGACCAGCCATCAGCACCACGGTGGGCGCCTGCTCAGCCTTGGCAAGGGGTGCATTGCCACCACCCATCACCTCCACCAGCTGATCGTGCACCACCTGGATGAACTTTTGATCGGGGCTGACCCCGCGCACCACCTCAGCCCCCACCGCCTTCTCACGGACTTCCGCGACGAAGTCCTTGACCACTGGGAGGCTCACGTCAGCCTCGAGCAAGGCCCGACGCACGTCTTTTAGAGCCCCATCAACGTTGGTCTCGGAAATCTTGTCCTGCCCCCTCAGCCCCTTGACCGCGTCTTCAAAGCGGGCTGACAGCTCGTCAAACATGGAGGGGCTTCCAACAGGGCTTAGTTCCTGATCGTAAAAAGCCGCCTCCTCAGCCCGGTCTTCAGCCGGGGATATAGGCGTGGAGACGCCAGGTGTCGCCGTCTCGGCCCAGGATGTAGGTAATCGGCAGGGTGGTCGCAGCCGTGCGTTCGATCACCTTGCCTGCAGCATCAACGCGCTGATCGGAATAAGCGACGCGGGCCCTGAGTTCGATCCGCTGCGGCGTGCGGCTGACCAGCTCGAGGGAGGTAATCGAAGCCTCCACCGTCTGCCTTTCGCCAGCGGCTGCATCGACACTGCGCTCCTGCTGCACCTGCGACACAAGCCCATCGCGGGCGACCGCGTCGAGTTGAACATCCGCCACAGTCCCGCCGCCAAGAACAGTCGCCTTGCGATTGAGCCACGTCTGCAAAAGGGCCTGCAGCTGGGTTTCGCTAGGGGCATCGGCGTTCAGCGGCTGGAACGGTTGAGAGCCTTGGCTGCCCTGTTCAGGCCGCAGGGCCGCCTTCGGCTTCCCAGGGGTTGGCTCGGCTTTGTTCTGCTCTGTTGGCGGCTGCCCTTCGGGCTTGAGACGGCTGGGCTCCGCCTCACGACGCAGGCCAATCAGGCTGAGCGCTGCCACGACGGCCACCACAACCGCGAATATCCCGGACGCGAGCAGCGCCGGACGGCTGGGACGGGGCAGTTGATCCAACCGCTCACGCCAGCTCAATCCAGCAGCAGACTCCTCAGACCCTGAATTCTCTCCTGAAGCCAGACCCATGGAGGCTGGCGAAGCTG
Organism: Synechococcus sp. BS56D; assembly: GCF_004332405.1. Taxonomy (NCBI): domain Bacteria; kingdom Bacillati; phylum Cyanobacteriota; class Cyanophyceae; order Synechococcales; family Synechococcaceae; genus Synechococcus; species Synechococcus sp. BS56D. The sequence continues at coordinate 119,466 of NZ_PHQU01000005.1, read as the reverse complement.
GTTGTCCGGGCCAAGGGGCGGAATCGGCTAACGGGTCTCCAGCCGAAGGAATCTCCAGGGGCAGCGTGCCATCCGGATCGAGACCAAAGGCTGGGGTCGAGTCAAACCCAGCAGGGCGCTGCCTCCCCTCGATCCGCTCGAGACGCTCCACGAAGGCCTGCACATCCCGGTCGGCGAACCAGGCTTCGAGGTCAATGGCCTCGGCATCCACGTCCCGGTATCCCGGCAACACATCGCGCCCCAGCCAGGAGCGGCAGTAATCGCAGAGGGCCGCCAGATCGTCTCCGGGATGGCGCTGCAACCATTGCTGCAATTCAGCGTCGGTGCTGGCCTGGAAATGCCCCTGGGCATGCTCCACATCGCCGAGCAGCAGGTCAAGACAGCCCTGCAGCGGACGGGTGTCCAACCCTTCGAGGGCCAGGTCACGAAGCCGTTGGCGCGCCTGATCGAGTCGCTCGGGCTTGCGACGGGAGAAACCAGCAGCCGTCAGCGCCATGACCCCAAGGAATGCCGCATCAGCGGAGCCCTGGGCCTGCCAGCGCTCAAACAGATCCACCTGTTCCTGCACCGTCAGAAAGCGGCGGATTTGCTGGAAGAACAGCTCAAACTCCCCCTGGGGCATGCCCGACTCAGGGCTTGTTTCAGATCCTTGATCCAGAACGGCCTGAAGATCTCCTTCCAGTCCGCCACGCCTCTCCACAAAGCGCTCGAGCAGTTCAAGTCCTTCGCGCCTTGCCATCTGTTCAGCCAGGTCACGACTGAGCAAATCCAAGATCCGGTAAGGGGTGAGCTGATCTCGCTCCTGCTCAAGAATGCGACGAAGTTCGGGCAGCTTTCCAACACGCTGAAGAAGCTGAAGCCCCTCGCCTAGAAGCACGGCAGCCGACTCGTAGCGCCGCCGCTCCTGATCCTGCTCAGCAGCAGCGCGACAGGCCAGGCCGGCCAGCAAGGCCAGATCAGCCTCCCGGCCACTTCCTAAGGCCGGGGCCTGCGGCGGCTGCAGAGCCTGGCGGGCCAGCTGGAAGGTCTCGTGGGGAGCATTGGCCTCCAACAGCAGGATCAGACCTGCCACCTCACGGCTGGAGGGAAGGTCAAGACCAGCCGTATCTCCGGGATGATCACGACCCAGCTCCATCAGGGTCGCCTCATAGTCTCGGCGACGGGAAGGATCGGTGAGCAAATCAGCCGAGAGCCGCAGGAGTTGCGCCCGCTGCTGCAGGGCCTCATGGGTGAACCCCTGATCAGGGGCACGATCGATTCTTAGCTGCAGCGTGCGCAGGATGACATCAGCCTCGGCCGATGGGCTGACGCCTAGCAGGCGGAAATGATCGATCGGCAAGTCCAACTGCGATGCAGCCATTGGCAGCAGACTGTAGGCAGTGTCAGGGTTTTTGCCCATTCCCTGTGGGCTGACCCTTAAAGTTACTCATCACGAAAGGCCTGGGATGAGCCAAAACATCGCAATGGATAGCGCTCTCTCCGGCGCCAGCGCCTCCATGGCGGGCCCCCATGCCGAAAGGCTTTCATCGCTTGTGACGGCCCAGCGGGCCACGGTGGATCGGGAGACAGGACTTGCCCTCTACCGGGACATGACCCTGGGGCGACGGTTTGAGGACAAGTGCGCCGAGATGTACTACCGGGGCAAGATGTTTGGCTTCGTGCACCTCTACAACGGGCAGGAAGCGGTGAGCACCGGAGTCATCGGTGCCATGAAGCGCCAGCACGACTGGTTCTGCAGCACCTATCGCGATCACGTGCACGCCCTCAGCGCTGGAGTCCCGGCCAGGGAGGTCATGAGTGAGCTGTTCGGGAAAGAAACCGGCTGCAGCAAGGGCCGGGGGGGCTCCATGCACCTGTTTTCCAAGGAGCATCACCTGCTTGGTGGTTATGCCTTCATCGGTGAGGGGATTCCGGTTGCCCTGGGCTCCGCCTTCACGAGCCGCTACAAGCGCGACGCCCTTGGTGATGCCTCAAGCAATGCGGTGACAGCGGCCTTCTTCGGGGACGGCACCTGCAACAACGGCCAGTTCTTTGAATGCCTGAACATGGCCCAGCTTTGGAAGCTGCCCATCATCTTCGTGGTGGAAAACAACAAGTGGGCGATTGGCATGGCCCATGACCGCGCCACCAGTGACCCAGAGATCTGGCGCAAGGCCGGCGCTTTCGGCATGGCCGGTGAAGAGGTGGATGGCATGGATGTTCTGGCCGTGCGCGCTGCCACCCAAAGGGCTCTGGAGCGCGCCCGTGCTGGTGAAGGCCCCACCGTGCTCGAGTGCCTCACCTACCGCTTCCGTGGCCATTCCCTCGCCGACCCCGACGAGCTAAGGGCAGAGGAAGAGAAGCAATTCTGGGCCCAACGCGACCCGCTCAAGGCTCTGGAGCGAGATCTGGTGGGTGCAGGCTTAGCCAGCAGCGAGGATCTACGCGCGATCGAAAAAGAAATCGACGCTGAAGTGCAGGATTGCGTTGACTTCGCCCTCGCAGCTCCAGAACCCGATGGTTCGGAACTGACCCGTTACATCTGGGCCGAAGACTGATCAGGAAGTGACCAGCAACTGATTCAGATGCTCGGCATCCTGCGGGTGAGATTGCGCAGCTTGCGTAGGGCCTTGAGCTCCACCTGACGCACCCGCTCCCGAGACACCTCCATTAGACGGCCGATCTCGGCAAGGGTGTGGCGCTCATTGCCATTCAAACCGAAACGCAAAGCGAGGACGTGCTGCTCCTGCTCACTGAGGTGGGTGAGCCAACGGCCGAGCTGTTCGTGATGAATCGATTGCTCCACCTTGTCGAGCGGCTCATCGGAATTGCTGTCAGCAATGAGATCGCCAAGAAAGCTGCGTCCCTCCTCCCCATTCACGGGAGCATCAAGACTGCTGGTGGTCAGGGCCTGACGCAGCAACGAGTCAAGCTCGTCCATCGGCATCTCCATCGCCTCGGCGATCTCCATGCGACTCGGCATCGCCCCAAGCTTGTGAGCGAGATCGAGGGTCACCTTGCGGATCGTGGTGAGCCGCTCACTCAGGTGAACGGGCAGGCGAATCGTGCGGGATTGACAAGCAATCGCCCGGGTCATGCTCTGACGAATCCACCAAAAGGCATAGGTGGAGAATTTGTAACCACGGGTGGGGTCGAATTTTTCAACAGCTCGCTCTAAGCCAAGAGAACCCTCTTGAATCAGGTCAAGCAACTCCAAACCTTTTCCCTGATATTTCTTTGCAACACTGACAACCAAGCGAAGATTCGCTTTCATCATGCGCTCCTTGGCGCGCTTGCCGACACGAATCATCCGGCGATCCTGAGCACTGTGCGATTCAGAATCCGCCGGCACAGTTCCATCTTCGGTGAGACGCATCATCGCTTGCACCTGATTACCAAGCTCAATCTCCTCAGCAGGAGTCAGCAAAGGAATACGGCCAATTGTTGCGAGATACCAACTGATTGGATCACTGCTGCGTCGCTTTTGAGTCTCAGCAAGACCCGCTGCGAGGGATGCCATTGCGTCTCCGCAAGAAGTGCGTGAAGAGACTTTCCTATGAAAACCAGAAGCAGTGATGTGTTTTCAGCAACCCTTCAGATTCATGAAAGGAAAACGACACAAATGCCTGCTCAAGGGAGCCAATCCAATGGCGCGATGAACGCGCATGCAGCTTTTGCATCAACCACTTACTGCGATTGCAGCTGACGAATCAGGCGCGCCAGGCTGGCCGCCACATCCCCGGCAGCACTCGAACCACGGCAGCGCGCTGCGGCCGTCGCATGCATCAATGCAGCAGCAGCCAACGGTTCCGCCTGCCACTCCATGACCGGTCCCTGAGCCGCCCAGCCTGCGGCGAGGCCGGCCAGCACATCACCCAGGCCGGTGCGGGCCACATGGGCATCCGTCTCAACAAGCTGGCGAACACTGCCATCGGGTGCAGCGATCACGCTGTGGGCACCCTTCAGCAGCACCACAGCACCGGAACACGCGGCTGCCTCCTTGGCAGCCAGCAGCGGGTTGGCCAGATCGATCTGAGGGAACAGTCGACGGAATTCCCCGGCATGGGGCGTGATCCAAGTCACTGCGCGACGCCGCTGCAGCCAGCGCCAGCCCTGATCCGAAAGGGCCAACTGATTGAGGGCATCGGCATCGAGAACCAGCACACCGGGGAACGCAAGCAAGGGAGCTGCCGCCCGATCCCAGGGGCTGCAGGCTGAGCCAAGACCAGGTCCGATCAGCAAGGCATCCAAACGTCCGATGTCCTGACGAGCGAGGGCATCAGCCCAGGCCATGCCACCATCCGCCGCGCTGCCACAATCCGCCTGGCCAGCAACAGCCGCTGTACTGGGAACAGCCGTGGCCACCACCACCTCAGGGACCTGCTGCCAAAGGGATGGCGCGATCGACTCCGGCACGATCGCCTGCACACTGCCAGCACCGCTGGCTAGTGCACCCCGCAAGGCGAGCAGAGCCGCCCCTCGGTATCGATCGCTGCCCGCCACCAGCAACACTCGCCCCCGCTCGTATTTCATGGCCCTTCGTGATGGCTGAGGCCAGGAGAGAGCGTTCAAATCACTGGGCATCAGTCCAAGGCATTCCGCCGAGGAGCCATCGGGCAGCAGACGGTTGGGAATGCCGGCATCCAGCCGATGGAGTGTCCCCACATGGGCAAGGGCCGAGTCCTGCACCAGCCCCTTCTTGATCAGCGCGACCGTCAGGGTCGCCATGGCCACCGCCGCATCCCCCGAATGGGGGATGCCCGTGTCTCCATCCAGGCCAGCGGGCACGTCCAGGCTCACCAGGCGTCCGGGTCGATACTGCTCGCGCTCACGGAACAGAACCGCCAGGGTTTCCGGCAACGGCCGATGCTGACCAAGCCCGAAGAGCGCCTCGATCCAAAGCATCGGGTCCGACGGGTCTGGATCCGCCTCAAGCACAGGCAGCCCAAGCCAGCGGGCATGGCTCCAGTGCTGTTCGGTGAGGGGCTGTCGAATCGGCAGGGGCGCCCAAAGGCGAACCGCTACGCCGGCCTGAGCCAACTCTCTGGCCACCACCAAACCATCACCGCCGTTATGGCCCGGCCCCACGAGCACGAGCACACCCTCACGCAGGAGTTCTGGGCGGGCAAGAAACCAGGCGGCCATCGCCAAGCCCACCTTCTCCATCAACGCCGCAACAGGGAGGCCGCTGGCGAGCCACTCCCGCTCGAGGGTGGTCATCCGCTCCGAACTCACCAACCAGTGATCAGCGTCGGGTGAGGGCCAGGACACGAACAGGCAGCCGGGACCTCACTATGGAGAGATCAGACACAACCGCCCATGGGTTCAGCTCCGGCCACCGATGCAGGGCAACAGGCCCTCGCACGCCTGCGCCTCTGGCCTGGTGAGCACCGCGTCGCGGTTGGTCTCTCGGGCGGGGTCGACAGCTCCCTGACCGCTGCACTCCTGGTGGAGGCCGGATGGCAGGTGGAGGGGCTCACCCTCTGGTTGATGAGCGGCAAGGGCGCCTGCTGCGCCGAGGGGCTGGTGGATGCGGCAGGCATCTGCGAGCAGCTCGAGATTCCGCATCATGTGGTCGATTTCCGAGAGCATTTCAAGGAGCAGATCGTGACCTTCCTGGTGGAGGGTTATGGCAACGGCGTCACACCACTCCCCTGTTCCCGCTGCAATCGTGAGGTGAAATTCGGCCCGATGCTCCGCTGGGCGCAGGACGAGCGCAGCATTTCCAGGATCGCCACAGGCCATTACGCCCGCATCCGCCATGGTGATCAGAGCGACAACGGCCGCCACCAGTTGCTGCGAGGCCTCGACAGCCAAAAAGATCAGAGTTATTTCCTCTACGACCTGCCGCAGGAGGCCCTGGGCCGCCTGGTGTTCCCCCTTGGAGAGCTGACCAAGGGCGACACGCGGGCCGAAGCAGAACGCCATGGTCTACGCACCGCCAAAAAAGCGGAGAGCCAGGACCTTTGCCTGGCGGATCACCACGGCTCCATGCGCGCGTTTCTCGATGCTTACCTGCCTCCCCGCCAGGGGGAGATCGTGCTGCGCGATGGCACCGTTGTGGGGCAGCACGACGGCATCGAGCATTTCACCATTGGCCAGCGCAAGGGTCTGGGGGTGGCCTGGAGCGAGCCACTGCACGTGGTGCGCCTTGATCCAGCCATGAACAGAGTGGTGGTCGCCCCCCGTGCGGACGCCGGGGAAACGGGCTGCAGCGTCGGCGCTGTGAACTGGGTCTCAATCCCAGCCCCTGCCATCGGCGAGGGCCTCACGGTGGAGGTGCAGGTGCGGTACCGCAGCCAGCCGGTGCCCGCCCAACTGGAGGTGATTGAACCGACCGCTGAGGATGCAGCCGCCGATCGCCCCCAACGGGTTCGCCTGCGCTTTGAGGAGCCGCAGTTCTCGATCACCCCCGGCCAGGCGGCGGTGTTCTACGCGGGGGAGCGGGTGCTGGGGGGCGGCCTGATCCAGCAAAACGCCGCCTGAGCACAGCGAGCGCCGCCAACAGGGTGATCAGCCCCAGGGGCCCCTCCCCCCAGCGCACATACCCCGTGCCTCCCTGCTGGGGATGCAGCTCAGCAAGGGCAAGCCCGGAGACACCCGGTCGAAGCAGCCACTGGGTTTGACCATTGGCCGAAACGGTGGCGGTTGGCCCGGTGTTCGCGGCACTAAGCAGAGGCCTGGCGGTCTCGAGACTGCGCAATTGCGCGAGTGCCAGGAATTGATGCTGCAGCAGCACGGGATAGGGGTCGAGGTTGGCGATGGTGAGCAGCCACTGGGCTCCCTCCGCCACCGCCCTGGCGATCGCCGCGCCGTTGCTGAGTTCGTAACAGATGGCCACAGCGGCCGGTGGCCCTGACCACCGCCAAAAGCGTGAGGGCGGGCCGGGCTCCACACCACCCACCGCGGACAGACCGGCTCCAAGCCCTGGCCAGTCGGGCAGCCATTCACCGAGGGGCACCAGCCTGTGCTTGTCGATGGCGGCACTGGGCTGCTCTGCACCCGTTGGAATCAGCAGCAACGCGCTGCGCTGACGCCCCTGCCGCCAGCGGAAACCACCGCTGAGCAGGGGCAGGGGAGCTGGACTGCGCAGACGGGCATCGAGGGGCAGGGTTCCCTCAGGAGCGACGAACCAATCGGCCCCCTGCAGGGCAGCCTGCTCAAGAGCCGATTCCAGGCCGGCGGCCTGACGGGCCTGCTGCTCAGGCTGAAACTTCTCTCGGGTCGGAATCGCTGGCTGCCAGAGGGCCACTCGCCAACCCAGAACAGGCTCAGGGCCAGAAGCAAGAAGACGTCCACCTAGGCCATGGGCCAGCAGCAACACCAGGAGCCCAGCCGCCAACCAGAGGCGCCAGCCCTGCATCCGCAACTGCACCAAGCGCACACCCCGCCAAAGCCACCAGCCCATCAGCAACAACAGGGCCGCCAGCCCTCCGGCACCAATCCAGCGGGCCAAACCAGCAAACCAGGGATCCGCCGGCAACAGCGAACCCCCCACGCCGATCCAAAACAGAGGGGTACGGGAAAGGGCGGTCTCCATCAGGCCCCACACCCCGGCCAGCAACAGAGCGGAGCCGAAGCGACTGCTGTCGATCCAGGTCGCCAGGGCCGCCCAGACCCCCAGCAACAGAGCGGCGACAGCAGCGCAAAAGCCCCAGATCAACAGGGCCAACGGCAGGCTCAGGGGAGCCGGGACCCCGATCCAGGTGAGCGGATGCAAAGCCAGCAGCCAGCGATGACTCACCAGCACAGCCACCGCTGCCCAGAGCGCTGCCGCTGCAGGACGACGCTGAGCCGACCAGAGCAGCGCCAGTGCTGGGATCATCCACAGGGGTCCACCAAGCCACCAGCCCCCCGGCAAGCCAAGCGTCAGACCAGCCAGCAGGCCACCCAGCCCTCCCTGCACCAGGGCCAAGGATCGGTCATTGCCCATGGTCAGCGGCGAAGCGCGAAGCCATCCTGATGGCAGGACCGGATCGGGATCAGCCATGGAGACCGCCAACCCCCTTCAGCAGCTGCTACTGCGAGGCCTGGGCACCACCACGCTTGTGGCGGATCGACTTCGCTATGTGACCCAGGAATGGGTGAGCAGCGGTCGGCTGGATCCCTCCCACGCCAGTGCACTGGTGGACGATGTGCTCAAGGCCCTCAGGGGGGAAACCCCTGAACTGGAGCAGCAGATGGGACGCAATCTCGAGCGCAATCGCGACAACCTGCTGCAGGACCTCGGCCTAGCCAGCCAGAGGGAACTTGATGAACTGCGCGGCCGGATTGACCGTCTTGAGCAACAGTTGCGTCAGCGTGAACGCCAGGAGTGAACCTGCAACAATCAGCTCCTCCCCGCCAATCCAGCTCCGTGCGCGACATTCTGATCAGCTCTGCCGTCTGCGTGGCCTGCCTGATGGTGGCGCTTGTCAGCCAGATCGTGGCCCCATCCACCATCGCCCCTGCCATGGCCGCCACTGCTCCTGCCCTGGAGAAGAGCGCGCCCTCAGCCGCGGCAACCGCACCCATGGAGCTGGATCCTGAGGATCCCAACCCCACACTTTTTGCCATGGCAGCCGACTCCAACCAGGCCGATGCCTCCGCCCTGGGCGGACCAATGAGCGTCGAAAAACCGCAAATCACCGCCAGCGGCCTTCGCATCACCGACCTCGTGGTCGGAACCGGTGCCGAAGCCAGCGCCGGACAAACCGTTGTTGTGAACTACCGCGGCACGCTTGAGAACGGCAAGGAATTCGACAGCAGCTACAACCGCGGACCGTTCAGCTTCCCCCTTGGCGCTGGTCGCGTGATCAAAGGCTGGGATGAAGGCGTGGCCGGCATGAAAGTCGGCGGCAAGCGCAAGCTCGTGATTCCCCCCGATCTCGGCTATGGCAGCCGTGGTGCAGGCGGCATCATTCCCCCCAATGCCACCCTCATCTTTGAAGTGGAACTGCTGGAGGTGAAGGGCTGAGGCTCCGGAGCACGTCTATGGCGGCAGGGCTGTCGTTAGGATCCCGCCGCCGAACGTCATCCCCATGGCCCATACCCTTCCCCAGCTGCCCTACGCCCTGGATGCCCTGGAGCCGCACATCTCCCGCTCCACCCTGGAATTCCACCACGGCAAGCACCACAACGCCTACGTCACCAACCTGAACAAGGCGATTGAGGGAACGGACCTCGACAACAAGAGCCTCGAGGAGGTCATCACCGCAGTGGCCGGTGATGCCAGCAAGGCGGGTGTGTTCAACAACGCTGCTCAGGTCTGGAACCACAGCTTCTACTGGCAGTGCATGAAGCCAGGTGGCGGCGGCCAACCCAGTGGTGCACTGCTCGACAAGATCAACGCTGACTTCGGCAGCTACGAGGCTTTCGTTGAACAGTTCAAGACTGCCGGCGCAACCCAATTCGGCAGCGGCTGGGCCTGGCTGGTGCTCGATAACGGCACCCTGAAGATCACCAAAACCGCTAACGCCGACCTGCCCCTGGCCCATGGCCAGAAGGCTCTGCTCACCATGGATGTGTGGGAGCACGCCTACTACCTCGACTACCAGAACCGTCGCCCTGACTACATCACCACCTACCTCGACAAGCTGGTGAACTGGGACTTCGTGGCTGCCAACCTGGCGGCTGGTTGATCGCTTAGCAGCCCGTTCGTTGCTCTTCAGCAAAGCCCCCGCAACGCGGGGGCTTTTTTTGGTGGCTCAGCAGGACGTTTAGCCCGCAATCAAGGTGCGCAATCCGGCTTCCACATCCGGCTGGCGCATCAGCGCTTCGCCCACCAACACAGCCCCTGCACCAGCGGCCTGAACCCGATCCAGATCGGCGCGACTGAACAGACCCGATTCGCTCACGAGCAGAACCTGCTGCTCCTGAAGTCGCTCCCCGAACTGGGCCGTGAGCGTTTCTGTCGTGGCCAGGTCCGTCTCGAAGCTGGTGAGATCTCGATTATTGATGCCGATGAGAGGGAAGCCCCCCAGGCTGAGCACCCGCTCCAGCTCGTCAACGTCGTGAACCTCCACGAGCACCGTGAGCCCAAGGCTGGAGGCCACCTTGCGCAAGTAAGTGAGATCCTGATCGCTCAGAATGGCCGCGATCAGCAAAGCGGCATCGGCACCTGCTGCCCTGGCCTGATACAGCTGGTATGGGCTGAGGATGAACTCCTTGCAGAGCAGGGGCAGATCCACGGCGTCGCGAACCTCCACCAGCACCTCAAAACCTCCCTGGAAGAAGGTTTTGTCCGTGAGTACCGACAGGCAGCTCGCGCCACCGGCTGCATAGGCACGGGCGATCGCCACAGGGTCAAAGTCCTCCCTGATCACTCCCTTGCTAGGGCTGGCCTTCTTGACTTCTGCAATCACTGCTGGAAGCACTGGCGCAGCACGCAGGGCCGCAAGAAAGTCGCGGGGTGGCGGCAGCTTGGCCACCTTGCTCTTCAACTGATCCAAAGGCATCCGCTGGCGGGCTGCCTCAATCTCCCGGTCTTTCTCCCAAACAATCTTCTCGAGGATGTGGCGGGGTTCCTCCTCGGCGTGGGGGATGGCGTATTCCAGGTGAGCCACCTGGATCCGCGGATTCGGGGGACGGCGCCGGATTTCCATTGCTCAGGCCCCCAAAGCTGCAGCAGCCTGCTTGTAGGCCACTTCCACCACCTCGCTGAGGGTTGGGTGGGTGTGCACCTCGGTGACCAGTTGCCGCACGCTCTGACGACGGGCGACGGCATTGGCGACCTCCTGAATCAGATCAGCCGCATGCAATCCATAAATGTGAGCACCGAGCACCTCACCGCTGGCTTTGTTGAACAGCAGCTTCATCAGGCCGTCACTCTCGAGTTCAGCGAGAGCCTTGGAGTTGGCCTTGAAGTAACTGCGCACCACGCCAAGCTCAAACCCCTGGTCCGCGGCCAGCTGTTTGGCATCCACCTCACTCAGACCCACCGAACTGATCTCCGGATGGGTGAAGGTGGCGGCTGGGATGCTGCGGTAATCAATCTGTCGGGAATGGCCAAGGATGTTGTCCACGGCCACGGTGCCCTGGGCTGCTGCCGTGTGGGCCAGCATCAACTTGCCGGTCACATCGCCGACAGCCCAGAGATGGGGAACGGGCTGGCCATTCACCAGCACGCGCATGCTGTCGTCAATCAGAACGAAGCCTCGATGGGTCTCAACGCCAAGGGCCTCGAGGTTGAGCCCCTTGCTGCTTGGCACCCGGCCCGTGGCCACGAGGACTGCATCCACCTCCAGGGTCTCCACCGGCTCACGGGTCTGCATATCCACCAACTCAATCTGCACCGGTGCACCAGGCTTGATGGATTGAGCCAACACGCCTGAGCGGGCATCGATGTCACGACCATCGATCAGCTTGCGGGCAGCGAGCTTGGCGATATCGGGATCAAAGGTGGGCATCACCCGATCCAACGCTTCGATCATCGTGACCTCACAACCGAGGGCGGTGTAGACGTCGGCAAATTCGAGGCCGATGTAGCCGCTACCGATGATCGCGATCCAGCGGGGCAGCCATTCCAGATTCACCGCCTCATCACTGGTAAACACGCTGCGGCCATCGGTTTCGATGCCTGGCGGCACAAATGGATCGGAGCCCGTGGCCAGAATCACATCGCGGGCCGTGAGCACCCGATCAACACCATTGATTTCACGCACGCCCACCCGCTGACTGCCCTCCAGGCGGCCCTTACCGCGGATGATCGTGACCCCAGAACGCTCGAGAGTCTTGGTGAGGTTGCTACGGATGGTCGCCACGAGCTGGTTGGCGTGATCCGCAATCTTCTGGCGCTCGAAACGCACCGGTGCCGCATGAATTCCGAAACCAGCGAGGTGCTCTGCATCCGCCAGTTCGCGTACGCGACCGCTGGCCGCAAGGAGCGCCTTCGACGGCACACAGCCACGGTTCACGCAGGTGCCGCCCATGTCGCGGGATTCGATGATCGCCGTGCGCAGCCCATGCTCGGCTGCATGCTTGGCGGCATCAAAGCCGCCGTAGCCGGCGCCGATCACGATGACATCAAAGTCGAAACTGGCGTCGCTCACCCGGTCAGCTGCGTTGGAGCGGTCATTGTCGCCCGTCGGCGTTCCAACAGGAGTGGAACGGCGGCCGACGCCACGTTCAACGACTCCACCTTTGCACTGTGGGGAAGGGTGACGCCATGGCTGCAGCAGGCCAGCAGCTCGCCATGAAGCCCGCCCCCCTCATTCCCCAGCACCAGCGCCGTGGGTCGTGTCCAGTCCAGCTCCCAGTAGGGAACCACGGAACAATCGACACGAGCGCCGGGCACGAGGGTGGCGACGACCTGAACGCCCCTGTCCCGCAAGCCCTGGAGTTTCTCAGCCAAGGTGCGCACCCCTGAGTCCTCCCCAGGCCCGAAGCGCTCCACTGGCAATCGGAGAATGGAACCCGCGGAACTCCGCACCACCTTGGTACCGAACGGATCCGCGCCCGAAGCCTGCCAAACCACCTCCACCTCCGCCGCCAGGGCTGTACGCAGCAGCGTTCCGAGGTTGCCTGGGTCCTGGAGGCGATCCAGAGCAAGCACAAACTCGGGCTTGGCCGGGGGTTGAGGCAACGCCGAGAGCGGAAGCAGACAAGCCACCCCGTCGGGATGCACCGTGGATAAGGAGGCCTGCAACACCGTCTCACTCACCTGGTGCACACGCAGGGCTGATGACCACCCCTCCAGCAGCTGGGGATGACGGCTGATCCAGTCGGGAGTGGCCACCAGTTCGGTCACATGAACGGCCGCTTCAGCCCCCTGCAACTCCTGCACGCCATGGGTGCCCTCCAGCAAGAGCAACCCCTCGCGTTCCCGTCCTGCACGGGCTGCGAGCGCCCGAAGGCGCGCAACCAACGGATTACGCCGGCTGGTGATCAGCGGACTCTCCATCGCACGAGCGACCGGATCGTGGGCGCTCAGAACGACTCGTGCTTGCGCACCTTCATGCCGTCATGGAGGCTGAGCTCCTGACCCTGTAGGTCAATGCCCTTCACAGCTGCGATCTCACCCTTGATGCCTTCGGCGGACAGATTTTCAACCAGCTTCTTGATCACCTGATCTTCAACAGCGTTTTGATCAATCGAATCAGGCGTCAAAAACTCCAAGAACTTGCCAACTTTGGCTGCCACCACCTCTGAGGAGTTGGAGATCTTCAGGACAATCATGCTTTGGGTTGGGCAACCCTTTCAAAATAGTGCGGATGGGGAGACTTGAACTCCCACGACATTGCTGCCACTAGTACCTGAAACTAGCGCGTCTACCAATTCCGCCACATCCGCGGGCGTGTGTCGCGCAGGCGACGTGATCGAACATACGGCATCGACCTCCCTCTCATCAGAAGGCTCACACCGCATGCGATCCAGTTTGCGGGCCGGCCGTCTAGACGGTCTCAAACACCCTTGCCAACATGGGGCGTCTCCTTAAGGTCTTCAAGCTATGCCGGCTGCGGCGCCCGTGTCTCAGGAGATTCTCAAGCCGCACCTGGAGATCCAAGGAGGACGCCCCCTCAAGGGTGAGTTGCGCGTGAGTGGCGCCAAGAATTCAGCCCTTGTTTTGATGACTGCCGCCTTGCTTTGCAGCGAGCCTGTCGTCCTCAAGAACGTTCCGCAACTGACCGACATCGATGGAATGTCGGAGATTCTTGAAGCCCTGGGTGTGCGTGTTCAGCGCGACGGCGAGACCGTGGAGATTCACGCCGAACAGCTTCTGCACGGCGAACCTCCCTATGAACTCGTCAATGGTCTTCGGGCCAGCTTCTTTGCGATCGGCTCCATCCTTGGCCGCCTTGGGAGTGCCCGAGTGCCCCTGCCCGGTGGTTGCCGCATCGGTGCCCGCCCTGTTGTGGAACATATCCGTGGCCTCAAGGCCCTCGGAGCCGTTGTGAATGTGGAGCATGGCGTGGTCTCCGCTGCCGTCCCCGGCCGCAGCCGTCGCCTCAAAGGTGACTCGATCGTTCTTGACTGCCCGAGCGTCGGAGCCACCGAGACGATCCTGATGGCCGCCGTTCTGGCCGAAGGCACCAGCGTGATTGAAAACGCGGCTCAAGAGCCGGAAGTGCAAGACCTGGCCAACATGCTCAACGCCATGGGTGCTCGGATCAGCGGCGCCGGCGGTCCCACCATCACTATTGAGGGCGTCACTGAGTTGCACGGCTGCACCTATTCGGTGATCCCCGACAGGATTGAAGCCGGCACTTTCCTGCTCGCTGCAGCGATCACTCGCTCCACCCTCAGGGTTGCCCCCGTGGTCCCTGAGCACCTCAGCGCTGTGCTCCAAAAGCTTCGTGATTGTGGCTGCCAGCTCGACATTGACGAGGAGGGCATCACCATCACCCCAGGCGAGATCCAGGGTGTCGATCTCACAACGCAACCCTTCCCCGGATTCCCAACCGACCTGCAGGCGCCGTTCATGGCCCTGCTGACAACCGCCCGCGGCACCAGTGTGATCACCGAAAAGATCTACGAAAACCGCATGCAACACGTGGCCGAACTGCAGCGCATGGGTGCCTCGATCCGCTTGCAAGGCAACACCGCCGTGGTGGAAGGGGTGCCTCAGCTCACCGCTGCACCGGTGACCGGCAGCGATCTCCGGGCCGCCGCTGCGATGGTGCTGGCTGGTCTGGCAGCCCGCGGCACCAGCCAGGTGTCAGGGCTCAACCATCTCGATCGTGGCTACGACACCATCGAGGCCAAGCTCTGCGCCACAGGCGCCCAGCTGCAACGCCGCGAAGACTGATCGGTACGGATCAGAGGGCGCTCGCATAACATCAGCGGCAGGGGAGCGTGCCGGAATTGGTAGACGGACTCGACTCAAAATCGAGCGCCTTCGGGCATGTGGGTTCAAGTCCCACCGCTCCCACTGCTGTGATGGGCACCTACGGACGCTTCCCGATCACCCTTGTGCGTGGTCAGGGTTGCTGGGTGCGCGATCACCGCGGCCGGCGTTATCTCGATGCAGTGGCTGGCATCGCCACCTGCACCCTGGGTCACAGCGACCCGGCGATGCGCAGGGCTCTGTCCCAGCAGCTAAGGCGGTTGCAGCATGTCTCGAATCTCTATCGGATTCAAGAGCAGGAAGATCTGGCCCGTTGGCTGGTGGATCACAGCTGTGCTGACAGCGTCTTCTTCTGCAATTCAGGCGCTGAAGCCAATGAAGCGGCCATCAAGCTGGCCCGCAAACACGGTCACACCGTCCGCGGCATCGATCGCCCCGTGATCCTCACAGCCCAATCGAGCTTTCACGGGCGCACCCTGGCAGCGGTCAGCGCCACGGGACAGCCCCGGTATCACGCGGGCTTTGAACCCATGGTGGAAGGCTTCGAGACCTTCCCATACAACGACCTCCACGGTTTCGAGGCTCTGCTCAACCGGATGGAGGCCAATGGTCCGCGTGTGGCAGCAGTTCTGCTCGAACCGCTCCAGGGCGAAGGCGGTGTCAATCCCGGCACAGTCGACTTCTTCCGTGCCGTCAGGGAGCACTGCAGCCAGCGCAAGATCCTGCTGATCCTCGATGAGGTGCAAACGGGCATGGGTCGAACCGGTTGTCTCTGGGGCTACGAGCAGCTGGGCATCGAACCGGATGCCTTCACGCTGGCCAAGGGCCTTGGCGGTGGACATGCGATCGGGGCCCTGCTGGTGCAGCAGCACGCCGACCATTTCAAGCCAGGTGACCACGCCAGCACATTCGGGGGCAATCCTTTTGCCTGTCGCGCCGGACTCACCGTGGCCAGGGAGCTCCAACGTCGTCACCTACTGGCCAATGTCGATGCCAGAGCCGAGCAGCTGCGAACGGGTCTACAAACCTTGGTAGCGCGTCATCCCGACCAACTCAGCGGCGTACGGGGCTGGGGGCTCTTGCAGGGTCTCGTGCTGCGGGAGGAGGGATCGTTCCAAGCAGCCGACGTCGTGAAAGCAGCCCTTGATCAGGGGTTACTGCTGGTGGCGGCCGGTCCACAGGTGGTGCGGATGGTGCCACCGCTGGTGATCAATCGCCGCGAGGTGACGAGTTTGATTCGCCGCCTTGCTGCCGCTCTGGAGAGCCTGCAGGCGTGAATTTCAACGATCTGCTCTCGCCGTTTGATCAGCGGGGCATGGATCTCTCCCTGGCGCGGATGAACCGTGCGTTGAAGCAGCTGGGATCCCCCACCGAAAGCATCCCCGCGGTGCAGGTGGTGGGCACCAACGGCAAGGGCTCCATTGCCACGCTGATTCACAGCGCTCTCACGGCGGCCGGCATCCACTCCGGTCTCACCACGTCTCCCCATCTGATCGACTGGTGCGAACGCATCCGCGTGGATGGGCAGACCATCCGGCCTGAAACCCTGCGCCAACGACTGATCGAGCTTCAGCCGCTGGCGCGCCAGGAAAACCTCACGCCTTTCGAGCTGCTCATCACCGCGGCCCTGATTCACTTCCAAGCCGAATCCGTTCAATGGCTCGTGCTGGAAGCTGGCCTGGGCGGACGCCTTGATGCGACCACGGCCCACCCGAATCGCCCCCTGGTGGCGGTGGCCTCGATCGGCCTCGATCACTGTGAGCATCTGGGGGTGACGCTGACGGCGGTGGCGGGAGAGAAAGCGGCCGTCATCCAAGCCGGTGCCACGGTGATCACCGCCCCCCAGGCAGCCGAGGTGAACGCCGTGCTCGCCCGCCGCTGCGATCAGGTGGGAGCCCAACTGATTCAAGTCAGCCCCCTGGGTGCCGACTGGCAGCTGGGGCTGGATGGCATCTGGCAACGGGACAACGGCGCTGTGGCGCTGGAGGTGCTGCAGCAGATCGCCGCCCGAGGCTGGCCGGTGGATGCGGCCAGCATTCGCCACGGCTTCGCCGCGGCCCGATGGCCAGGACGTCTTCAACCACTGCTCTGGCGCCAGCGACAGGTTCTGGTGGATGGCGCCCATAATCCGCCAGCGGCCGAGCGACTCGCAGGGGAGCGCGCCCATTGGAGCGGTCAGAGTCTGGGTTTGAACTGGATTCTGGGCATCCAGAGCCACAAGGAGGCTCCAGCGATGCTTCGCAGCCTGCTGCAACCCCAGGACCGCGCTTGGATCGTGCCGGTGAACGGCCACCGCAGTTGGAGCGCCGAGGCCCTCAAGGCCTCCTGCCCAGAACTCGCAACCCAGCTGCGAGAGGCCGACGGCCGCGAGCCAGTGGAAACCGCCCTGGAGCAGCTGGAACAGGCGGGATGGCCGCAGGCGCGCCCGGTGATTGCCGGATCGCTCTATCTGCTGGGGGATCTGCTCGGGCGCGGCCTTCTCCGGGCAGAGTGAAGACCCTGCCGCCGCGCGCCCGTCATGCCAAACCTTTTGCTGTCGCTACGCCGCTGGCTGAACCACTTCCTGATCAGCGCACTCCTGATCGGCCTGGCCGTTGGCCCCATCGAAGCAGTCCAGGCGTTGGACACCAGTTCTGGAGTGGGCCTTCAGGACAAGGCACTGTTTCAGGCGCGGGTGGATTACACCCTCACCAATCAAAGCGGCCATGACTTCCATGGTCAGGACCTGAGGAACACATCGTTTGCCGGCGCCGTGGGCCGAGGCGCCGATTTCAGCGCTGCCGATCTGCACGGAGCCATCTTCACCCAGGGGGCCTTCGCTGATGCTGATTTCAGGGGCGCCGATCTGTCCGATGCCCTAATGGACCGGGCTGATTTCACGGGCACCGACCTGCGCGAGGCGCTGCTGAGCGGCGTGATTGCATCCGGGAGCAGCTTCGCCGGGGCCCGCATCGAAGGGGCAGATTTCAGCGATGCCCTGCTGGATCGTGATGATGTGCGCCGCTTATGCCAAGACGCAGAGGGCGTCCACCCCGGCACTGGCGTGGCCACCCGCGACAGTCTTGGCTGTTAAAGCAAAGCAGCTGTTAAGGCAGACCAGCTGTTAAGGCCAATCAGCCCGTCCAGCCCCTCAGCTTTCCTGGGTTGAGCAATCCCTTGGGATCAAACCGAGCCTTGGCCGCCACCTGGTCACCGTCAATGACCCCCAGCCCCCCGTCCTCCACCGTGAGCACATGGGGGTTAAACAACACTGCGCCGAGGGAACGGCACTGCGCCATCAAGCGCTCCAGAGCCTCAACGCCGCGCCAACGCACCAGTGGCAGGGCGGCCAGGCGGGCCCCACCCCAATGGCGCACCCCCTCGAGATGCCAAAGCAGATCATCCCCCCAGTCGACCCGCAAGGCCTCGATCAGAGCCTGTTCTGGCTGGGGAAGCAGCATCTGCAGATAGGTCCAACCGGGCTCTGCGCTTCGGCAGTGCAGCGTGGTGTGGTTCCAGCTCAGCTCCCGCAGACCGTTGCCGCGGTGGGCGGCCTCCGCTCCGATTCGCACGATGATGGCGTTTGAGCGGGCGGCAAGACGCTCAAGCGTGGCAACACCATCAGGTGCCACCAGCAGCAGCAAGCGATGACGGCCACCCGCCGGGCCACTCCAAGGGGGCAGCCGATCGACAATCGATCGATCGAGCAGGGTGCAGAGATGCAGCTCAAGGGCGGAGCGCTGACAGAGCGTGGCCAACTGCAAGGCATCTCCCCAGTCATCACAGTCGATGCTCACTTCCTGCCACGGCACCCTCGGCGCCGTGGCCAGCTGCAGAGCCGTGAGGATTCCGTTGGTTCCGTAGGCGTGATTGAGAGCTTCTGCATCGGCCCCGTCAAGCCGCAGCAACCGTGGTTCCGGCTCCAGGGTCACCAGCTCAAGGCCGAGCAGATGACCCGGATCCCTGAGAAATCCCCAGCGCACCGAACCGATACCGCCGGATCCCCCGGCGATGAAGCCACCCACGCTGGCGCTGCGCCAGGTGCTCGGCAGCAAGCGGAGCTGACGACCGTGGGCACCCAGAGACTGATCCAACTCCTTGAGCAGACAACCGCTCTCCACCTCCACCACGCCGCTATCGGCCTCGATGGCGCGCACACGATTCAGGGCTGTCATCACCATCACCACCCCTCCCTCGAGAGGCACGCATTGGCCGTAATTCCCCGTCCCCGCTCCCCTAAGGGTGAGCGGCACCTGATGGCGTGCACAGACAGCAGCCACCGCCATCACGGCAGCAACGCTCTCAGGTCGCACCACCAGATCGGCACGGCAGCTCCTCAGCCGCTCGAGCAGCACCGGTGAATAGTCGAAGGCATCACGGGAGAATCGCTCCAGATCAGCGGGATCACGCCAAACGCTCAGCTGCTCCAGCCCGGTGAGCTCCTCGAGCAATCCCTCCAGAACTCTCGGTTCCATGGCCTTGGCCCGCGGTCGCTGCGCTCAGTGTTGCAACTCTGCGTGACCCGGGAACGGGTCCAGCCATTCGCCGTTGATCAACACGCGCCGACGGGGCGGCTCCGACAGCGCCTCAGACCAACTGGACGCCTCGAGAAGCATCAGATCCGCCGGTGCTCCAGGCCGCAAAACACCATCCCAGATGAGCCCCATCAACCGGGCTGCTTCGCTGCTGAAGGGTTCCAGTCCAAGCTTTTCCCAAGGAGCCAGATGCGCCTTGAACAAGCTGGCAGCCATTAAGGCCAGCGGATCGAGGTTGCCGCCAGGGAACCAGCAGTCCTGAATGTTGTCGCCTCCCACCGCAACACGCACACCGGCACGCTGGAGCTGACGGATCGGTGCCAGGGGCTGGCGATAGGGCGTGCTGTCTCGCTGACGGCCCAACAGCCAACCGTTGGTCAGGGGCAGGGCCACCACCTGAAGCTGATGCTCCGCCATCCGATCCGCGAGCCGTCGCAGCGGTTCAGCCCTAAGCAACGCGAGGCTGCTGGCATGGCTGCAGGTGACCGGCACAGACAGCGACAGACCGTGCATGCTTCGCAGCAGCTGTCCCACACCAGCGGCGGGATAGGCATCGGCCTCATCGATATGCAGATCCACCCCGCAGCCGAGCTCCTCCGCGAGCTCCAGCAAGCGACGCAGGGCAGCGCGCATGTCCCGGCCAGGGCAAGGCGATGGAATCACCCCACCGAGCAAGCCGCCCCGGGAGGCGATCCAGGCCGCCAGGCGCTGCCCATCGGAGCTTGACCAGTGCTCCACCGGTAACAGGGCCACCAGCTGCAAATCGATGCGATCACGCCAGTGCTGGCGCAGATCCAGCAGGGCCTCCCAACTGCAAACGGCACCGGGCCCGAGGCTGTCGATATGACTGCGGATCGCTCTGACGCCATGGCGGCAGGCCAAACGCAAAGCCCGTTCACCGCGGGCATGCACCAGCTCGGCCGTGCGGGTCTGGTGCTCCCGCAAATTGGCCGCCATCGCACCGTCGTAGGTGCCGCTGAGATTGGGATACTCCGACCAGCTGAAGGCTTTGTCGAGATGGGCATGGGGCTCCACCAGGCGCGGCAGCACCATGCCATCAGGCGGCGAATGCTCGGCGCTGATCGGCCGCAGTGCCGTGAGCACACCCCCCTGCCAAGCCAGCTCCACGGCCACCAATCCTTCAGCGCTCGAGCGAGGCCTCGCCTGCTCCGGAAGCTGAAGCAGCAGATCGGGCACCCAGGCCCTGATCGTTCCACCTGCGCCACCCTGCTGAACTATGGAGCTGAAGGAACGGTTCACTCCAGCCGCCCCCCATCAGCACGGCTGCTGAGGGTGATGAAATGACCGGCCAGGCCGAGGGTGGTGATCGTGTATCCAGGCAATCGCAGCGACGGGAGCAGATCCTGACCGCCCACCCTGGTGGTGAACACGCTGGCCACACCAAGATTGAGACGCTGCGTGAAACGGCCAGCCAGGGTTTCCAGGCCGGCACGCTGATCAGCCACCAGACGGGGACAATCTCGGATCCAGAGGCGTAGCACCATGGGCAACCCCTGGCGGTCGCACAGCTCCTCGGTGGCGAGTCGCACCAGCTGAGCACCGGCGTGCTGCTTGTAATCGCCCATCGAGGGGTTGGTCACCACCAGGGCACTGCCGGCAGCAAGAACCATCACCCCGCAGGCCAGCTGTGCCTGACTAAACCCCCTTCTCTTGCTCGAGAGGGGCTGAGGGGAGTCGGGCGACAGAGTGCTGTAGGCAAGTTGGTAGATTCTTACCGACGCGGCGGGCGTCGCCAAGTGGTTAAGGCAGCGGCTTGTGGCGCCGCTATTCGGGGGTTCGAATCCCCTCGCTCGCCCTTTTCAAACAGATGAGAGCTTCGGCACTCCTTGTCCCCCTGGCTCAGGGCGCCAACAAGGCATCGAGCAGCAGGTCGGCGCCATGGCAGCCAGCAACCATGCGGAGGGGATCCGCACAGGGCAGGTTCAGCTCAGCGGCGATCGCGTCCACGGCTTGTTGCGCCTCCGCCGGCTCAAGGCGTGCCGTGTTCAGCGCCAGCGCCCGCACCTTGGCAGGCGGCGCCGCTTGAACAGGGCGAGCAATCGCAGCGAGACCTTCGCAGAGCTGCACCAGCTCCGCCAGCGGGGGCAAGGGCACCTCGGGAAGCCGCTCGATCGTGCCCTGTCCGGCCCGATGCACCATCAGCAACGCCGTGGGCTGACTCCCCCGCAGCAGGGGCAGCGTGGCCGTGGACCCCGGATGGCAAAGGGAGCCCTGCCCCTCCACCAACACCATCCCTTCCACCGGCAGGCCTTCCGCCCCCTGCAGGACAGCGGCCTCCACCGCCCCAGCGGCGTAATCCACTCGCACGGCATCCAGCGGCACACCGGACCCACTGATCAGGATCCCCGCCTGACCTGTCCCGATAAACGCACTCGGCAGGCCACGACGTTCGGCCGCGGCCTGCAGGGCAAGACAAGCGCTCATCTTGCCAACCGCCATGTCGGTGCCCACCGCCAGCACACGTTGCTGGGGAAGGGCTGCTGCCCTGGCCTGGGCCACCACAAGACCAGGGGGTTCGCAGCGCAGATCCCAGATCCAGCAATCGGGCCGGCAGGCCGCTTTGAGCTCGGGATCGTCTGCCAAGCGGGTGTGCAGGCCACTGGCCAGGCTGAGGCCAGCCCGTAGGGCCGCCAGAGCATCGGCCCGCACCGGCTCCGGCAAGCGCCCCCCCGAGGGAGCCAGACCCACCACCGCCACAGCAGGACCGTAGGGGAGAGCCGACTGGAGATCTGCCACCACCGGCACGGCGCGCGGAATCCCTGTGACTGCCTCGAGGTCTGCCCCTGCATGAGCCGGGTCAATCACAGCCACGATCGGGCCGCGACGGTGCCGAAGCATCGCCAGGCCGGTCTTGCCGGTGAGTGAATCCAGCCCGCCGTGCTGGAGAAGCACCACGGGATGGTCAGCGCGAAGCATCAGAGCCTCACCTCCTGCCAATCAATCCCGAGGCCGAGGGTCCTGGGCACTCCCAGGCGGTCCGCACTGATGGGCAACCCCGTGAAGGGATCATCGACAAGATTGAGATGACTGTCTAAATCCGGCCAACGAATCAAGGGCAACAGCTGGGCGGCGGCTCCATTGAGCAAGGTGCTGTCGGAATAGCAACCCACCATCAGCGCCAGATTGAGGCGATGGGCGACCAGGGCCATGAGCAG
The DNA here is from genome assembly GCF_004332405.1 of Synechococcus sp. BS56D. Classification (NCBI taxonomy): domain Bacteria; kingdom Bacillati; phylum Cyanobacteriota; class Cyanophyceae; order Synechococcales; family Synechococcaceae; genus Synechococcus; species Synechococcus sp. BS56D. The sequence goes on along the minus strand of NZ_PHQU01000005.1, from coordinate 97,033 downwards.
CGCCTCACTCAAGCCTCCGGTTTTGAGCAACTTGAGGTTGACCCCATCGACATGGGGGGCAAGCCGAAGCAGATCATTCAGATCCCAGCAACTTTCATCCGCCACGAGAGGCAGCGGACAATCGGGCTTCAACCTTGCAAAGGCAAGGCGGTCCTCCTCTGGATCGACCTGAGCCGGCAGGGGTTGCTCCAGCAGCACCACCCCATGGCCTTGGAGGTCGCTGAGCATCCGCCGGGCCTGGTCCAGCGTCCAGCCTCCATTGGCATCCACCTGCAGCTCCAAGGGCTCTTGCCGGCGTTGTCCTTCCCGCTCGATCGCCTCTGCCACGGCCTCCAGCAGGGCCCGATCGTGGTCGAGACCATCCGGGCTGCCGAGCTTCAATTTGATCCGTGAAGCCGGCAGCAGCTGCCACCAGCGCTGAAGTCGCTCAAGCACCCGGTCCACCGAGGCCAAGCCGAGGGTGACACTGGTGGCGACAGAGCACGTCTCGACGGGCCTCTCGGCCGGCAGGGCCAGCAGTCGCCAGAGGGGCTGGCCAAGTCGCTTGCCCCACCAGTCCCAAAGGGCGAGGTCGATGGCGCACCGAGCCGGGGGGGAAAGGGGAGCGATCCGATCCGCGATTGCCCCGCGATCGGCAGGATCCAGGGAGTCCAACAGAGGCAGCACCGACTCCAACTCGGCCTGAAGGGCATCGATGGCGTAGTGGCGATGGCCGGTGTCGAAACCACCGGTTTCCCCCAGACCGATGCAGCCCTCTGCCTCCAGCTGCAGCAACAGATGCTCCACTGACGCGGTCGTGCCCCGACTGATCGCCAGAGGCACAGCCTTGGAGAGGGGGAATCGCCGCAGGGCCCAGCCCATCCCATCAAATGCACCGATCCTCAAACTGGCACAGCACCGTCGTGTCCGACACTGATGGGAGCAAAGCCCACACCGGTTCACCGGAACGCCGTCCGCCTTGACCGTCTCCGCCTCCCCCATCAGCAGCCCCACGCAACGGGGCAGCTACTGGATCACCACTTTCGGCTGCCAGATGAACAAGGCCGATTCCGAGCGGATGGCGGGCATCCTCGAGTCGATGGGCTACAGGGAGGCCAGCGCAGAGCTTGAAGCCGATCTGGTGCTTTACAACACCTGCACGATTCGAGACAACGCCGAGCAGAAGGTTTACAGCTATCTAGGCCGGCAGGCCCAACGCAAACGCAGCAATCCCAATCTCACCCTGGTCGTCGCTGGCTGCGTGGCCCAGCAGGAGGGTGAGTCGCTGCTCCGCCGCGTGCCCGAACTCGACCTGGTGATGGGCCCCCAACATGCCAACCGCCTGGAAACGCTCCTCCAACAGGTGGACAGCGGCCAGCAGGTGGTGGCCACCGAAGAGCACCACATCCTCGAAGACATCACCACCGCCCGCCGTGACAGCACGATCTGCGGTTGGGTGAACGTGATCTACGGCTGCAACGAACGCTGCACTTACTGCGTGGTGCCTTCGGTGCGCGGTAAGGAGCAATCACGGCTCCCGGAGGCGATCCGACTCGAGATGGAGGGACTGGCAGCCCAGGGCTTCAAGGAAATCACGCTGCTGGGGCAAAACATCGATGCCTACGGAAGGGATCTACCCGGGATCACCAGCGAGGGCCGTCGCCAACACACCCTCACGGACCTACTCCACCAGGTGCATGACGTGAAGGGCATCGAGCGTCTGCGCTTCGCTACCAGCCATCCCCGCTATTTCACCGAGCGGCTGATCGATGCCTGTGCGGATCTGCCCAAGGTGTGCGAACACTTCCATATCCCATTCCAAAGCGGCGACAACGATGTCCTGCGTGCCATGGCGCGCGGCTACACGGTGGAGCGCTATCGACGCATCATTGACCGGATCCGGGAGCGGATGCCGGATGCAGCGATCAGTGCCGATGTGATTGTCGCCTTCCCTGGAGAGACCGACGCCCAATACCGGCGCACTCTCGATTTAGTCGAAGCGATCGGCTTCGATCAGGTGAATACGGCGGCCTATTCACCGAGGCCGAACACGCCGGCGGCCGACTGGGACAACCAACTTGCCGAAGACGTGAAGGTGGCTCGTCTGCAGGAACTGAACGCCCTCGTGGAGCGCACGGCACGCGAGCGCAATGACCGGTATGCCGGCCGGATCGAGGAGGTGCTGGCTGAGGGCATCAATCCCAAGGACACCAGCCAGCTGATGGGACGGACTCGGACCAACCGGCTCACCTTTTTCAGTGGACGGTCTGAGGATGGCCGCAGCTTCCAACCCGGAGACACCGTGAAGGTCCGCATTGACGCGGTGCGCTCCTTCTCCCTCAGTGGCACCCCTGTCAGCGGCTGATACCTTTGGCGCTCCCGCCCGCCTAGGCACCTCTCCATGCCCAGCTCTTCAGTTCGCGTCGGCGTGGTGTTCGGTGGTGCCTCAGGAGAGCACGCGGTCTCGATCCGGTCGGCCAGCACCGTGATCACCGCCCTGCGCAGCGCTGCAAACCGAGAGCGTTTCGAGGTCACGCCGTTTTATATCGATCTGGAGGGCCGCTGGTGGCCGGAAGCTATTGCTGAGGCGGTGCTCGCCAGCGGCCAAGCGGCAGAGAACAGTGATCTTCCCGATCCCTTACCCCCGCAAGGGTTTGGTGGCCTGCCATCCGGCGCTGCGTCCATCGACGTCTGGTACCCGGTGCTGCATGGTCCGAATGGTGAAGATGGCACCGTGCAGGGGCTCTTCACGCTGATGGGCAAGCCCTTCGTGGGGGCTGGCGTGCTCGGGTCTGCTGTGGGGATGGACAAGCTGGCCATGAAGGCGGCCTTCGCTGCCGCCGGACTCGCCCAGGTGCCCTATGTGGGTCTCAATGCTGAGCAACTCACCAAGCCCGAAGAGCGTTCCAAGCTCCTGGAGCGCATTGAGACAGAGCTCGGCTATCCCTGTTTTGTGAAACCGGCCAACCTCGGCTCCTCGGTAGGCATCAGCAAAGCGCGCACACGTCAGGAGCTGAACGAAGGCCTCGATCTCGCCGCTGAACTCGACCAGCGCATCGTGGTCGAGAAGGGAGTCAAGGCTCGAGAGCTGGAATGTGCCGTGATCGGTGTCAAAACACTCGAGGCCTCGGTGGTGGGTGAAATCCGCTTTGACGCCGACTGGTACGACTACACGACCAAATACAGCGACGGCCTCAGCCACACCCTGATTCCCGCCCCGATTGCATCCCATCACTCCGATCAAGTGCGCCAGATGGCCCTTGCGGCCTGCCGCGCTCTCTGCGTGAGCGGGATGGCCCGCGTTGATTTTTTCTACGACGACCATCAAGACCAGCTTTGGATCAATGAAATCAACACGCTTCCAGGTTTCACCTCCCTGAGCATGTACCCCATGCTCTGGAACGCCAGCGGGCTACCCCTGGAAACACTGGTGGCACGACTGGTGGAGAACGCGCGAGAATGAGCGCCTGGAGAAAGGCTGGGCTCTGAACTGGCGATGATTCACGGATTGCTCTGGTTTCCGCTTCTTCTCGTCTTTGTGCTGCTAGCAGCCCTGGGCTGGCTGGAGCGCCGTCGCCAATCGCTGTTCCGCAGCTGGGCTGAAGGCGCGGAACTAGCCAAACTCGATGGCTGCGGCGCCGCCCGCGTCAAGGATGGTGAACTGCACTGGAGCAGTTTTTCAGCCGGAAAGTTTGAAGAGCAAGGACGCTTTGCAATCAAGACCCTGGAAATGGTCGAACTGATGGCCCTTGCCTCAGGAGAAGCGCCGCTGGCCCATGAATCCCAGGGCCGTTGTCGCTTGCGCCTGATCGGTGGAGGGCAGCAGATGGATGTGCCCTTCTCGGATGCGGAGCGAGCCCGCCGCTGGATGGGCCAGTTGATGGCCACGGCCCGCTGCGACCTGTGAGCCGTCGCCGTGCAGCCTCAAAATCAGCCTCGCGGACCACTGAAGCGCCGCTCCCCCCTGGAGTCGAGCGCCGTCGTCGCCTGCGTCGCGAGCGCCGTCAAGATCGCTTGATCCAGCTCTGGCGGCTGCTGTGGTTCAGCGCAGCCGCCAGTGGCCTTGGCTGGGTGCTCCTCACCCAAGGATGGACCCTGCGCAGCCCCCAACAGCTGCAGGTCCGCGGCAGCGAACGCCTGGGGGTGGAAGCCGTAAGCCAAGCGGCTGGCCTGCGCTTCCCCCAGCCCCTCCTTGGCCTGGATCCCCATGCGATGGAGCAGACCCTGATGCGGGAGCTGCCCGTGCAATCAGCCGCCGTGCGGCGGCGCCTGCTGCCTCCAAGACTCGATGTGGAACTCGACGACCGTCGACCAATGGCAGCGGCCAGTCGCACCGGACCCCGCGGAGTCGAGCGGGGAATGGTTGATCGGCGAGGCCAGTGGATGCCGGCGACGATGGCCGCCCGCGGAGACAAACCAGAAACGAGCATTGAAATCAAGGGCTGGATCCCTAGCCAGAGAGACGCCATCGCACTGCTGCTCGAGAACCGTGCGCAGCTGGGCGGGACACTCCAGCGGGTCCTGATCAGTCCTGAGGGGGGAATCAGTCTTCAGGTGACCGGGCTTGGGCTGGTGCATCTCGGCTCCGATCCAGGCCTGATGCAGCAACAGATGGTCACGATGGCCCAGCTGAGCCGAAGTCTTCCCGCCCAGCTGAGGCAACAGCAGGGCAGCAGCCTTGATCTGAGTGATCCGAGCCGTCCGGAGCTGCAGCTGAACAAGAAAGCACCCACAGACAGCAAACCCTGACGCTTTGTTGCTGGGCGAGGCATCACGCCCCAGGCTGACCAAAATTTGCAGCGGATGCGAACCGCAGGGACATAATGCACCCACAGCTCAACGGTTCGGCCTTAACGATGGAGATGATGGGCACACATCAGTCCCCCAGCCCCGAGAGCACCGGGATTCTTCCGAGTCAGTCCGCCCGCATTGAAGTCATCGGCGTTGGCGGTGGTGGCAGCAATGCTGTGAATCGAATGATTCAGAGCGATCTCGAGGGGGTCTCCTATCGGGTTCTCAATACCGATGCCCAAGCCCTCCTGCAGTCGGCAGCAGACCACCGGGTTCAGCTTGGACAGACGCTGACCCGTGGCCTTGGTGCCGGTGGCAATCCCAGCATCGGCCAGAAGGCGGCCGAGGAATCCAGGGCTGACCTTCAGCAGGCTCTTCAAGGTGCCGATCTGGTATTCATCGCCGCCGGCATGGGCGGTGGCACCGGTACCGGTGCTGCTCCCGTGGTCGCGGAGGTCGCGAAGGAGAGCGGCGCCCTCACCGTTGGCATCGTCACCAAACCCTTCGGTTTCGAAGGTCGTCGAAGGATGCGCCAGGCCGATGAAGGCATTGCCCGTCTGGCGGAGCACGTCGACACCCTGATCGTGATTCCCAACGACCGTCTCAGGGATGCCATCGCCGGTGCCCCTCTGCAGGAAGCATTCCGCAGTGCTGACGACGTGCTGCGGATGGGTGTGAAGGGCATTAGCGACATCATCACCTGCCCCGGCCTGGTCAATGTGGACTTCGCCGATGTGCGTTCAGTGATGACTGAAGCTGGCACCGCCCTGCTCGGCATCGGCGTGGGTTCCGGACGCTCCCGCGCCATTGAGGCTGCTCAGACCGCGATCAACAGCCCCCTCCTGGAGGCTGCTCGCATCGATGGCGCCAAGGGTTGTGTGATCAACATCAGCGGTGGTCGCGACATGACCCTCGAAGACATGACCACTGCCTCAGAGGTGATCTACGACGTGGTGGATCCCGAAGCCAACATCATTGTGGGTGCGGTCGTGGACGAGCGTCTCGAAGGAGAAATCCACGTCACCGTGATCGCCACGGGGTTTGAGAACGGTCAGCCTTACCGCAGTGAGCGACGGGCTAGCACGAATGCAACGCCCTCGTTCAGCCCAGCCCCTGAGGCCGGCGCCAGCATCCCTGAATTTCTGCGTCAGCGTCAGCTCAAGCGCGATGGGGAGATCGGCTGAGGAGTTCCTCCTCCAATCTCCACTTGGAAGGGGGTGACCCGGAGTCCACGCCTGCCCTGAGCATCCCGTGTGGCTGCTCCCTTCCGGTCCTGACCAGGTTTGGGCGTCCGAACCGCATGGGTCCGAGTCGTTGCGATGCTAGCAATGGACCTCCGCTGGCCTGGAGAGGCAGATGCGCCCATCTGACCTGATCCGTTTCAAACAGACCGGTCAACCGATCACTGTGCTGACCGCCTGGGATGGGTTGTCAGCAGCCCTGGTGCAGGCCGCTGGTGCCGACCTTGTGCTGGTCGGAGATTCCTTGGCAATGGTGGTACTCGGCCATGCCACCACCCTGCCGGTCAGCCTGGAGCAGATGCTGCATCACTGCCAGGCGGTCTGCAGAGGGCTGAGCGGCCCGCTGGAGCAACAGCCACTGGTGATCTGCGATCTGCCCTTTCTCAGCTACCAATGCGGTGAGGATCAAGCCGTTGCGGCAGCCGGACTTTTACTCAAAGACTCCGGTGCCGCCGCCGTGAAGCTGGAGGGGGCTGAACCGGAGGTGGTGGCGGTGATCGATCGCCTCGTCCGCATGGGGATCCCTGTGATGGGGCATCTGGGGCTGACCCCTCAGGCGGTGCATCGTCTGGGCTACCGCCAACAGGCGCAGGATCCCCGTAGCCAGGAGAAACTGCTGCGTCAGGCCCAGGCGCTTGAGAGTGCGGGCTGTTTCTCCCTGGTGCTGGAGCATGTGCCGACGGAGCTGGCCGCCAAGGTCCAGGCGATGCTGACGATTCCTGTGATCGGCATCGGAGCCGGCGCGTCCTGCGATGGACAGGTACGGGTGACCGCCGATCTGCTCGGCCTGACCCCTGTGCAGCCCCCCTTCAGCCCTGCCCTCATCCCTGGTCGTCAGCTCATGGTTGATGCCCTCAAGGGTTGGGTGGAACAGCAACGCCAGAGGGCAGCGCCTCCCACCAGCGCACCACTTCAAGAAGCACCTGATTGCTGAGGGCCATTCCCTCCGGATCGCTGAGGCGCCAGCGCCTACCGCAACGCTGAATCAGTCCAGACGCTTCCGCCTGGGTCCAGCGATGCTCCAGATCGGGAAGATGTCGGCGGCAAAGGGAAGGATCCCAGCCACTGGCGCAGGCGCTCGCCCAGAGATCCACACCTTCGCGGCGCCTCAGTCCCACGAGCAAACGGTCATCCAGGGGAAGCCGCTCCGCCAAGGCGGCTTGCAGGGAAGGGTCGAGGGTTTGCCGTTGCGTTGCGATCCAGAGCCCATAGGCCTCGCGGGTGCGCGGCCTTGCCAGCCGCTGCCCCCAGGGGGCACTGGTGGCCCCGAGGCCAAACCCCCACCAACCGGCGCCGCTCCAATACACCCGGTTGTGCCTGGAGGCGTGACCGGGTCTGGCGTAGTTGGAAATCTCATACCGACAGAACCCCGCCTGCTGGAGGCGCTCAGTGGTGCGTTCCATCACAGCGACCGCTTCGTCCTCCTCGGGGAGGTCCAGCTCACCCCGTTGCTGCCGCCAGGCGAACACGGTGCCGGGCTCAACGGATAGGTCATAGATCGACAGATGGGGAGCACCCACCTGAAGGGCTTCGTGCAACTGCTCTTCCCATCCGGAGCGCGTCTGACCGGGCAGATTCCGAATCAGGTCAAGGCTCCAGCTCCAGAGACGACCATCGATCTCGGCCGCCCGCAACCAGTCGCAGGCCTGCAGCAGATCCAGCCGGCGGTGCCGTCGACCCAGCGCGGTCAGCACCCCATCGTCGAAGCTCTGACCACCGAGGCTCACACGATTGACTCCGGCATCGAGCAATGCCCCCAGAGCGGCCTGATCAAAGCTGGCCGGATCCATCTCCAGGGTGATTTCCGCCCCCTGCTGCACCCCGAAGCGGTCCTCCAATCGATGGAGCAGGGTCTCGATCTGTGCTGGTGTCAGCAAGGATGGGGTCCCGCCCCCGATGTACACGGTGCTCAAGGGCGGGCCTGGGGGCGCCAGGGCGATCTCCTCATGGAGCAGCGCCAGATAGGCCTCGATCGAAGCCCGACCGGGCCCGGCGGCAGCATCCACGCGATCCCCCAGTGGAACCACCGCGAAATCGCAGTAGTAACAACGCCTGTGGCAGAAGGGAATATGGAGATAGGCGCTACGGGGTGCGGACATCTGCCCGGGCCAAGCGGCGGAAGATGGTGCATGCTGCCTGCAACTGGAGTGAGCAGCCACGACCTGAACCCATGGTGGAAGCGCTCATCCTGCTTGTGTTTCTGATCTCAGGTGCCTCAGCCGGCTGGATGGGCGTGCATCTGTTGCCTCAGGATCTGTTCAACGACACCACCAATGTCGAAGGTGTGCGCTGGGTGCTCACCGGCTTTGGCGCATTCATTGGTCTGATTGCTGGCCTGGTTTTTCGCCGGCTGCGTCAACAGCTGATGCGCCAAGTGCGCACCATGCCAACGGATCTGCTGGTCAGCCGAGCCGTGGGCCTGATTCTTGGGCTGCTAGTGGCCAACCTCCTCCTCGCCCCGATCCTGTTGCTGCCCCTCGCCGGTGCCGTGTCACTGGTGAAGCCGCTAGCGGCGGTGCTGAGCAATGTCTTCTTCGGAGTGCTGGGCTACAACCTCGCTGAAGTGCATGGCCGCACGCTCCTGCGCTTGTTCAACCCGTCGTCGACGGAGGCGCTGCTGGTGGCCGATGGGGTGCTGACTCCGGCCAGCGCCAAGATCCTCGACACCAGCGTGATCATTGATGGACGCATTCGCGGGCTCCTGGCCTGCGGATTGCTCGAGGGCCAGGTGATCGTGGCCCAGACGGTGATTGATGAGATGCAGCAGCTGGCCGACTCCGCCAATGCGGAGAAGCGGGCCCGTGGCCGGCGCGGGCTCAAGTTGCTGACAGATCTTCGCGAAACCTACGGTCGCCGACTGGTGATCAACACCACCCGCTACGACGGAGCTGGCACCGACGACCGCCTTCTGCAGCTGAGCGCCGATACCGGCGGCACCCTGGTGACGGCTGATTTCAACCTCGCCCAAGTGGCTCAGGTGCAGGAGCTGAAGGTGATGAACCTCAGTGAGCTGGTGATCGCCCTGCGTCCAGAGGTTCAGCCTGGCGATGAACTTCTGCTCAAGATCGTGCGCCAGGGCAAGGAAAACAATCAGGGCGTTGGCTACCTCGACGACGGCACCATGGTGGTCGTGGAAGGAGCTGGCACCGCGATCGGTGACCGCCTACCCGTGGTCGTGACCGGTGCCCTACAGAACCCAAGCGGGCGGATGGTGTTTGCCCGCCTCGAGAAAGAATCTGCTGTCCCACGCTCAGCCAAGGCCAACCGCCCCCCACGAGGAAACAGTGGAAGCAAAGGAAATGAGCGGCCTCCGGCCAACCCCCGCTAGGCTCCCGAGACGCCAGGGGATGTGCAGAGGATGACCACGTCAGCGCCCTACTACGGGGATTCCACGGTGCTGCGGACTCCGCCACCGGATCTGCCGTCGCTGATGCTCAAGGAGAGGATCGTCTATCTCGGTCTTCCGCTGTTCTCCGACGATGACACCAAGCGTCAGCTCGGTCTTGATGTGACCGAACTGATCATTGCTCAGCTCCTTTACCTGGAGTTCGACAACCCTGACAAGCCGATTTACTTCTATATCAACTCCACAGGCACCAGTTGGTACACAGGGGACGCGATTGGCTTCGAGACGGAAGCCTTCGCGATCTGCGACACCCTTCGCTACGTCAAGCCCCCCGTGCACACGATCTGCATTGGCCAGGCCATGGGTACGGCCGCGGTAATCCTCTCCGCCGGCACCAAAGGACAGCGTGCCGCCCTGCCCCATTCCTCGATCGTGCTGCACCAGCCGCGCAGCGGCGCCCGCGGCCAGGCCACGGACATTCAGATCCGTGCCAAGGAAGTGCTCCACAACAAGCGGGCGATGCTCGAAATCCTTTCAGAGAACACGGGACGCAGCGTTGAGCAGCTCTCCAAGGATTCCGACAGGATGAGTTATCTGACACCGGAACAGGCCGTGGAGTACGGCTTGATTGACCGGGTGCTCAGCAGTCGAAAGGACCTGCCCACCAGTCCTCCGGCCTCTCTCTGACCAGCTGACCCGACCTGAAGCCGGAATCGCTTCAACATCAAAGCTCACACCGCCCAGCCCCTCTCACTTCTGCTCGAGCCATGCCGATCGGTACCCCCAGCGTTCCCTACCGCCTCCCCGGCAGCCAGATGGAGCGCTGGGTCGACATCTACACCCGCCTAGGCGTGGAGCGGATTCTTTTCCTGGGCCAGGAAGTGAATGACGGCATCGCCAACAGCCTGGTGGCCCAGATGCTGTATCTGGATTCCGAAGACAGCAGCAAGCCCATCTACCTGTACATCAACTCCCCAGGTGGATCCGTGACCGCCGGTCTGGCGATCTACGACACCATGCAATACGTCAAGAGCGACGTGGTGACCATTTGTGTGGGCCTGGCCGCCTCGATGGGTGCCTTTTTGCTGACGGCAGGCACCAAAGGCAAGCGCCTGGCCTTGCCCCACAGCCGCATCATGATTCACCAGCCCCTTGGCGGCACCGCCCAGCGGCAGGCAAGCGACATCGAAATCGAAGCCAACGAGATCCTGCGCATCAAGGAGATGCTTAACCGTTCGATGGCCGACATGACCGGTCAGAGCTTCGAGAAGATCGAGAAGGACACGGACCGCGACTACTTCCTGAGCGCTGAGGAAGCCAAGGATTACGGCCTCATCGATCGGGTAATCGCCCACCCCAACGACGCCTGAGCGTTCAGGCGTTTGCGTAAGCTCAGGCGTTATTCCGTTCAAGAATTCCGCCCGGATGGCCCAGCTCTTCTACGACTCCGATGCTGATCTCTCGCTGCTTAGCGGCAAGACGGTGGCCATCGTCGGCTATGGCTCCCAAGGCCATGCCCACGCCCTGAACCTCAAGGACAGCGGCGTCAACGTCGTGGTGGGCCTTTATGAGGGCAGCCGCTCCGCCGAGAAGGCGAAGGCGGATGGCCTGGAAGTGCTGAGCGTGGCCGATGCGGCCGCCAAGGCTGACTGGATCATGGTGCTGCTGCCCGATGAATTCCAGAAAGACGTCTATGACAAGGAGATCGCGCCACACCTGAGCGCCGGCAAGGTGCTGAGCTTCGCCCACGGATTCAACATCCGCTTCGGCCTGATCAAGCCCCCCGCCGATGTGGATGTGGTGATGATCGCCCCGAAAGGCCCTGGTCACACCGTGCGCTGGGAATACCAGAACGGTCAGGGCGTTCCCGCCCTGTTCGCGATCGAGCAAGACGCCTCCGGCAACGCCCGTGGGCTGGCGATGGCCTACGCGAAAGGCATCGGTGGCACCCGCGCCGGCATCCTCGAAACCAACTTCAAGGAGGAGACCGAAACCGATCTCTTCGGTGAGCAGGCCGTGCTTTGCGGTGGCCTCTCTGAGCTAGTGAAGGCCGGCTTTGAAACCTTGGTGGAAGCTGGTTATCAGCCCGAGCTCGCCTATTTCGAGTGCCTCCACGAAGTGAAGCTGATCGTGGACCTGATGGTGAAGGGTGGCCTGACCGCCATGCGCGACTCCATCTCCAACACTGCGGAATACGGCGACTACGTGAGTGGCCCGCGCCTGATCACCGCCGATACCAAGGCAGAGATGAAGCGGATCCTCTCCGACATTCAAGACGGCACCTTTGCCCGCAACTTTGTGGCCGAGTGCGAAGCCGGCAAGCCTGAAATGAAGAAGATCCGCGACCGCGATGCCGAGCATCCGATCGAAAAGGTGGGCAAGGGCCTGCGCTCCATGTTCAGCTGGCTGAAGGCCGCCTGATCAGGGGCCATTCACCCTTTTCTCCTGGTGATCGCCGCCGCAGGTCTCGACCTGCTGGTTGGAGATCCCCGCTGGTGTCCCCATCCGGTGATCTGGATGGGGCGCTTGATCACAATCCTGCGAGCAGGGGTTGAACGCCTGGCTGGCGATCGACCCTGGGCCCTGAGGGCGGGCGGCACACTGATCACCATGCTGCTGGTGGGCGCTAGTGCCGGATGCGGCTGGTGCATCGAAAGAGCGGCCCAACCAACGCTGTCCCCGCTGTTCTCAGCCTCGGGAACGGTCCTTCTGGTGATCGGTTTGGCCAGTGCCTTGGCCGCGCGCAGCCTGCGGTCCAGCGTGTTGGCAGTCCTCAAGGCGCTTCCAAGTTCAGATGGCGGTGACCTGTCATCGGCACGCCAACGACTGAGCTGGATCGTTGGACGCCAGACGGATGGCCTGCAAGAACCGGAGATCCTGCGAGCCGCGGCGGAAACCGCCAGTGAAAACGCAGTGGACGGAATCTTCGCGCCCCTGTTTTGGATGTTGGTCGGTGCTGGCCTCTGGCAAATCGGCTGGCAAGAAGGTCCCGGTCCGCTCTGCCTGGCCTGGGCCTTCAAGGCCAGCAGCACCCTTGATTCGATGCTGGGTTATCGAACCGGAAGGCTTCGCTGGCTAGGGACCGCTGGAGCGAGGCTCGACGATTGGCTCACCTGGCTGCCCTGCCGCCTGGTGATGGTGAGCCTGCCCCTGATCTGTCGCCCTTGGAGCACTTGGCTACGGCTGGTGCGTGCCGCTGAACGGGATGGCCGCCCTGATCCATCACCGAATGCAGGACGCTCCCAGGCGATCTATGCCCACTGCGCTGGTGTTCGCCTCGGCGGCAGGAATCGCTATGGCGACCGCTGGGTGAACAAACCAGTCCTCGCAGGTGGCATGCCCGATGTCAATCAGAGCGCCGTGCACAGAATCCTGAACCTCAGTCTTGCCCTTGAAGGGGCATGGCTTCTGGTCGCTCTCATGATCAGCCGTCTGGCCGTCGCTCAGTAAGCGCCCCGATCCATCGGGAGCAGGAGCACGCCGAAGGTGCGCAGGATGATCGCCAAGTCAAGAAGGAACGAGCGACCACGGGCGTAGGCCAGATCCAGCCGCACACGCTTGGCGTAGCTGAGGTTGTTGCGTCCACTCACCTGCCAGAGCCCAGTGAGGCCAGGGCGCACAGCGAGGACCTCATCCATGTAGGGCCCATAACGCTCAATCTCCTTATCAACGATCGGCCGAGGGCCGACCACACTCATCTCCCCCCTCAACACGTTGAGGAACTGAGGAAGCTCATCCAGACTCGAGCGACGCAGGAAACGTCCGATCGGGGTGATGCGGGGGTCCTGACGCAGCTTGAAGTCCCGCTCAAATTCGGCGCGCATCGTTGCTGATTCAGCCAGCACCCTGGCGAGCACCTGATCGGCATCGGCACGCATGGTGCGGAATTTGATGCAACCGAAATGCCGATAGCCGCGCCCAACACGCCGCTGCACGTAGAACACCGGACCGGGAGAACTCAGCTTCACCAGCACGGCCAAAACAAGAAGTACCGGAGCACCGAGACTGAGCACAGTCAGGGCAAACACCACATCGCCGCTGCGCTTGAGTGTGCGACCGAAGCCACTCTGCTGACGCACGAGCAGGCCAGCCGGCAGGGTGGAAGGTGGAGCGGCAAGCAATCGCAGATGTCGACGGCTGGCCTGACGACGCAGGGTGCTAACCATTTCGTTTCCCACGCGTCTCATTCCACTCAATCGCAACGCCCGAGCTCCGGCAGCCCACCAGGGTCACTCGCCGCAACGGCACAGGCCTTCCGATGGGCCAGCCAGAGGCGGTCGACAAGCGTCTCAAAGCGGGACGCAAACGCCTCCGGACGGAAACGCTCGGCCCACAGGCGAAGGGACTCAGGGGCAAGCTCCTGCCAGAGGCGCCGCTCTTCAAACCAGCGCACTGCCTCAGCAACAGCGGCCGGAGTTTGCTCAGAAAACAGCACGCCAGTCGGGGCGGACACCCCGGCCGCCGCACAGCGGACACTGTCAAGCAAGCCGCCCCGTCCAAGAGCGATCACAGGCGCACCGGCCGCCATCGCCTCCACTGGGGCAATGCCGAAATCTTCGAGGCCGGCATACACAAAAGCCCGGCAGGTTCCCATCAGCCTCTCGACCTGATCCTGGGGACATCGTCCAAGGATCTGAACGGATGGTCCCGCCAATCGCTCCAGGGCAGGGCGCTCTGGCCCGTCTCCAACCACGAGGAGTGGCAACCCAAGGCGATTAAAGGCCTCCACCACCACATCCACCCGCTTGTAGGGCACGAGACGGCAGACGCAGAGATAGACGTCAGAGCGTGGGAGGTCCCAGCGGAAGCGCTCCACCTGCACCGGCGGATGCAGAACCTGAGCCTCGCGCCCCCAGAACTGTTGAATCCTCCGGGCCGTGAACCTGGAGTTGGCCAGAAGATGATCCACCCGCTGCGCACTGAGCTGATCCCACTGGCGCAGTGCATGCAGCTGCCAGCGGATGAGTGATCCGAAGCCACGACGCACCAGGGCAGAGCGACGCAGATAGGCGTGCATCTGATCCCAGGCGTAACGCACGGGAGTGTGCACGTAGCTGATGTGAAGCTGATCGGGGGCCGTAAGAACTCCCTTGGCCACCAGATGGCTACTGCTGATCACGAGGGGGTAATCGGAGAGATCGATCTGCTCGATCGCCAGAGGCAGGAGGGGCAGATACTGCTGCACATGGGAGGTGCCCCAGGGCAGCGCCTGAATCGGGCTGGTCAGAATGCGACGCCCCTGCCAGCGGCTCCCAGGGCGACCGCTTTCTCCATCCACGAGTGCCGCAAGATCAGGCCTGATGCCCCGGGTAGCGAGATGGTCATCGATGGCCGCCACCACCTGCTCAGCACCACCCACCGAGCGAGGGGTAAACCAGTCGTGCACCAGAGCAATGCGACCGGGCAGATGTGGCAATGCCTCGCCTGGCATCAAAAGGGGGGCTCAGATTCATCACGAAGTCTCTCAGCAGGTTGCGCCTGTCGAGCGCCCTCTCGAAGCTGGATCCATGTCCACGACGAACATGGCGATCCACGCCCTGCTGGAGGAGTCGCTGAGCGAACCTTCGATTGGAGAGACCAGCTGCTTCCGATGGCATGCCACCCCTGTTGGCATTGCCGCCCTCTGGAACAAAAGTCAGTCACCGCTCACGCCTCCCTTTGAGGATGCGATGAAAGAAGGCTTGCAGGTGGGCTTGGATCTCAGCCGTGAGGAACGGGAATTTCACCAGGTGAGCCAGGGCTTGGTGCTGTTATTTCACTCCTGATCCATCGACCAAGCCGGATGAAAAACGGAGAGGGTGGGATTCGAACCCACGAGGGTGTGACCCCTACACGATTTCGAGTCGTGCGCATTCAACCGGACTCTGCCACCTCTCCAAACGCCGATTAGGCGCACCTCACTTTAGGGGGCGACCCGTTGCCTGCCTCAGGTTCACACGGCGGCGACCGGCCTGAAGCAACAGCAGCCCCTGTCCCGCCATCTGTTCTGGAGCCTGCAGTTCCAGCCCCGCACTCGCCAGTCGCTGGCCTGGAGCTAAAGGCGGCTGCCCCTGATGTTCCGCCAGCACCGTGCGCGCGAGAGCACGCCAGCAATGCAAAGCATCGCTGGCCACAGGATCGAGCAACGCAACCCAATCAAGACGACGATGGCCATGGGCCTCAACGAGACGGCGGGCCAGGGCACAGCTCCGCCGATCCCCATGACTGCTCACGAGAGCGGCCCGCCCCTGATGACGCGCCAGCAGCCAATGGCGCCCCCACTGCTCCACCACCACCAGCCCATCGGCAAGCTGCACCATCGCCTGGATCAGCACCGCCAGCAGCAACAACGGCAGGGTTCGCAAGCGAAGACCACACCAGTGTTGAAGCAACCAAGGCAGCAGTCCCAGCACCAACAGCAGCACCACCCAGGGCTGAGGACGACCGGTCAGCAGCTGAGCAAAAGGCCACTGGCTGATCCAAGTCACCATGGCGATCAGCAGCGCCGCCAGATGCTTCACGGGCCAGATCAACCAGGGCAGAAGCAGCAGGGTGCCCCCCTCGGGGAGGACGAGCACCACGAGGGCCAGGGCCATGGACGCCAGGGTGAGGGGAGCCAGGAGAGGCGCAGCCAGCAGATTCGCCACCAACGCATACAAGGGCGTCGAACCGAAGTGCAGCAGCTGAAGCGGCAGGGTCCAGAGCAAGGCCGCCAACGGCACCGAAAGAGCGGTGGAGAGCCATGGGCCGAAGCGATGCGGCCATCGGGCCGCCAACCAGAGCTCCAGTGGCCGGGCGGTGATCACCAGACCGGCCGTGGCAGCAGCACTCAACTGAAACCCGATCGAGTGCAACCAGGCCGGGTGGATCAACAACATCAGCACAAGACTGAACACCAGCACCCCCAACGGTCGACTGCGCTGCCCGCCCTCGCGAATCAATAGCGCCACCGAACCCATCAACACCGCTCGCACCACGGAGGGCTGGGCACCAGCCAGGGCCAGAAACAGCCCCATCGCTCCGGCACCGCTGCTCAGTCGCAATGCCGCCGGCCAGGATCGGGCCAGAGCAAGGGTGGTTCCAAGCAGGACCGACAGATGAAAGCCTGAAGCCGCCAGGGCGTGGGAGAGGCCAGCGACCCGAAAGCCATCGCGCAGCTCGGCGGAGAGTTGCACCTGGGCACTGCCGAGCACCAACGCCGCCAGCAGACCGCCTCGATCCGGACCGGCCGCATCCCGAAATTGAGCGGCAATCCGTCGCCGGGCATCGGCCAGGGGGGTCCAGTCCTGCCCGGTGACCTCCAGCGCCTTGGTGCGGAACTGACTCCAGGCCCCATGGGCCGCCAGTCGTTGAGCCGGTGCACTCAGCAGGGGATGGGCCGCAGGTGCCGGTGCTCGCAAACGCCCCCTGGCACGGATCCAGGCACCCGCTCTCAATCCCTCCCGGCAGGGGCGCCACTGCAGTTCGGTGCGCCCCGGTCGGCGTTGGCCATTGATCCGATGCACCTGCACAAGCGCCCGACAGGCCCCATCACGCAGGGGACCATCAACCAGCACGCGACCCTCAAGCCAAAGCATCGCGGCCTGAGACTTGGTGCTAATCAACGCTGCTGGATCCTGGGGCCCAGGGTTGGGTGCGGAGGCCCACAGCAAGCGCAACGACAGCAGAGCCATCAGCACAAACAGCAGCAGGATCCGCGCTTTCGGCAGACGGGCGGGCATCGCTCAGGGACAAGGCTTCCCTGAGCATTCCCCCGGCTAAGGCTGTTTCAGGAGAGGGAAACCAAGCGCCTCACGCTCCGCCAGCCAGGCCTCCGCGACTTTGCGGGCCAGATTGCGGATGCGGGCGATGGTGGCGGTGCGCTCGGTCACGGAGATCACTCCCCGGGCCTCAAGCAAGTTGAAGGTGTGGCTGCACTTCAGAACGAAGTCAAGAGCCGGTGCAGGCAGAGCCTTCTCGATCAGTGCCGCGGCCTCAGCTTCATAGATCGCGAACAACTGCTTGAGTCGCTCAGGATCGGAAGCTTCGAAATTGAAGTGGCACTGTCCCTTTTCGAAGGGAAGCCAGATATCGCCATAGCTGCGCTCTGCGTTCCAACTCAGATCCCAGATGCTCTCGACATCCTGGAGATACATGGCCAGGCGCTCCAGGCCGTAGGTGATTTCAATCGACACCGGACGACAGTCGATGCCTCCGCACTGCTGGAAATAGGTGAACTGCGTCACCTCCATGCCATCCAGCCAAACTTCCCAGCCCACGCCCCAGGCCCCAAGGGTGGGCGACTCCCAGTTGTCTTCCACGAAACGAATGTCGTGCTCGGCCGCCTTGATCCCCAAGGCCTCAAGGGAGGCCAGGTAGGTCTCCTGAATGCCATCGGGTGATGGCTTGATCAGCACTTGGTATTGGAAATAGTGCTGTGCCCGGTTGGGATTGTCTCCGTAGCGCCCATCGGTGGGTCTGCGGCAGGGTTCGGGATACGCCACCGCCCAGGGTTCCGGCCCGATCGCTCGCAACACCGTGTGCGGACTCATGGTGCCGGCGCCTTTTTCGGTGTCGTAGGGCTGCAGCAGCAGACACCCCTGGTCGGCCCAGAAACGATTGAGGGTGCTGATGATGTCCTGGAAGTGCATCCGCTGGCGGCCGATCGCACGCCATTCTCCAGCCGAAGGGTCCCCCTACCGGCTCAGGGAGAAGCAGCGATGCAAGTGGGCGATGGCGTGATGCCGATGGGGATTGCTGCGACTCGGACTCATCATTCCCAACCAGAAGCTGCCATCCCCCTGGAAGACGAGCACAGGCTTGGCGGATGCTTTGCCGTGGGAATCCAGCAGCGACATGCAGAGCTTTTCTGCCACTTCCATGCCCTTCGGCCGAGCTCGCAGGCGACGCAGCACCGGATCCACCTGCGAGAACGAGACGAAGGTGGCGCGCTGGGAGTCGGTCACCAGGATCATCCCGTCAAGCCACTGCACCTCAAGGAGCAGGTCCTCGATCGAGGAGAGCAGAGAGGGGAGAGGGAACGCCACGGCCAAGCACCGTTTTCTTAATCATTTCTTTCTAAACCCATCACCGCCCTGGTCGCAAGCGACACAGCGTGAGACGAGATGGATGGTCATTTTTTCAGCAGCAACAGACCCATCTGCCCCCCGGCGAGGGGGCGATGGTGGGCTTCAAGGAAGCCTGCGGCCAAGGCCATCTGCTCCTGAGCCGGGCCAGTGGCAAAACGTTGGAGACTGGCCTCTAAGTAGGCGTATTGATCACGCAAGCCCGCCATCGCAGCGGCTGGCACCACCAGCCTGCGCAAGTAAGCCCGCTGAAAAGCTTCCGCAGCACTGCCGGACGGTTGCCGGTTGAAATCCAGCACGGCAGCCCGCGCCCCGGGCTTCAGCACCCGTTGCAGCTCTCGCAGCCCCGCGGCGGGATCTTCCAAATTGCGTAACCCGTAGGCCATCACCGCTCCATCCAGAGCCGCGGAGGGGAGGCCTGTCGCGAGGGCATCTCCCTGTTGCCATCGGACAGGCAACCAGGGCTCTCGGGATGCCCGCTCCTGGGCCCGCCGCAAGGGGGCGGCCGCCGCATCGAGGCCCAGAACCTCACCCCCCGGACGTAGACGGCGGGCTAGCGCCAGGGCCAGATCCCCTGTGCCGCAGCAAAGATCAAGCCAGCGCTCGCCCGGACGGGGCTGCAACCAGACCAGCATCTGCCGCTTCCAATGGCGATGCAGGCCAAGACTGAGCAGGTCGTTCAGGCGGTCGTAACGGGGCGCAACAGCGTTGAAGAGCTGCTCAACGGCGGCGGGATCTCCGGGTTTCAAAGGGACCGTTCTCAGAGCGGCAGGCCGTTCAATGTCATCACCATGACCGTCGCGAGGCCCACGGCCGCAGAACAGACCATGCATCCAGCCAGCATGAGCGAAAACTCCTGCTGATCAACAGCCGTCTGCATCAATTGCAAGGCCCAAGCCACCAAGGCGATAACTGCAAGCACTGCAGCCAAGCCAACCGGCAGAGCCCAGGCGCGTTCGACCAGGGGCAGACCAGCCACCGCAGCCTTTCACATAACTTCATTGATCCTAAGGAGCTGATCAGGCCTGCGCGGGCCGGATCGGCAGACCCCGACGCAACAGATCCGCCTTGATGGCCTCCACGGTCAGCACCCCGTCATGGAGCAGCGAAGCCAACAGGGCGGCCGAGGCCTGCCCCCCCGCTGGCCCCTGATCGAGCGCGGCTGCGATGTGATCCAGGCATCCCGCCCCTCCTGAGGCGATCACAGGCACGGGCACCGCCTGGGCAACGGCCCGCGTGAGCGCAAGGTCGTAGCCCGCCTGGGTGCCATCGCCATCCATAGAGGTGAGCAGGATTTCCCCCGCACCAAGCTCCGCCACCCGACGCGCCCACTCCACGGCATCCAGACCGGTGTTCTCACGTCCCCCCTTGACGTACACATCCCAGCCGCCGCCATCCCTGGCCCGGGCATCGATCGCCACCACGATGCACTGACAGCCGAACCGTTCGGCGCCCCTGGCCACCAGCTCAGGCTCACGCACGGCTGAGGAATTGAGGCTCACCTTGTCGGCCCCCGCCCGCAGAAGCTCGGTGATCCCCTCCACGGAACGAATCCCACCTCCAACGGTGAAGGGAATCGTCACCGCTTCAGCGGTGCGACGCACCAGATCCACCAGGGTGCCGCGCCCTTGATGACTGGCGGCGATGTCGAGAAATACCAGTTCATCAGCCCCGGCCTGGCTGTAGCGGCAAGCCAGCTCCACCGGATCACCGGCATCGCGCAGCCCCACAAAATTCACGCCCTTGACGACACGACCGTCAGCGACATCCAGGCAGGGAATCAGGCGAAGGGCAACCATCAAGCATTTGGCGAAGATCGGGGGCGCAGCTGTTAGGGTGACGCCCACTTTCCAAGCCTTGCAGGCCATGTCACAGCAGGCGGCAGTCACCATCGACATCGGCTCCAAGGTGCGGGTCACGCGAGTGCGCGATCGCATTCCGGCAAGCCTCGTGGAGCTTCTCAAGAAGGACGCCACTGGCACCGTGACCGATTTCCGGACCACCGATGGCAAAGGGATCGGTGTAGTGGTGGAGCTCAGCAATGGCGCCACCTGCTGGTTCTTCGATGACGAAATCGCCCCCGCCTGAGGCTCAGGCCCATGAGTGACGCCCGTCAACTGCTTGGCATGAAAGGTGCCAGCGGCACCACCAACATTTGGAAGCTGCGCCTGCAGCTGATGAAGCCGGTCACCTGGATCCCCCTGATTTGGGGTGTGGTCTGCGGTGCCGCCGCCAGCGGCAATTACCTGTGGCGTTGGGATCACTTTCTGGCGGCCTTGGCCTGCATGGTGATGAGCGGTCCGCTCCTGGCGGGCTTCACCCAGACGATCAACGACTACTACGACCGGGAGATCGACGCGATCAACGAGCCCTACCGGCCGATCCCCTCCGGTGCGATTCCGCTCGGTCAGGTCAAGCTTCAGATCTGGGTGCTGCTGTTGGCAGGACTGGCTGTGGCCTGGGCCCTGGACCTCTGGGCAGGACATCAGACCCCCGTGGTGCTGCTACTGGCACTCGGCGGCTCTTTCGTGAGTTACATCTATTCCGCTCCACCCCTAAAGCTGAAGCAGAACGGCTGGCTCGGGAACTATGCCCTTGGGGCCAGTTACATCGCCCTCCCCTGGTGGGCTGGCCAAGCCCTGTTTGGACAGCTCACCTGGGCAACGGCCATCCTCACGCTTGCTTACAGCCTTGCCGGTCTTGGCATCGCCGTTGTGAACGACTTCAAGAGCGTCGAAGGCGATAAGGCCCTAGGCCTTCAATCGCTACCGGTGGTGTTTGGTCTTGAGAAAGCCAGCTGGATCAGCGCAGGAATGATCGATGTGTTCCAGCTGCTGATGGTTGCCGTTCTCATCGCCATCGGACAGCATTTCGCTGCTGTGTTGCTCGTGCTCTTGATCGTGCCCCAGATCACTTTCCAGGACATCTGGCTGCTGCGAGACCCCGTCGCCTTTGATGTGAAATATCAGGCCAGTGCCCAGCCGTTTCTGGTGCTCGGCATGCTTGTGACTGCTCTAGCTGTCGGTCACAGCTCCTTGACCCAGGTGATGTGAAGCGCACCCGCCGTCACTGGCTGATCCTGGCTGCCACAGCTGGAGGTGTGGGGATTGGCGTGGCCATGGGCCAGGCCGCGATCACTCAGGCCCTGGATGCCACCCTCCCCGACGCCAGGGGCATCGCTCGCTTCAACCGCCCCGGCACCATCACCCTGCTCTCCAGCGATGGGCAGGTGATTCAAAAGCTGGGCCCGGCAACGCGAGAGAAGATCGAGCCGGGGCAGATGCCTGAACTGGTGAAGCAGGCGTTCGTGGCCGCGGAGGATCGCCGTTTCTATGAGCACGACGGCGTTGACCTCTGGGGCATCAGCCGCGCCGTGGTCACCAACCTCCGCCAAAGGGCGGTGCGTGAAGGCGCCAGCACGATCACTCAACAGCTGGCCCGCACCGTTTTCCTCAGCCAAGACCGCACCATCACCCGCAAGCTGAAGGAGGCAGCCCTCGCTTACAAGCTTGAGCGGCAGCTCAGCAAAGAGCAGATCCTTGAGCAATACCTCAATTACGTCTATCTCGGCTCCAGTGCCTACGGCGTCTCCGATGCCGCCTGGGTGTATTTCTCCAAGACGCCTGATCAGCTCACCCTGTCGGAAGCGGCCCTGATCGCCGGCCTGCCACCGGCCCCCTCGATCTACTCCCCCCTAGTGAATCCAGAGCTGGCCCTGGAAAGGCGCTCCATCGTGCTGGAGAGGATGCAACAAGCGGGCTTCATCAATGCCGCGCAGGCCGAGGAAGCGCGTCGCAGTCCCCTGAACCTCAAACCAGCGACCCCCAAATATTTCAACAGTGCCGCCCCTTACTTCACCAGCTGGGTGGCGCAGCAGCTGCCGCGAATCCTCAGCCCCGAGCAGCTCGAGGTGGGCGGCCTGAAGATCCGCACCAGCCTCAACCTCAACTGGCAGAGGGATGCCCAGAAGGTGGTGCGTGAATTCGCCCCCAACGGCACCGAGGGCTCGATCGTGTCGATCGAACCGGGCACTGGCCTGGTGAGGGTGATGGTGGGCGGAAAAGACTTCAACACGAGTCAGTTCAACCGGGCGACCCAGGCCCTGCGTTCCCCTGGATCCACCTTCAAGCTGTTCCCTTATGCAGCGGCGATCAACGCGGGCGTCAAGCCAGAAGACATCTTCAATGACGCCCCTCGCTGCTGGAGGGGCTATTGCCCCAAGAACTTCGGCAATAAATATTTCGGTCCGATCTCCCTGGCCGATGCCCTCAAGAATTCCCTGAACACGGTTGCCGTGCAGTTGCAGGACAAGGTGGGGTTCGATCCGATCATCGCCATGGCCAACAACCTGGGGATCGGCACCACGCGCCCCTTGGGCAAGTACTACCCGATGGCAATCGGTGCCTACGAGCAAACGATCCTCGACATGACCGCCGCCTATGCGGCAGTGGCCAATCGCGGGGTCTATGTGAAACCGAGTGCGTTTGAAGAGATCCGCGGACCCGGCGGGGAGGTGCTCTGGAGTCGTCGGGTGGATGGCGATCGGGGCAGACGCGCCGTCGACAGCGACGTGGCCGACGCCATGAACTGGATGCTGCAGCGGGTGGTGGAGGGGGGCACCGGGGTTGCCGCCAAACTCAACGACCGTCCGGTGGCCGGCAAGACCGGCACCTCAGAGGGGGCCCGGGACCTGTGGTTCATTGGCTCCATTCCCCAACTCACCACCGCCGTCTGGTTCGGCTTCGATAACAACGCCGACACCAAAAGCAACAGCGGCGAAGCGGCCTGGGCCTGGAACCAGCTCATGACCAAGATCAAGGAGCAGTTCCCGGTGCAGAACTTCCCCCCTAAGCCTGAGCTGAAGCGCACCTTCAAGAAACCCGGCAGTGAAGCGAAAAAGCCTGGCCAGAACCAGGAGGCTCCCTTCCGGGGCTATGAATACAACCCCGATCCAACGATCTGGGCACCCGAGTCCACAGACCCCAACCAACCCGCTGCCCCTCAGGCCCCACCACCGCGCTACATCGCCCCGCCCGGCGGCCCACCGGTAGATGAGAACTTCAGGCCTCTGCCGGTGCAGTGATGGTCTCGTTGGGTAGACCCGACGTGGTGATCACAGCGGCATAGAACCCGTCTCCCCCGGTTGGATCAGGCCAGCGCTGCTCCTCGGAGATCAGACGTAGAGACGGTTGGGCCTTGAGAAGGGTCGCAATCTGCCGATGGTTTTCCGCCGGATGGATCGTGCAGGTGGCGTATACCAAGCGACCACCCGGAGCGAGCAGGGGCACCATGGCCTCCAAGAGACGGGCCTGAAGAGGGAGCAACCCAGCCACGCTCTCAGGCGTCACCCGCCAACGGGCATCGGCATGGCGAGCAAGGGTGCCCAGGCCAGAGCAAGGGGCATCGAGCAGGATTCGCTGAAACGCTCCTCGCCATTGGGGGCGATCCTGCAGCAAGTCGCCAGCATCAGCCGCCAGGGCATTCACGCAGCCCAGACCCAATCGACCGGCATTGGCTGCAACCCGCTGCAGGCGACCAGCGGAGCGATCCACGGCCCACACCTCACCGCAATCGCCCATCAGCTCCGCCAGATGGGTGGCCTTTCCACCGGGGGCGGCGCAGGCATCCAGCACCCGATCGCCAGGCTGGGGCTCCAGCAGGGGCGCCACCCACTGGGCGGCACGGTCCTGCACACACCACTGCCCCTCCTCAAACCCCGGCCACTGGCGCAGATCACCACCGGATCCGAGCACCTGCAATCCATCGGGGCAACCCTCGATCGAGCGGGTCTCGAGGCCGGCAGCGCTCAGGGCTGCCGAGACAGCTTCTGGGGTGCTGCGCAGCCGATTGATGCGCAGGTCAAGGGGCGGCACCTGATTGCAGGCGCGGGCCACCAGCTCCGCCTGCTCGGCCCCGCACCAATGCAGCAATTCCCCTGCAAACCAGTCCGGCAGGGAGTGCAGCAGAGCGAGCTGACCTGCGGGATCGGAGGGCAGCGGCAATGACTCCCCCGCCTCATGGGCCCGCAAGGCGGAACGGAGAAGGCCATTCACCACCGGCGCCAGTCGCCCCAGCCCATGGCGTTTCGCCAGCTCCACCGTGGTGTTCACCGCCGCCGCCGCCGGGATCCGCTCCATCTGCAGCAATTGATAGAGACCCAGATGCAACAGCCAGCGCAGACGGGGCGGCTGCTTGAGGGCCGGCACCTTGCCAAGCCGATCAAGCCAGGCATCCAGCCAGCGACGCCGCCGGATCGCGCCATAGGCCAATTCCGTGGCCAGGCCGCGGTCAGCCGCGGAGACCGACTGTCCGCGTAGGACCCGCTCTAGGGCGACGTCGGCATAGGCCCCAGCCGCCACAGCCTCCAGCACCTCCCAAGCCAGACGGCGCGGGGCAAGGCCCACCGCAGGGGTGCTGATGGCGGACTCAGGCACGGGCATCGGCAGCTCAAACCTCACGCGTCGCGGAACACTCCAGAGCTAGCGCCCCGGCAAAACAGGCAGGATCGGGTGTCCAGAGGAAGCGCCGCAGGGGCAGACGCCCCTCCCCATCCACAGGGATGCCCTCAGCGATCAACAGCTCCCGCTGCATCCAGTCGGATCCCTCACGGCTGGGGCTCATCGCAATGCGCCCCTGGGCATTAACGACCCGATGCCAGGGGATCTGGGAGGGCAGAGGCAGGCGCCGCAAGGCCCAGCCCACCTGGCGTGCACAGCCATAGGCGCCGATCCAATCGGCCACCTGGCCATAGGTGACCAAGCGGCCCCGGGGGATCTGGGACACGGCATCCCATACCCTCGAATCAAAGGACGTGCTCGCTGTCATGCCCCTTCTCCCCCGCCGGTTCGAGAGGCTCCGCTCCGTGCTCAACCAGCGGATGGCCGATCTGACCGTGCTGGTGGAGCATGTGGAGAAGCCCCACAATCTCTCAGCCATTCTGCGCAGCTGTGATGCCGTCGGTGTGCTCGAGGCCCATGCCGTAAGCCTCAGCGGCAGACCGCGCACGTTCAACAGCACCGCCCAGGGCAGCCAGCGCTGGGTACCCCTCTGCGATCACCCCGACGTGACAACGGCCGTGCAGCACCTGAAGGCGCAGGGTTTCAAGTTGTATGGCACCAACCTGGGCGTGGATGCCCGCGATTACCGCGACTGCGATTTCACGGGCCCCTGTGCCTTCGTGCTGGGCGCCGAGAAATGGGGACTCAGTGAAACCGCAACCGGCCTGATGGACCAGGCGGTATTCATCCCGATGCGAGGGATGGTGCAGTCGCTGAATGTGTCAGTGGCCACGGCCACGCTGCTGTTTGAAGCGCTGCGACAACGACAGGCAGCGGGGCTAGCGCCGAGTCGCGGGGAGGGGATCCCTGAAGACCGATACGACGACCTGCTCTTTGAATGGGCCTATCCCCAGGTGGCCCGGTGGTGCCGCGAGCAGGGGCGGGCCTACCCGGCGTTAAGCGAGGAAGGAGAGATCCTCGAGGACCTCCCACGCACCGCACGATTGCGCTGTTGAAGCAAGAGCAGCCAATCAGAACGGAATCAGAACATCCTTGCCGGCCTTGGGTCGCTCGATCACCGGGGTTCCGCGTCGCGCCGCCGGAAGCCGAAGCGCGAACACGAGCACCAGGGTCTCCAGGAGCAGGTTGCGACCAATGAACAACACCACCAGGGCCAGGGCGATCGCCAGCATCTGCTCGAGCAGACCGATCACATCATCCGGATTCGACCGACCTGAAAACCACAGGTAGGTCATCAGCGATAGGAAGATCAGCGTGGCCCACCAGGGCATGGCAGCAACTGCGGATTTCTTCAGTCTGCCGCGTCTCGTCCGCTGCTGCTCACCCAAGCTTCAAGCCCCTCCCCGAGGAAGGAGAGCCCGAGCACCAGCACAAACATCGCCAGGCCGGGGTAGAGGGCCGTCCACCAGATCCCGGTAGGCACTGCCGCCAGGGCCAGATTCAGATCACTGCCCCACTCCGGCACTGTTTCCGGCAATCCGAGGCCGAGAAACCCCAGCCCCCCCAACACCAGCACCGCATCGGCGGCATTGAGGGTGAGCAGCACCGGCACTGAGGTGATCACATTGCGGAGCAGATAACGGCGCAGAATCCACACCGGTCCGGCCCCGAGGGATTTGGCCGCCTCCACGAACAGCTCGGCCTTCACCTGGGCGGTTTGATTGCGCACCACGCGGAAATACTGAGGCACATACACAACGCAGAGGGCAGCAGCGGCATTGGGAATCCCGCGGCCGAGCAGGAAGGCCAGCACCACAGACAGCAGCAGCACCGGCAGGGTGTAGAGGGTGTCCATCAGCAGCACCAGCAAGCGATCGACACCACCGCCCAGGTAGCCGCTCACCATGCCCAGGGGCACGCCGATCACGAGGGCCAGAGCCACGGCCAGCAACACCACCTGCAAGGCAACACCGCTGCCCTGCAAGGTGCGAACGCACACGTCGCGGCCTAGACGATCGGTCCCGCACCAGTGCTGCCAGGAGGGGGCGGCATAGATGGGATTGTCGAGGCCGGCATTCGGATCAGGCAACACCCCGGCCGCCAGCAGCAATGGGGTGAGCAGGGCCACAGCGATGTAAACCGCCACGATCACCAATCCCCAGCGGGCCATCCGGGCCGAGAGGCTGGGGCGGGAAAGGCCCAGGGGGGAGAAACCGAAGCTCAAGGGCCGCCGGGGGGGTCGTGCTGGGGAGATTCTCGCTGCAGAGGAAGGCTCGGGCGATGAAGATGAAGGCATGAGCACCCACACCCCCTGGCGCGAACGCCTGCTCGGCAGCCTGATGGGCCAGCTGCAACTGGCCACGTATCTGGCGGTGTTCCTCGGCTTCACCGGCGCCAGCACCGCCGGGCTCTGGCTGAGTCAGCGCAGCCAGTTCCTCAGCGGCGAGGCGGAACTTACAGCTAGCGCCAGCTCACTGGAAACCTGCCTATTGGCCCACAACCTGCTGACAGCGCGTGAGGGGGAAGCGGCCAGCCAAGTCCACGAAGCGAAAGCCCGCGAGATCCGCCAGGAGCTGCGCGATCACTCAAGCGTGCGCACCACCCTCTGGATCGAGCAATCCGATGGCCAACTGCTCCTGCCGACGGCAGGGCATCTCCCCAACGATCCAGCGATGCTGCACTTGGCCATGGCCGCGAATCCCCAACGCCAGGAGGGAAGCACCCGAGCGATCAGTGTGGGCGGTCAGGACTATGTGACCCTGCTGCATCGCCAGTACCCATCGGGATTGCGGCTCTGGAGCTCTGCTGAGATCACCAGCGTGCAGCGAGCCCAGGGGGAATTTCTCAACTGGATGATCGTGATCTGGGGCAGCTGTCTGGTGCTTTCCCTCGCCGTGGTGAGCCATCTGGTGCGCAGGATCATCAGGCCTCTGCAACAGCTGAGTGACACCTCCGCCCAACTCACGGCCGACACCCTCACCACTGAAGCGGTGGAGATCGCCAATGCCCCGGTGGAAGTGACCCAACTGGCCCGTACCTACAACGACCTGGTGGAGCGACTGGCGGAATCGTGGAATCATCAGCGCCAATTTGTGAGTGCCGTCAGTCACGAATTGCGCACGCCGCTCACGATCGTTCAGGGATATCTGCATCGCACCCTGAAACGCGGAAGCAACCTCGATGGCGTGCAACGCCAGGGGCTCGGCGTCGCCGAGGAGGAAAGCCTGAGGATGGGACGCCTGATTAATGATCTGCTTGATCTCTCCCGAGGGGATTCCGGCCAGCTGCAGGTGAGCTGCAAACCGGTGTCGATGGCCGACACGCTGCAGGAAGCCATCAACCTGGCGCGCACCACCACCGAACGGGAGATTCAACTGGAACTGCCGGATGGCAACGAAGGAGCTTCCCTGGTGGCCCTGGCCGATGGCGACCGACTGCGACAGGTGCTGCTCGATCTGATCGAAAACGCCGACAAATACTCACCAGAGCAGGCCGTGATTCGCGTGCGCCTGCGCCGCGCTGGCACCAAGGCCTGCGTCGAAGTGGAAGACGACGGCATCGGCATTCCCGCCGATGAGCTTGAGCATGTCTTCGAGCGCTTCCGGCGGGCCAGTAATTCCTCCCAACGCAGTGGCACAGGCCTAGGGCTCTCCATCGTCAAACTGCTGGTGGAAGCGATGGAAGGTGAGGTGAGCGTTCGCAGCGAGCTTGGCCGTGGCAGTTGCTTTGTGGTGCAGTTGCCGCTCGCGGACCCAGCCCAATCCATCGACGCAGAGACATCCAAGCCATGATCAGCTACTTATTCGTGGCCTCCCTGCTGATTCCGGTCAACCTCTGGGCCGCAATCACGCCCCATTTGCACAGCGACCTGTCGATGCGCATCCTGCACGCCGTTTCGGTGCTGGTGCTGCTGCCACTGCTGCGATCCCTGTGGCTCGATCGCCGTCAGACGCTGCCAGCGCTGTCGGTTTTACTCGCTGTCTTCCTGCTGGTGATGGCAACGGTGAACAGCTGGATCGCATTCATGGGGATGGGCGTGGACTTCGGATGGATCGACCATCTGTTCCTGGCGCTTGGTGCCCTCAGTGTGGAGGCCTACTACTTTCTGGAGCCCCAGGCCTCGAATCCGCTACAGCGCCGCCGTGGTCCGTACGCGGCCTGACGGAGAGAGGGCTTGCTCCAACGTCAGATGCAGCACCGGCAGCGCTGGATCACGGCGAGCAATCAGCCCCGCCTCTGCCCCCTCAGGCAAGCTATCGAGCAGCACCCGATTCTGAAAACGGCTCTCCAGGCTGGGCAGACCATCGAGGCTGTAAGCAGGGCCGCAGCGCATCAGCACCTGGCCACGCCAGATCGAGGAGGGAGCTGAGCCAACGCTGTAGACGATGGCGCGACCTCGGCCGTCAGGGTCAGCGGGATCCGTGGCGATCGCCAGCACCGGGCGGCGCCCCGCCAAGCCACAGGGCCACTGCGCTGATGGGTAGGGATCCAGATCCACCCCATGGGCCATGGCGAGTTCGGCACGGAGCAGCGCCAGGGTGCGCTGCTGCTGGGAACGGGCCTGGAGGCGTGCCGCCATCGCGGCACCGAGCCTGAGGTCACCAAGCAGCAACTGCAGCAGCACGCCAAAGAGCAAGCTGCCCAGGCTGGCGGCCATTAGCAGCTCCACCAGGGTGAAGCCATCACAGCGATCAGGGCGGGGCATCAACTGGTCCTCCCCTTCGGCAGACAGTGGCTGCTGCTCAGGCCAGCGGCAGGATCCTGCTGGTAGCGGCCCTGCCGCATCACGCCCAGGGGGAGACTCACCACCAGGCAAGGGCGAACGGTGCTGCCTGGGGCGGACAGCACCGCCATCCCCCCGTCCAGCACCAGACCGTTGACACTGAAACGCAGGGGGTCGGGAAGGTTGGTGTCGAGACGGACCACCCCGCGGGAGAGGGGTTCCTCGAGGGCGAGGCCAGCCCCACGACAGGGCGACAGATCAGCGGAGGCCGGCGGTTGCCAACCCGCCTCGGTGAGGGAGAGGGCACAGGCCTTCCCGTCGCGCTCCGCCGATCGCCGGGCTTGCTCCAGGCCCACGGCCAAGCGACGCATGGCACCATCCAATTCGGCGCGAGCGCGATCCTGGCCGGCATGCACCAGACCGATCGAGGCGAGGATCCCCAACACGGCAATCGCCACCAGCAGGTCCACCAGGCTGAAGCCGCCATCACGCTGGCTCATGGCTCCAACTCCTGGGCGTGGAGCGCACAGGTGCCGCTCCCGGCGGGGGTGAGCAACTGGCGACGGCTGAGATCGGTGGGGAGATGCTGCAGGCTGAGCCAGACACCACCGGTGGGAAGGTCTGGCTCCAGGCTGCGCTTGAACGGCTCCGGCAGGGGCTGCGCCAACGCCAGCTGATCCGCCATGGTGGCGGCGTCAAAGCGACAGGCCCCCGCATACTCCTGGACCAACCAACGGCGGCCAGCCAGCAGGTGGGTGTTGAGCAACTCCAGCTCGCCCTGCTGCTGTTGCCCCTCCAGGGCAGACCGGGCGGCCAGGCTCCAGGTCTGTAGAGCAGCTCCGCTGCTACCAGTGAGGATCACCGCCGCCACCAACACTTCCGGCAGGGTCATGACGCCGGCTCCGACACGGGCAGGCGCTGCAAACCCTCCTGCAAACGCCACTGTCCCTGGGCACGATCCAAACGGAAACGCGCAGCAGCCGGTTCAGCCTCCAGGGCCAGGCTGAGGGTCGCACCATTCCCGTCAGGCTCCCAGGCGATCAGACGCCAGGTAGGCGTTCCGGTGTGAACGGCTCCACTGCGGAGCCGTTCGAGTGAAGCCTCTGCGCAGAGAGACGTCAGTCCCTCCCACTGGGACGAAGGCCAGGCGAGCAAGCAAGCATCGCCAGGCTCCGATGCCCTTTGCAGAAAGGTCATGGCAGCAGCCCGCAACTGGTCCTCGCGCTGGTGGAGTTGCAGCTGCAAGCGCCCACGGCTGCGGGCCTGAAGCGCGAGGGTGTGCAGAGAGGCGCTGCCGATCAGCAACACAATTGAGGTGCTGATCGCCAGGGGCAACACGAAGCCATTGGCCGGCGGTCGAACGCGAAGACGCATGGATGAACAAGCAACTCCCTAACCATTCCCCCCCAGGGCCGATACGCTGCCGCCAGAGCACGAAAGGCCTTGAGCGACCAGGAATCAGCGCCGTTGCTGCTGGTGGATGACGACCCTGAACTGCTGCAGTTGCTCTTTGATGAGCTGCAGGGCGCCGGCCATCGGTGTGTGGGGGTGAACAACGGTCAGGACGCACTCATGCACTTGCGCCGTGGCCATTTCGCGCTGGTGGTGCTGGATTGGACGCTGCCGGACTTCAGTGGCGTGGAGATCTGCCGCCGGCTGCGCAGCAGCGGCAACACCACGCCGGTGCTGATGGTGACGGCACGGGATGCCCTCGAAGAGCGGGTGGCGGCACTGGATGCCGGTGCCGATGACTACCTCACGAAACCCTTTGAACTGGACGAACTCCAGGCCCGCGTGCGCGCCCAGCTGCGGCGGCGGGACTACACCAGCGGCCAGGAGGCTCCGGCACGGCTGGAGCTGGGCGACCTCAGCATCGATCTAATCCTGCGGCGGGTGCTGCGGGCGGAGCAGGAGATCAACCTCTCGCAGCGGGAATTCGATCTGCTGGTCTGCCTCGTGAAGCACCCCGAACAGGTGCTGGAACGCGAGCAGATTCTCGAGCTGGTGTGGGGCAAGCCCTTCGTGGGTGATCCCAACACCTTGGATGTGTATATGGGCTATCTGCGCCGCAAGCTCGAGAAGCCCGGCCTCGCGCAGCTGCTGCACACCGTGCGCGGAGTGGGCTTCATGGCCCGACTGGGGGAGGTGAAGGCCTGAGGTTCAAACCGGAAAGCACAGCTGCAGATCGGCACCTCCTCCGGCCTGATCAGCGATGCGCAACTCTGCCCCCATCGCCTGACTGAGCTCCTGCACCATCGCCAGACCGATGCCGCTCCCGCGGGTGCCGGCGGAACTGCTGCCGCGGGCAAACCTCTCCAGCACGTGGGCCCGCTCAGCCGCGGGAATCCCGGGGCCGCTGTCGCTGACATGCAGCACCACAGCATGGTGATGGCCCGTTGGCGAACAACGCTCGGAACAACGAAGCAGCACGGGGCCCTGGCTGTAACGGAGAGCGTTATCAGTCAGAGCGGCCAGACACTGCTGGAGGCGCTCCCGGTCGGCATGAATCGTGGGAAGCGACCGCTCAGGGAGAGGTCCGAGCCGGAGCCGTTCAGGAGCTGTGGGCCGCAAGCGCTCAAAGGCCTCAAGCAGCTGTTGCTCGCCATCAAGAGCTTCGATCGACAGTTGAAGACGGCCGGAATCCGTGCGGGCTAACTCGAGCAGAACACTGATCAGCTCAGCCATGCGGGAGGCTTCCGCTTGGATCTGCTGCAGCGACTGATGCAAGGCATCAGGATGCGCCTGCCGCAACAGGCGCTGACTGCGGCCGGAGATCAGCGTGATCGGCGTGCGTAGTTCATGGGCGACGCCATCCACAAACCGGCGCTCCCGTTGCCAAGCCGCCGCCAGCCGTTGCTGGAGATTGTTGAAGGCTTCAGCGATGGCCTGCAGTTCCTGGGGCTGACGGCTGGGATCGAGCAGGTGCTCACCAAGGGTGTCGGCCTCGAGAGCCTGGAGCTCCTGATCGAGATCATTGAGGGGGAGCACTAGCCCCCGCTTCAACACCGGCCGCAAGAGCAGGGAGGTGAACAGGATGGAGGCACCAGCGGCGGCCACCAGCAGCATTTGTGAGAACTGCTGCTGCTGCAGGGAGTCCGTTACGTCTTGGCGCAGCTCAAGAAGACGGAGCTCATTGTTCGGCAAACGCAAACTGGAGCGGCTGAGCAACCACTGCTGGCCGGAAGGGCCTGGTTGGAGCGTGGGCGACTGCAACTCACCATCAGCGAGCACACGCGCTTCCAGTCCCAGAGAGCGGAGTGGGCCGGCATCCAAGGCACCTGAGGACGCCTGCTGCAGTAGGGATGCCGCCAGCTTCAGGTGCTGTTGTTTGCGTTGGAGATCCGCCAAGGCCGCATTCACCACCAGCAGCAGCACATAGCCCGCAATTACCGAGAGCACGGCAGTGGACTGAAGCCAACCGCGCAGTGATGGCAGAACGGTGCGCCGCAACAACTGAGTGCAACCCTAAGAACCTTCTTAGGAAGCTTTAGCCGTTCATTCCTGTACGAACCATGAAAAAAGGAGATGGTTGATTCGTGAGCACGAGACGTGCCAGTTCACCTATCACCATCAGACCAGCCATGACCACACTCAACAGCCGGCTGCAGCTGGCACTGCTCAACCGTAAGAAATCCCGCAATCTGCTCGAGAAGGGCTTCACCTTGGTGGAGCTGATGATCGTGATTGCCATTGTCGGCGTTCTTTCTGCAGTTGCCCTCCCAAATCTTTTGAGCAACAGAGATCGCGCTGCCGCCCAAGCTGAAATTGGGTCAATGATGTCTTTTGCCAAACAATGTTCATCAAACATGCTTAGCGAAAACCCTGTTCAAATTAAAAACATCCCTGCCGACATAAAAGCAAGCCCAGATATGCCCACTACGCCGGGTTGCTTTGTGAATGGCACAGGTGTAACGTCAACAACATTTAAGAATAAAACGGCTTTCCCAAACGCAGCTAATATTATTGGAATGGTTTGCGGTCAAGACGTCAATGGGGCGGATGTAGTTGCGGACGGCTCAGCTGATGCAACTTGCACGCTTACAGTTCATGATGGGACTACGCAAGATGTAGGCCTGATCGTCGGCGAATGGAGCTGAAGTCATACACTTATTCAAAATAGTTTCTACGCCAGGGAAGCATCAGTTTTCCTGGCGTAGTCCTTAAAGAGGCACAGCTCCATGATACTCCTCCTCAGAACGTATCAAAACAAAACTGGAGGCAAACAAAGCGAGGGCTTTGCTCTTCTTTTTGTCCTCGCTGTTGGCCTGATTGTCACCGTCGGCGGCTTTGCCATGATCGCCCGCAGCTTTGGTGGATTGTTCGGCTCAATCCGTTCAGAACACACACGCCAGGCGCGCGAAGCCGCCGAATCAGGCCTCGCTCAAACCATTGAGGAACTGAATCGCAAATACAACTACCTTTTAATCAACTGCTATTCGGAGAGTGCGGGGGCTTTTGCATCCACCACTTCACCAGTGGCGAACTCCTGCAGCAAAACAGGCAGCTGGAACTCGCCAAGCCTTCCTTCAGCCATCTGCAAGGGTTCACGGACAACTGGAAGCTATCCAAACCTAAGCAAAACGATTGATCAGCCCAAGAGCCGATACCGCATCAATCACTTTGCCTTTAAAGGCACCAGCTTTTATGGCGGAACAGGAAGCCTGCGCATCACAGGCGAGCGCCTGAACTCTGCAGGAGATCGCATTCTCGCCACAGCCGCCATTGAACAAACCTTCAACATCATTCCCAAACCCTGCCCGATCGGGAGTGGCTTCCCGGGCCTACTTGGAATGCAATCCATTGACCTCGGCGGCAATGACGTAACGGGGATAACCTCCGGGAATGTGTTCTGCATCAGCTGCACTGTTGAGGATCCAATCCGTGACGATGGCACCTACACCCGCGATGAACTGGAAGATGCCGTGGGAGCCAATAAAAACAGCGACGTCGACGGACAGATCTACATTGGTGAATTACATGTCCCTCTCACAAAAACATTCCCCAGCGAGCTCGAGACCTTCGTCACCAAACAATCAATCAATACAGAACTAACAATTACAGCAGGCGAAACAGCAACAACTGCAGGAAATCCAAATTCGAGTGGGATCTGCGCAACCGATTCCAACACACCACCGATCACCCACTGCATGATCGATGCCATCGACCTCACGGGGCAAGGAGGCAATAAAAAACTCGTCGTTGATACATCGAATGGCCCCGTTCGCCTTTACATCAGCGGCAATGTTGAAGCAGGTGGCCAATCAGGCATCGAGCATGTCTGGGATCAATCAGGGGATCCACCCTCGGCACGCCTGGCACTATTCGGCAATCCCCTCAGCAGTGACCCACGCTGCGAAATAGACCCAACATTCCACAACCAGACTGTCAAGATTGCTGGCATCGGAACACCCACCAAAGGCAATCTCTTTGCCTATTTCCCCTGTGGTTCTGCTGGAATCAATGGAGGTGCGAATAAATGTCCGAAGCCTCCAACGAGTGATTGCGACCCAGATGCCATCGGTGCCGATATCAAAGGGGCTGTTTGGGCCAAAACCTGGGATGGCTCCAACTCCAACAATGCACAACTGGATGTTCCCGCTGACATGGCATCACAGCTGGTGGAATATTTCGGAACGGATTACGGCATCAGTGTTCGCCGTTACGTTACACAAGGTGTGAGTGACTGGCGTGGCTTCCAGGGAGTGGCGCAATGAACTCCCTGACAACGAAGCTTCAAAGAGGTGAGGCATGGGGATTCACTCTCACCGAACTCCTGATTGTTGTCAGCCTCATTGGAATCCTGGCAGGTATCAGCCTGAGCACACTGAACAACAACCGCCGAGATGAGCGACTCAAAGCAGCGCTCCGAGAAACCAGCGTTTGGCTTGATGGCGTGCGATCCCTGGCCATCCGTCAGGACATGGCCTGCCAAATCCAAATCAACAACAGCCTCAAACGTCTACGGATTCACTCAACGCAAACCAGTGATCCCTGCCAAAGCACAGCGCTTGCCGATCACCTGATCCAACCACAGCTGCGTTCGGGAGACACTTTTGTTTTGTGCAGCAAGCAACTCACAGCATCTCAAGACCCCACACAAACGAGCATCACCTGTGACACAAGCGACGCCAGCACGACACAAACCACCTTCACCCCAAGAGGAACGACCACGGCCACGGTGCTGATCAAAGCGACGTTGCGCAACGCAGATCAAGGCCGTTGCATCGCTCTCGTAGCCCCATTGGGGCTGGTCCGTTCGGGACGCATCATCAATGGAACCTGTGATCTCACAACCGCCTTCTAAACAGACGCAGGGATTGACCCTGCCGGAGCTGCTGATCGCCGCTGCAGTTGGCCTACTCACGGCCAGTGCAGCAGGGGAACTGCTGATCAGCCAACTGCGAAGCAGCGAACGCGCAGAAGCGCTGGAACGCCAACGCAGTGACTGGAACCGAACCGCCTCATTTCTTGAGGCTGAAATTGCGCTCTCTCAACGCGTCTTTGACGATCCAAGCAAGATCACCATCCCAGCAAACTGCGCCATCAGCGAAACCGAGTTCAGACTCGGACTCGATCAATCCAGGGCGCTCGATCCTGTGATCTTCGGAGTTAAAGCATCCGGAACCGGCTGGCTTAGCAGCCATTCGCTTATCCGATGTGGGCCATCCTTTGACAGCCTTGGCAGACCCATTTCTGCCGCACCACTGTCAGTCGCAGTTCTGCTCGACGGCTTGGACGGAAATCAACCTGGCAATGGTTTCACCGCTACAGCCAGTGCGGATAAGAACAAGGCATCGTTCTCGATTGCACTCCTGGGGCATGCCACCAATCGCACCTATCGACAATCTGATTCCGCACGAACACGCATCAACCCCTATCAATCACGGCCGAGCGAAAACAAACTCTGTGTTGCCGACAATTACATCCGTCTGGAAGGGACAGAGGGTGACGACACCCTCGAAATGGGAATCGGCGAAGTGCTTCAGGGAGAAGATATTTTGATCTGCGGACGTGGAGGAAATGACACAATTACTGGTTCTGATCAAGCCAATGACATTCTTGAAGCCAGCGGGTCTGGCAATGTCAACATGACCGGTATGAGTGGCGATGATGTCCTCCGTGGCGCCGCAGGGAACGACACCCTCAGCGGAGGAGAGGGTGACGACGAATTAATCGGAGGTGATGGCGATGACTTCCTGAATGGTGGACCAGGGAACAACCGTTACCTGCCTGGGCTAGGCAACGACACCATCCAGGGATCCAGTGGACTGGACATCGTCTTCTACCCCGGCAACCAAAGCAGCTACACCCTCAATGGATGCAGCCAAGCAAGCTGCAGCATCAGTGGCGCCAGTGGAACCGATGTGTTGACCAATGTTGAAACGATCATCTTTGATGATGGCAGGGTCGACTTGCCCTAGCGACTCTTAGCAAACTCTCAGTTTCCTAAGACAACAATCATCTTTTGCTGGAGCTCAACTCAAATACAAGTCACCCCCTGAACGTAAGCTTCTTTTAGAGAAGCGAGGAGTCATCAAGATTGGCTCACCTAAAGCCTGCCACCAACAAGCAACGATCTCAGACCAGTGGTTTCAGCCTGGTGGAAGCGCTTGTGAGCTCGATGATTCTGATGACCGTCACCAGCCAGTCCCTCTCGCTGATGACGGACTCAATGCAGGCATACAGCAAAGCGCGACTTCGGGATGCGCTGTATGCCGCTGTTCACAACAATCTTGAAGAAGTACGGCATGAGCTCAGCGACTGGAAAGCCGCTCAAAGCAATGACGGTCAACTGATTTACGCTCCACCCAGCGACTCTTGCTCGGACAACACACTGGGAAGCGACTTAATTTCGGAGAAAAATGCTGAGGGCAAACTCATCGATGGCAACATTGATCTCAGCAATATCCCCATTTCAAAACGAGGGATTTCGATCAACCGGACAACAACCACGCTCGCAAACTCAAGCAGCAATCCAGGAAACGAGAACATTATCATTGTTGAATACACCTCTTCACCCGGTAGCCTGATTCCAATCAAGCAAAAGGCACATCTACTTGTAACCGCTCAGGGCTGGTGCTCCTGAGAGCAGAGGAGACCTCAACCTCCACCATCATTCAGCTTCAACACCGCCATAAAGGCCTCCTGAGGCACATCCACCTTGCCCATCGCCTTCATCCGCTTCTTGCCCTTGGCCTGCTTCTTCAGCAGTTTCTTCTTCCGGGAAATATCACCGCCGTAGCACTTGGCCAGCACATCCTTACGGATCGCGCTGATGCTGGTGGAGGCAATGATGCGGCTACCAATCGAAGCCTGAATGGGGATCTTGAACTGCTGACGGGGGATCAATTCCTTCAGTTTCTCCACCAGGGCCTTGCCCACGTTGTACGCCTTATCCCGGTGCACAATCGTGGTGAGGGGATCAGCCCGCTCGCCATTGATCAGCACATCCAGGCGCACCAGTTCGTTCTTGCGATAGCCGATCAGCTGGTATTCCATCGACGCATAGCCCTGGGTACGCGTCTTCATCTGATCGAAGAAATCGGTCACCACTTCTGCCAGCGGTAATTCATAGATCAGCGTTACCCGATCGGTGGTGATGTATTTCATGTCGAGATACTCACCGCGCCGTTCCTGGCACAGGCCCATCAGCGCACCGTTGTAATCATTCGGCGCATAGATCTCCATCTTCACGTAGGGCTCTTCAATCGATTCGCGCTTCTGCGGGTCTGGAAGGGTGGCGGGGTTATCCACCATCACTTCCGTTCCGTCGATCATGTTCACCTTGTAGATCACTGACGGTGCAGTGACGATCAGATCGAGGTCGTACTCCCGCTCCAGCCGCTCCTGCACGATTTCCATGTGCAGCAAGCCCAGGAAGCCGCAACGGAACCCGAAGCCCATCGCACTGCTGGTTTCCGGTTCGAACTGCAGCGCCGCATCGGAGAGCTGCAGCTTGTTGAGCGCTTCGCGCAGATCCGGATACTGGTCGGCCTCCGTGGGGAACAGGCCGCAGAACACCATCGGCTTGGCCTCGGTGTAACCAGGCAAGGCCTCGTCTGCCGGGGCATTGAGCAGGGTGATCGTGTCGCCCACGCGGGCATCGGCCACGGCCTTGATCGAGGCCGCCAGGTAACCCACCTCGCCGGCATGGAGCTCCTCCACCTTCTTCTGATCCGGCGCCATGATCCCGATCTCATCGAGCTCATAGGTCTTCTTGCTGGCCATCAGCAGCACCTTGTCTTTGCAGCTGATCCGGCCGCTCATCACCCGGAAATACACAATCACCCCCCGGTAGGGGTCGTAATAGGAATCAAAGATCAGTGCCTTGGTGGGCTCCTCCACCGCATCCTTCGGCGCCGGCACCCGGTCCACCACCGCCTGCAGAATTTCGGGAACACCCAACCCTGTTTTGGCCGAGCAGGCAATGGCCTTGCTGCAGTCAAGGCCGATGATCGCCTCCACCTCTTCCTTGATGCGATCGGGGTCGGCACCGGGCAGATCGATCTTGTTGAGAACAGGAATGATCTCGAGGTCGTTCTCCAGTGCCAGGTACACATTGGCCAGGGTCTGGGCTTCCACCCCCTGGCTGGCATCCACAACGAGCAGCGCCCCTTCGCAGGCCTGCAACGAGCGACTCACCTCATAGGAGAAGTCCACGTGCCCCGGGGTGTCGATCAGGTTGAGCACGTATTGCTCACCGTCGGCTGCGGTGTAGTTCATCCGCGCCGCCTGAAGCTTGATCGTGATCCCCCGTTCCCGCTCCAGTTCCATGTTGTCGAGGAACTGATCCTGCATGTCGCGGCTGGCCACCGTGCCCGTGTCCTGCAGCAGCCGATCGGCCAGGGTCGACTTGCCGTGGTCGATATGGGCAATGATGCAGAAGTTGCGGATCCGTGAGACGGGGGCGTCGGTCATGCGGTTGGCGGAATCCCGGCTCGGGCTTGTGTCATCAGTGAAGCGATCCTAGGGAGCAGCCACCAGCCCCAGAAGCGCATCACTGCGCTCCCGGGTGCGGGCTAACAGCGCCGGATCGGCATTGATGTCCTGCCCATAACTGGGGATCAGTCGCTGCAGGCGTTCACGCCAGGCCGCCGTGGTCAACTCTTTCGAGAAGCAGCGCTCCAGCACCTCCAGCATGATTTTGACGGAGGTGCTGGCCCCCGGTGAGGCCCCCAGCAAGGCCGCCAGGGAACCATCGGCAGAGGCCACCACCTCAGTGCCCAGCTGCAGGCGCCCGCCCTCGGGCGTGCGTTTGATGATCTGCACCCGCTGGCCAGCCACCGAGAGCGTCCAGTCCTGGTCGCGGGCTTCAGGCAAGAAGGCGCGTAGGGCCTCCATCCGATCGGCCTCGCTCTGACGCAGCTGATTGATCAGATACTTCACCAGAGGAAGGTTGTTGACCCCCACCTGAAGCATCGGCAGCAGATTGCCAGGCCGCATTGACATCGGCAGATCCAGCAGCGAGCCCGTCTTGAGGAACTTGCTGCTGAAACCCGCATAGGGACCGAACAGCAGCGAGCGCTTGCCATCGATCCAGCGGGTATCGAGGTGGGGCACCGACATCGGCGGCGCACCCACCTTCGCCTTGCCGTACACCTTGGCGTGGTGGCGCTCCACAAGCGATGGCTCACCGCACACCAGCCACTGACCACTCACCGGGAAACCGGCATAGGCATCGGCTTCAGGGATGCCGCTGCTCTGCAGCAGAGGCAGGGCTCCCCCGCCGGCACCCAGGAACACAAAGGGGGTCTCCACCTGGCGAGCACCCGAGGGTCCGCGCAGAGTCAAGACCCAGTCACGTTCGGAAGCCACGCCAAGCCTGTGGCCGCGGTTGAGATCGGTGACCGTGGTGCCGAACATCACATCCAGCGCACCAGCGTTTTGCAAAGGAGCCAACAAGGCCCGGGTGAGGGTGCCGAAATCCACATCCATCCCTCGCTCGATGCGCGTCGCGGCCAGGGGCTGATCGCGCCCACGCCCTTCCATCACCAGGGGCATCCAGGCTGCGATCTGCTGCGGATCAGTGGTCCAATCCATCGCCGCAAAGGCGGGCAAAGCGCTCAGCTGCCGGTGGCGTTGCTGCAGAAAGGCCACATCCTCGGCACCCCACACCAGGCTGAGATGGGGCACCCGATGCAGAAACACCTCTGGCTTCAGCAGGCCCTGTTCAGCAAGCGAGGCCCAAAACTCCAGGCTCGATTCGAACGCGGCATTGATCGATAGGGCCTTAGCCGTCGCCACCGTGCCATCGGCCTGCAGCGGGGTGTAATTGAGCTCACAGTTGGCCGCATGGCCGGTGCCTGCATTGTTCACCGCAGCACTACTTTCCAGAGCTGGCGCCTCAAGACGCTCCACCAGGAGCAGGCGCAACTCAGGGTCTAGGGCATGCAGCAAAGACGCCAAGGTGGCGCTCATGATTCCCGCGCCCACCAACACAACGTCGTAGCGGTTCACAAAAGAGACAAAACGGAGTGTGATGCCCAAAGGCTATGGAGCCGGTGCCCTTCGCGCCTGCCTACGATCGTGTTCTCTTCCGACTCCGTTCATTTGCCATGAGCACCGAAACCCTGCCGCTCACCAGTGAGAACGTGGAGAAGGTGCTCGATGAGCTGCGCCCCTTCCTAATGGCCGACGGCGGCAACGTGGAGGTGGTGGAGATCGATGGCCCCGTGGTGAAGGTGCGTCTGCAGGGAGCCTGCGGCAGCTGCCCCAGCAGCACCATGACCCTGAAGATGGGCATCGAGCGCAAGATGCGTGAAGCGATCCCCGAGGTGAGCGAAGTGGTGCAGGTGCTCTGAACCTGCTTTTCGTTTACGGCAGCCTTCGCGCCAACGGCCCTGCACACCACTTGCTTGGGGGTGCAGCCGCTGAAGCACCTGGGCGGCTCAGCGCTTCAGAGCTTGTGAACCATGGGGACTATCCGATGCTGCAACCCGGCATCGGGTCCGTGGATGGGGAGGTGTATCGCGTCAGCAATGCCCTCTGGCCCCTGCTCGATGCCTGGGAAGAAGCCCCTCAGGTCTATGAGCGGGTCCAACGCCAGCTCGATGACGGTCGCTGGGTATGGGTGTATCAGAGGCCCGGCTGAGCCGGCGGCGGGCAGGTGCGCGCCTCAAAATTGCAGCGATAGATCGTTGGTTTCTGCCAGCTCAGGGGAATCTCGAGAAGGTCCCGGGTACCAGTGAGACCTTGCATCAAAAACAGCACCGCCGCAAGCACGCTGGCGCTCACATGCAGACGCCGGAGGCGGATGTCGCGCAGGATCTCGGGCCGGGCGCCAAGGGAGAACAGCATGAGTCCAGTGACAGCAACACCAGCCCAGTAGTGCGACTGCCAGAAGGCTCCATCCAGGGGGTTATCGGATAAACGCCACACCTCCGGCTGGGCGCCGAGCCCCAGCACACCGGCCCAGGTGATCAGGGCAAAGACCAGGCGCAACCCCGGTGCCTTCGAGAACCAGAGGGCCACCAGGCTCACCAGCGTGCCGACCAGCACCAACACCAACTGCATCGCCCGCGGGGTCCCCCCCGCGAACGCCGCCAGAGGCGCCTTGGTGGCAATCACGACCGTGAGCGCGATCAGCACGATCACCACCACGCCGGCCGACAACCAGCGACCCAGATCACTGTGGTCGCGCCCCACCGTGGCGGGGAGTTTCGTCTTCTGCAGGCGCCGCTGCCGGGTCTGCAGCGCCAGGCGAATCACCATGCCAATCAAGGGATAGATCAGCACCACCGCCAGGAACGGATGCAGGATCCAGAGCCAGTCAACGGATGCCACGCCCGGGACGCAGTTCAGGCCCCCTCAGGCTAAGGCGGAATGCACGGGACGCACCCAGCCGAGCTTGCGCTCCAGCTCCTGAATCATCCGCCCCGCCAGGTCTTTCCCCGTGGCGGTTTCGATGCCCTCCAACCCCGGGCTGGAATTCACCTCCAGCAGCAGGGGGCCGCGTTCCGAACGGATGATGTCGACACCGGCCACATCGAGGCCCATGGCACGGCTGGCCGCGATCGCCAGACGTCGCTCGTTCTGCAGCACCCGCACCGCCCGGGCCTTACCGCCCTGGTGCAGGTTGGCGCGATA
The DNA here is from genome assembly GCF_004332405.1 of Synechococcus sp. BS56D. Taxonomy (NCBI): domain Bacteria; kingdom Bacillati; phylum Cyanobacteriota; class Cyanophyceae; order Synechococcales; family Synechococcaceae; genus Synechococcus; species Synechococcus sp. BS56D. The sequence continues at coordinate 54,365 of NZ_PHQU01000005.1, read as the reverse complement.
GTCGCCCAGGGCCGCGGTGCGCTCGATGGCCGCCACCACCTTGCCGCCCATCACAAAACAGCGGAGATCCTTGCCGCCGGCTTCCTTGATGAATTCCTGCACCAAAAGGTTGGCGTTGATGCTTTTCATCGCATTAATCACGCTCTCGGCTGCCTTCTGGGTTTCAGCCAGCACCACGCCGCGCCCCTGGGCACCCTCGAGCAACTTCACGATCAGAGGAGCCCCACCCACCATCGTGATCAGATCTTTCGTATCGAGCGGGGAACTGGCAAAGCCAGTCACCGGCACATTCAGGCCATGGCGCACAAACAGTTGCGATGCCAGCAGCTTGTCGCGCGAGCAGCTGATCGCTTCCGCCGTATTGAGCGTCTGCAGGCCCATGGCCTGGAACTGACGGGTCACCGCACAGCCATAAAACGTGACGCTCGGGCGGATGCGCGGGATCACCGCATCGAAACGCTCCAACACATCGCGGCCCCGGTAATGCATCTCCGGGCTCTGGGCATCGAGGCGCATGTAGCAGTGCTTGATCGCCAGAAACTCCATGCGATGGCCGCGCTCCTCCCCCGCCTCCATCAAACGGCGATTGCTGTAAAGGTCGGGATCGGTGGCGAGCAGAGCGATGCGTAGCCCCTTGCGCTCCACCCGGTGATGGGCATACATCGCCTCCACCTGGGCCTGGTCGTACTGCACCAGGTGATGGCTGCCCTCCGGATCCACCAGCACCCGGCCCACCATCGCTTCACGGCCGAGCAGCATCCGGTACCCCATGGCATCACGATTCGTGAGCGTGAGCTCGATCGGCCAGCTCTGATCACCAAGTTGCAGGGTCTCGCGAATCACATAGCGGGCCTCCACCAGACCGCTGGTGTTCTTCACCCCGCGCTGCTGGAGCACCGGTGCCTCATGGCGCACCACCACCGATCGATCGTTTTGAAGGGGATGCACCTCAAAACTGATCCACTCCTTCCCCTCCCGTTGAAACGGCGTGATGTTGAAGGCATGCAGAGACGAGGTCGCGGCACCGGAATCCACGCGGGCCTTGATCGCCGCTAGCCCGAGGCCTGACAGACCGCACCACTCCTCACTACCAACGATCACCTTGGCGTTCATCGCCATCAGTGCGAAAAACCTCAATCTGATCCCACTGCCAGGGCGCTGATCCAGCGATGATCCAGTTCATACGCTGACGCCTGGAGCGATGCGCAACCACTGCCCCGCCCTCGCCAACAAGACCTACTTCAACTACGGCGGCCAGGGCCCGTTGCCCACACCATCGCTGGAGGCCATCACCAGCTCATGGCAGCAGATTCAAGAACTGGGGCCCTTCACCACCGATGTCTGGCCGTTCATCGGCCGTGAAGTCAACAGCACCAGGGCCCTGCTGGCCGGACTGTGCGGCGTCGCCCCCCATCGCTTGGCCCTGAGCGAGAACGTCACCAGTGGCTGTGTGCTGCCGCTCTGGGGCCTGCCCCTGCAGCCTGGAGAGCGCATCCTGATTGGCGACTGTGAGCACCCTGGAGTGGTGGCCGCCTGCCAAGAGCTGGCGCGGCGTCGGCAACTCCAGGTCGACACCCTGCCGGTGAAACAGCTCCGCGGCGGTGGCGACCAACAGGCGCGAACCGATGCCGACGTGCTCAGTGCCCTCACGGCCAACTTGCATGCGAACACCCGGCTTGTGGTGCTCTCCCACCTGCTTTGGAACACAGGGCAACTGATGCCGATCGCAGCGGTGGCCATGCAGCTCAGCCAGCATCCCAGCCATCCCTACCTGCTGGTGGATGCGGCCCAGAGCTTTGGGCAGATCCCAGTCGCCGAAGCCGCTGCTGCCTCCGACATCTACGCCTTCACAGGCCACAAATGGGCCTGCGGTCCCGAGGGTCTGGGTGGCGTAGCGCTCTCGGAGCGCGTGCTGGCGGAGGCCAGTCCCACCCTGATCGGTTGGCGGAGTCTCAAGGATGAAAGCAGGGCCATCGCCGGGGATCCGGATCCTTTTCACCACGACAGTCGTCGCTTCGAGGTGGCGACGAGCTGCATACCGCTCATGGCAGGCCTCCGCACCTCGCTGGAACTGCTCGAGCGAGAGGGGAGTGCGGAGCAGCGGTTGGCACGGATTCAGGCGCTAAGCAAAAAGCTCTGGCAGCAACTGACGGCACTGTCAGGGGTCTCCCCCCTGCTTGAGGGTCCTCCCCCGGCCGGGTTGGTGAGCTTCCAGCTCGCCGGGACCACCCCTCCAGCCACGACCGTTGAAACCCTTGGCGCCAAAGGGATCTGGATCCGCGATCTGGCCGATCCCACCTGCCTGCGGGCCTGCACCCATGTCGCCACAAGCGAAACCGAGGTCGACCAGCTCATTCGCCAAATTGGCACCATTTCGTAACGCAACTAGCACGCAAACGTGTCACATAGCGTTATCGTGGCCCTTGCGACGCTGCCATCCCTTGTGAATGGTTCAGGCTTGGATGTGCTGCAAGCGTTTCTCACCCAGCCCCTGCCCTGGCTGGCCCTGCTGCTTGCCCTCAGCGCCGCCTTCCTGATGGGGTTCGCCCGCAGCGGCCTCGGCACCGGCGGCTTTGTGGTGTCGCCACTGATGGTGTTCGCCCTCGGCCCCAGCGATGGTCTAGCCGTCGTGGCCGTGCTGATGTTGCCGGCGGCGCTGCTCGGTGTGTGGCAGCACCGCGGCGAAGGCGAGCGACGCCTGTTACAGCCCCTCGTGCTCGGCATGGTGCTGGGCACGGCCCTGGGCGGACTGGCGCTCTGGGCTCTGGTGTCGGGCGGCGATCTCAACATCGTCCATCGCCGCATGGAGGTGCTGGTGGCCCTGCTCTCGCTGCTTTATGTGGCCCTGGTGGCGGGTCGCAACGTCATCGCCCGCGCCGGTGGTGGCGGTGGACCGGCCGGCCCCACCGGCCTGGTGCTGGTGGGATCGGGGGTGGGCATCAGCCAGACCGTGGCCAATTCCGGCTCACCACTGCTCACGGTGTTTTTTCTTCGCCATCAGGTTCCACGCAGTCGCTTCGTGGCAGCACAACTGATCGCACTGCTGGTGCAGAACCTTCTCAAGTTGATTCCCCTGATCAGCCTCGGCATCCTCCATCTCGGCAACGCCGGCAGTGCCCTGCTGCTGATCCCGGTCACAGTGATCGGAAATCTGAGCGGCCAGCGCTTTTATCGCGGTGCAAGCGAGCGGTTGTTCTTCCTCTGCTATCAGGTGCTGCTCCTGATCGGCTTTGCCGTGAGCGTGGCCCTGATTGCAGGACGCAGCAGGATCCTGGGCCTGCTCTAGGGCTGCGGGCAGCCCTAAGAATCAGCCGATCAACAGCTCAGGCGAGAGCGCAGCGCCTTCTCCGCCTCCTCACGGTCATCGAAATGCACTTTCTCAGTGCCCAGGATCTGATAGTCCTCATGACCTTTTCCAGCAATCAACACCAGATCCCCCGGTGCCGCCGAAGCAACCGCCCCGGCGATCGCTGCAGCCCGGTCCACCGCCACTACAGGCTCACATCCAACCGGCAGGCCCGCCACCACATCGTTGAGGATCTGCTGGGGGTCCTCGGTGCGTGGGTTATCGGATGTGACCACAACCCGATCCGCCAGCTGGGCGGCAATGGCAGCCATCTGAGGCCGCTTGCCCCGATCGCGGTCGCCCCCACAGCCGAACACGCAGACCAAACGCCCCTGCACAAAAGGACGGCAGGCCTCCAGGGCGTTCTTGAGGCCATCAGGGGTATGGGCGTAATCGACCAGCACGGCAGGTAGCTGATCGGCAGCCGCTGACGGCACTACCACCCGCTCCATGCGCCCCGGCACGCCACGGAAGCTGCTGATGCCCTGCAGCAGCATGGGCAAAGGAAGGCCCTGTTGCTGCAACACACCAACGGCCTGCAACAGGTTCATCAGGTTGAACCGCCCCACCAGCGGCGACTGGAACATTCCCTCTCCCCTGGGTGTCAGCAGGCGCCCCTCCACACCGCTGGAACGCATCACCAGATCGGTCATGGTCAACTCAACGTCCTGATCGGGTTCGAGGGAACTGCGCCAGCAGCGCTCACCCAACCGCTCGGCCAACTGTCGGCCCCAGGGGTCGTCAACGTTCACCACAGCCCGAGCACCCTCATCCAGCAACAGAGGGGCCGCGAACAGGCGTGCCTTGGCCTCGAAATAGGCCTCCATCGATGGGTGGTAGTCGAGGTGGTCCTGGGTGAGGTTGGTGAACACAGCCCCTGCGAAGCGGCACCCAGCCACCCGCTGCTGCTCCAGGGCGTGGGAGCTCACTTCCATCGCCGCCACCTGGCTGCCACCAGCCACCGCCTCCGCCAGCTGGGCCTGAAGACGATCGGCAAAGGCCGTGGTGTGGGTGGCCGTGATGCTGTGCCCAGGCCAGCGGTTCACCAGCGTGCCGAACAAAGCGGCGGGTCGCCCGGCCTCCAGGCTCAAGTGCTCGATCAGATGGGTGGTGGTGGTCTTGCCGTTCGTGCCCGTCACTCCGATCAAGGTCATGCGACTGGAGGGGTGCTGCCAGAACGCCGCGGCCAATTCACCGATCCAGGTTGCTACCGGCTCGGGCACCACCAGCACAGGATCGTTCTCCCCCGGCGGTTGAGCAGCAGCAGCAGCCGGGCCAATCACCGCAGCCACGGCACCATCGGCGAGGGCCTTAGGCCAGAAATTGCCGCCATCCACCCGAACCCCAGGCAAGCCAAGAAACAGGCTGCCCGCGCCAACACAGCGGGAATCGCAGGTAATCGCCTGAATCGGCGCATTGGCCAGTGACTCCGGCCAGGTCAGGCCGACAGCTCGCAGGAGCGAATGCAGCGTCTGAGACATCGCCGACCCGAAAACGATGGGGCCGTTCTAATCCGATCCAAGCGCCTTGGAGCAGGCCCGTTGCAACCAGTTCAACAGGCCCTCGTCACTCAGTCGCGGGGACACCCGCGGTAGCTCCAGCTGTCTCCCAATGATGACCAGGGTGAGCACAGGCACCTCCAGGTCGAATCGGGCTCGAAGTTCAGGGGAGCAATCCGGAGCATCGATATCCACCACCTCCAACGACAGAGGCGGTTGCAAGGCGGACAGATCAAGCGCGCGCAAACGCTCCTCCAGCCCCTGGCACAAACAACAGCCCTTGCGGCTGAAGAGAATGAGTGTTTGGTGCTCAGTCGGGGACAGGGTCACAACCACAAGGGGTGAAGGGATGGCAGCGGCTGAGCCGGCGCAAGGTCAGCCATCCGCCTCGCCAGGGACCATGGCGCTGGATCGCCTCCAACCCATAGGCGCTGCAACTGGGAATGAAGCGGCAGCGGGGCCCGAGCAACGGCGAGAACCAGCGGCGATAGAAACCGATCAGGGCCAGCATCAGGCCAGCAAGGAGTTGGTTGCAGAGGGCTGGAATGCCGCCAGATAGAGTGTTCGATTCGCGCATGCGGAGCCGCGGTCTGGGCCTTGTGTCCAGCATGACGGTTGAGCGGCGCGAATGGTCCCAACAACTCCTTCCCTATGTCTCGATACCGCGGCCCTCGCCTGAGGATCACGCGGCGCTTGGGAGACCTTCCCGGTCTCACCCGGAAGGCCGCAAAGCGGTCCTATCCCCCCGGTCAGCACGGCCAAGCCCGTCGCAAGCGCTCTGAATACGCGATCCGTCTCGAAGAGAAGCAAAAGCTTCGCTTCAACTACGGCGTCTCCGAGCGTCAGCTCGTGCGCTACGTGAAGAAAGCGCGCGCCCAGGAGGGTTCCACTGGAACCAACCTGCTGAAACTGCTCGAGAACCGTCTCGACAATGTCTGCTTCCGCCTCGGCTTCGGCCCCACCGTTCCCGGTGCCCGTCAGCTGGTGAACCATGGGCACGTGACCGTGAACGGTCGCGTCACCGACATCGCCAGCTATCAGTGCAAGCCCGGCGACGTGATCGCCATCCGCGAGCGCAAGTGCAGCAAGCAACTGGCTGAGGGCAACCTGGAGTTCCCTGGCCTGGCCAACGTGCCTCCGCACCTGGAGCTCGACAAGCCCAAGCTCAGCGCCAAGGTGGTGGGCCGCTGCGAGCGCGAATGGGTCGCGCTCGAAATCAACGAACTGCTGGTGGTGGAGTACTACTCCAGAAAGGTCTGACCTTCAGTTACACCGCATGGCTTTTGGGGCAATCCCGAGAGCCTGGTCAAACTCTTGCCCACACGATCGATGGCGGGCAGGAGTTTTTTTTTGGCCCGATGCAAAGCAGTCACTCAGCGATTTTTAAAGACTGCTCCAAATGGTTGACCTGTTGTTCCAAGGTCGCTTCACGGCGTTGCAACTCGAGCTCTCGCTCATGAGTTTGCTCATCCATCTGCGCGCGACCACCATTCATCATCTCCGAGTAGGTCAGTGCTCTCGGCTTTCCAGGGAGCGGAGAGGGGTCAACCATTGGCAAAATCCACTAGAGTCAGATCAAATACTGGCGAAACCTCGAAATCTCGCCGCCATACTGAATTTATTTGTACCACTGCTTCCAGCATTCGGCATCACCACTCCTCAAAAAGCAGCCGAACAACTCGCGTCCATACCACTAATCAACGAAAGCAATCCCCTTGACCAGCGCCGCCACCAAAACCCTGTCGAAAACCCCGCCGAGGCGCATTGACTTAAACATCAAGCCATACATGAGCAGCGACGACAGAATTGCCACCTGGCAGATCATCAGCACGATCGCCCCCTTAACCTTATGCTGCATTGCGATTGCCAATGTTACCGAAAAGCTAACAATACCATCACTCATATTAACACCCATTCTTTTCATTTTTATCATTCTTTTTTTAAGCAGAAGCTTTTCGCTGATGCATGACTGCGGCCATCACAGCTTGTTCAAGGCCAAGGCCTCCAATCGCGTTGCCGCTTTCCTTCTCAGCATTATTCACGCTATGCCCCATCACCCTTGGTCAAGGGGTCACGCATTTCACCACAAACACAATGGCAACTGGAATCGATACAGAGGTCCATCGGCTTTAACGACGCTCCGCGAATACGAGAACAAGAGCAAACACTCTCAGTTTGCTTATAAAATACTTCGTCACCCCTTAACCCTCTTGCCTGGAGGCTTTTACTATTTGGTGATCAAGCCAAGAGTTGCATTGCTTCTGGGATTTCTCGAATTAATTGCAAAGGGGGCTATCCATGGATACCGTGAATTGTCTAGCGGTAAAGCATTTAACCCTTTTACGTTTATCGACAAACACAAATCAAGCTTTTTCTACACCAGAGAGGAGGTTTACGACACGACCGCCAACACCATTTGCGTCTCATTGGCCTGGTGGTGGATCGGAAGCGCAATCGGACATTGGCACTTTTGGATCCTCTACACCTCAATCATGAGCACCAGCGCAGCAATCATGATCGCTGTGTTCTTTGTCCAACACAACTTCCCAGGATCGTATGCGAGTGGCGAAGACAATTGGAGTTACTTCAAAGGCGCCGTCGATGGCTCATCATTTTTAATCATGCCTCCTGTTCTCAATTGGTTCACCGCTGATATCGCTTACCACCACGTGCATCACCTCTCCGAAAGAATACCAAATTATCGCTTGCGCATGTGCCATCAAGACGAACAAAACAACTTTGACAGCGTTAAGCGACTACGACTTGATCAAGTCTGGGAGTGTTTTTCATTGATCCTTTGGGACAACGAAGCCTTTCAGCTTGTTTCAACGAAACAATAATTCCCACATCTTGCGCATATTGCCCTGCGGAAGCGCGAATAGATAAGTCTTGATTCTTACTGAGAAAAACAACAATCTCCTAAACTCAACAGCCGATCGAATCCCCCCCTTGCAGCATCCCGCGACAGCACCCGCTGATGCCACCCGGGCCATCCATCACGGTGAGAGCTACGCGGCCGAGACCGGCACGGTGATGCCGCCGATCTACGCCACCTCAACCTTCGCCCACGGCAACCCTGGCGGGTTCGACTACACCCGCTCGGGGAACCCCAACTTCCGCATCCTCGAAGGCGTGCTCGCCTCCATTGAGCAGAGCGCCCACGCCACGGTGTTCGGTTCAGGCGTCAGCGCCATTACCGCCATCGCCTCCACCCTCAGCCAGGGGGATCTGGTGCTCTGCGAAGAGAACCTCTACGGCTGCACCGTGCGCTTGTTTGAACAGGTGTTCGCCAAATTCGGTGTGCGCACGGAATGGGTGGATTTCACTGATTCCCAAGCGCTCACAACGATTGATGAGCGCCAACCCGCCATGGTCTGGCTGGAGAGCCCTACCAATCCCCTTCTCAAAGTGATTGACCTGGAAGCGGTCTGCAGCGCAGCCCGCAGCGCAGGTGTGCCCGTTGTGGTCGACAACACCTTCGCCACAGCCTTGGTGCAGCGCCCTTTGCAGCTGGGTGCCACGCTCTCACTCACCAGCACCACCAAATACATCAACGGTCACTCCGATGCCTTAGGGGGTGCCGTGTGCACGGATGCCCCTGAATGGCATGGGCGCATGGTGTTTGCCCAGAAAGCCCTGGGCCTGATGCCATCCCCCTTCGACTGCTGGCTGATTACACGGGGCATCAAAACCCTGCCCCTGCGCCTTCGGCATCAGATGGCCAGTGCGGCGACGATCGCTGACCACCTGGCCATGCATCCGGCCGTGAACTGGGTGCGGTATCCCCATCGCAACGATCATCCCCAGCAAGCCGTGGCGCTCCGTCAGATGCGTGGCGGTGGAGCGATCGTGACCATCGGCATCCGAGCAACCCGTGAGCAGGCCTATGCCGTTTGCAAGGCTCTGCGCTGGTTCACCATGGCCGAAAGCCTTGGGGGCGTTGAAAGCCTGATCTGCCACCCCGCCACCATGACCCATGCCGCCGTGGCCGCCGACGTGAAGGAGAAGCTCGGGATCAGTGATGGGCTCGTGCGTCTCTCGATCGGCTGCGAAGATCCCGAGGATCTGATCGCCGATCTCGATCAGGCCCTCGCCCTGCTGTCATGAGCCCCCGCGATCTGCAGCGCAATCCCTGCTGGCAGGCCGCGGACCTGGGTCATCCGCTTCCCGATGCCACCCATGCCGTGTCGGTGGCATTGCCCCGCTGGAGGGATGTGGTGGCCTACGAAGACAACGATCCGAATTGCCGGTCGCAGTTGCGGGCGGTCTATCCCCGTTTCGGCTTCCACCCGCTGGTCTCAGAGCTAGCCAGGGCTGCCCTGGATGAGAACGGTGCCCCACCAACCAGCAGCGCCTGGCCCTATCCAACCCTCGCCGCGGCGGAGGCCGCGCTGGCGCACTGCCTCCGCGAGGCACCCGACGCTCACACAACGATCGCAACAGTGCGCGGACTGGCTTGCCTGATTGCCGACCCTGACAGCACTGCAGCAGCCAAGGCCTTCTGGCAGCACGCCGGCCTCGGGGCCTCCTCCCGATTGGCGGCCATCGCCCTTGGAAAGGAGAGCGCACCCTCCGACAGCGAAGCCAACGCAGCGCTCCAAGCCGTGATCAGCCGCCTGGCGGAGATGTATGGCTGCACCGCCGAGAACATCTCGCTGCATCCTTCTGGCATGGCAGCCCAACACGAAGCGCTGCGATTGGTGAACCACCTGCATCCAGGCCGCCCCTCTCTCCAGATCGGCTTCCCCTACGTGGATGTGCTCAAACAGCCCCAGGTGCTGTTCAACGGTGCCGAGCTGCTGATGGACAGCAGCCCCGCCGTGGTTGAGGCCGCCCTAGAGCGACTCAAACCGGCAGCACTGGTGGTGGAACTCCCCAGCAACCCGCTGCTGCAATGCGTTGACCTGCCAACGATCGCCAAGCTCGCCCACGCCCGCGCCATCCCTGTGATCGCTGACGACACGATTGGCTCCGGGCTCAACATCGACGCCCTTCCCCATGCCGACCTGGTGTTCAGTTCCCTCACCAAGAGCTTTGCCGGTCGGGGGGATGTGCTCGCGGGCAGCCTGATCGTGAGCCCCCACTCCATGTGGAGGCAGACCTTCCTCTCCAAGCGGTCATCCACTGAGGCTGGCATCCTGGCCGGCCTCGCTGCCGCTGATGCGATCCCCCTCGAGCAAGGCAGCCGCGATCTCAACCAGCGGTTACCCCAGCTCAATGCCAACACGCTTGCCCTGGCCGAACATCTCAAACAGCACCCGGCAGTGGAACGGGTCTTTCACCCGGCTGACTGCGCGAACTTCGCCGCCCTGATGCGACCCGATGCCGGGAACATCGGTTCCGCCCCTGGCCATGGCTGTTCCGTCCCTGGCCACGGTTGCCTGCTGTCGTTTGAGCTGAAGGGAGGCACCGAGAAAGCCCAGCGGGTCTACGACGCCCTCTCTGTGTGCAAAGGGCCGAGCCTCGGCACGGCCTTCACGCTCTGTTGCCCCTACGTGCTGCTCGCCCACTACGAGGAACTGCCCTGGGCTGCATCCTGCGGCGTGCCCTCCCATCTCCTGCGGGTGTCTGTTGGACTAGAGGACCCTGCAGAACTCTGGCAGCGCTTTAAACAGGCCCTGGAAGCTTGAAGCCCATCCACTCGGAATCTGAACAGGGGCTTAACAGCCGGCCTCATTCCGCCCTGAACTCCCTACATTGCCTTGATTGGGTTTCAGCAACTTTCCCCATGTCTCGCGTTTACGCCGATAACAGCCAGGCCATCGGCAACACTCCCCTGGTGCGCCTGAACCACGTCACCAAGGGCTGCAAGGCCACCGTGCTCGCCAAGGTTGAAGGCCGCAACCCCGCCTACAGCGTGAAGTGCCGCATCGGCGCGAACATGATCTGGGACGCCGAAAAGCGTGGCGTGCTCAGCGAAGGCAAGACCATCGTCGAGCCCACCTCTGGCAACACCGGCATCGCTCTGGCCTTCACGGCGGCAGCCCGCGGCTACAAGCTCATCCTCACGATGCCTGAGTCGATGTCCATCGAACGGCGTCGGGTCATGGCCGTTCTGGGTGCAGACATCATCCTCACCGAGGCCGCCAAGGGCATGGGTGGTGCCATTGCCAAGGCCAAGGAGATTGCCGAGAGCGACCCTGGCAAATATTTCATGCCTGGTCAGTTCGAGAACCCCGCCAACCCCGAGATTCACGAGAAAACCACTGGTCCAGAAATCTGGAACGACTGCGACGGCGCCATCGACGTCCTCGTGGCCGGCGTCGGCACCGGTGGCACGATCACCGGTGTATCGCGCTACATCAAGAATCAGGCTGGCAAGGCAATTGAATCGGTGGCCGTAGAGCCCAGCCACAGCCCTGTGATCACCCAGACCCTGAACGGCGATGAGGTGAAGCCCGGCCCCCACAAGATTCAGGGCATCGGTGCCGGCTTCATCCCCAAAAACCTCGACCTCTCGGTCGTCGACAAGGTGGAGCAGGTCACCAACGAAGAGTCCGTTGAGATGGCCCTGCGCCTCGCCAAGGAAGAAGGTCTGCTGGTGGGCATCTCCTGTGGTGCCGCAGCTGCTGCCGCGATCCGCCTGGCCCAGCAAGATGCCTACGCCGGCAAAACCATCGTCGTGGTACTGCCCGACCTGGCCGAGCGCTATCTCTCCTCGGTGCTCTTCGCTGATGTGCCCAGCGGCATCATCGAACAGCCCGCAGTGACCGCTTGATCAGCGCCTGAACGCCACTCAGTCTCCGGGGGCTGCTGCCTTCAGCACCGCCTCCGGAGCGATCCACATGGCATCGCCGTAGGAATAAAAGCGATAACGCTCCCCAATCGCGACTTCGTAGAGCTTGAGGAGACGCTCGCGACTGATTAGTGCGCTCACCAGCAAAAGCAGTGAGCTTTTCGGCAAATGGAAGTTGGTGAGCAGCCCCTGCACCACGGCAAAACGAAAGCCCGGCTGAATCACAAGATCCACAGGACCTTTTAAGGGCTGCAGCTGTCCCCCTGCCGCAGCCGCCGCCCCTTCCAGAGCTCGGACGCTGGTGGTCCCCACAGCAATCACCCGTCCACCCCGTGCTCGGCAAGCCTTCACCGCCTCCACCAAGTCGGCCGACACCTCGACCCATTCGCTGTGCAGCGTGAGCTCGCTCAGGTCTTCGGTCTCCACAGGCCGAAAGGTGCCCAGGCCCACGTGGAGCGTCACCGAGGCCAGCGCAATGCCCCGCTCCCGGATCGCTGCCAGCAACGGATCACTGAGATGCAGCCCCGCCGTGGGAGCCGCCACAGCCCCGGGTCGTGCGGCATAACGAGTCTGGTAACGGGCTTGATCCGCCTCGTCGTGCCGGGTGATGTATGGGGGCAGGGGCACCTCTCCATACCGCTCCAACAGGGCTTCGATCGCGATCGCGTCCTCGCAGCCGGCAGGGAATTGCACGATGCGACCGCCACTGGCCTCATCGCTGGCCAGCACCTGCAACGGCAAAGGCTCCTGCTCAAGACCCTCGAGCCACACCTGATCGCCAGGACGCAACTTCTTCGCAGGACGGGCCAGACACAGCCAGCGCCCCTCACCCCGCGGCTCTAGCACCAGCAGCTCCGCCATCCCTCCCCCGGAGCGACGCACCCGCAAGCGGGCCTTCAACACCCGCGTGTCATTCACCACCAGCAGATCACCGGGCTGGAGTTCGTGCTGCCAGTCCCACACCGTCTGATGACGCACCTGTTCGAGCGGAGCATCGATGGATGGCACCATCAGCAACCGCGCTGCATGCCGCGGCTCCACTGGCGACTGAGCAATCCGCTCTTCAGGCAACTGATAGTCGTAGGAACTGAGTTGGAGATCGCGGGGGTCAGACACAGGCACCGGCGCGGCAATGGCCAATCTGCCTAAGCGCGGGCAGGGTCCTGCATCGGCTCCTTCACGTAGTACCTCACGATCGAAAACACCCGACTGCCGTCGGCCGACAGGGCCCGGAACAGGTTCAGGCCTCGCTGATTCAGCAGTGTCATGTCGAGACGGTCGCGAGGAATCGCCACCGGCATCACAACGGTGGTGGTGCGGTCAGGGTGCTGCTGCTCCTCCTGTTCCACGTAGTCGCAGAAGGGATCGATCAGTGAACTAAAGGGGCTGTCGAGCAGCTTGAACTCAAGGGAGCCCGTCTGGGTGCCGGCCCAGCGATCCCACTCGGTACTGAGCCGACCGGGGTCCTCCTCTTCCGCGAGCACCATCACCGCTGTCACCGAGTCGGCAAAGGAGCAGGCATAACGCACGGCCTCAAAGCTCGGCATGGTGAGGCCTGCAATCCAAACAATGCAGTGATGCCCCGTGGGGGTGCTGCGCTCCGGGCAGCAGAGGGGTTCCATGCCGGCTCTTGGTGCGATGGCCGCATACACCTCCCGATAACGGCGACGGATCATCGCCAGCCCTGCCACGAGCAGGGGAATCGCAATGACAACCGTCCAGGCCCCCTCATCAAACTTGCTCACCACGATCACCAGCAGCACCAGGAAGGTGGCGAGGGCTCCCAAGGCATTCATCAGCATGCGGCCCTGCCAACCATCCCCCCTAAGCCGCCACCAGCGCCGCACCAATCCCAGCTGCGAGAGAGTAAAAGCCGTGAACACCCCGAGGGCATAGAGATTCACCGCCACGGTGGTGTCTCCCCTGCAGATCAGGATGATGAAGGCGGTGAAGGCCAACAGCACACCGATGCCGTTCTGATACACCAGCCGGTCTCCCAGCCAGCTCATCTGCCTCGGAAGGCAACGATCATCGGCAAGCATCGCCGCCAGCCGCGGGAAGCCGGCGAAGGCCGTATTGGCTGCCAGCACGAGAATGAGCAGGGTGGCGATCTGCAAGGCCCACAGCAAGGCACTGTTCTCGCCGAACACGCGGATGCCGATCTGGGCCAGCACGGTGACCTTGGGATCGGGGGCGATGCCATACATGAATCCCATGCCACTCACCGCGAGGAACATCAGGGAGAGCAACACCCCCATCACGAGGAGCGTCTTGCGAGCATTCGCCGGAGCAGGCTCCTTGAACACCTTCACGCCATTCGCAATGGCTTCGATCCCGGTCATGGCGGAACAACCAGAGCTGAAGGCCCGCAGGATCAGAAACAAACCGATGGGTTCAAGCGCCTGCACCGACGGGGGCGCATCCGGGGACCAGCCGTGGTGGAACGTGAGGTCCTTCAGACCCGCGATCGTCAGCAACACCACCATCAACACAAAGGCATAGGTAGGAATCGCAAACACCCGACCGGCCTCCTTCACCCCCCGCAAATTGGCCCAGCCCACCAGCACCAACAGCAGCAGTGACAGCGAGACCTCATGGGGAAGCAGAGATGGCGCCAGAGACGACAGCGCCTGGGTTCCCGCCATCAGACTCACTGCCGCCGTGAGCGTGTAATCGATCAGCAGGGCAGCTGCGGCAACGAGGCCCACATTGCGACCGAGATTGTCGCGAGCCACCACGTAAGAACCGCCACCATCGGGATAAGCGGCGATCGCCTGGCGATAAGAGAGCACCACAATCGCGATCAGGGCGATGATTGCCAGGGTGATCGGAACGGACAGCCCGAGGGCAGCACTACCGCCGAGGATCAAGACGCCCAGCGCTGCCTCCGTGGCGTAGGCCACCGACGAGAGCGCATCGGAGGAGAGGATGGGCAGGGCCTCAAAGTTGGGCAGCCGCTCGCCGACGGCGGCTGCACGGGGTAAAGGTCGACCGAAGAAACGGGACAGAAAACCTGTGGACACGACTTAGACCATTCGGTCCAAGCCTGCCAACGTTGTCCTGATCTGGCAGCTCCTGCCCTGATCGCTCAGATCGCGAGGCTTTCCGGCCTGGTCTCGATCAGTTCCGCGAGATCCTTCAGGAAGGCAGCGCCATCAGCGCCGTAGATCACGCGGTGGTCGGCCGTGAGGTTCACCTGCATCTGACGCTTAACGGAGATAGAACCGTCTTTGCCCGCCACCACAGTGGGGCGAGAAGCGGCAACCGCCAGGATCGCGCCGGTGCCTGGGGGAAGAATCGCATCGAAGCGATCGACGCCAAACATGCCCAGATTGGAGAGGGTGAAGGTGCCGGTGCTGTATTCCTCTGGCTGCAGCTGCTTGCTGCGGGAGCGCTTCACCAGGTCAGCCCACTGACGCGACATCTCATAGAGATCGGTGCGGTCGGCTTGGCGCAGCACGGGAGTGATCAATCCACCGTCTTCCATGGCCACCGCCACGGCCACATTCACATCAGCGGGATAGGCCATCCCTGCGGCGGTGGTAGCGGCATTCACCTGGGGGTGACGGGCCAGGGTCACCGCCACAGCCTTGGCCAGCAGGGCCGTCATCGTGACGCCCTTGGGCTTCACCTGCTTGTAGAAAGCGTCGAGCTTGTCGGTGGTGATGGTGTAACCCACACGGAAGCAGGGAACCGCCAGGCTGGCTTCCATGTTGCGATTCACCGCCGCCTGAAGCGTGTTGAAGGCAACGGTGTCGCCGGGGGCACCAAAGCTGTTGCCAGCCGGAGCGCTGGGGGCAGCAGCACCGGCACCGGCCACCACAGCGGCTGCCGTGCCTTCACCCACACGGGGAACACTCACGGGGCGACCAGCAGCCCGCTCCACATCTTCCGCCTGGATCCGGCCATTGGGTCCACTGCCGCGGAGACCAGCGAGATTCACGCCCATCTGGGCCGCCAACTTCTTGGCACGAGGACTGGCCACGAGACGACCGTTGCTGGCCACGGGCGCAGGGGCAGCAGCGACCGGTGTCGCGGGTGCCGCAGGAGCGGGGACAGCAGCAGCTGTGGGTGCTGCGGCAACAGGAGCCGGTGAAGAGGCCGCAGCAGCAGGCTGAGCTGGAGCAGCTGCTCCGCCACCGCCTGATCCTGCCTTGGCCTGAGCCTCGGCAATCTCGGCCTCGGTCTCCACGATCAAGCCGATGGTTTCACCAACAGGAGCGGTGCTCCCAGCTGGCATCAGCACCGCCGCCAGGTAACCCTCATTGAAGGATTCAACATCCATGTCGGCCTTGTCGGACTCAACCACGAGCACCGACTCTCCCCGTGCCACCTTGTCGCCGGGCTGTTTGAGCCACTCCACGATCTTGCCCTCCGTCATGGTGGAGCTGAGGGCAGGCATGAAGATGTCGTGGGTTGCCAAAACCGTCTCCAGGTGGGCTGAGTAGGGGGATTTTACGGGCCGACCAGACCGCTGAGCCCAAGAAGGGATCAGTCCTGTTCGATCGACTCGACCACCCCGTCCCGCACGACGACAGCCACCTGCATCTTGCTCACGAGGTTGTCGCCCACCTTGAGCTCGCAGAAGCTTTCGATCTGGCCCTGCTCAACGATTTGCTCCATCTCGAGCTCGCGCACCTGAGCCTGCTGCTGCAGCAGGTTGCGCTTCTGCTCCTCCAGTTCGGCCCGTTTGGCAGCCACCTGTTGCTGCACCTGCGCCACCTGATCCTGCACCCGGGGATCGAGGGGGTTGGCGCTCTGGCGACGGATCTCGTCCACCACCTGCTGCCCTTCCTGCTCCAACTGGGCCAGCTGCTGATCGGTGGTGGCAATCGCATTGCTCAACTCGCGCTCAGCCTCCTCCTTCCAGGCGGGAGTCACGACGGCACGAACGGTGATGGAACGCTTGATCGAGAGGCTGGTGCCGTCTGACATGGGAGCCATGAGGGAGCGCCAAGCGTCTCAGCCCAACGCCGGAAGGTCAAGACGGATGACCGCCCCTCAACGGCCGTAGATGGCCTCGATCGCCGCGCGATCCCTCTGACTGATGCGATCGCGGCGCTGCTTCAAGGTTTGGGTGAGTAAGCCATTCTCAATCGAGAACGGTTCCACCAGGGCTACCCCCGCCAACCGCTCATCGGCACGGGATCCGACCCGCTGCGCCAGCAATCGATTGAGTTCACCGCGCAGCAGGCGGCGCAGGCTTTCATCACAGGGCCGCCCTCCCAGCTCCTCGCCAAGGGCCAGCCCCTGATCGGAGGCCCAAGCCTGCATGGCCTCAACCTTGGGCACCACCAGGGCACCGAGCTGACGCTCGTCCTGACCCACCAGCATCACCTGCTCGATCAAGGGGCTGGCCACCAGCGCCTCCTCCAGGGGGCCTGGCTCGATGTTTTCTCCGCTGCTCAGCACGATCGTGTCCTTAGCCCGGCCTGTCAGCACCACCGAGCCGTCCGGCAACAACATGCCGAGATCACCAGTGTCAAACCAACCATCGGCATCCAGCACTTTGGCGGTGGCCTCTGGTTTGCCGAGATAGCCCTTCATCACCTGCGGGCCTCGCACCAGCACCAGACCGCGCTGGCGATATCCGAGGGGCTGACGGGTCTCGGGATCCACAATCCGGAATTGCGTCTCCGGCATCGGTAAGCCGGAACTACCGCGGATGTTGCGCCAGGGGCGACGACAGCTCACCACGGGGCTGGTTTCCGTGAGTCCATAACCCACCAGCAGTTCAATCCCTACAGCCTCAAAAAAGGCATCCACATGGGGAGCGATCGCTCCACCGCCGTTGATCGGGTAGCGCAGTTGACCGCCACTTAACTGAAGGCGCAGCTTTGGCCAGATCAACTGGGATGCCAAGGCATGGGCCGGCCAGCGGCGTGCCGCCTCGGCAGTGGCGCGCAGTCGATCGCGTTTGCGCTGCGGCTCCAACATCAGATTAAGGCTGCGGCGCCGGGCCAGTCCATAGGCGCTGCTATTCGCCAGGGCTGCCCGCAGCAGGCGCTGACGGGAAGCGGGGAAGGTTTTCAACACATCTTCAAAGCCCGCCTGCACGGCCTCCCACAGCCTCGGCACCGTGACCATCACCACCGGCTTCACCCGGGGCAGATCCTTCTTCAGCTGCTTGATCGTGGTGTAAGTCTGCGAGCAGGCACAGGAAAAAAAGAAATATTCCGCACTGCGCTCGTAGGCATGCCAGATGGGCAGCACACTCAGCACCGGGTCACCGGCTTCTGGCCTCGCAACGCAGGCAAGGCTGCGCATCTGATGCAGCAGGTTGCCGTGACTGAGGGGCACCCCCTTGGGCTGGCCGGTGGTCCCGCTGGTGTACAGGATCGTTGCGATCGTTGCGTCCGCGGTGGAACGGTCTCGGTCTGCCTCCGGATCAGGAGCGGTATGCCCTTCGCCCAGGGCAAGGAAGTGATCAAAGGCGAGCACCCCTTCCGCCGCCTCTCCCTCAAGTTGGAGCACAAAGCGAAGTCGCGCTCGCAACTGGGGCGGGAGGTCAAGGCGCCGCCAGAGGTCGGCGTTCTGAACCACCAAGGCCACCGCCCCGGAATCCTCAAGGATGTAACGGAGTTCCTCCACTGGTGCGGCAGCGCCGCGCACCGCATCAGTGGCCCCGGCCCGCATCAGCCCCTGATCCGCCACCAGCCAGCGGGGGCTGTTCTCCGCAAAGAGCCCCACCACGTTGCCGGCGCTGATGCCAAGCGCAGCGAACGCGCTCGCCGCCCGCGCGATTCGTTCGTCCAACTCGCCGTAACTGAAGCGCTCCGGATGAACAGCATGGGGAGCGTCAACCGCCAGCACCCGGCCGTGATGGTGAGCAAGCCAAGGCCAGATCTGATCCACCCGTCCGAGGGCCTGCACATGCTCCTGACGGGCCAGGGCTTGCTGCTCCCGCGCTGAAGGGCTCCAACTGGCTTGAGCGAATGACGACACGGCAGGGATCTGGGGTTGCCCAGGGCTATCACCCTGGGGCGCCATCGGCAATGGCAGCTTGAAATTCAAGGACTCAGCCATTCGAGGCCAAACCGCGCCGCCAGGGCCTGGCCCAAGAGGGGCTGCACCTCCTCCACTGTCAAGCCTGGAAGCCAGTCGCTCAGTCGCCCCACCGGACGACCGCTCAACCCGCAGGGCACGACGGCCTCAAAACCTTCGAGATCACAATTCACGTTGAGTGCGAGCCCGTGCTGGGTGATCCAGCGGCGGCAACCAACCCCAATCGCCGCCACCTTGGCGCCGTCCAACCAGACCCCGGTGAGGCCTTCGATCCGCTCACCTTGCAGCTCCAGAAGCTCCAGCACGTCGATCACCACCGCTTCCAACTCACGCAGGTACCAGTGCAGATCAGGCTGATGCCGGCGCAGATCCAGCACTGGATAGGCCACAAGCTGACCGGGCGCATGGTGCGTCACCTCCCCTCCCCGATCGATCCGATGCAGGGGCGCCGGAGGGTGCGAGGGATCAAAGCGCAGATGCTGCTCACTGGCACCACGGCCAAGGGTGTAGCAGAGGGGATGCTGCAGCAACCAAACAGCCTCGGGATGGGCCGCTCCCCGCTCCGCCAACAGCCGCTCCTGCCAGGAGCGCTGCCAGCTCCAGGCCTCTGAAAATGACACAGGCGAAGCGGGCTCAAAAAGAAATGCCGCAGCCTGCATTGCCCCCTGGTTTGGCGTCTCTAGGTTGCGGATATCGTCTGGCACCGGAGGGATGCCGTGAAGCTGCTGATCCATGGTCGCAATCTCGAACTGACCCCTGCTCTGCGCGACTACACCCAGTCAAAGCTGGAGCGGGCGGTGCAGCACTACAACGACATGGTCAAGGAAGCGGATGTGCATCTTTCCGTAGCCCGCAACCCGAGAGTTCCCCAGCAAACAGCGGAGGTGACCGTCTTCGCCAACGGCACCGTGATTCGCGCCCAGGAACGCAGCGAAAACCTCTACGCCAGCATTGATCTGGTTGCCAACAAACTCTGCCGACAACTGCGTCGGTTTAAGGAGCGCCACAGCGACCATCACCACAGCCATGGCCATCGCGCCAGCGAGACGCCCCCCACCGATGCGGTGACCAGTGAGGCACCCATCGATGGCTCGCTGCTCGACGGCAAGGAGGCCCAACTCCCTGAGCCCGGGGTGCGTCGCAAATACTTCGCCATGCCACCGATGCGCATGGAGGAAGCCCGCCATCAGCTCGATCTGATCGATCACGACTTCTACCTCTTTCGTGATGCGGAGAGCGGTGAGCTGCAGGTGATCTATCGCCGCAACCACGGTGGCTACGGCGTGATTCAGGCTCGGGACTGATTACGGGCTTCCAGCCCGGCTCCCGCGCCAGGATTCCATGCCACCAGTGCCGCTTCCGACCCGCCGGCAGGATCTGCCTGAACTGGCCCCCCTGATCCACCAGGCCCTGCTGGATCCCCACCTGACGCCCGAACAGCTGCAGGAGGGTTGTGACGCGGCGCGGCAACTTGGGATGGGTGGGCTCTGCACCAGCCTGCGTCATCTGCCGATGCTGCGGGAACGCCTTGGTGCCCCTGGTGCAACCCGACTGATCGCCACCATTGCCTTCCCCTTCGGTGGCCTCCCTAGCGAGCTGAAGCAGGCGGAAGCGGAATGGGCAGCAGAGCAAGGGGCAGACGCCCTGGATGTGGCCCCTGATCTGGCCGCATTAGCGACCGGGGATGGCAATCAGTTCGCAGAGGAGCTCGCCGCCCTGGGCGCGATCGGCCTTCCGATCACGGTGGTGCTCGACCTGAACCGCCTGGCTGACGATCGGCTGGAACTAGCGGTTGAAGCGGCCCTCGATGCCGGGGTCAGCGCCCTACAGAGTGGCCCTGGCTTCGGGCCAGGGGTCACACCAGCCCAGATCCAGCGCCTGCGAGGACTCTGCCGCGCGCGCTGCGGGATCAAAGCCGTGGGCGGTATTCAGCAGCTGGAGACCTGTGCGGCGCTGATCGAAGCCGGCGCAACAGCACTGGGCACGAGCCATGGCCCTCAGTTGCTTCAGGAGCTGCGCCGCCCCTCCTCAGGCGGCTCCCATGGGGACTGAGCGACGCCTCGAGGGTCTAGCGCTGAAGGTGGGCCCCCTCGGAGAACACGATCGACTGCTCACCCTGCTGAGTCGGGAATCGGGAGTGATCCGACTGGCTGTTCCCGGAGCCCGCAGGCCGCGCAGCAGCTTGGCCGCAGCGGTGCCCCTCACCCAACTGGAGTTGCAGGTGGTCGGCCAGCGAGGTCTCCCACGGATCCGGCAGTTGCGGGTGCAGCACAGCTTCAGCGCCGTCGGACAGCGGCTGGAAACCCTGGCCGGTGCCCAGGCGCTGGCGGAACTTTGCATCGCCCTGGTGGCCGGTGACGATCCGATGCCAGGACTGCTGGACATGGTGTTGCTGCATCTGGAGCGGCTGGAGCAGTGGAGTCGGCTCCAACCACCCCAACCGACCCTCGCCCTGGCCGGCACAGTGCAGGCCTGCGTGCATCTGCTCGCCCTCGGCGGCTATGGGCTGCCGCTCCAAAGCTGCTGCCGCAGTGGCTCCGCCCTGATACCACCCATTGGCCAGTGGGACTGGCGCTGCAGCCTGCTGGCGGAGGAAGGCTTTGCCATCGACCGCCAACCGGGGGCCGCGATTCAGCTCAACCCATCGGAACTGGCCCTCCTGCAGCGACTCCCCAGGGCCGAGCTCCCCCACCGACGCGATGGTGAGCTGATGGGACCAGTCGATGTCTGGCTACGCCTGCTCACGGTTGTGGAGTGCTGGATCAGGGCCCATCTGCCCCGGCCGGTCCGTTCCCTCGCCATGGTGCGGGAGGCTGGGCGATCATGACCCGGTCACGGCAGCCACTTTGAGCGGTCCATCTCTGAACACCCCGGAACCAGCCCTACCGACCGGGGGCAATCCAGAAGGGGGACGTGGTCTCCAGGCCGTTCTCAGGCTTGAGGATTTCCGCAAACTCTGGATCGGCCAAATCTTCTCCCAGCTGGCCGACAAGTTCTACATCGTGCTGATGGTCTTCTTGATCGATCAGCACCTGCTGCTGACGCAGCAGCAAAACGGGGTCCTGGCCGATGTCGCGTCCGACTACGGCTTCGATATCAGCACCCGCACCCAGGTGATCACGCTGCTGGCCACCGGAATCTTTGTCGCCAACACCATTCCCGCCATGGTGCTAGGAAGCGTGGCTGGGGTCTGGGTGGACCGCTGGCCCAAGCGTCGGGTGATGGTGGCCTCCAACGGCCTGCGGGCGCTCCTGGTGTTGCTCACACCGCTCTGTCTGATCCCCGGCCCCCAGATCCTCGGATTGCCCTGGGGTTACTGGGGACTCCTTGTGATGACCTTTCTGGAGTCAATCCTGACCCAGTTCTTCGCACCGGCGGAACAAGCCGCGATCACGCTGCTGGTGCCAGGAGAACACCTGCTCGCTGCCAACTCTCTTTACCAAACAACGAGCATGGGCGCCACGATCGTGGGCTTCGCCCTTGGGGAACCGATCCTTCGCGCCCTCAACCTGGCCTCGGAGCGGCTCGGTATTCCCGGTGGGGAATTCACCCTGCTGCCCTTTTGCTACGGCATGGCGGCCCTGAGCCTGCTGGCGATCCGGCGGGATGAGCCCCCCCGAACCAGCTCTGGACGCTCCGTCTGGCAGGAGATCGTCGAAGGGCTGCAGGTTCTCAGGCACTTTCCGACCGTGCGAAGCGCCATGGTGCATCTGGTGCTGCTCTACAGCCTGCTGGCGGCCCTCTATGTGCTGGCCCTCCAGCTCGCCGCCCTGATCACCAACCTCGGCCCCTCCGGCTTTGGCACTCTGCTGGCCATGAGTGGTCTGGGCATGGCCGTGGGGGCTGTATTAACCGCCCAACTCGGCCATCGCTTCAGCCGCCGCCGCCTGACGGCAGCCGGTCTGGGAACGATCACCTGGTCGCTGCTCCTGCTGAGCCAGTTCAAGGGCTCCCTGAGCGGGACCCTGGGCCTTTGCGGAATCCTCGGCGTAGGTGCTGCCCTCGTGGCGATTCCAGCCCAGACCACGATTCAGGAGGACACCCCTGAACACCAGCGGGGGCGCGTGTTCGGACTGCAGAACAATCTGATCAATATCGCCCTCAGTCTTCCGCTCGTGCTGGCGGGGACCCTGGTGAGCCGTGTGGGCCTCTCCCCGGTGCTGGGACTGCTAGCGATCCTCGCTCTGATTGCTGCACTAGTGGAGCGCCCCTGGAAGCGCTGCTAACTTTCTTGTTCAGCAGAGGGGAAGCAGCAGGTGGCGCATATCGCCTGGCTGGGCAAGAAATCACCGTTCTGCGGCAACGTCACTTACGGGCTGAGCACCACGGAAGCCCTGAAGGCCCGTGGCCATCAGACCAGCTTCATCCATTTCGACAACCCGGAGGCCCCGGCCAACCGAACCACCTCGCTTCTGGCGAACGATCCGGACGTCAGCCTGCCGTACCTCATCAAATCGCAGGTTTACACAATCCCTTCACCAGGGGCTCAAAGGGAATTACGCGAATCCCTAGAACGGCTTCAGCCCGATCTGGTCCACGCCAGTCTCACCCTCTCCCCCCTGGATTTCCGCCTCCCAGACCTCTGCCAGCAACTGGGAGTGCCTCTGGTCGCCACCTTTCACCCACCCTTCGATGCCGGCCTGCGCAACCTCACCGCTGGCACGCAACAACTGACCTACCAGCTGTATGCACCGGCCCTGGCCCGCTACGACAGGGTGATCGTGTTCTCCGATCTGCAGGCTGAAGTGCTGGCCCGACTCGGAGTTCGTGAAGAGCGGCTGGCCGTGATTCCCAATGGCGTCGACCCCCACTGCTGGGCCCCAGGGGATCCCAGCACGGTCAGCCCAGGGCAGCAGGCGGTGCGCGAACGACTGGGCGACGACCGGATTTTCCTCTACATGGGGCGGATCGCCACCGAAAAGAATGTCGAGGCCCTGCTCAAGGCCTGGCGGCTGGTCAATCCCCGTGGCTGCCGGTTGGTGGTCGTGGGAGACGGCCCCCTCCGAACCACCCTGCAAAACGCCCATGGCAATGGCAGCGTGACCTGGTGGGGTTACGAGTCAGACCTCAGCACCCGGGTTGCCCTGATGCAGGCAGCCGAAGTGTTCGTTCTCCCGAGCCTGGTGGAAGGCCTCTCGCTCGCCCTGCTGGAAGCGATGGCTTGCGGTTGTGCCTGCGTGGCCACAGACGCTGGTGCCGATGGGGAAGTGCTCAACGAAGGAGCAGGCATCGTGCTGAGCACCCAGGGGGTCACCACCCAGCTGCGCACCCTCCTACCAGTGCTACGCGACCAGGAGGTGCTCAGCGCCGAACTGGGCCGACGGGCCCGCGAGCGGGTTCTGGAGCGCTACACCCTCAGCCGCAATATCGAAGCGATCGAAGCCCTGTACGCCGAGCTACTCAGAACCCGCACCAGCCACGCTGCTTGATGACCGGCTGAACCATCAGCGCAGGTTTCGGCCGTGTTCAGACGCAGCCACAACCGCCTCGATCAGTGCGGAGCGAAGGCCTGCCTGCTCCAACTTACGGAGAGCGGCCATGGTGGTGCCACCAGGTGACGCCACCATGTCTTTGAGCTGGCCGGGATGCAGCTCCTGCTCCTTCAGCAAAGCGGCCGTACCGGCCAGCGTGCGATGGGCCAGGTGATGGGAGAGATCGCGGGGCAGGCCTGCGGCGACGGCGCCATCAGCCATCGCCTCCGCCACCATGGCCACATAGGCCGGACCGGACGAGGTGAGAGCCAAGAACGCATCCAAAAGCGACTCGCCCAGCTCAAGAACCTCACTGACCGGAGAAAAGAATGCCTTGACCCGCTGCTGATCCTCTGGAGTGAGCCCCTGCCCCCAGGCCAGACCAGTGAGGCCAGCCCCCACCAGACACGGGGTATTTGGAACCGCACGAACGCAGCGTCGTCCGGGGAAGGCCGCCTCAAGGCGCTCGAGGGGCACACCAGCCAGAACAGAAATCAGAATCGGGGACATCCCTTCCGGCACAGGCGGTGCAGAAGCCGCAACCCCATCAAGCTGATGGGGCTTGATCGCCAGCAGCTGGACATTGCACGTCCAAACCGAACGAGCCTCCGGATCCGCTGCAGCCAAAAGATGCACCCCCTTGGGCAAGGACGTCGCTAAGCGCTGGCAGGTTGACGCTTGTCCAACAACCGCGATCACATCGCCGGCCGCGACAACACCCTGCTCAAGCAGAGGCATCAGCAGAGCCTGGGCCATCCGACCCAGGCCGATCACCCCCAGAGAGTCAGGCACAGTGCTGAAGCAGGGCTCAAAGCGCAGCGGCAGTCGCACCGCCCCAGGCTGGGGCAGGAGCCACGCTGGCCTCAGCGGATGACTGCTCCACATCTCGGCTCACCACCGTGGGGGAGGAGGCCTCTTCGTGGCCGGCGTTGGTCACGCTCACGCAGCTTGGAGCGAACAGGAAGATGCTTTCACCGACCCGCTCCTGGTGGCCGTCGATGGCAAAGGTGCCCCCCGCCACAAAATCCACCGCACGCTGAGCCTGATCGGGTTCCATCATCGTGAGGTTGAGAATCACGGTTTTGCGCTCGCGCAGCGCCTGAATCGCCTTCGGCATCTCATCAAAGCTGCGGGGCTCCATGAGCATGACCTCAGCCGCCGCAGTGCTGATACCGGGCATCCCGATCACATTCGAGCTGCCGCCGAAAGGGGAGTCGCTACCGAAGGGATTGTCAGAACTGAGCGGTGCGAGAGCGCCACCGCTGGCATGGGTGGCACCGGAATCAGCCTCATGCTCTTCGCCGGTGTCGTAGTCGAGATCGTCATAGTCGCCATCGAGATAGTCATCACCGGCAACAACGGCGCGAAGGCGGGAAATCAGCGACACCTGGAGTCTGCGAAACCTTGACCCTGAATAGCGCTCCGTCGGAGCCGGAGCAAGCGTTAACCAGCAGATTGCTGCAAGGGCCGCGCACCGAACAGAGCTGAACCGAGCCGAACCCAGGTCGCTCCGGCCGTTACTGCGTCCTGCCAGTCACCGCTCATCCCCATGGAGCACTCATCAAGCCCCAGGTCATCCGCCAACCGCCGGCACTCCTGAAAGAGCGCCAATCGCTCCTGCGACTCCAGCCCCAGCGGGGCCATCGTCATCAGGCCGGTGATCCGTAGATGGGGAAGGCCTTGCAGCTCCTCCCAGGCAGCCCGAAGGTCCTCAGGGTCCCAGCCGCCCTTGCTCGGATCTGGGCGCAGCTTGACCTGAAGCATCAACTGGGGATGACGCTGCTCCTCCTCCGCGATCCGCGAGACCCTCCGGCACAGGGCCAAGGAATCAATCGAGTGAATGACGGGGAATGCCCTCACCACCTGACGCACCTTGTTGGCCTGCAGACGACCGATGAAATGCCAACGCAGATCCTGCAGGTCCCCTAAGGCCTCCTGCTTGGGCAGCGCCTCCTGAAGACGGCTTTCTGCAAAGTCCTGCTGCCCGAGTCCTGCAAGGAAACGGATCGGCTCCGCAGGATGGCCTTTACTGACCGCAAGCAGGCGGGCTGAAGGCGGCAAGGCTTCCCCGAGCTCTGCCCAACGCCTCGAAAGATCCGCTTCGATCATGGTCAAAACAGGCGCAGAGACCGCACTCAGATGAACGTCTGGTCGAACAGCTCCCGCCAGAGCTCCTGATCAGCGGCTCCATCGCGTCGGCTGCGTGCCAAGTTGAGCTCAGCGTGATGGCGCGCATCCTGGTAGGGGATCACCTCAAACTGAGCACCACGGGGCTGCAGCGTGACAAGGAAAAACATCCGCTGTGCATACAGCGTGGCGTAGATATCACGGCCCTCTCCCGCCGGCGCGACGCGATACAGCATGCCGAAGGTGGGGTGATTCAGATAGCGCTCGGCGCCCACAGATTCAAATCAGGAATCACAGTGCACCGTACTTCCCACGCAAACCAACCATCAGCAAGAGGACAATCGTTGCCAAAGAATTGAGAACAGCCGAGGCCGGAGTGGTCTTCGAAGCGGCGCGAAAATGCGAAGCCCGGTGCCATTGGCCGCCCCGGGCTAGCAGCGCATCCGCCCCCTGTTCGGCCCTCAGCAAGATGTTGGCGAGCAATCGCTCTCCAACAGAAAGAACAAGGCCGAAGGACGCTTTGAACCCGAGCCTGCGCAGGTTCACCGCACGACTGGCTAAGGCACGCATCAGATTCTGGAGCTCCTCCTGAACCAGCGGAAGGAAGCGCAGTGCGAGCAAGAGCTGAAAACTCAAGCGCTCCACCGGAACACCTAGACAAGCCAGAGGGGCGAGACCCCAGCTCAGCGCCCAGACCAAGTCTTCACTTGGGGTTGTCAGCAGCATCAAATTGACGCTGTGAATCACCGTGATGATGAGCGTGGCGCTGCTGAGGCCCAGCTCGGCGGAACGCCGATCAATCACAAGCGGACCAAGGCTGAGTGGACCAAGCCGGACAGGGCCCAGCCGCCAGATGTCCCAAGAGGGCACCTGCAGTGAGAGGCCGGGAAGTTCCTGGGGTGAGCGAAGGGGCCAAGAGGCAGCGGGATCACCAGTGGGCAGGAACGCAGCCAGCAGCCCCACGCCGCCGCCGAGCAGAGCAAGCAAGAGCAACGAACGCCACCAGAGCCTTGGCGGCAGACCACTCAGCAGCGTGAGCAGAAGCAGCAGACCCAGAAGGGAGAGCCGCCAGATCGGACCGGCCAGCACAGGGGTGAGCAAGAAAAGCAGCACCCAAGCGAACTTGAGGCGTGGATCAATCAGTCGCAGCCAGCTCTCACGGCCATCCACGTACTGCCCGATGGGGATCTGCCTCAGCCAGTCCATCGTTTAGTCCTGACGGTTCTGCTGGCGAGCCAAATCTCGCTCCGCATCCCGCTGCTGTTTACCCCGCCAGAACAGCTTCAAAGGAGTGCCATCGAAACCAAGCCCTTCGCGGATCTGGCGTTCCACATAGCGACGGTAGGTATCGCCAAACAGCTTGGGATCGTTCACGAACAAGGTGAAGCTCGGTGGACGGCTGGCCACCTGAGTGCCGTAATACAGCCGACCTTGACGACCTCCGCGGGTGGTCGGTGGACTGCGCCAGCTGAGGGCCTCCTTGAGCACTTCATTGACAACCGAAGTGCTGACCCGGCGCCGATGTTGCTCCACCGCGAGTGCCGCGAGCGCAAAGATGCTGTCCACCCGCTGGCCGGTCAGAGCGGAGGTGAACAACATGGGCGCCCAATCGAGGAAGTAGAGCTTGGCGCGCAGCTCCTTCTCCATCGCCGGCATGGTGTGGCTGTCCTTCTCGACCGCATCCCATTTGTTCACCACCACCACACAGGCGCGACCCTCCTCTTCGATTCGACCAGCGAGACGCTGATCCTGCTCGGTCACACCATCGAGAGCATCGATCACAAGCACGCAGACATCACTGCGTTCAATCGCCTTGAAACTGCGATTGATCCCAAAAAATTCAGGCCCATAGTTGACACTGCGCCGGCGGCGAATGCCCGCGGTGTCCACCAGCCGCCAGGGCATGCCCTGGCGCTCAAGCTGGGTATCAATTGTGTCGCGCGTGGTACCGCGAATCGGGCTCACGATCGCGCGCTGCTCGCCGCAAATGGAATTAAGCAGACTCGACTTACCCACATTGGGACGACCGACAATCGCCATCTGGATCGGTTCATCGTCCTCGCCCTCCTCCTCCTTGGGAGGAAGAAAGGTGAGCACCTGATCCAGAAGATCCCCGGTTCCTGCACCATGAATCGCGGAAATCGGGTGGGGCTCGCCCAGACCCAAACCCCAGAACTCAGCCGCCATGGCCAGCCCCTGATCGGGAGACTCGCACTTGTTGACCGCTAAGAGCGTGGGGCAGCGCTGGGTGCGCAACCATTCGGCGATCGCCTCATCAGCGGCTGTTACCCCCTGCTGCCCATCCACGATGACGACAGCCACACAAGCTTCGGCCATGGCCAGATTGGCCTGCTCGCGAATCTCCGGCAGAAACTCACTGTCATCGTCGAAAACGAGACCACCGGTATCAACCACCTTGAATTCACGATCCCCCCAATAGCCGTCCTGATAGGTGCGGTCGCGGGTGACTCCGGGCTCGTCATGGACGATCGCCTCGCGCGTGCGGCACAGGCGATTCACCAGCGTCGACTTGCCGACATTGGGACGCCCGATGATCGCGACAACCGGACGCGCCAAGACAGACAAGGGAAGGGACTTCCTTGACAGTACAGAGGCACCCCTCCAGGCACTCAAGGAGGAGGAATAGGAAATCTTTCTAAGAGAGACTAATGAGACCCAGTCGAGACCGCTAGCCCTTGGGCAGTGCAGCAAGCGTCACAAGCCATGCTCGAGCTCATTGCAACCCTCGTCGTCGACCTCTCCGACCAGCGACTCACCGTCTTGGACCGCAACCAGCAGGTTGTGCGCGTGATTCCCGTCAGCACCGGCAAAGCATCCACACCGACCCCGACCGGCGAGGCCTCTGTGCTCACGAAATACCGCTCTGTGACCATGCGAGGGCGGAACTATGTGGCCCCGGGCGTGCCCTACGCCATGTGCATCACCGCCAATGAACTGATCTGCATGCACGGAGCCCCCTGGCAGGAAGACGCCGGCCAGGCCTTTGGCGTACCCCGCAGCAATGGCTGCGTGCGCATGCCCACCCATCAGGCTCGCTGGTTGTTTGAGAACACCCCCAAAGGAACCAAGGTGATCATCCAAGTGTGAGCCCGGGGGCCCGCGCAGGGCCTTCAGCTCACCGGCGGGTCCCCGGGATGACCTCGCACCGGATCCTCAGGCGCTGGCAATAACTCCGGCACAGGCCCCTGCTCCGGCAAGGGATCACCCCGCCCCGCCAACCAGGCCAGCAACCAGTTGACCGCCGTGGCCCTCCGCGTACGCCGGGGGTAGAGGGCACCGATGCGGTACCCCTGAAAACCGAGCTGCTGTTTGAGCAGTTGCTTGTGCTCCGGCGGCACCGAACGGGTGAGCTGCACGGAGGCTGGTCGTGTGGCAATCACCTCCGGAGCCTGGGGGTAGGCCAGCCTCCAGGGCTCAGGAGTCTCAGGTCCTGCACACCAGGGCTCTCCTGGAGAGCGGGGTTGATAACCAAGCCTCTCCCAGACCAGCGTCGCCACAAAGCGATCGGATAGGCGGTCCTCCAGGATCCGTTCCAGTAGAGCCGCGCTGAGCGGCCAAGGTTGCGCCGTCATCAGACCAATCAGACCCGAAGCCATCGTTTCACGACAGCACCGAGCAACTCCTTAATCCTTCCATTACCTTCGACGGATGTATGTGTTTGACACGAGTCTCGATAGCGCGAGTCGGATCGACTCGGCTCAGTCCACGCACCGCCTGAGCTTCCGCCTGCCCGACAGCGTGCTTCGCAGGGCCCGCCGCGATCGCCGCAAGTTCCTACAGGGCCGTGAGGGCCTGGCCATGCCCTGGGACGCCGATGGCCGGGTGACCTTCACCTACTCAGTGGCATCAGAGCGGAGTCGTCCGGTCTATTGCGACCGTCGCGATCAGCCCCTGCCAGCTCGGCAACTGAGTCAGGTGCGAGCTGGATCTGCCGTGCGTCTCACCCTGAGGCAGGTGCGCAAAGGCGGGGGGCGTCCAGGCACCCGCCTGGAGGTGCTCAAAGTGCAGCTGCTGCACGTTGATGCCCCGCTACCAGGGGGTCCTGCAGCCCCCCACAGCATCCAGTCGTTTGATCTGCAGTTGCCGGTGGATCTTGCCCAGGAGGTGGAGCGTCTGGCCCAGGCAGAGGACTGGTCCACCACCGCCTGGCTGCGCAATGCAATTGAACAGCAGGTTGCCCGCAGTCGTGCGCGCTTGAGCAACCACGAGAACGCTGCTTGAAGGGCAGGATGGAGAGGTAGTTCAGCGATCGATGTCGCTTCCTGCCCCCCCGCGTTTTCAAAGCGACCTCACACTCCCCGGACTGGGTACGCCGCGGCGGCTGCGCTGCCGAGTTCTGCAATCACCCCTGGCCGGCGTCAGTGATCGGATCTTTCGAAGCCTGGTGCGGCGCTGGGCACCGGATGCACTCCTGTTCACGGAAATGGTCAACGCCACGAGCCTTGAACTTGGCCATGGCCGGCGCAAGGTCGAGGAACTGGCCGAGGAATCCGGGCCGATCGGCGTGCAGCTTTTCGATCACCGCCCGCAGGCCATGGCAGAGGCTGCCCGGCGTGCGGAAGCAGCGGGTGCCTTCCTGATCGACATCAATATGGGCTGCCCGGTGCGAAAAATCGCCCGCAAGGGCGGCGGCAGCGGCTTAATCCGCGATCAGGATCTGGCTTGTCGGATTGTTGAGACGGTCGCTGCCGCTGTGACCCTGCCGGTGACCGTGAAAACCCGTCTTGGCTGGTGCGGTGAAGACGGCAGTAGCGCCGCGGCCGTGGCCTGGTGCCGACGGCTGGAAGGCGCTGGTGCTCAGCTGCTCACCCTGCATGGCCGCACACGCGAACAGGGCTTCAAGGGGCAGGCCGACTGGCTTTCGATCGCAGCGGTGAAACAACACCTGGCGATTCCGGTCATCGCCAACGGCGATGTGAACAACCCGGACGATGCCCTCCGTTGCCTGGAGACCACTGGAGCGGATGGGGTGATGGTGGGGCGCGGCACGATGGGCGCGCCCTGGCTGGTCGGGCAGATCGATGCCGCCCTGGCTGGTCGGCCTATCCCCACGACTCCAGCCGCGGCCGATCGGCTGGCCATTGCGCGTGAACAGCTGCTGGCCCTTGTGGACTGCCGCGGCGATCACGGGCTCCTGATCGCCAGGAAACACATGAGCTGGACCTGCACCGGCTTCAGTGGAGCGCCCCAGCTCCGCCACGCCCTGATGCGTGCCCCGACGCCCGCTGACGCGATCGCTCTTCTCGATGCCGCAGGCCGGTCGCTGGCAACAGCCCCCCCCGGCTGCTGAAGCGCCGTGAACCTGCTGCCCCTCCTGGTTCTGCTTTGGCCCCTCTGGCTTCAACGTCGTCCAGAGCAGAGCTCTCCCCTCTGGGCTCGACGCAGTCTGATCCTGCTGATCACCCTGCTCACAGCCCGTTACCTGGTGTGGCGACTGAGCGCCAGCCTCAACCTCACCACAACCCTGAGCACCAGCCTCAGCCTGCTGCTCCTGCTGAGCGAAGGCTTGCTGCTACTCACAGGACTGGTGCCCCTCTGGCTGGCCTGGCGGTCATTCCCCGACCGCCGCAACGAGGTGGAGCAATGCGAACAGCGATGGAGAGCCAGTGGCTGGCGACCCTGGGTGGACATCCTTGTACCCACCAAAGGAGAACCACTCGCCGTCCTCGAACGGACCCTTGTGGGTTGCTGCAATCAGACCTACTCCAACAGCACCGTCTGGCTGCTGGATGACAGCGGACGCAAAGAGGTTCGGAAGCTTGCTGCTGAACTGGGCTGTCGCTATCTGCATCGCCCCCAGCGGAACGGCGCGAAGGCCGGCAACCTGAACCACGGTTTGCGCCATTGCAACGGCGAACTCGTGGCCGTGTTCGATGCCGATTTCATCCCACAATGCCACTTTCTTGAACGCTGCATCGGTTTTCTGATGGAACCGGGTGTCGCCCTGGTGCAGACACCGCAGAACTTCATCAATGCCGATCCTGTGATGCGCAATCTCGGAATGGAGCAGCGCCTACTTCCCGATGAAGAGAGTTTCTACCGCTGGATCGAACCGGTGCGTGACGGCTGGGATGCCGTGGTCTGCGCCGGCACCTCCTTTCTGGCACGTCGCGCCGCCCTTGATGCTGTTGGAGGCTTTGTTGAGCAGGCAATGTCGGAGGACTTTGTCACCGGAATCGCCCTGCGCCGCAGCGGATGGCGGTTGCTCTACCTGCAGGAGAAGCTGAGTGCTGGCCTGGCGGCAGAAACGATGGCCGACTTCGTGCGCCAGCGACAGCGCTGGGCTGCCGGGACGCTCCAGAGTTTGCGACTAGCGGATGGCCCGCTGGCGCCAGGACTAGGCCTCGGCCAGCGGATCGCCTACCTCGAGGGAGTGCTGCATTGGTGCAACAACCTGCCCCGGCTTGTGCTCATGCTGATGCCCTTGAGCTACGGGTTGCTCGGTGTGGTGCCAATCCTGCTGACCCCTGAGGCGATCATCTCTCTGCTACTGCCGCTCTGGGCGACGCTGCTTCTGAGCCTGGGCTGGCTCAATCGCGGCTCAAGGGCCGCCTTCCTGAGCGAACTGACCGGGTGGGTCTTGACGGTGCCGCTCACCCTCACCGTGATCAGCCGCATGCTCGGCCGTTTCCATGGTTTCCGGGTGACGCCGAAGCATCAACGGCGCGACCGGGGCAGCTGGAGCCTGGGCCTGGTGATGCCGCTGCTGGCGCTGCTATCGCTCAACCTCATCAACCTGGCGGGCCTCCTAACTCCTGAGACGGCCCTTGAGGGGATGACGACCCAGGGACAGCTCCTGGGCCTGTTGTGGGCCACCCTCAATACCCTGAGCCTGCTGGTCGCCCTTCGAGCCTGCTGGGATCCCGCCGCCTCCGATCCAGCCCCCTGGCAGCAGCTCTCGCTCTCAGCAGCCCTTGAGGACGCTGGAGGTCATCACCACCCCTGCCGGATCACAGCGATCAGCGAAAGCGGTGTGGAAGTACAGCTGCCTGGCCGCCCACCACCGATCGTTGCCAGTACCAAGCTTCGTTGGTCCGATGAGCTGCCAGCCCTCGGGGTTACGCCATGGGAGCCATCCACCAGCAGGAAACTGGCCGGTCAACTCGCCCTGCGCTGGCAGCCGCTCTCATCCCATGAACGCCGCAACCTCTGCCGCTGGCTGTTCACCCGTCCTGGCTGCTGGGTGGAGCGCCAGGCCGGCGGGGAATGGATCTCTTTGCTTGTGCTCTGCCAGCGAATCCTGCCCCCATGGCGCGGACCGGCACCGTTTCAACGCAGCCTGGTGCCGCAGAGAGTCAGCCCAGCAGCAGATCGCGAGTGCCGGTAATCGCCTGTGTAGCGAGGAGCAGAGCCACCAGCACATTGATCACTACGTGAAGTCGGCGCACCGCATCACGACGTCCGATTTCCTTTTGCAAAGCCACCGAGAGCAGAAGCATCCCTGCGAGCAACACACCACCCCAGTAATGGGACTGCCAGAAGGCCAATTGCAATGGGGAATCAGCGAGACGCTCCACCTCCGGCTGAGCCCCCAGCACCAACAAACCCAACCAGCAGGCGAAGGCCCAGAGCAAACGCCGCCCAGTCCGACCTGTGCGCAATAGCCCCCCATAGGCGGCTGCGACGCCGATGGAAGCAAGCAGGATTCCGGCTAAACGCGCTGCACGGTCGGCCGCCGCGGGCATTCCTTCAGCCCAGGCAGACGCCACATCGTGACCGAAGGCAATCAGCACCGCCAGCACAACAGCCCCCGTCAGCCAACGCCCATGGTCGGCATGCTCGATCGGCACCGTCGGTGGAATCGGATTGATCTGGAGCCGGCGCTCGCGAGCCAAGATTCCCAGGCGGATCGTCGCCCCCACCACCGGATACACAAACAGAATGATCAGGACGGGATGCAAGAGGGCGAGGCCTTGCATCGGGGTGAGGGTGGGAAGTGAAAGCTCTGACACCACGGAGCCGATCGCGACCAAGAACTGCACCTTCACCTTTAAGGCAGCACTTCTACGGCAGAACCGGCGGACTGGGAACGCCCTGCGATCTCTGCCGGATCAGAAGCTGGGAGAAATAAGGCCTTTTCTGGGCTGAGACAGCATCGGCCGTGATCACATGCTGATCGGGCCAGCCGACACGCTCAGCAAACAGGGCCTCGGCCAGCAGGCCCTGCTGCTCCAACAACGGCTGCACCCAGAGCCAACGATGGCCGAGCTTGAGCAGAGCCAACACCATCGCCTGCTGGCGCGCCTGCTCGAGTAGGGCGAGTAAATCGTCGGGGCGGTCTGGGCAGGGTCGAATCAGAAGAGCCTCCTGCTGAAAGGCCAGAGGCCAGGCTCCGGCCGCAGCAGCGGCCGCGACCGAGGACACCCCTGGAATCACCTGCAACGGGCATTCCGGATGGTGTTTTTGGAGTGCCAGCAACACATAACTCCCTGTTGCAAACAGAGAGACATCCCCTTCGCAGAGAAACACCACGCGCTGGCCCGCGGCCACCTCGGCAGCCAATGCATTGGCTGCCGCCAGCCAGGCCGCCCGCAACGGCTCGGCCTCCCGAACCATCGGAAACACCAAGGGCAGTTGCCGTTGCCCAGTCTCCAAAAAGTGCTCCACGATCGTGAGCGCCATCCCCGAGGCCGTGAGCGAAGCGACCGGGTAAGCCACAACATCCGCAGCCCTCAACGCTCGATAGCCAGCAAGGGTGAGAAGGTCTGGATCTCCAGGCCCCACCCCCAGGAGCACCACCCCTGGAGATGCGGCTGGCCTCTCACTTCGCAGGTCCACAGGATTCGAGAAGAGGCAAACGAATCGTCTCGTTCTAAGTCAGCCCGATCAGTCGTAAAGCAATGGCAGGCCAGCCGGTGGCGGCAGCCAGCCCCAGGCAAGATGGATGTCCCAGCAGCTTCAGGGAGCGATGAGTCATCTGCGCATCTTTCCCGCCCCAAGCCACATCCCCGGTGAGGGTCCAGGGAATCCCGATGATGACCTCTCGCCCCTGCCCAGCCTGGAAAGCAATGATCCAGGCACGATTCAGGCAGAACTCCTGGAACGTGGCATCCGTTTCGAGCGCTGGCCAGCACGCCAATCCCTGCCGTCAGGCGCTGACCAGGAGGCGATCCTCAAGGCCTATGCCCATGAGGTTGCTGCCGTGCAAAGCAGCGGTGGCTACGGCACGGTCGATGCCATCCGGATGACCCCTGAGCATCCCGATCGGGAAACGCTCCGCTCCAAGTTCCTGAATGAGCACACCCACGCTGAAGACGAAGTGCGCTTCTTTGTGGAAGGGCAGGGGCTGTTCTGCCTCCATCTGGGCCATGAGGTGGTCCAGGTGCTGTGCTGCGCCGATGACTGGATCGCCGTTCCTGCCGGCACCAAGCACTGGTTCGATATGGGGTCTGCTCCGTCCTTCTGCGCCATCCGGTTCTTCAATAATCCAGAGGGCTGGGTCGCCCAATTCACGGGTGACCCAATCGCCAGCCGCTACCCGCTCCTGAACTAAGGGAGCCTCAGGCAGCAAGCAGCAGCCGTGCATCCACCGGCGCCCGAAGCCTCTGCAGAACATCACCTCTGGCCCCTGATCCCGTGGCATCAGCCAACAGCAGGGCTGCCTCGAGGTCGGCGCATCGGCTGATCAGATCCCGAACCAGCGGATTGGCTTTCAGGCCATCCCACTGCTCCTCTGTCGTGCCGTTACGGAGGGCCTGCAGAGAGTCAGCCACAGCCGCTGCCACGGTTGTCTTCACCGTCACCGCTGGATCAGCCATCACGACACCCGCAAGAACTGGGTCAATCCTAAAACCGGCCACAGACAGTGGCGCGTCTCTTCAGGCTTCTTTTGGACTTTGCTTGCGGATTCCAACGGAGTGCATCCGCACATCCTCGGGGCGCTCGAGTTCGCCGGAGAGCACTTCCACCTCGGCGAAAGCCAACGCTTGCAACCTTGGAACAATCACGTCCCGCGGCCAGCGCTCCTCGCAGAGCACCCAATAGAGCCCGAAATGGCGTGCCTCGCTTTGCAGCAGCCCCGCATACAGATCACGAAGTTCCGGATCCGGGCTGTGCTGCGCCAGTAGGGCCATCCGTTCGTGGCTACGGGCTTCGATCAGGCCTGCCACCAGGAAGGAATCCAGCATCCGCTCCGGCTCACCACGACGCACATGCTTGGCAAGCTGGGCTCCGTAGCCCGGCGATGGCAGCGGCTCGAGGTAGCGACCGCGTGCCTTGAGAAGAGCCAACACTTGCTCGAAATGCTCCAGCTCCTCTCGCACCAAAGGGCTGAGCACCTCGCCGAGGCCCGGCTCGCAGAGATAGCGAAACATGAGCTGCACCGCGGAGCCGGCCGCCTTGCGTTCACAGTGGGCGTGATCGATCAGCACCTCCATCGGGCGGGCGATGGCCTGTTGCACCCAGAGGGCGCTGGTAGGAGCCGCCAGCCAGCGGATGCTGGCCACCGGTGTGACAGCAGCGGCCTCAGCCACGGGCAGAGGCAGCCCGCAGGTGCTGCAGTAGGCCATCCAGGGCCAGAACGTAACTCGCCGCCCCAAATCCACTCACGACGCCGACGGCACGATCCGCCAGATAGGAGTGATGCCGGAATGGCTCCCGGGCATGGGTGTTACTGAGATGCAGTTCTACATAGGGAATCGCCACCCCCAACAGCGCATCCCGCAGAGCCACGGAGGTGTGGGTGTAAGCACCGGCATTGATGAGAATTCCATCCATCTGGCCCATCGCCTGATGAATTCGCTCCACCAGGGCACCCTCGAAGTTGCTCTGGAAACACTCCAGCTGCACACCTTCGGCCTCGGCCCTCTGGATCAAACGCTGTTCGATCACGTCCAGGGTCTCAACTCCGTAGAGCCCAGGCTCTCGGCGCCCGAGCAGGTTGAGATTGGGGCCGTTGAGCAGCAGGAGGCGCATGGCCCGATGCGATGCATGTCGAGCTGATCGTATCGAGGGGTGATGGTCCCGCGGGCTGGTAAGTTCTTGCGGTGTGGTTCGGGTCGGTGCCCGAGTGGTTAATGGGGGCGGACTGTAAATCCGCTGGCTCTGCCTACGTTGGTTCAAATCCAACCCGGCCCACCTTCCACATGCCCTTGTAGCTCAGCGGTAGAGCACTCCCTTGGTAAGGGAGAGGTCACGAGTTCAAGTCTCGTCAAGGGCTTCCATCCAACGATGGCTCGGCACCAAAGCCATGGTTGATCTCGACTCCCTCGCTTGCCTCGATGGGCTGATCTGGTTGAGAACCGGTCGGGAAGTGGCTAGCCGCCTGAGTCTCGACCAATCGTCGGTGAGCCGTAGGCAGCGAACCTGCGCCAGCAGCTTCGGGATCACTCTGGAAAAGCATGATCAGGAGTGGGTCCTGACTGGTGATCAGACCCTGCTGAACATGGAGCGGGAGGTCCACCGGAGGGCCCGCCTGTCGGGACTGCATCCCCTCCGGCTGGAGGCAACCTACTGGACCCTGCCCCTGCTTTGCACACCCGAGCCCTGCGGTTGGATCGCCGGTCTCTCCAATCTGGTGGGGATGGAGCCCAACCTATCCCTACTGCGCCAAAGAATCTGCGATGCATGGATCTGCGGCCTGCCGGATCTCCCTGCCGCCGACGACCCCGAACTCTGTGCTGTGCACCTCTGCACCATGCCGCTGCATCTGCTGGTCAAAGCGGATCACCCACTGCTGAAGGAAGCAGACATCCACTTGAGCGATCTCCAGGCCTTCCCGAGCCTGGCTCTGCCGGATGGCGCCTATCCCGTGGTCGAACAAGAACTGAAAACGCTCGGCCTCTGGAACACTCCGGTGCACATGAGCCGTTATCGCCAGGATCGCTGGGAAGGGCGCAGCGCCAAGGATGTGCCCATCGTCTATGGCCACTGTCTCAGCCAGGCAGTCTCCGGTGAGGGGCTCGTTCCACTGCCTTACACACTGCCCTTTCAATCAGGCGAGACTCTGGTCACACGTCGTGAGCTGCGCGACGAACCTGCGATCACGGCGCTGATTCAGGAGCTGAAACAGCGACTGACTCAACTGAAGTGCCGCTTACCAGAGCTTGAGCTGGCATCCTGAGCGCAGTCGGTCCTCTACTGCCAGACGCCATCCAATGGCTACATCTGGAATGCCACGATGAAATCCAGCGGTTGCAGGCTTTTGCATTGCCTCGTAGTGGAAGACGAGCGCATCCTTCTTGATCTACTCGGATCGGTGGTCGAATCATTCAATGAAATCAACACCGTCTTCAAAGCGCAGACCGTCGCTGCCGCCGAAGCGATCAGCCGGGAGCACCAACTCGATCTCGCCCTCCTCGATCTTCAACTCCCCGATGGCGAGGGCAGCGCTCTCGGACGCGATCTCGTGGTGCGTCATGCAGGAATCCAGCTGATCGTTCTTTCCGGAGCTGCCGAACAGTTCGTCTGCCCGATTGACCTCCAGCCAGCCGTGAAAGCTGTGATCGACAAGGCCAACGCCTTTGCAAGCCTTCGCAACAGCCTGAACAGCATCCTGCAACCCGCCGAGCAGCAGCTGACGCGGCGGCAACAGGAGATCTACAACCTCATCGGGACTGGGCAGAGCACCAAGGAGATTGCTGAGCTGATCGGCTGCTCGGTTGCCACGGTGGAGACCCATCGCAAAGCAATTGCGAGCACCCTGGGCATGAGCGGTGCCGAGCTGATCCGCGTTGCCACTCTGTTCACGCAACGGCAAGGGATCCAATGACCCAGAAGAGACTGCGATCGCTTGCCAGCAAACTGACGCGTGCCACGGGGCTGCAGCTCATCCTCGTGGCGGGCTCTCTCAGCGTTCTCAGCTATTTCGTGGGTCGCGACAGCGGCATCCATCAGAGCGAAGCGCAACGCGCCAATCTCACAGCCGTACAGGTGTCGGAACGCCTGAGCAAAAAACTCAGTTACCCCACGATCATCAATGGCCTGAACGAAGCCGCCATCACCTCAGAGCCCGAACTTCTGCACAACTTCGACAAGCTGAGTCAGCGCTTCTGGCGACAACTGAAATCATTTCCTGTTGATTACATCAACTATGGCGCCACCGATGGCACCTTTCTAGGGATTGAGAAAAGCCAGGACAACCTTTACTACCACAACGAAGACAGCGCTCGCTTCGGAAGGGGCAAGATGCTCATCTTCAGCATGGGCGACGACGGCAAGCGCGATCAACACATCAGCGTCATTCCTGACATGACCACCTCCCATGAAGAGGCCTGGTATGTCGACACCGTCAAGGCAGGAAAACCTACCTGGAGTCGCATCTACGCATGGGAAGATCAGCCCAATACTTTCTCCATTTCCTACAACGCACCTGTCTACGACCAGAA
The DNA here is from genome assembly GCF_004332405.1 of Synechococcus sp. BS56D. Classification (NCBI taxonomy): domain Bacteria; kingdom Bacillati; phylum Cyanobacteriota; class Cyanophyceae; order Synechococcales; family Synechococcaceae; genus Synechococcus; species Synechococcus sp. BS56D. The sequence continues at coordinate 14,835 of NZ_PHQU01000005.1, read as the reverse complement.
CAAGAGATTGATCGGCGTTGTGGGGGTTGACATGATCATCAACAAACTCAGCAGCTGGCTGAAAAACGCCTGGACCAACAACACTGGTCTAGCCCTGATTGTCGAAAGAAACGGTGATCTGGTCGCCAGCTCCCAACCCGAGCTCACCTTCATTCGCACTGCCTCTGAAACACGCCGGCGTAACCTCCGCGAACTGCCATCCCCACTAGCCAGCAAGCTGCGGGAGAAGTTTCAACCAGACGCGGAGAAGATCCAGCCCGGCCCGACCAGCCTTGTGCAGATCAACGGCAAACCTTTTCTAATCAAAGCCACGCCCTGGGGAGACCAGGAAGGGCTCGACTGGATGCTGCTGACAGGCATTGCTGCCACTCAAGAGGTGTCGACGCTGCAAAGCGGTCTACTGATCACCCTCTTGATAAGCCTGTCAGCTCTTGGCATCACACTTCTGATCAATCAGCGACTGATCCGTGGATTACTGACGCCGCTGACAGCGCTCAAACAGGCCAGCAAAGACACAGAAACGCAGATCGCAAGCATGAGCGATGAACCCCAGCCCCTCTCATTTCAATGCGACTTAGAGCTGGACAGCACCCGAGAGATCCAAGATCTCAACCAGGCGATTCAGGCGATGGTGATGGCTTTCAACCAACTCACCAGCCAATTACGCGAGAAAGAAACCCAGATTATTGATCTGTTTGCCCAGCAACGCGCCAAGGACGAAATAGCTCTCGCTCAGATGAGCAACAAACTGCGAGTCAGCCTGGAAGCGGCATCGATTGCCCACGAAATCAACCAGCCAATCAGCATTCTTCGGCTCACATCGGAGTACTTGCTGCAATCACTACCGCCCCAACCAATAAGCGATCACACCGATCAGCTCACTAGCCAGCTCACGCTCATCAACAACCAAACTCAACGCATTGCTGAAATCAGCGAGAAAATTCGCTCCCTATTGCGCAACACCAACAGTGAGCACAAGAGCGTTGACCTTAAGCAGGTGATCATGAGCAGCGTGCACTACATCAGCTCCAATAATCCTGATGTTGCCAGCTGGCTCAATATTGAATCCCTGGATGCGTTGCCGGATGGCACAGCATTCATTCAGGGTGATGCTACCCAGCTGCAGATCGCCCTGATCAATCTGATCAGGAATGCGATCGAAGCAATCGAGAGCCAAACCGACCCCCAAGCAGATCCCAGCATCAACATTCATCTGCATCGAGCCAATAAAACCTGGCAGATCGACGTGCTGGACAACGGTCCGGGCATCGCCGAAAAGCGCTTGATCGAACAGTCGCTGACCAGTACAAAGCCTGAGGGCAGCGGTCTGGGATTGTTCCTGGTGCGAAGTGCCATTGACAACCACGGCGGCGAGTTGCAGCTCCGCAACGCCAGCAGCGGTGGCCTGCTGGCCCAACTGATTTTTCCGATCGACCCACTGAGCTGAGCCCTACCCAGTACTGGGGATTGCCCCTGTGCAATCGCGGCCAGAGGATTGAGCGAGCGGCTGTGAAACCGGGGCGTGGTCAGTCTCGAAATGCTCAGCAGCCTGGATGGTTTGCTCTGGCTGCAAGCAGGAGAACCAGTCGGCACACTCCTGCGACAACATCAGACCAGCGTCAGCCGCAATCAGCGCAAATGCGCCAAAGCATTTCGACTCACGATCGAAAAGGAGCGTGGTCGTTGGCGAATTCAAGGAGATACAACGCTCCTGAACCTGGAGCGGCAAGTACACCAGCGGGCACGGCTGGATGGCAAAGGACGCTTACGGCTAGAGGCATGCCGATGGATGGATCACCTTCATGACGCATGCATACCCAAAGGCTGGCTTGCAGGTTCATCAAGACTGAATGAACCCATGCGCAGCCTGGAGCTTTTGCATGACCGAATTATCGACGCCTTGCTCTTGCCACTAGAGAATGATTTTGACCATGCGCCTTGGATCAACACCTTCCACCTGAGCAGCAAACTTTCACCAGCCGATGGTGACATTGCTCTATTGATGAGACCTGAAGTAGCCGCTCATCCTGCAAGTCGCGAATTAACGCACATGCTCGAAGCCTGCCTGAAGACCGTTTCGATGCAGGACCAGCTCTGACCAAAGACGCTCCTTCTCTGATCGGCATCAAACCGATGCGGCTGCGATTGAACGGGCCCACGAAACGACCGCTTTGCAGCGCTCTGCCTCGGCGCTAGCACTTGGAAAACGGCATGGCCATGGCAGACAAGCCGCTCCTTCTGGCCCTGGACCAGGGCACCAGCAGCTCCAGGGCCGCTCTCTTTGACTCCGAGGGCCACCTGATCGCCAGCGCCTCAGCCCCTCTGGCGATTCACTACCCAGCTGATGGCTGGGTGGAGCAGGATCCCAGGCTGATCTGGCAGAGCCAACTCCAGGCGATGGCCGATCTAGAGAAGGCCCTCAGCCCCGAGCAACGCAAGGCCGTGAGCTGCTGCGGCATCACCAACCAGCGGGAAACCACCGTGCTGTGGCAGCGCAACGACGGCGCCCCCTGCGGACCAGCCCTCGTCTGGCAGGACGGCCGCACCGCCGACCTATGCCGGCAATGGAAACAGCAGGGACTGGAGACGGAGTGGCGCCAACGCACCGGCCTGCTGCTCGATCCTTACTTCAGCGCCAGCAAGATCCGTTGGCTGATGCTGCATGAAGCGGCCGCCAATGCGGCCGCTTCTCGCCATGACCTGTGCTTCGGCACCGTGGAGAGCTGGTTGCTCTGGCATCTGAGCGGGGGCACGCGGCACTACTCCGATATGAGCAATGCCAGCCGCACTTTGCTGATGGATCTGGAGCAACGGCAGTGGGTGGACGCCTTCTGCGAGCAAGCCAGTCTGCCCCTTTCCGCATTACCGGAGCTGGTGCCCTGCCGCGGCAACTTTGGCGCGATCACCGAAGGTCTGCCCTTCGCTGGTGTGCCGATCAAGGCCCTGCTTGGCGATCAACAAGCCGCCACCCTCGGCCAGCTCTGCCTGGATCCCGGGGAAGCCAAGTGCACCTACGGCACCGGAGCCTTTCTTGTCGTGAACACCGGCTCAGTGATCCGCCGCTCGAATGCCGGCCTACTCACCACGCTGGGCTGGACCGATGCCGATGGCACTCCCACCTATTGCCTGGAGGGAAGCCTCTTCAATGCCGGCACCGTCGTGCAATGGCTGCGCGACGGCCTAGGGATCATCGATAGCGCCGAAGCGATCAATGCACTGGCTGCCCAGGTGGACTCCGCCGCCGGCGTGATGCTGGTTCCAGCCTTCACCGGCTGGGGCACCCCCCATTGGGACCCGGAAGCCAGGGGGCTGCTGATCGGCCTCACCCGAGACAGCGATCGGCGCCATATCGCCAGGGCCGCCCTCGAGGGGATCGCCCTATCGGTGGCCACCCTGGTGCATCTGGCAGAAACGGCCCTGGGGCAAGGGCTTGGCGAACTAGCCGTCGACGGGGGAGCGGCAGCCTCCGATCCACTTCTTCAGGCGCAGGCCGACAGCACGGGCCTGCGGGTGCGCCGACCGGCCAGCCTGGAGAGCACCGCCAGGGGGGTGGCCTTGCTGGCCGGTGTGGAGTGCGGCGCCGTGGGGGATCTTCGAGCCCTGCAGGTGCAGCGCATGGATGGAGCCAGCGTGTTCATGCCTCAAATCGATGGCCCGCAACGGAACCGCTGGCGTGAGCGTTGGGATGACGCCGTACTCCGCAGCCTGCACTGGAGCCAAGGAGGCCAGGCATGAACCAGTCCTTCGACCTTGTCGTGATCGGTGGCGGCGCCAGCGGTGCGAGCGTGGCCTATGAGGCCATACGCCGCGGCCTCAAGGTGGCCCTACTGGAGGCATCCGACCTCGGCGGTGGCACCAGCTGCCGCAGCACCAAATTGCTTCACGGTGGCGTGCGCTACCTGGAACTGGCCTTCAAAACAGCTGATCCCGCCCAGCTCCGCCTGGTGCGCGAAGCCTTACTTGAACGGGGCCATTGGTTGCGACAGGCGCCCTTTCTGGCTCATCGGCTCGAACTCGCCCTGCCCACCAGCAACCGGCTGGGCCAGGCCTACTACCGCGTTGGCCTTGGCCTCTACGACGCCCTTGCGGGGCGAACTGGCATTGGCTCCAGTCGCTGGCTGTCGTCGCAACAGCTGCGTGAGGCCCTCCCTGGGCTGCAACCAGAGCTGAACGGTGGTGTGGCCTACAGCGATGGACAGTTCGACGATGCCCGCCTCAATCTGCTTCTGGCCCTCACTGCCGAACAAGCCGGCGCCGAAATCCGCACCGGCTGCCGAGTCACCCAACTCGAGCGTGATGGCCAAGGTCGGATCTGCGCCGTCCTCAGCCTGGGGGACGATGGCCGCGAAGAACGCTGGCAGGCCCAGGTGGTGGTGAATGCCACCGGCATCCAGGCGGATGCCATTCGCCACATGGCCGATCCCGACCTGCCGCCTCGCATGCTCACGAGCCGAGGCGTGCATCTGGTGCTCGAAGCCGATCTCTGCCCGCAGGGCATCGGCCTACTGCTACCGGCCACCGATGACGGACGGGTTCTGTTCATGCTGCCGTTCTTCGGCCGCACCCTCGTCGGCACGACCGATACCCCCTGCCCTCTCGAGCAGGCCCAGACCCCTTCAACTGAAGAACACGCCTATCTGCTGTCGTATGTGCAGCGCTGGTTTCCCTGCCTCAGCGAGCTCAGGGTCAGCAGCAGTTGGGCTGGCGGCCGCCCCCTGTTGCGCCCCGCGGGAGCCAATCGCAGCAGCAGCCGCGTAGTTCGCGAACACGAGGTGGAAACGCTGAGCTGCGGCTTGGTGAGCGTGATGGGAGGCAAATGGACCACCTGCCGGCCCATGGCTCTCGACACCCTGGCGGCGGTGGAGAAACAGCTTGGGCAGTCGCTTCCCGAGCCCACTGCCCTGCCTTTGCTCGGTGCTGATGGCAGTCCGGAACGCACCCCGCAGCGCTTGTGCGAGCAACAGCAACAGCTGGAAGAGCTCCTACCGGACACCCCTCTGCGGCAGCGCCAGATCGCCCATCTTCAAGCCAACCATGGACTGGAAGCCCCCAAGCTTCTGGCCGGGTGGCCTGCGGCTGAGCGGCGGCCCCTGAGCGAAGTAATTCCAATTTGTCGAGGCGAATTGCGGCACGCGATCGAACGGGAACACGCCCGCACGGTCACCGATGTGCTGGCGCGCCGCTGCCGCCTGGCCATGGTGGATCAAGCGGACGCCGAGCGCCTAGTGCCTGAGGTGCAGTCATTGCTCGCAGACAGTCGCACCAACCGCAACCTTGCCGAACCCTCCATCGACCTCAGGCTCTAAAAGCACTCAGGCCCGGTCACAGGCCCTGCGGTTCGAGATCGTCACGCATCTCTTCCACCTCACCGATCAACCACCAACTGAAGCCGTGGGCCGGGAGGTAGACAAACCAGTTGGGCCCCGCTTCAGGGAACTCACAGCCCCAGAGCACCTCTCGCGTGCGCTGGCCCAGCCAGCGACTCAGATCCAGCCGGAAGGAGGCTCCAGCAGCAGAAAGATTGGCTGCGACGAGCACCGTCATCGACTCGCTGCAGCGGCTGTAGACGATCACCGCAGGGTGTGCGCAGTCGAGCAGGGTGAAATCACCACTGCGCAAGGCAGGCAACAGCCGTCGGCAGGTGAGCATCCGCCGATGCCAATTCAGCAGAGAACCTGGCAGTTGCTTTTGCACCTCCACATTCACCACCCGATAGTCGTATCCAGGAGCGGTGATCGGTGGCAGCACCAGCAGAGGATCCGGAGCGGTGGAAAATCCACCGTTGCGGGCAGGGGTCCAAGCCATCGGCGTTCGGTTGGGGTCACGATCCCTCAACCCGGGCCAGTCACCCATACCCAGCTCATCGCCGTAGTAGAGGCAAGGCATGCCTGGAAGGCTGTAGAGGAGTGCGTGCAGCACCCGGTTGGACCCAGGGTCACCATTGAGCAGGGGTGCCAAGCGTCGATTGATGCCCCAGTTGAGCCAATGCCCCTGCCCTTGATGCAGTCCTGTACGGATCGACTGGATCAGCTCCTCAGGCACCAGGTGTCCATCGCCAAGCCAAAGCTCATCGTGGTTACGCAGAGGCAGGGCCCAGCGACATCCGGGAACGGCCTGATGGGAGGCCTCGAGACAGAGGCGAAGATCCCGTGTGCTGCCACTGGCGATTGCGGCGAAGAGATGGGCTGTCAGCACGAAATTGAACGCCCCATGCAGCTCCTCATCGGCCAGATAGGGCGCCGCCTCATCCACTGGCTGAATCGCCTCAGCCAGTAAAAGCACATCACGGCCATGCCGCTCCACCCGCTGCCGCAACAGCTTCAAAAAGGCATGGGTCTGGGGTAAGCCCTCACAGCGGGATCCCTCCTGCTCAAACAGAAAGGGCACGGCATCGAGCCGGAAGCCATCCACCCCCCGCTCGATCCAAAAGTCCACCACCTCGAGCATCGCCTGCTGCACAAGGGGGTTCTCGTAGTTGAGGTCTGGCTGATGGCGGAGGAAGCGATGCAGGTAGTACTGCTCAGCCACCGGGTCCCATTCCCAGTTGGAGGCCTCGAAGTGTCGAAACAACACCGGCGCATCGGCGTAGCGCTGCGGGTCATCACTCCACACGTAGACCTCCCGCTCCGGGCTTCCCTTCGGTGCCCAGCGGGCGCGTTGGAACCAGGGATGCAGCGTGCTGGTGTGATTGAGCACCAGGTCGAGGATCACCTTGATCCCCTGGGAATGGGCTGCGGTGAGACAGCGATGGAAAGCGGCGAGATCTCCGAGGTCGGGGTGAATCTCCTTGAAATCGGTGATGTCGTAACCGCCGTCCTGCAGGGGTGATGGATAGATCGGTGTCAACCAGAGGGCATCCACACCCAACCAACGCAGATAAGGCAGCCGCGATGCGAGGCCCTGGAGATCGCCCGTGCCATCGCCGTTGCCGTCGGCGTAGCTACGCACGATCAGCTGATAGATCACAGCACCGCTCCACCAGGGCTGCTCCATGCCTCATCGCCGTCTCTCCTTCACTGGTAGTAGCGCTGGAGCGAGGCGTCACGCCAGCGCTGCCCACAGAACGGCAAGCAGGTTGCGAGCATGACGACAGTCCGTCCCCAGCCATGACCAGCTCAACCGTCCCGGTGAGCCAGGCCCTACCGGATCTGGCAGCCCTGCGCGCCCCAGTGCAGAGGGGCGACACCCGCGCTGAAGGCTGGCGACGCCGTCAGCTGCAGGCAGTCGCCACTCTGTTGGAGGAGCACGAAGACGAGATTCTTGCCGCCCTGCATCAAGACCTGGGCAAACCGGAGCTGGAGGGCATGGTCGAGATCCTGGCCCTGCGGCAGGAGCTGAAACTTTGCCGACGCCAGCTGCGCCGCTGGATGCGTCCTCGGCCCGTGCCCGTGCCCCTTGCGCAACGTCCGGGCAAAGCGGAGGTCATCCGAGAGCCGCTGGGCTGCGTGCTGATCATTGGCCCCTGGAATTATCCCTTCCATCTCACTCTGCAGCCGCTGATCAGTGCCCTCGCCGCTGGCAACACCGCTGTGGTTAAACCCTCCGAGCAGTCTCCGGCGACCTCATCCCTGATCGCTCGTTTACTTCCCAGCTATTTCCCTCAGGACGTGGTGCAGGTGGTGGAGGGTGAAGGGCCAGTCGCCGCCGCCCTCGTTGATCAGGGATACGACCACATCTTCTTCACTGGAAGTGGAGCCATTGGCGCCAGAGTGCTTGCTGGTGCGGCACCGCACCTCACCCCTGTGACGCTTGAGCTGGGGGGGAAAAGTCCGGCGGTGGTGCTTGAAGGAGCGGATCTGGCCGTGACTGCAAGACGGCTGATCTGGGGCAAGGGGCTGAATGCAGGGCAGACCTGCATCGCCCCCGACCATCTCTTGGTTCAAGCGAGCATTCGAGAGCCGCTACTGGCAGCTCTGGCCCAAGCCCGCCTCGAGCTTTATGGAGAGCAGCCGCTGCAATCCCCTGATCTGGCCCATCTCATCCATGGCCGCCACTTCCAACGACTCAATGCGCTGCTGGAGGGGGCTCGGCAGAGCGGACAGGTGCTGATCGGTGGTGAGAGCGACGCGGACACCCTGCGAATGGCACCAACAGTGATTCAGGTGGATCGCGATGACGATCCCCTGATGGAGGACGAACTCTTCGGCCCCCTGCTGCCCATGATCTGCGTGGACAACCTCGCGGAGGCGATCACAAGGATCCGTCGGCAGCCGAAACCGCTGGCGCTGTATCTGTTTGGAGGAGAGGCCCAAGACAGGGCCATGCTGCTTCAGGGCACCAGCTCTGGTGGGGTGTGTTTTAACGATGTGGTGATGCAGGTGGGTGTTCCCGAACTGCCCTTCGGAGGCGTAGGCGCTAGCGGAATGGGGGCCTATCACGGGGAAGCGGGATTCCGGACCTTTTCCCATGAACGGGCTGTGCTGAAGCGCTCCTTCGCGCTGGATGCACGACTGCGTTACCCGCCCTATGCCATCAGCCGAGGGCTGATCAAACGACTGCTCGGCTGATCCGGGACTGGCATCGCCGGCTGGGCACCTTATGGTTCGCCCAGCCGACCGAGACGCATGCGCCGCACCACCATTGCCGCCCTGGCCCTGGCGGTTCTGCTGCCGCTGCCGAGCTTCGCCGGCACTGTCACCGTCAAATCAGGCGACACCCTCTCCGACATTGCAGACCGTTACGGCATCTCCGTTGGCGCTCTGATGCGCATGAACGGGCTGCGGGATGCCAACCATGTGGAAGTGGGGCAGACGCTGCAAGTCCCAGGACCCCGCGTGGTTGCTGGATCTGGCCGCCACACCGTGCGCAGTGGTGACACGTTGAGCGGCATTGCCGATCGCTACCGCGTCAGCGAGAAGGCGCTGATCGCGCTCAACAACCTTCCCAGCGCAGACCACGTTGAACTTGGAGCAACCCTGAAGCTGCCGAGCAACGCTGTGTTGCCCAAGCCCAAACCGAAACAAGCCCCCAAACCCAAGCCTGTAGCGATCAAGGCCAATCCCAATGCCACGGCCCACACCGTGGCCAGCGGCCAAACGTTGACCCAGATCGCCAAGGCCTATGACGTGCCCGTGGCCACCCTCATTCAGCTCAACGACCTGACAGATCCCAACAAAGTGACCGTTGGCACAAAGCTGATGCTTCGCGGAACCACACCCAAACCCAATCTCAGCAAACAGACCGTCGAAGCCACACAACCTGCTCCAAAAGCCCAACCCACTCCGAAGAGTCAGACAACCAAAGCCGTCGAAACTGCGCGACCGGTTCAAACAGCCAAGCCCACTCAAACGGCCAAAGCCTCGCCGAAACCCACCAGCAAATCCGTGCAGCCCAAGGATGCCGACTGGCGAACCTATGGCCCGCTTCAGGTGGACTGGGCCAACTGGCAGTCGATGGGTGGCAGCGATGTAGCCCCCACGCTCAACTCCGATGGCAAGCCCCTCTACATCGCCGTCAATTGCGCCGCAAACAAGATCAATGTCACCGGAGCCGATGGATCCTGGAAAAGCTGGAGTGCACCCCAGAGTGGCTTTGAGGATGATCTGGTGAAAGACCGCTGCAAGAGCAGCAAAGGCTGAATTCAAGCCACAAAGCGCAGGGGCCAGGGCTGCCGCAGAAACCGGCGACCACTGTCCCTGAGGTACAGACGCTGGATGCCGTCATCGCTTTCCTGAATCAGCTCCTCCTGCACCAACCGTCTGGCCAGCCAGCCCCAACGCTGAGGCTCCTGCTCTGAAAGAGCCTCCGTGAGCGAGCGCAGGTCATGCCCCTGCCCCTGGTCCAATGCCTTCAACACCTCAACGGCCTGTTCTGACCAGTCGGCCAAGGAGCCCTTGCTGAGGCATCGATCACAGCGACCACAAGGCGGTGAGAGCTCACCGACCGCCAACAGCAACGCCTGTTGGCGGCAGTCCCCGCCCTCTGCCACCGCTTCCATGCGCCGAAGCTTTCGTTGCGCCTGCTCCAGACGCCAGCGTTCTTCAGGCGGGTAGTCAGAGCCGCTCTGCCGCCGCAACGAGGCCTGCATCGCCCACCCCAAGCTGGTGCGATCTCCTGGGGAAAAGAGCACCAAACACTGGGCCGGCAAACCATCACGCCCGGCTCGACCTGACTCCTGCAGATACCCCTCAGGAGTCGAGGGGAGGTCGAGGTGCAGGACGAGACCCACATCGGCGCGATCCACACCCATCCCAAAGGCCACTGTGGCCACCAGGACGGGACGATCCGCTTCAAGAAAATGATGGAGAGCCTGCTGGCGCGCCTCGACCTCGAGACCGGCGTGATACGAGATCGCTTCAATCCCCTCATCGCGGAGGCGAGCGGCCCAGCGCTCCACTGACCGTCGGGTACGCGCGTAGATCAAAGCGGCGCCACGGGCCTCTTGCAGGGCGGCGAGCACCTGGGGCAGGGGCTCTTTAGGGCGACGGCGCATGGTGTACACCAAGTTGTCCCGTCGCGCAGAACCAACCTGCACCAGGGGCCTCTGCAGGGCCAGCAAGCGCAGAATGTCAGCCCTGACCTGGGGCGCTGCCGTGGCGCTCAGGGCCACCACCGGCACACCCGGGCAGAGATCCCGAACCTCCCCAAGACGCCGATAGTCCGGTCGAAAGTCATGGCCCCAGGCGCTGATGCAGTGGGCCTCATCTACCGCAAGAGCCACCAAGCGCCCCTGCCTGGCGGAGTCAGCAACGACACGGCGCACCCAGTCGTGCTGGAGACGTTCAGGAGCGAGATAAAGCAGGCGCAGCCCACCGTCGGCAAGCATCTGCTGCATGCGACGGCGCGCTTCCGGATCCACGCCGGCATGGAGCGAAGCTGCAGCAATGCCGCGCGCCCGCAGCTGTCGCACCTGATCGTCCATCAGGGCCACAAGGGGAGAGATCACCAGGACCAGTCCGCCCCGAACAAGAGCGGGCAACTGGTAACACAGCGATTTGCCGCCGCCGGTGGGAAGCACCACAAGGGAATCGCGACCATCCAGGAGAGCCTCGATGACCGAACGTTGACCAGGACGGAACGCATCCCATCCGTAATGCTGCCTGAGCGATGCCAGCAGGGGATCCAAACAACACCACCGATGGCGGATTCAGCTTAGGCACCGCCAGATCTAGGGGATGACCGGTGGCTCCAGCTGGTCAGGCGACTCCTCCACCAGCTGCAAACGCACCCGCTTTCCTCCGGCCAGTTCGCCCAAGGAGACCCTCAGGGTGGCACCGCTGAGGCTCTGCAGAGCCGAAAGCACATCGCGCAGATAGGGCGTGCTGCTTCCACTCTCAACCCAGAGGCGCTCCTGCAGGCCACCGAGACGCCGCCAGGAGGTATGGAGCTTCAAAACGGCCGATTCCAGAGCCTGGGCCTGGCCCACCGCATCCGCAAGCAAACCAAGGGCGTCAAGCCGTTGCGCCTCCTGCATGGCCTTCTCCAGGTCGAGCTCGCCCTGCTGAAAAGCGCGAACGGCCACCCCTGATTCAGTCGCCTTATGAATCCAACGGGCCGTACTCGTAACGTCTTTGACACGGTCTAGTTCCGGTTCATCCCGCAGCGCCCGGCGCAAATCCTCCTGCTGAGGTTCCGGAAGCTTGGCCAGCTCCCTCACCAGGGGAGCCACCAGCTTGGGGGGCAGAAGATTCTCCTGAGTCCGCTGTCGGATCTCCTCCGGCAGCAACGGGCTGGTGGCCGCCGTGAACTCATCGGTCAGGCGCCTCACCTGCTTGCGAGTGATCTCTTGTCCCTCATTGGCCGCTTCTGAAATCATCAGCTGCACCTCGGGGGCCGCCTGAGCCGTTTCTAGAAAAGCCCGCTTGGAAAACTGATTGACGCTGTCCGCCTGCAGCAGTCCTCCACCCACCAGATCATCCGCTGATTCAGCCAGCTGAATCAGGCTGTAGGCACGGGTCTTACTGATCTCTCTCTCCCTTAACCACTGCAGAAAGCCAGCACCGCGCCCTTCGCCACCGCGCTTCTCGCGGTCGCGGACGGCCCGGAGAATGCGGCCACGCCAGATCTCTGTCTGGAGATCAAATCGATCGCAAACGGCCCAGGCTTGCTCCAGCTGAGCCAGAAATTCGAGCGTACTGAGATCGTCCCGTTCAGGATCAGGGAGATCGAGCTCCAGAGCCGGGGGATCAGGAATCTGGCTAGAGCTCACTGCAAACGAACAGACGGGGCTGGATGCTGCCATGGCGAACGACATTCTGTGACGCTCCATGCATCCACACGCCCATACGGCGATACGCTCGCCTTGCATCCCGACCCTCCGCAGCGATGGCGATCTCCCGCGGTGACAAGGTGCGCATCAAGCGCCCCGAGTCCTACTGGTTCAACGAAGTGGGCACCGTTGCCTCGATTGACACCTCTGGCATCCGCTATCCCGTCGTCGTTCGCTTCGAGAAGGTGAACTACAACGGCATCTCCGGCTCCGAAGGTGGAATCAACACCAACAACTTTGCAGAAGCCGAGCTCGAGCCCGCCTGAGGCCCTTGCCTGAACTGCCAGAGGTTGAGACGGTTCGCCGCGGACTGGCGAGTCGTCTCGAATCATTCGTTATTGAAAGTGTCGAGGTCTGCCGGGACCGTGCCATTGCGAGTCCTGGTGGACCCTCTTTGTTTGTTGAGGCCCTGCAGGGAACCCGTGTTGGAGCTTGGAAACGGCGGGGCAAGTACCTGATCGCCAACCTCCATGCCAGCACTCAGGAGCTCTCAACAGACGGCATAGCTGATGCCGGTCTCTGGGGTGTGCACCTCCGCATGACCGGACAGTTTCAGTGGCATCCAGAGCCATCATCCACTTGCCGACACACCCGTGTCCGCTTCTGGAATCCCGAGGGCCAAGAGCTCAGGTTCGTGGATCTTCGCAGTTTTGGAGAGATGTGGTGGGTACCGCCAGGTGAACCCGCCGAACACGTCATGACGGGCCTCAAGACCCTTGGGCCTGAGCCTTTTGACGATGCATTCAGCGCGGCTTACCTCAAGCAAAAGCTGAAAGGCTCAAGCCGATCGATCAAGGCAGCGTTGCTGGATCAAGCCGTGGTGGCGGGAGCCGGCAATATCTACGCCGACGAAAGCCTGTTCGCGTCAGGAATCGCGCCACAAACTCGTGCAGGGAGCCTGAGCCTGCAGCAATTACAACAACTGCGCGATGCCCTGGTGCAAGTGCTGGAGATCAGTATCGGGGTCGGCGGGACCACGTTCAGCGACTTCCGCGATCTTGAAGGCGTCAACGGCAACTACGGCGGCCAAGCATCGGTGTATCGGCGCACGGGTCAGAGTTGCAGTCGCTGCGGGGGCACGATTCAGCGCGAGAAACTTGCAGGACGCAGCACCCACTGGTGCCCTGGCTGTCAACACTGAGGTGCGCAGATGGTGCCATGTTGTGCATGGCTCCGCCCTCGACTAGGACTGGAAAGTACCCCCAAGCGGATGGCATTGAGAACGCCCCCACAGCAACTCGTGGACACCATTCATGCCCTTCATCAGCGGGGGTGGTGTGATGGCACCGGCGGAAATTTCAGTGTCGTCCTTGAGCACAGCCCACTCCGCCTTTTGATGGCACCAAGCGGTGTCGACAAGGGGCTCGTGCAGGCAGACCAACTGATTGAGGTGGACGCCCAAGGCACCGTGGTGAAGGGAGAGGGAAAGGCAAGCGCTGAAACGTTGTTGCACCTTCAGGTGATCCACGATTGCAACGCAGGATCAGTTCTCCACACCCATTCACCGGCAGCCACTCTTTTGTCCAAACATCACGCCGCATCTGGGTCACTCAGGCTCGAGGGCTGGGAGATGCTGAAAGGACTCGAAGGCATCGACACGCACGACACAAGTGTGTCGGTTCCGATCATTGCCAATGATCAAAATCTCAAGTCACTGAGCGCTACGGCTTCAAAGCATCTGCCTGGAAAAGCGCACGGACTGCTTGTCGCTGGTCACGGCCTATACGCCTGGGGGAAGACATTGAATGATGCACGTCGACATGTGGAGATCCTTGAGTTCCTGCTGGATTTGCACTGGCGCGAAAGCCTTCTGCTAGGGAGATGGTGATGACTGAATGCCTGTTGCTCGACATTGAAGGCACAACCTGCCCCGTGACATTTGTCGCAGACGTTCTCTTCCCGTATGCGCAAACACACCTTTCGTCTTTCCTTGCAGAGCATGGCGATGAGGTGATCATTCAAGACATTGCCATGGCAGCATGGCGGGAGTGGGAGCAAGATCGTGACAACACTGCACAAGCAATCCTGCAGGAGGCAAAAGCCTCAAATCTGCAAGAACGACAAGCACTGGAAAACTATTGGCAGCTATTGATTAAAACCGATCGGAAAGCCACATCCCTGAAAGATTTGCAAGGCCACCTTTGGGCAGAGGGATTCCAGAAGGGTGACATCAAGGCCGACCTTTACCCAGAAACAATCACTTCGCTCAAGCGCTGGACGAAAGAAGGTTTAAAGCTAGCGGTGTATTCATCAGGCAGCATCAAAGCGCAACAACTGCTCTATGCACACACGACTTCGGGAGATCTAAGGGAGCTATTTAGCGGTTGGTTTGACACCCACACAGGCAGCAAAAAAGAGACCACCAGCTACATGAAAATCGCCAATCAACTCAAAATCCCAGCCGCATCGATCACCTTCATCAGCGATAACGGCGTGGAATGTGATGCCGCCCATAAAGCGGGCATGCAAGTGTTGTTCAGCCTAAGGCCAGGCAATCCAGATCAAAACCCTCGCGGACATCGCGTGATCCACTCCCTTGAGCAAGTCGACGCGTTGATCTAAGACCTCACCGAACGGTAGCGCGTGGAGGAGTCTGCCAACAAAAAAGCCACCCTTACGGGTGGCTT
>NZ_PHQU01000004.1:0-272127 GCF_004332405.1 Synechococcus sp. BS56D | reverse complement strand
CTGGCTGCTGCTGAGTCCACCCCCGTGGCTCTGCAAGCTCCCGCCATCGGTTGATCTGGAATCAACATCAGGTTCAGGTCAACTGAACCGGAAAGCCCCCTCTTCGGAGGGGGCTTTTTGTTGTGCGCTTCTTGGCTTGAAAACTCAGGCTGCAATCACGCTGCGCACGGCGAACGCCCACCCAGCTGCGTGGGGTGCTTCCGCCAGCAGGAAGCGGCCTGAATCGAGAGCCTCAGCGAACACTGGATGAGGGCCCGCTGGCCCGGGGACAACAACGGAAACATCCGCTGCATTCAGAAGCGGTAAATCGTTTGGGGAATCCCCAAGGGCCAAAACCTTGGCCCTGTGGGGCTGCAGGTGATCCTGCAAAGCGCATAGTGCTCGCCCCTTGCTCACCCCCGCACCCAGCAGGTGCCCCATGCGGTTCCCCTGCACCACCGCCACACCAAGAGACTGCGCCAACTCCGAAAGTCGCGCGCGCTCATCCTGCGGCGGAGGAACAAACGGAAGACTCCAGCTCCGGCAACAGGCCAGACGCAACGCCTCCCCCTCCAAACCAAGCAAAGCGCGGGCTTCCATGCCTGAGAGAACATCAATCGCTGGCAACGATGTGCCGAGACGATGCTCCAGCTCGAGCAACACGGGCCGCAGATCAGCTGCAGGCACGCCCAGCGCCAAGGTCCAAGGCTGGCCATCCATGGACTCGCCATGCACGGCCCCACCGTTCTCAACGATGTAGGGATCGTGCAGACCAGCCTCCGCTCGAAAGAGGCGAACCTCCTCAGCCGTCTTACTGGTGCAAGGGATCAGAGGGATCCCTCGATCCTGCAACCAGCCAATCGTCTCCCGAGCAGGCTGCCAGTCGTAGCGATGGTCCATCAAGGTTCCATCGAGGTCGCTCACCACCCACCAAGACCATGACGAGGAGGCAGGCATGCTCATGCTGTCGTGAACCAGTGCGCTGCAAAAGGTTCCAGATCAAAGGCCTGTTGGGCCTCGGAAAAGGTCTGACCGGAGAGCAAATCCTGCCATCGGGACCCAGGAGGGGTAGCGATCAAAGCGCGCAAGGGAACACTCAGTCGAGCATCACTGAAATTGTGAACAGCAAGCAGCGTTTCTGCTCCTTCGCCCCGCTGAAGGATCACCAAATCGGAACGCCCCTGGCTAAGCACGTGCATCGGTGCCCAAGGCTGTAGGGCTGGTTGCTCAGCTCGCACCTTCATCGCCTGACGCAGAGCGAACAACACCCTGCTGGCCTCAGTCGTTGGGTCAGCGAGAAGCCGCTGCAGGTGATCCACTGAATACCGCGTTCGGTGGAGATCGCGCCGATGGCCCGTGCGCCGAAACGAGGCGCGATCGTTTGGACTGGCCAGCAGCGCCGGAAGGTAGAAGGCGGGCACCCCCGGAAGGGCGAGCACAAGCAGCTGCGTCAGCAAGAAACGCTGACGCTGCAGGCGTGAGGCGTCGATACCAGCATCAGCCATGGCGCTCCACCAGCTGATGTTGATTTCATAGGGCACCTCGCGACCGTCCTCAAGACGGCGGTGGCTCACCAGCCCGCCTCGCTGCTCACACTGCTGCAGCAACTGCAGCAATCGATCAGGCTCCATCAAGCCCTCAAGGGGGCGCAAACCGATTCCGTCATGACAGGCGCTGAAATTGAGCAGGGACGTATCCGGCGGAAGCTGAGGCCAACGCGCTAACCAGCTGTTGAGCAGATCAGCCCGCCGACTGAGGCTGGCCTCTAGCAGCAAGGGCGGCAGTGGAAAGTTGTAGGCGAGATGGGCTTCAGTCCCAGATTGCAGATAAGAAAGGTTCTCCTGCTCAGGCACATTCGTCTCCGTCACCACCACCCCGTCCACGCAGCGAGCCTCCAGCAGGAGCCGCAGGATCTCCACCAACCGATGGGCCTGAGGACGGTGGATGCAGTCGGTGTGGGGCTCTTTCCAGACAAAACCAACCGCATCCAGGCGCAGCCAGCCGACGCCATGGCTGCAGAGACGTTCCAAGAGACGGTTGAAGCCAAGCAGCACCTCCGGGTCCCGCCAGTTCACATCCACCTGATCGGGCCCAAACGTGGTCCAGACCGTTTCCGGCCCATGATCCGTCGCAAGGGTGGTGAACAGCGACGAACTGCGTGGACGCACCACTCGATCCCAGCAGGGGTTGGGTGAAGCGGCCAGAACGCAGCGCGCGGAAGATTGCTGACCGCGCAGAAAACCCCGAACCCAGGGATGGGAGGCGGACACATGGTTCAACACAAGATCGGCCATCAAGCAACGCCCGTTGGCAAGCGCCGCCAGATCACTCCAGGAACCGAAGCGATCCTCCAGCTCCTCATGACTCGAGACGGCGAAGCCACCATCACCGGTGGACCTCAGAAACGGCAGCACATGCAGAACCGTGGCGAGGGGGGCGAGATGATCGTCGATCAACCACTTCAAGCTGCGCAGGCCAGGCTCACCCTCCGCCGTCACCGCATCGGCGTAGGCGATCAATACACACGTGGCACCGTTCCAGCGGCGTTCGGCAGCAATCTCGGCATGGCCATTTCCTGACGCCACTCGGGAATGCAGCAATTGCGACGACAGCGTCTCGAGTTCTTCCGAAGAATGCTGGTCGTAGAGATCCGCGAGAAGCGATGGCAACGTTTGATGCTGCATCCGCTGCTGCTGCTGCATCGATCCATCGGCAACTGCCCCAGGTATGGGACAGCGCTCTACGACCTGTTGTCGCATTAATCACCACATGGATTTTCAGCAGGGGTTGATCGCCACCATTCATGACTACGGGCTTGGCAATCTGGATCTTCCCGGCTTCCGGCGCCAGCTCCAGCAACGCCCTACAGCCCTACTGATCCCCTGTCTGATGGAGGAATTCAGCCGGCCGGCCCTGGGCTTGATCCGTGACGTGCTCGGGGAACTGCAAGGGCTCCATGAACTGGTGATTGCCCTTGCAGCAGACAGCCCGGAGGATGTCGCCGCAGCCGAAGCCTTCTTCAGCGGCATGCCCTTCCCGGTGCGTGTGCATTGGACCAATGGACCAGCCGTTCGTGAATTGCTGGAGTCGATGCGCGAGCTGGGCCTCGACGTCACTGGACCGGCAGGTAAAGGCTGGGCTGTTTGGCAGGGTCTGGGGGTGGCCTGCCGTCAAGCGGAGGTGATCGGCCTGTTTGATGCCGACATTCGCACCTTCTCTCCGGCCTACCCGGAGCGAATGCTGAGACCACTCCTGGACCCTTCCCACGGCGTGGCCTACGTCAAAGCCTTCTACAGCAGGCTCTCCCTGGAAACACAAGCCCTGCAGGGACGTGCGACACGGCTGTTCGTTGGTCCTCTACTGGCGAGCCTGGAACAGATCTTCGGGCCACTGCCTTATCTGCGCTACCTCCAGGGCTTCCGCTACCCGCTCGCAGGTGAATTCGCCTTCAGCCGCGATCTGGCCATGAACCTGCGGATCCCCTCCGACTGGGGGCTGGAGATCGGTCTTCTCTCTGAGGTTTATCGCCACGTGGCGTCCAGCCGAATCGCCCAAGTGGACCTGGGACTGTTTGATCACAAACACAAAACCCTTGGTGCCACCCCTGCGGAAGGACTGCAGCGGATGGCGGCTGAAATCCTGCGCACCGTGCTTCGCGGAGTCATGGAGCATGAAGGACGCAGCCTGGCGCCGGAAGAATTAGCCACCCTCGAAGTGCTGTACCGCAGGGTGGGAGAAGACCGGGTGCGGCAGTTCGGACTGGATTCAGCGATTAATCGTCTTCCCTATGACCGCCACAGCGAAGAGCTCGCGCTCCAGAGCTTTGCCACTCTGCTGAAGCCTGGAATCCACCAGCTGATGGAGACACCAGTCGCCCATCAGCTCCCTAGCTGGTCGCGTCTGGTCAGCTGCACCCATGGGTTGCAAAACGATCTGGCAGCAGCTGGATCAATCAAGAGCTCCAGCATCACAGCACTGCATCAACGCCCGACCTTGCGCCATCGTCCTGCCACAGCTCGACGCCCTCGGCCTGCCGCCGCACCCGCAGCCTGAAGACGAGTCTTTACGCTCTTGCTAGCAAGGAGCCCCCATGGGCAGCAGTTTCGGCGATCTCTTCCGCATCAGCAGCTTCGGTGAATCCCATGGGGGAGGCGTCGGCGTGATCGTCGATGGCTGCCCACCGAGGCTGGAACTGGATCTTGAGGCCATCCAAGCGGAGCTCGACCGGCGTAAACCGGGGCAGAGCAAAATCACCACGCCGCGCAAGGAGGACGACCGGGTCGAGATCCTCAGTGGACTGCTGGATGGCGTCACCCTTGGAACACCCATTGCCTTGGTGGTGCGCAACAAGGACCAGCGTCCGCAGGACTACAAGGAAATGGAAGTGGCCTTCCGGCCCTCCCATGCCGATGCGACCTACCAGGCGAAATACGGCATCCAAGCCAGGAGCGGTGGCGGTCGCGCCTCGGCGCGGGAAACCATTGGTCGCGTGGCCGCCGGCGCGATCGCTCGTCAATTACTTCGCAAAACCCATGGAACGGAAGTGATCGCCTGGGTGAAACGGATCCATGATTTGGAGGCAAGCATCGATCCTGCAAGCGTTCAGGCCGATGCGGTGGAGGCCAACATCGTTCGCTGCCCTGATCCGCTGATGGCCGAGCGGATGATCGAGCGGATCGAGGCGATCGGACGGGATGGCGATTCCTGTGGCGGCGTGATCGAATGCATCGTGCGCCAGCCACCTGTGGGGCTGGGGATGCCGGTGTTCGACAAGCTTGAGGCCGATCTGGCTAAGGCGGTGATGTCGCTACCCGCCACGAAGGGATTCGAGATCGGATCGGGCTTCGCCGGGACTCTGCTCAAAGGCAGCGAGCACAACGATGCCTTTCTGCCCACAGACGATGGTCGCCTGCGCACTGCCACCAACAACTCCGGTGGGATCCAGGGAGGCATCAGCAACGGCGAACCGATTCTGATCCGGGTGGCCTTCAAACCCACCGCCACCATCCGCAAGGAACAACAAACGATCAATGCCGCCGGCCAGGCCACGACCCTGGCTGCAAAGGGACGGCACGACCCCTGCGTGCTGCCAAGGGCCGTACCGATGGTGGAAGCGATGGTGAATCTGGTGTTAGCCGATCACCTCTTGCGCCAACAGGGTCAGTGCAGCCTGCTGGCGTGACGCTTAGCTACGGGCCGGAGAATTGATCCCGTTGCTTCCAGCGGTGGTTGACAGCAAGCTGCCGCCGCTGGCCAGACGCCCCGCTGCCTTGGCCATGCGCTTGGCCACCGAGGTGCTGGTGCTTCCTGACGCAGCCGTTTTGCGGGCGCGACGAGCGGGCCTGGGTTTGGAGACGACGGTTGTGGCTGTCGCCGTACCTGATCTCGCCACACCAGCCTTCTGCGCAACAGCCTTCTTCACGACTGGTTTCTTAGCGACTGGTTTCTTCGCAGCAGTCTTTGCAACAGCAGACCTTTTGGCCGCTGGCTTCTTGGCAGTCACTGTCTTCGCAACAGCTTTCTTCGCAACAGCTTTCTTCGCAACAGCTGTCTTGGCAACGGCTTTCTTAACGACGGCTGTCTTCGCAACAGCTTTCTTCGCCGATCGCACGGGAGAAGACTGTGCTCGGGCCCGGTGACTGAGCACCATCACCCACTCTTCATCGGTGAGCGATGAAGGCTTGCTGCCATGGGCATTCGCAAGCTTGGCTGCTTTCTCAATGTCCTGAATCAGATTCGTCCAGGACGTCGCGAAACGCTTGTCGGACTGAGAGCGGGCACCACTCTCGACAAGAGATTCCACGACACCTGCCGCAGTGACCTTTTTGCGGCGACGGTTGAAGATCTCCTTCTGAAGTTGAGCGATCAGAGCATCGGCCTTGTCGCTCAATTTGATCGACAGCTGAGACATGAATCCACAAATACCTATCTCATCTGTAGCATCCGGGACTCAAGTCGACCAGCGATTGCTTTCCAGCCATGCATGCAGCACCGGGTCGAGGCAATCAGCGTGGATCGCCGATCGACCCAACGCAATAGCGTCATAGCCGGCATGCAACCAATCGCTCAGCTGATTCACGCGCAGCCCACCGGCTGCGACCATGAACGGCAAGGACCCCATGGGAGCCGACAACTGCCGGTGGTAGTCAATCCCCAGTGCCGCTGCGGGGAAAAGTTTGACAAGTCGGCAGCCCTGTAAAGCAGCACGGTGAATCTCCGTGGGTGTCATCACACCAGGAACGAGCACCTGGCCGAGGGCGCGGGAATGGGCGATCAGATCGTCATCAAGGCAAGGAGACATCGCATAAGCGAGCCCAAGCTCGGCCGCACACTCCAATCCATCCCTGCAGACGATCGAGGCAGCCCCGAGGGAAAAGGCCGGAAAGCGGTGCTGAATTGCCTGGATCAGCTCCGGCCAGCGTGGGTGCCGACTCCAGGCAACCTCCACATGATGAACGCCATGGAGGGCGAGGCTTTCGAGCAGCCTCCACAACGAACCAACCTCAGCCAAGGGCCGATTGAGATCTGTTTCTTGAGGGCGAACCACCATCAGAAGTGGTTGCCGCCGCAACGAGGCGATCAGATCAAGCTGCCGGCTCTGCCAGCAGCTGACCTCCCCGACACCAGGGTCAGACGTACTCAGCGACCCGCACATCACGACGGATCAGCAAGTCCTGCAGATCCTCCGCATCGACCGTCTCCTTCTCAACAAGCATGTCGGCCAGTTCGTCGAGAACAGAGCGGTTGTCGTTCAGCACCTTGGTGGCGCGACGATAGGCAACCGCAACGAGATCAGAGACCTCTTCATCGATCGTTGCCGCAGTGTCTTCCGAGAAATCACGCTCGGCGGCGATATCGCGGCCGAGGAACATGCCGCCCTGGGCACGACCAAGAGCCACCGGGCCGAGCTTGTCGCTCATGCCGAAACGCGTGACCATCTGGCGAGCCACCTGGGCGACCTGTTGAAGGTCATTGGAGGCACCGGTCGTGACTTCGTCTTCGCCGTAAACGATCTCCTCAGCGACACGACCGCCTAAGGCCACAGCCATCTGATTCTGCAGGTAGGCGCGGGAATAAAGGCCGGATTCCATGCGCTCCTCACTCGGGGTGAAGAACGTCAAACCACCAGCATTGCCGCGAGGAATGATCGAGATCTTCTGCACCGGGTCGTAGTCGGGCATTAGGGCGCCAACCAGAGCATGACCAGCCTCGTGATACGCAACAAGGCGCTTACGACGCTCGCTCATCACCCGGTCTTTCTTCTCCGGACCAGCCATCACACGCTCAATCGCGTCACTGATCTCGTCATTGCTGACCTCGGTGAGTTCACGACGGGCCGCGAGGATCGCCGCTTCATTGAGCAAGTTGGAGAGGTCAGCGCCGGTGAAGCCGGGAGTACGGCGGGCCACTTTGTCGAGATCGACGTCCTTGGCGAGGGTCTTGCCACGGGCATGAACCTTGAGGATCTGCAGGCGACCGTTGTAGTCAGGGCGATCCACCACAACCTGACGATCGAAACGACCTGGACGCATCAGAGCGGCATCCAGCACATCCGGCCGGTTTGTGGCGGCCACAATGATGATCCCGGTATTGCCCTCGAAACCATCCATTTCGGTGAGCAGCTGGTTGAGGGTCTGCTCGCGCTCATCATTGCCACCGCCGAGACCTGCACCCCGCTGACGACCAACGGCATCGATCTCGTCGATGAAAACAATGCAGGGAGCATTCTTTTTCGCCTGCTCAAACAGGTCGCGCACGCGGCTGGCACCAACGCCGACGAACATCTCGACGAACTCGGAGCCGGAGATCGAGAAGAAGGGAACCCCTGCTTCACCGGCCACGGCCTTGGCTAACAGAGTCTTACCGGTGCCGGGAGGACCGACCAGCAGAACGCCCTTGGGAATCTTGGCTCCAACTGCAGTGAAGCGGTCGGGATTCTTGAGGAAGTCGACAACCTCGGTGAGCTCGAGCTTGGCCCCTTCAATGCCGGCGACATCACCAAAGGTGATTTGGGTGGAGGGTTCCATCTGAACCCTGGCCTTGCTCTTGCCGAAGTTCATGGCGGGGTTCCCGCCACCACCACCACCCTGGGCGCGGCGGAACAGGAAGAACAAGCCACCCAGCAGCAGCAGGGGGAAGACCAAACTTCCTGCCGCCTGCTGCCAGGCACCTGGCTGACGGGTGGGCTGCACTGCGATATCGACGTTGTGGTCGGTGAGCAGCTTGAGCAGATCCTTATCGGGGGCGAGGTTGACCTCAGCGCGTCGTCCGTCGTTCTCAACCACCTGCGCGGTGCCCCGATCGGGAGAAATCAGCACACGATTGACTTGGTTCTCCTGAACCGCCTCCACGAAGTCGCTGTAACGAAGGGTGCGGGCAGCAGTGGCTGGATCAGGACGATCCAGAAACGCCGTACCAACGACGATCACCACCACCACCAGGAGGACATAAAGCCCCACGTTGCGCCAGCGCTTGTTCAAGGTTGTCTTGCCTCTGATGAAGGAATGTTAATGGGATCCTGAGGACTCAGGCGGCCCGAAGCACGTCAACAACGCTACGGAAGGCGAACCACTCGGGGATTTCCTCACCGCTGCGGAGCATCTTGCGGAACTGGGTGCCGCTGAGCTTCTTCACATGCAGGCCTCGAGCCTCGGCATGTTCGGCGGTGACGTATCCCTCCTCTTCGGTGTAGACGAGGTTGAGAGACGGAACCGTTTCCATCATCAGTTCCTCTGCACACTCCTTGGCAAAGTTCTGGGCGTCGTAAGGGCCATAGAAGTCATCACCGGTGAGTGAGGACTTACAGCCAGCCATATCCCGACCAATGATGAAGTGGGTGCATCCGTAGTTGCGGCGGATGATCATGTGCTGAAGGGCCTCGCGGGGGCCAGCCATATGCATGGCATAGGGCAGATAGGCCCAGCGGATGCTGTCGTTGTTCACCTCAGCGGCGAGGCGCTCATAGGTCTGAAAGCGCACCACACCAGGGATGTCGTCCTGCTGGGTGGGACCGCAGGTGGGATGCACCAACACCACAGCGTTCTCACTCACGTTCTGGGCATGAAGCGCACGGGTGAAGAGCTCGTAATGGGCTCGGTGGATCGGGTTGCGGCACTGAAACGCCACCACGTCCTCGCCGTTAGGCAGCCCGGCGCGCACTTCCGCCGGGGTCTTGCAGGGAAACACACGCTTGGGCAGCTCCAGGCCCTGGATCAAACCGCCGAGATAAAACCGCTTGCGCTCCATCGTGATCATGCGCACGGCGGGGTGCTCGATGGAGGTGGTGCCGTAGCAACCCTTGGCCTCAACCACCTTGTCGGGCTCCCACTTGTCCTCAACCGTGAGCACCGCCAGGTCCTGGCCCTTGTAGGTCAGCAGCACCTTGTCGCCGACAGCAACATCGTCGCGATCGGTATCCATCACGATCGGCAAACCGAAGAGATAGCCGGAGGTGGTGCGATGACCCGCCACCACTGCGTCGTAGTCGGCCTGATGCATGAACCCCCGCTCAGGGGAGAAGCCACCGACCACAAGCAATTCCACATCGCAGGCATTGCGGTCGGAACACTCCAGAGTCCGCGTGGCAGAAGCCTTCAGGGAAGCCCGCTCCGCCTCCGGAACCATCAGGTCCACCAGAGTTCCCCCGTAGGGAGCGATCACGCCGGAGGCCCGGGAGGGGGAGGAGGTCGCGGTCATGGCAGGCCTTGGCTGGATTCAGACAACGGCGCGATTCTCCCAGATCGCACAAAAAAGGGGGGCCTTGCCCCCCCGATCCGTCGCTGTGATGGAAGCGGTCAGCCGATCAGGCCTCTTCGAGGCGACCGAAGAGCTCACCACTGATCTTCACGTCAACAGGCTCCTTACCACCCATGTCGGTGTCAGAAGGCTGGATCGCCGTGAACACGCCAGCGAATTCGCCGGTTTCGCTGTCGACCTTGGTGATCGAGAGGCTCATCTGGCCGGTGCCGTCGATGTAGCGCTTGACGTTTTCACCCTTCAGCTCGTCGTCATCTCCCCCGAGGGCCACCAGACCCTGGGCGTACTCCACGCCGGTGGTCAGGGCGCGACCCTTGGGATCGAGGAAGTTGCTGGTGCGGTAGCTAGGGGTGCGATAAGCGCCTTCGAAATCGGTGCTGGTGTTGAGAACAGCACCGTCAGCCTTGGCCTGGAGATTCTTGCTGGAGAAGGTGAAAGGCACCTCTTCTCCGCCAGGAAGCAACACGGTGATCGGCTGGAAGTCGATGCCACCCTCTTCGCTGAAGCTGAGTCCATCGCTGGACACCGTCAGGGTGCCGTAAACCTCATCAAGGCTTGAGGTGTAGCGGGTGAGGATTTTGCCCTCGACGAACTGAGCTTCCTGACGCTTGTTGGTGGGCTCGCCCTTCACGAACACCTGGGAGGGGTGCAGGCAGATGCCACGCAGCTCATAGGAGCCACCAGCATTGAGGCTGATCGAGCCGCGAGCTGAATCAGAAAGGGTCGGGCAATCATTGGCTTTGCCCGTGTTGACGATGTCTTCGTAACGGGTGGCATTGGTACGGTCCACCGCTTGGGCATCACCACTGCATGCGGTGACCAGGGTGAGACAGAGAGCCAGCACCAAGGCCAGCAGAGGACGGATGCTCATGGAAGAAAGCCAAAAGGCCAGACGATGACGGTATCCACCGATCAGGCGGATCCTACAGGGGTTAAATCCTGGAACCGGCTAGCCTTTTGCAGCTCTCAACAACCCGTCGCGAACCGCGTGTCCAGCACCGACCCAACCATGACGAAGGGAGACCTGCAGGAGAGGCTCAGCCCCCTGCTGTCGGCGCTGGAAGGCCTAGCCGCTGAAGAGAATGGCGATCCGGAGGCTCTGCTCGAAATCCTTCGCAGCCTCGAGGCTCTGCATCGCACGATCCAGGAGGGCCCCTTCCGCAGCAGCCTTCCGGAAGACCGCAACAAGCTGTTTAGCTTCCTTCAGACCCTGGAGCGCAGTGGCGGCTGGCCCTACATCCCCCGCCTGCAGCTGAAGACCTTCATCGCCCTCCTCGATCAGGATTCCGCCTCGATTGCAGCCTGAATCAGGCTGTCCAGCAGCTGGTGGGCCAGCCGTAATTTGCTGGTGACCGGCAACTCCTCCACCCGATCCTTGGGCAAGAGCAGCCAGCCACCATTGTTGACCGCACCAAATCCCTGGCCGGGACGGTCCACCGGATTGGCAAACAGCAGATCACAACCTTTGGCTTGACGTTTGCTCCGGGCCTGCTCGAGCAGAGCCGATGACTCACCACTGAGGGCGGCGAATCCCAGAGCCACCTGGCCGGGGCGACGGGTTTGCATCAACCCTGCGAGCAGATCTGGCACTGGCTCTAGATCCGCCAACAGATCGGCGACCATCTGCTGCTTGGGCAGCTTGACGCCGGAGGGGCCACCGCGTCGACGCCAGTCAGCAACAGCGGCCGCCATCACCAGGGCATCGGACGAAGGCCAGTGCTGCCCTAGGGCCTGCTCCATGGCGAGGGCACTGGTCACTGGATGACAGGCAAGCCCCTCCAGCCAGGTGTGCGGCACATCGAGGGGGCCATGCACAAGCGTCACCTCCGCTCCGCGCAGGCGAGCTGCCTGGGCGATCAGCACGCCCATCCGACCGCTGCTGCAATTACTGATGAACCGCGCTGGATCCAGCTGCTCCCGCGTGGGGCCGGCTGACACCAGCAACCGACGGCCAGACCAATCGAAAGACAGCGTCCCGCCGGCAGCCTGTTGTTCCAGAACACTGGAGGCCGCAAGCTCGATCAACGCGGGGTCCGCCATCCGCCCATCGCCGATCCGATCACAGGCGAGCAGGCCGGATTCCGGACCCAGAGCCAGCACCCGGGGATGGGCCTGCAACTCCTGCCAATTGCGCTGCACGGCCGGATGCCTCCACATGCCGGTGTTCATGGCCGCGGCCGCGAGCACGGGACGCTCCGTTGCGATCAGTACCCCAGCCAGCAGTCCCTCTGCCAGCCCCTGGCTCCAGCGGGCCAGGCTGGTGGCACTCAAGGGGGCAACGATCACAAGATCGGCCCATTCCGCCAGGGCGATATGGAGGGGCCTGGGTTCTGCAGGGTCCCACTGGTCTTCATCCTGATAGCAACGATGGCGGCTGAGGCTGGCCAACGCCGTAGCGCTCACGAGGCGTGAGGCACTGGGCGTGATGAGGCAGCGCACCTCGGCGCCGGCCCGAACCAGGGCACTCACCAGCAGGGGTGTCTTCACCGCTGCAATGCTTCCGCTGGCAGCGACCAGAAGACGCTTTCCCTGAAGAGGCGAGGAAGTCACGCCATCAGTGCCAGCCAAGGGAACTAGTCCTCATCAAAAGGCTCCTGATCGATCAGATGCACATAGGGAAACGTGAGCTCTGGGCGATGAATCGCGAGGGCCCGCAACAGGTGCCAGTCAGCCAGACCAGCAAACGGGGTGGCGTAGTCATCGTCCTCCAGACGCCTGGCCAGGTCGGCAACACCCTCCTCATCAAAGCGGGCGAGCTGTTCCTCCGTGATACCTGCACTGGACATTGGGCCGCCTGGCGCGCCCATCCATTCTGCCTGGGCTCAGACGCTAGTTTTTCGCCTGGGGGGAATTAGCTCAGCTGGTAGAGCGCTGCGATCGCACCGCAGAGGTCAGGGGTTCGAGTCCCCTATTCTCCATTGAGACCAACAGGACCAGACGTGGACTGGAGCGCAGACGCAGAGCAGGCTCTCAAAGAAGTGCCGTTCTTCGTGCGTCCAGCCGTGCGCAAGCGCATTGAGTCGATGGCCAAGGAGAGCGGTCGATCCAGCATTGATGCCGCCTTCTACGCCGAGGCCCGCGCCCGGTTTGGCCAGTCATGAGCAGCCCCTGGCCCAGCTCGCTCCCCCGCCCCCCGTTGCTGACGGGCTTGGGTGCGTTGGTGACCTTGAGCGTGATTGCCAGGCCCTCCGCCCTTCTGACCTTTGCGCTGATCGCCCTTGCTGGGCAGTGGAGCGAAGGGCGTCGACAGCCCTGAGCGACCAGCCTGGGATGACGATTTGGTAAAAGAGAGGTTGAGGGGTATACGCACCGATGTCTCAGTCGAAACGCGAACAGGTGGTGAGCCATCTGCGCTACATCCGCCAGGAACTTCGTGAGATGCATCAGGGCGTCATGGAAGATGGCCTGCTGCCCGAAGCAGGTGAAGTGCGCGGGGTGATGGCCCAGATGGAAGCACTTCTCGAGTTACTCGAAGGCAAAGGGTCCCGCAAAGCCAAGGCTGATTCCGACTGATTGCTTCAGCCCCCCTTGCCAAGGGGACCTAGGCAAGCTTTCCTTCGCCAGACCCCATCACCCGGCTCGGGCTCGCCCGAGCTTTTTCATAGCAATACCCCATCTGTAGCGCCAGAAGACGGCACGATCACCAGAAATGGTGTATACAGGCATTGGCAGGGCTACGGGCCGGGTGATGGGGATCGTTCGGTTCACCCCCTGCCTCCTTTTTTCTGACGTTCGAGCCGTCGACTCATGGCCGCGCGTTTGCAATCCACCAGGCTCCAGCGCAATTTGGGCGAGTGGGCTAGCCGTCTTGAGGCCTGGGCAGACAATCCTTGGCGACGCGCTTCTCTGCTGGCCATCGTCTTGATGGGTGGCTTTTTTTTCGGAAGTTCAGTGGCGAGCATCGCCGGCGCAACCGGCCAGCTCGATCCAATCGCCGCCCTGGTGACGGTGGCACTGCTGGAACTGATGGTGAGGCTCCGGCGCAGCTGGCGTCCCCTCAATCAAGGGGGCCTGGCCTTGCAAGTCCTCGACATGGGCCGCTTCGGGCTCTTGTATGGCCTTCTTCTCGAAGGCTTCAAACTGCTCTGACGGCTCACGGACAAATCGCCGGGTTATCCATACCCTTCGGGAAAGCCCTACTGCGTCTTGTCCCATGGCTGGAGACCATTTCTTTCTGGAGCTCGAACCACCTGAGGAGCGACTTCGCCATGCCCCCCATGTGGTGATCGTGGGCGGTGGCTTTGCCGGAGTGCGCGCCTGCAAAGCCCTGGCCAATGCAGACGTGCGCATCACCCTGATCGACAAGCGCAACTTCAACCTGTTTCAACCACTCCTGTACCAGGTGGCAACCGGACTGGTCTCCCGCGGGGATGTGGCTACCCCCCTGCGCCAACTGGTCGGCCGCCAGCGCAATGTGCAGGTGCTCTTGGGGGAAGTCACCCAGATCAATCCAGAAGGCAAGCAGATCGTCTTCAACGGCAAGGCCTACAGCTACGACCACCTGGTGTTGGCCACCGGCTCCGGCAGCACCTTCTTCGGCCATGAAGACTGGCGCACCTTCGCGCCGCCGATGAAGATCCTCGAGCACGCCGAGGAGATTCGCCGCCGGTTGCTGATGGCCATGGAGCAGGCCGAGCAGACGCCTGACCCTCAGGCCCGTCAGTTCCTTCAAACCGTTGTGATTGTGGGTGGTGGCCCCACCGGATGTGAGATGGCCGGCGCGGTTTCCGAGTTGATGCGTAACGCCATGCGCCGGGAATTCAGACAGCTGGACCCAGCCAAAACCAGGATCGTGCTCGTCGATCCCGGGGAGCGACTGTTGCGGGCCATGCCTGAACTGCTGTCGGAGCGAGCCCAGAAGACTCTGGAGGGTCTTGGTGTGGAGATGCTGTTCAAAGGTCGGGTGCAGACGATGCAACCAGGCGAAGTGACGGTTGGCACCCCCAATGGCGATCGACGCCTCCAGGCCGCCACCGTGATCTGGACCGCCGGTGTTCGCCCCTCCCACCTGGGGCGCAAGCTGGCCGACTCGATCGAGTGTGAACTGGACCGTGGTGGCAGGGTGATCGTGGAACCCGACTTCTCCGTGAAAGGGCACCCCGAGATCCGCGTCGTGGGTGATCTCTGCTGCTACAAGCACACCCGCGACGGCAACCCACTCCCGGGCATGGCCGGCCCGGCCACACAAGCGGGGGGCTTCGTGGGCAAGGACATTGCAGCGATCATCGCCGGAACCAATCGTCCAAATTTCAGCTGGTTCGACTTCGGCAGCATGGCCGTGCTCGATCGAGTGGATGCCGTCGCCGATTTGCGCGGCTTCAAATTCTCAGGCGGCATCGGCTGGCTGCTCTGGGCTGCTGCCCACCTGGCCTTCATGCCCGATCGGGAAAATCGTCTCTCCCTCCTGCTGAAGTGGATCTTCGCCGTGGTCTCCCAGGCCCGGGCCTCCATGCTGCTCACTGGCATGCCCAGCCAGCACATGGGTCTTGATGCACCCGACGCGCCATTCCCGATGAAGAGCGGCAGCGGCCCCTCGATCGCCTCACCGGATGCGGCTCTGCAAGCAGCCATGGAGTATTACTCCAATCAGATGTCAGGCCAGGGCCATCAACCCACCGAGGCCAGTGCCGAATCAGCAGACGACTCTGCAGCTGCCATCAAATAGAGCAGTGCCATCCGGATCGGGATGCCATGACGCACCTGCTCCTCCACCAGACAACGGCCACTGTTTCGGCCAGTGTCATCGAGCAGGGCCCCGGTCATCTCCACCCCGCGGTTCACCGGGCCGGGGTGGAGCACCGGCACTGGCTTGCCACACCGCTCGAGCCGGGCATGGCTCAGGCCATAGTCGCGGTGATAGCGATCCAGATCGGTGAGCAGGTGCTGGCTCATGCGCTCTTTCTGCAGGCGCAGGGTCATCACGGCGTCGGCACCAGGCAAGGCCTCATCGAGCCGATGGCTCACGGTCACGGAACCGCGATCGGGCACCGGGTCCACAGACTGTCCAGGTGGTGGCGCATCCACGAAGCTGGCAAAAGCGGACGGCAGAAGACTGGGGGGGCCGCAGAGCACCACATCAGCACCGCAGGCGGTGAGGGCCCAGAGGTTGGAGCGGGCCACCCGCGAATGCAGGATGTCGCCCACGATCAAGATCCGTTTACCCCGCAACGCCTCAGGCAGTGGGTGCAGAGGATCGAAATGATGGGCCAGGGTGTAAAGGTCCAGCAGTCCCTGGCTGGGGTGGCTATGGAGTCCATCACCACCATTGAGAACCACCGTGCGCTCACCAGAGGCCTCTAACGCCTCCGCCAGCTGCTGAGGAACACTGGTGCACTGATGGCGCACCACGAGCACATCCGCGCCCATGGCCACGTAGGTGCGGGCCGTGTCGAGCAGTGATTCCCCTTTACTCAGAGAACTGCTGCCCGGCGAGAAACTCGACACATCGGCAGACAGACGCCTAGCCGCCAGCTCGAAACTGCTGCGCGTGCGGGTGCTGGGCTCAAAGAACAGGGTCGCCACGAGGCGTCCCTGCAGGGCAGGGAGCTTGCGGGCACCGGTGACCGGCATGGACCGGAACCGATGGGCAAGCTCAAGGACAGCGGCGTAGTCCTCCCGTGAGAAGGCCGCAAGATCGAGGATGTGGCGATGGGTCCAGCGACTCATGGAGACTCCAGCCCGTCGGGGCTCCAGGCCTGCGCCTTCCCGGGCATGCGATCACCAGAGGCGCGACGGCTGATGCTGCGGCTGCCCCTGAGGTACCAGCGCCAGGGCAGATCCTGCCCCTGGGTAATGCCGATCCGTGTGGTGCTCACAAGCTCAGGATGACCGAGAACGGAAGGCCGGGTCGCCAACCACACGTCATTCTCCCCACAGACGGAGCTGCTGTCATGGCGGCGGTCGATCCCGAAGCGACGGGCCAGTAGCCCAGGCCCCGCTGACACGCGCTCAGGCTCACCAGGCAGTGCCACGGCCCTAAGCAACACACCATTGGCCCAGTCCGCCCGATCGGTCACCACATTCACGCAGTGGTGGATGCCATAGCTCACATACACATAAAACCTCCCAGGCTCACCAAAGAGCGTTTCGTTTTGAGGGCTCCTGCGCCGATAGCCGTGGCAGGCAGGCTCCTCCTGCGAATACGCCTCCGTTTCCACAATCACGCCCCACAGCAACTCGCCACTCTCTTGGCGTTTCACCAGCAGGCAACCAATCAGGTCGGGGGCGACTAGCTCGGCGGGGCGGGCGAAGAAGGTCTGGGGCAGGGCTGGGAAATACTTGGTGATGGGCTGGATGGCTATGGGAATGGCTTTAGGATTTAAAGTAGAGATGAGCCAACACAAAGAAAATGAATTCAAAACTACAAAAAATATTTCTCACCAGCACTTCCTTCATATTCATTTTCACAGGAAGAGCTATTGCTTCGCCTGGACCTTCAATGGTGCAAAAAGGGAACTACTGGACCTGCCCTAGTGACAACAGAGTACTTCCATTAGACAACATCCCCGAGAGCCCAGGAGGCGCAGCGCACCTTAGGAAATGGGAAACAAATATGTACCGAGCCAGTTCATTCAGCCTTCCTCTCGCAGACTCTGACGCCTGGATAGCCATAGCAAAGGGGAATATCGGCAACTTAAATTCAGTAACTAAAACATTTTTAGCCAGAGACATAAAACCCCAAACCTCATACACGATCAAAGGCTATGATCTATGGAGAAGGGGCTCATACCCGAGGAAGAGCGACAGATTCATATTCCAGAACGCAGATGGTACTGAGCTTTCCATTGTTTTTGACAAGCATCACTACACGCCCTACTACGGGCATGCCTTGGACGGGAGAGGAAACAAGATTGACATTCACACAAATCACCGAGGCGCCTTTTCGCTGTCCTGCAACACACTTGACGAAAACCTCACTTACAAGAGTGTATATCCATTCAAGATGAAGCTGACGAACGAATACGGAGAGAGCTATGACTCACCACTACTTGTGATGACCGTGAAGTACATAATAAAGCCCCGCTACATACAGAAAGCGCCAGGATTCGCATTCTAGATTAGACATGCTACGACCGATAAGAATTCTTTTACTAGGAGGATTAGCGGTCTCTCCTCTAACGGTAGCTGGATCAGCCTATGGGTACGAGTACTCCATAAGACATGCATTTTGCAGCGACTACGCAAGAGCCAGGTCTCATATAAATTCGAGCACATTCCAATACGACCTTCAGAAGGCTTACAACTCCTGCATGAAGGATGCCAATAGATTAATCCGCAACCACGAGGCAGACCAAGAAAGGGCAAGAGAAAGAGCCAGGAGAAACAGTGAAAGATATCAACAGCAACGTGCAGCAGAAGAACAGAGAAAGAGAGAAGAGGATCAAAAACTTCTTCAGTTCGAGAGCCAAATGGAGGACTACTTTCGTTGATAGCTTTTTCGGATCAAAGAAATCAGAAGCTTTGAGAGATCTCTATAGGCTGGATTTGACCTCTGCACCTCCACCAGCATCGCTGCCTCCACATCAGGCAGGCGAATGGTGATGCTCTTCATTTAACTGACTCCAATCGCTCCAGCTTCTCCGCAATCGCTGCTCTGCAAAATGCTGAGATATTCAAGCAGCGGCTTGTCTTCAGGAGGAGCAGTGCCTGATGAAGTTGTTGAGCCTCTCCCTCGGGGTAGGTAATCGTGAGTTGGTTTCGTCTCATCTCTTTCTCGTTGATAGGTCACTATTGAATGGATCAAGGGCAATCAGCTCCAAGTTGGTCTGTTTTCCCAAATAGCTACTGATGCGTCTGTAATCGGGCTCATCAGGATTAATGCGTTGAATATCTATGGATTTCCACTTAGACAACGCCTGGACTTTCTGGGGCAATCGCTGATGAAACAGGGTTTCCATCCCAACTTGACTATTTAGGCTTGCTGGCAATTTTTCGGTGATGAGGTGCGTATGAAATTGACCTGTGCCCTGGTGGCTGGTTTCGTGGAAAAACAGCATTCGTGGGTAGAAGTATTCACCAGCACCCTTGATGCTCTTATCACGGCTCTTGTAGATGATGCGATGAAGTTTCCGCTTGAGGTCGGCAACATCTTGGAGTAACTCATCTTCCTTGCTGTGGTGGTCGCGGTAGTGAAAGCTGATGAGCCACCAGGGGTTGATGCTTTGGAGCTCATTACGGATGAGGTATTTGATATTCCGTTTTAATCTTTGAGCCTGTTGCCGCTCTTGTTGTTGGTCTTGAGTTTTTATTGATGTCATTTGTATTTTTCCTATCGCTTGCCACGCTGAGACACTGACACCAACTCCTTGGCACCCAGGAAATCTCTTCTGTTAGTTACTTGCAGCTTTTGCTTCTCAATCCACCGAGTAAGCACTGCAGGGGATGATTATTTATGCGAGTTGCAGTTTTTACAGGGTCGGCATATGTTGATTTACTAACACTTCATCACCTACAGGCAAAGGCAACAAAAGAGATGATTAGATCAAGCCAGTTTTATTCATGCTTTACCGCACTAAAGCCCTGTGATGTAACCACTTTTATAGCTTGAATTGCAACATCTTTTTTGGCTAACGGCTTCAGGGTGTCTGCCAACTCGGCATCTTCAATCTGCCTGTGGGTTTGGCATAAGTATCCAGCAGCATCTTGGTGGAATGACCTGCTGCCGCTGCCAAGTCAGCTGGTGAGTTTCCCATCGCCAATGCGTGAGACAGGAAACTATGGCGTTGGGCGTAAAGACGGCGGGGCTTCAATCCACAACGCTCAAGCGACCGCTTCCATACACGACCCACCAGATGGTCGTAGATGTTGCTGTAGCTGGTGGGGGCGACAAACACCAGCCCATAAGGGTCGTAGATAGCCAGCTGCTCCATCTGCTCCTTGTGCTGTCTCAACACCTCCCGCACCTGTGCGGTCAGTGGCACCACCCTCTCCTTCCCTGTCTTGGTAGACGCCCAGCTGTGATGCCCTGATGAGTAGCCATCACGCCGCAGGCTCTTACAGACCAGCACCTCGCCGTCTTCCCAGCGGATGCAGTCCCAGGTCAAACCCCTGATTTCTGCATTACGCATCCCTGTGCTGAGCCACAGCAAAAACAACGGGTAATACCAGGGCTCGTTGCTCTCCAGGTCAGCCAGCACCACCTGGATATCTTCCACGCTCAGCACATCGCTTTGCACTGACCGCCGCTGCCACTTGAGCTTGTGGGAAAACAGGTGGCGGTTTCCACCCGAGCACTGGCGGTAGTGGGTCATCAAGCCAGCGATGGTGCAGTCGCTCAAGCCCTCTGCCCGTAGCCAAGCCAGGAAGCCTTCTGCATCGCTTCTGGTGCGGATGGGCTTTCCATACCGCTGCAGCACCCTGTAGGCGTGAATGGCTGCTGCCTGCCGCTTGGTCTCTGCCCTCACCCTCAACGCCTCCAGCACCCCCACCTCCTTGCCGTTGATGAGGGGCTGATACGCCATCAGGCTGCGGTCAAAGGTGCCCTGCTGGTAGTCGCTCCAAATCTGGGCGGCGATTGCGTGGGCTGTAGCCACTGCCACAGGGTCGTCCCAGCGACCCAGGCGGTTGATGAAGGCATCTTTCCCATCAATCCGCACCCGCACCTGGAGGCTGCCGTTGTTGTTGCGGAGTGAGGGTGGTTTCTTCAAGGTGCTGCCGCCGCTGCTGACACCAGGGCTACGGCTGCACCACTGACCCAGCCAAGCCAGTCAACTGGGCTTGTAGCCCTTCGTAGCTGGGGGCGTCGTTGGGAGAAAAAAAATCGGGGATTTTTCTGGGAGTGGCTTGGCAGTTGGCTGGGAGACCCAGGGCGACCACTCAAAAATCAAGCCCAGCTTGGGGTCTTCTGCTTCACGGCTCGCTTCACGCAGTGGTGGATGCCATAGCTCACATACACATAAAACCTCCCAGGCTCACCAAAGAGCGTTTCGTTTTGAGGGCTCCTGCGCCGATAGCCGTGGCAGGCAGGCTCCTCCTGCGAATACGCCTCCGTTTCCACAATCACGCCCCAGAGCAGGCTGCCGTCCTCTTGGCGTTTCACCAGCAGGCAACCGATGAGGTCGGGGGCGACGAGCTGAGCAGGGCGGCAGAAGAAGGCTTGGGGGAGCGCTGGGGGGTGCTGGGTGTTGTTCGTGGTGGCTATTGGTTGAAATGATTGTCTTTCTAGTTAGCTCTGAACTATCACTACCCGAGACAGGCTCCAATCACGATTCCGAGGATGAGAGCTGAGAACCAGACAAGGGCTCCCATCTGGTATTCACTCAGGTTGAGCTTCTTCTTGATCCAGAAATAGGCATTGCGATCTCCTTGAACCACGGACTGAAGAGGATTCTTAGGCATCAGTCTTGAATATCAACCAACGAATACTACTTCAGAAATCTCAAGCCCAGCTTTGGATCTTCTGCGTCAGGACTCATTTCACGCAGTGGTGGATGCCATAGCTCACATACACATAAAACCGCCCTGGCTCACCAAAGAGCATTTCGTTTTGAGGGCTCCTGCGCCGATAGCCGTGGCAGGCAGGCTCCTCCTGGGAATACGCCTCCGTTTCCACAATCACGCCCCAAAGCAACTCGCCACTCTCTTGGCGTTTCACCAACCTGCAGCCAATCAGGTCGGGGGCGACGAGCTGAGCAGGGCGGCAGAAGAAGGCTGAAGTCAGGGCTGAGCAAGCGATGGACAAATGCTCAAGGGCTCTCGATCATGCCTTTAACGCTGTCCAGCGCGCCCTCCTGTCTCAGCTCAACCATGAACGAACGCTTCTCAACCAGCTCCCCCTTGGGACGTTCGGTGTTCTGGCTGTGTCTGCTGGCCTACGGATTGCATGTGATTGAGGAATACGACCTCGGCTGGCAACCCTGGGCCGTGGAGGTGCTGGGGCTGCCGGTGACCTGGGGCGACTTCTTTATCACCAACGGATTCGGCGTTGTGCCCCTGGGACTGCTGGCCGGAAGCCTGGGCTGGAGCGTCCCTGCCGCCTCGCTGTTACTCCCCGGGGTGATGCTGGTGAACATGGTGGGCTTCCACATCCTTCCCACCATCAGCACCGGGCTCTATTCCCCCGGCCTGATCTCTGCCTTGGTGCTGTTTCTACCGCTCGGAGGCTGGTGTGTGATCACCGCATTTCGCCATCACCGCAGGGCGCTGTTGCTTGCGATGCCGGTGTCCGTGCTGCTCATGGCATTCCCGGTGGTGATGCTGAAACTGAAACCCTTGCTGGCCTTCGGCTAACCCATGCCCATCAACGCCACCCTCCAGAAACGCCGCGACCTCTGCTTCCTGGTGCTGGCAGGCCTGTTCCTCGGCACCCTCGGGATGCTCAACATCCTTGGGCTCACACGGTTTCTCGAACTCGGGCACATCGGCTCCTGGCCGATCGTGGTCGCCGTTGGCGCCCTTCCGTACCCGATCACGTTTCTCTGCACCGATCTGATCAGCGAGCTCTGGGGGGAGGAACGCGCCTCCCAGGTGGTGTGGGTGGGCTTATTGCTCAATGGCTGGGTGGTGCTGATCCTCTGGCTGGGAGGCCTCCTGCCAGGACTGGCCGGTGCGCCGGAGGGCACCTTCTTTGAAATTCAACGCCTCGCCTTCGGCTCGGTGGGGGCCTCCATGGCGGCCTATCTCACGGCCCAGTTCGTGGATGTGCGCCTCTTCCATTTTTGGAAACAACGCACCAATGGCAAAGCACTCTGGCTCCGCAACAACGGCTCCACGCTGATCAGCCAGCTGGTCGACACCAGTGCGGTCGTCCTGATCAGCCACTACGGCGCCCACGTGCTGCCCGTGCGCGCCGGCGAACCGGTGCTGCCTCAGCTCGGCGCGTTCATTGCCAGTGGCTATCTGTTTAAAGCCCTTGCCGCACTGGCCGACACCATGCCTTTCATCTGGCTCACCGGCTGGCTGCGCCAATGGCTCGACGTACCAAGGCGCGGGAGCGAAATCGGCTGCGATCTCGATGACGAAGCGCGCACTGGAAGCGTGACAAGCGCCTAATCCCTGCCAGGCTTTAAAGAGATGGACGATGTCTGATGGACGCAGCTCTTTCCGGTTTCAATCTGGGCACCGTGCTGCTCTTCGGCAGTGGCCTGTTCGTGCTCGCAACGCTCTACTTCGGCACCCGGGGCGGCTATTACAACACCGATCAATACGACGGCAACGGCACCGCTCACTGATGCCATTCAGACTGGCGCGATGACATCACTCCTGCCCGGTCCCGTCGCCAGCACTGACGCCATTCGCCTAGCCCTCCAAAGCTGGCCTGAGGTTGAGAGCTATCTGCAGCAATGCCGAGGGGTGATCATCCCCCTGGGATCCACCGAACAGCATGGCCCCACCGGCGCCATCGGCACCGATGCACTCACAGCCGAAGCGGTAGCCCTGGAGCTAGGCCGCCTCAGCGGCGTTCTGGTGACGCCAGCCCAAGCCTTTGGGATGGCCGAACATCACCTGGGCTTTGCGGGCACCATGAGCCTCCAGCCCAGCACCCTGCTGGCGGTGCTCCACGACCTGGTGCTCTCCCTGGCCACCCATGGCTTCGAGCGAATCTTTGTGGTGAATGGGCACGGCGGCAACATCGCCACGGCCAAGGCTGCCTTCGCCCAGGCCTACGGCACCGCCGCCAGCCGAGGACTGCCGGTGGCTCCCCGTCTTCGCTGCCGTCTGGCGAACTGGTTTATGGCCGGCCCGGTGATGCAGCACGCTCGGGCGCTCTATGGCGAACGGGAGGGCCAGCACGCCACCCCCAGCGAGATTGCCCTCACCCTGCACCTGCACGACTGCCTGATCCAAAAGCAACGCCCCCTGCCGGAGCCGGCGCCTTGCGGTGCCATCCATGGACCAGCCGATTTCCGCCGCCGCCATCCGGATGGACGCATGGGATCGGATCCCTATCTGGCCAAACCAGAACACGGCGCTGAGTTTCTCAGCAAGGCAGCGATGGCGTTGCGCGATGATCTCGAGACGTTCCTGGCCGCCGCATGAGCAAGATCACCGCCGATGACGTGCGCAAGGTGGCCCAGCTTGCACGGCTGGAGCTTCCCGAGGAGACCATCGCCACCTACACCGGTCAGCTCGAGCGCATCCTCGATTACGTCGACCAGCTGCAAGCGGTGGACACCGAAGGGGTTGCCCCCACCACGCGCGCGGTGGAGGTGGTCAATGCCACCCGTGACGATCGGGTGGAGACCACCGACGTGCGCGAAGACTTGCTGAACCAAGCGCCCTTGCGAGAAGGCGACTTCTTCCGGGTGCCAAAAATCCTGGCGGACTGAACCGGCCAGCCAAACCAGCCAATGACACGCAATCGTGCCATTGGCGCGTTAGCTCAGTAACGCCGACGTGCTGGTGTTACGGCAGTGCGCTGCAAAAGGTTGAGCCAACCCCGGCGCATGCGTGCTGTCGGCATCAGACGAGCCAGGGGACGCATCTTGCTGCCATGGGATTTGTGGCTGCGCACGCCCAGAAAGATGTCGTAGAGGAAGTTATTGAAATCACGACGGGTTTCAAACAGACCCAACCTTTGGGGTGATTGCTTCGCATCGAGAAGAGGCTTGGTGGCCTCATAAGCCGGTTTGTACTCAAACCAGGGAATCGACGGCCAGAGGTGATGAACCAGGTGATAGTTCTGACCCATGATCAGCCAATTCATGGTGCGCCCTGGATACACCCGGGCGTTCTGCCAGCGGTTGCGAGAGAGAAATGGCCGATGGGGCAAATAATCGAAAAACAGCCCCAGGGTCACTCCCACCATCAACGCCGGAGCAAACCAGCAGTTGAAGATGAAGGGCAAGAAATCGAAGCTCACCGCTGCCGCAATGATCGTGAAGAAGACGGCCCGCTCGAAACCCCACTGCATCAGTTCCCAGCGCTTCCAGAGCTTCCTCTGAAAAAAGAAAAGCTCGTGATAGAAGAATCTCGGAGCAATCAACCAGAGCGGCCCGAAGGTGCTCACGATGTGATCCGGGTCATTCTTGGGATCGTTCACATGGGAGTGATGCTGCAGGTGCACCCGAGTGAAGACAGGGAAACTGAAACCGAGCAGCAAGGCTGATCCATGGCCCATGGCCTGGTTGATCCAAGGCACCGGATGGGCCGCCTTATGGCAGGCGTCGTGCACCACGGTGCCTTCAAGGTGGAGAGCCAGAAACCCTGTGATCAGCAGCACAGGCAGCGGCCAACCAGCAACAAACCAACCCCAGATCGTGATCGCCGCCAAGGCATAACCGCCCAAAAACAGGGCAACCGTGGGATTCCAGGCGGCTGGAGGATCAAGAAACTCTTTCGGCACTGAAGCCAAGCGAGTCGGCGATGCCGCAGAAGGAGCTGGAGTCACAACTTGTGTCATCAGTGGACCCAGCCCTCTCACCTTGCCTCGAACCCTCTGAACCCTAGAGGACTCGTGATGCCCACCGGGGGACTTGAACCCCCACGACCGAAGCCACTGGTACCTAAAACCAGCGCGTCTACCAATTCCGCCAGATGGGCAAGGGACGAACTCTAGGCATCCACCCACAATGGAGCCAAGCGGCGACTCTCCGACATGCTTGCTTCTCTCACTGGAGACCTTTGCCTCCTCCTCGGCCTGCTGGTGCTGCTGCTGCCCCTGCTGGCCACCGAACTGAGTCGCCCCCGGGATGGGGTTTGGGGAGCGGTCGTCCTGCTCCTTGGCCTGGTCCTGGTGACCAGCAGTGATCGTCTACGGGGCGCACCGATGCTCGCCGTGGTCTGCGCCTCCCTGCTAATCGCCCGCCTGGGAACGGAAGTGGGCCAGAACCGATGGAATCAACTCACCCCCGAGGAGCAGCAACGGCTTGGCTCCCGCGAACGCTGGACCACCAGCCTCCAGCAGCTGATCGCCGCGATCACCCGCCTGGCCGGCAATGCCGGCACTGCGCTCTCCAGCCTGAAACCAGCTGCTCCGGCAGACAACCGCCCGGAAGGCAGCAACCGCAGCGGCAAGCGCTGGGTCAGACCCGAGCCAGCCGCAACGACGGACACGGCTTCACAGGCAGAGGACGCCGATGCAGGAGCCTCATCAGCCCCAGTGAAGTCTGCTGAAGACGATCCAGAACCCACAGCGGAGCCGCAATCCACCGCAGGTGCCAGCAAAGACGGATAATTCCGGTTGCTGCAGCGCCACCGTGACCCAGCAGACGCGCCCTGACGCTGATGCGCGACCGTCCTACAAGGACACCCTCAACCTGCTGGAGACTGGTTTTGGGATGCGTGCCAATGCCATCCAGCGCGAGCCGGAACTTCAAGCCCTCTGGCGCGAGCGAGGCATCGATCTCGAGCTGGGACTGAACAATCCGGGCCCGGTGTTCACCCTGCACGACGGGCCGCCCTACGCCAACGGGGCCCTGCACATGGGCCATGCCCTCAACAAGGTGCTGAAGGACATCATCAACAAGCACCGGCTGATGCAGGGCCGCCAAGTGCGTTTCGTGCCCGGCTGGGACTGCCACGGCCTGCCGATCGAGCTCAAGGTGCTTCAGGCGATGGACCAGGAGCAGCGCCAGACACTGACCCCCCTCAAACTGCGCAAAAAAGCAGCCGCCTACGCCCGCAAACAGGTGGATGGCCAGATGGCCGGCTTCAAGCGCTGGGGAATCTGGGCCGACTGGGACAACCCCTATCTGACCCTCCAGAAGGAGTACGAGGCCGCTCAGATCGAGGTGTTCGGCAGCATGGCTCTGAAGGGCCACATCTATCGAGGCCTCAAGCCGGTGCACTGGAGCCCCAGCTCCCGCACCGCCCTGGCGGAAGCTGAGCTGGAATATCCCGACGGTCACACCAGCCCGAGCGTCTATATGGCGTTCCCTGCTGTTGAGGCACCGCAGCAGCTTCGTGCGGCACTGCAGGACCAGGGCGTTGATCTACCCGCTGATGGGGACAGCCTGCAGAGCACCCTGCAGGTGGCGATCTGGACCACCACGCCCTGGACGCTGCCCGCCAACCTGGCGGTGTCGGTGAATGATCGGCTCGAGTACTGCCTAGCCGATGACGGCAGTGGCCGACTGCTGATCGTGGCAGCCGAATTACGCGAAACCCTGGCAAGCAAACTCGAGCGCCCACTTCAGGCCAAAGCGGTCGTCAAGGGCGCCCTGCTGGCGGGTCTCAGCTACCGCCACCCCTTACTCGAGCGTCAGAGCCCGGTGGTCATCGGTGGCGACTACATCACCACCGAATCGGGCACAGGCCTTGTGCACACGGCCCCTGGCCATGGCGTTGATGACTTCAACACTGGCCGCAAGCACGGCCTGCCCGTGCTGTGCCCCGTCGATGAAGCCGGCAACCTGACGGAGGAGGCAGGCCCCTTTGCGGGCCTGAACGTTCTCAAGGACGCCAACCCGGCAATCCTCGAAGCCCTCGAGGCCTCCGGTGCGCTGCTGCTGCAGGAGAACTACGGCCACCGCTATCCCTACGACTGGCGCACCAAGAAGCCGACAATCTTCCGCGCAACCGAACAATGGTTCGCCTCGGTGGAGGGATTCCGCAGCGAAGCCCTCGCCGCGATCGACGCGGTGGAATGGCTGCCGGCTTCCGGGCGCAACCGGATCGAATCGATGGTGGCGGAACGGGGTGACTGGTGCATCTCCCGTCAGCGCACCTGGGGTGTGCCAATCCCGGTTTTTTATCACCGCAGTCGTGGCGATGTGCTGCTCAACGCCGACTCCATTGCGCACATCCAGGCACTGATCGCCGAACACGGTGCCGACGTTTGGTGGGAGAAAGACGAATCCGAGCTACTCCCCCCAAGCCATCAGGGCGAGGCTGACCAATGGCGCAAGGGCACCGACACGATGGATGTGTGGTTTGACTCCGGCTCCAGCTGGGCCGCCGTTGCCAGTCAGCGCGATGGTCTTAGCTATCCGGCCGATCTCTACCTCGAGGGATCGGATCAGCACCGCGGCTGGTTCCAAAGCTCCCTGCTCACTTCCGTGGCGGTGAATGGCCATGCCCCTTACCGGACGGTGCTCACCCACGGATTCGCCCTCGACGAGAAGGGCCGCAAGATGAGCAAATCCCTCGGCAATGTCGTGGATCCGATGGTGATCATCGAGGGTGGAAAGAACCAGAAACAGGAACCTCCCTACGGCGCCGACGTGCTGCGCCTCTGGGTGAGCTCAGTCGACTATTCCGCCGACGTGCCGATCGGTGCCGGAATTTTGCGCCAACTGGCCGACGTGTACCGCAAGGTGCGCAACACCGCTCGCTATCTGCTTGGCAACCTCCACGACTTCGATCCCGCCCGCGATGGCATGCCAGTGGAGGAGCTACCGCTCCTGGATCGCTGGATGCTCCAGCGCACCGCCGTGGTGCTTGATGAGATCAGCGAAGCCTTCGAACGCTACGAGTTCTTCCGCTTCTTCCAGATCCTGCAGAACTACTGCGTTGCCGATCTCTCCAACTTCTACCTCGACATCGCCAAGGACAGGCTCTACGTCAGCGCACCGAACGACAGGCGGCGGCGCAGCTGCCAGACGGTGATGGCTCTGATCATCGAAGGACTCGCCGGAGCGATCGCGCCCGTTCTCTGCCACATGGCCGAAGACATCTGGCAGAACCTGCCCTATCCGGTGAAGGACGACTCCGTCTTCCGTCGTGGCTGGCCCGTGGTGCCAGAGAGCTGGCG
Source organism: Synechococcus sp. BS56D (assembly GCF_004332405.1). NCBI lineage: Bacteria > Bacillati > Cyanobacteriota > Cyanophyceae > Synechococcales > Synechococcaceae > Synechococcus > Synechococcus sp. BS56D. The sequence continues at coordinate 243,761 of NZ_PHQU01000004.1, read as the reverse complement.
CGATGACAGCCTGCAAGCACCGATGCAACAGCTGCGCGACCTGCGCGGTGCTGTGAACCGGGTGCTGGAGGGTTGCCGCGGCCGTCAGGAGTTGGGGGCTTCCCTGGAGGCATCCGTGCGAATCGACGCCTGCTCCGAAACGCTCCAGTCAGCGCTGTCCTGGCTGACCAGTCATGGTGATCCGGAGGTCGATGGATTGCGGGATTGGCTGCTGGTCTCCCAGCTGCAACTCGGGGGTGAACCCTGGGCAGAGCTGCTGGCCAGCGACAACAGTGACCTCGCTGTGATCGAAGTCGCCCGCGCCCGCGGCGAGAAATGCGAGCGCTGCTGGCATTACGAGGGCGATATCGGCCAACACAGTGCCCACCCCAGCCTCTGCGGCCGCTGCGTGGCCGTGCTGGAACGGCGCTAATTCGCCCGTCGCTCCAGCACCCTTCACTCAACCCCAGGCCAAAGGGTCCAGCAGCCTTTCCGGAGGCACCCCCTCCAGGAGCAGCTGTTCCTGGAGGGGGTTGAGGGGCCCTTGCAGGAGATCGGCGTGTTGGATGCAGGCTCCATCAGGCAGCACGCTCTGATCGGGATCGAAGGCGGTGGGATGCGTCGTGCAGCTGCTGAAACCGCGAAAGATCAAAACCTCCAGGGGCTCTGCCCCCCCATCACCAGCCGTCACCATCCCCCTGAGACGCACGACCCGATCCGACCGCTCGCGGCTGATCGTCTCCAGCGTTTGCAGCAGTTCAGAACTCACCAGCGACCCGCCCCTGCTTCGGCAACCGCACCAGCAGCCACTGGATCAAGCCCACCAGGTAAGCCACCAGCACCACATAGCCAATGAAGGCGGCCACTGCTTCAGTCCACTGCCCACCGAAGACGAAATCAAACAATCGCTCCACCACCCGGTGCAGCCCCTGGGGCGCCTCCAGCCATGCCTTGCAATCGGCAGTCGCCAAAACACGACTGCAAGGAAGACTGCTGGCGGCCATCAGTGTCGCCAGCACAGCGAAGCCACTAAGGGCCCAGCGCCAGACCCGCACAGTGAGCGGCAGCGGACGCCAAGGGGGCAGATCCGCCAGCTCCTCATTCAGATCCACCCAGAACCACACCGACACCAACATGAGAATCGGCGCGATGAAGAGAACGATGTAGCCGAGGGGCCGTTGATCGGTGAGCAGCAGCAGGCTGATCGCCATCAGGCTCGCCACCTTCCAGTAAATCGTGAGCAGGCGAACCATCGCCCCCTCCCGGCGCACGGCCGCCCAGATCAGGAGCAGGAGCGGCACACCGAAGGCGAATGTGGCCCCCAGCCTGTAGGTGAGCCAGACCAGGCTGCGATAGGGAAGATCAGGCACCAGGAAGGTTCGGGAAGGCGCCATTATCGACGCCGGCGCAAGGACCGCCGCCGTTGGTAGGGTCCGATTTATGACGCCGTTTTCGCCGCTCAACTGGTTCCGCTCGCCCGCTGCGCAGGCCCGATGCCGCACGGCCCTCTCGAGCCAGACCTCCCTGGACGCGGCCGTAAAACAGGTGGCGGATGAACTGGGCAGTGCTTCAGCTGATCTGGCGCTTGTCTTTGTGTCCAGTCATTTCGCCAGTGACCTCCCCCGTCTGCTGCCGCTGCTGAGGGAGCGTTTGAAGGCGGAACACTGGCTGGGCTGCACCGGGGGTGGAGTCGTCGGCACAGACCGAAGTGGCCAGGCCTCAGAGCTTGAGCGCAGTGCAGCCCTCAGCGTGACCCTGCTCAACCTGCCGGGGGCAATCCTCAAGCCTTTTGCCGTCACCACCGAGACACTGCCGGATCTCGATGGCCCCGCCGAGCGGTGGCAGGAATGGTTTGATCTCGACCCCGCGACCACGCGCTCAATGCTGCTGCTGGTGGATCCAGGCAGCAGTGGCATCAACGATCTCATCAGCGGTCGCGACTATGCCTATGCCGGGGCGGATTGCATCGGCGGCATCGCAGCGCCCCACAACGCTCCCCACGGCTCCCTGCTGATCGGTGACCAGGTTTGCAATGGAGCGATCGGGCTCGGCATCGGTGGTGATTGGACCCTCGAACCGGTGGTCGCCCAGGGCTGCCGGCCGATTGGGCCGGTGTTTGCCATTGAGCAGTCGCACCGCAATGTGCTCCTGCAGCTCAGTGCCAACAACACCAGTGCTAGCCCTGTGGACTGCCTACAGCGGGTGCTGGCCGGTCTCTCCGACGAGGAGCGGGAACAGGCCAAGGATTCCCTCTTCCTTGGTGTCGAACGTCGTGACTGGGTGGTCGGTCATCAAGACGACGCGGGGCCAGGCAGCGCCTTCCTGGTGCGCAATCTGATCGGCGTGGATCCCCGCAACGGCGCTGTTGCGGTAGCGGAGCGGGTGCGCCCCGGACAAAACGTGCAGTTTCAGCTGCGGGAAGCCAATGCCTCCCGCCAGGAGGCCAGTCAGCTGCTCTGCGCGGCCCGCGAACGCTGCGAGAGCGCTCCGCTCATGGGCCTACTTTTCGCCTGCCTGGGCCGCGGCAGCGGGCTCTTTGGCTGCGCCGACGGGGATGTCTCGATCGCCCGCAGCGTGATGGCCGATCTGCCCATCGCCGGCGCCTTCTGCAACGGCGAGATCGGTCCCCTCGGCGGCAGCACCCACCTCCACGGCTACACCGCCTGCTGGGGGCTTCTGCGACATGCCCCTCTCAACGTCTGATGCGTCAGCACGTCAATCCCCTCAGCCGGTTCTTCCAGCTGCCCCGTGAGCTGCCTGGTCCCACCGAGCTCTTCAACGATCCCCTGCAGCCGATTCACCTCGACATCGGTTGTGCCCGCGGTCGCTTCCTGCTCGATCTCGCCGCCGTGCAACCGCACTGGAATCATCTGGGCGTGGAGATTCGACGGCCCCTCGTGGACGCCGCCCAGCGCGAATGCCAACAGCTGGAGCTGGGCAACCTTCATTTCCTCTTCTGCAACGCCAACGTCAGCCTGGAGGGCTGGCTTGGCGCACTAGCGAGCGACCGCCTGCAGCGGGTCTCGATCCAGTTCCCCGACCCATGGTTCAAAAAGCGCCATCGCAAGCGACGGGTGCTGCAACCGTCGCTGCTGCTTGCCATCGCCGCGGCCCTCGCCCCCGGCCGGGAGTTGTTCCTGCAGAGCGATGTTCTCGAAGTGATTGAACCGATGGTGCAGCTCACGGAGCTGTCCGGGGTCTTCTCCAGGCCTCCAGAGGATGAAAGGCCCTGGCGCGGAGATAATCCCCTACCCGTCGCCACCGAACGGGAGCGCTACGTGCTCGCCCAGGACCTGCCGGTTTACCGGGCACTGTTCCGTCGCAACGATCGCCCACTGCCCGGGCGGGAGGCACTCGAAACCGCCTGGGAACGGGTCGATAATCCGGCAGACGACACCCCAGGCACCCCCGATGGCTGAGGCTGCGGCCCCGACTCCTCTGCTCCTGCGCTGGCAGGGCCTGCTTCCCAGCAGCTATGCCCTCAGGCAACGGCTGAGCACCTGGGCGGGTCTGATCCTGATCGCCCTGCTCGCGGGCCTACCCCTGATCAGCAGAACCGGCCTCGGCCTAGTGGTCCTGAGCGCCGGAGCGCTGTGGCTGCTCTGGGCCGCCTGCACCCCCTCCGGACGGATCGGCACCATCAGCGGCTGGTTGCTGCTCTTCCTGGGCATCGCAGTACTGGCCACGGGTCTCTCACCGGTGCCGATGGCTGCCGCCAAAGGATTGGCCAAACTGCTCAGCTATCTGGGCGTGTACGCCCTGATGCGACAGCTGCTGGCAAGCCAGCCGGCCTGGTGGGACCGACTCGTGGCTGCCCTGCTGGCCGGAGAACTGGTGAGCAGCGTGATCGCCCTGCGTCAGCTCTATGGCCCAACCGAAGAACTAGCCCGCTGGGCCGATCCCAATTCCGTGGCCGAAGGAACGATCCGCATCTACGGCCCCTTGGGCAATCCCAACCTGCTGGCTGGCTATCTGGTGCCAATCCTGCCGATCGCCGCTGTGGCCCTGATCCGCTGGCGCGGCTGGGGGCAGCGGCTCTTCGCCGCTTGCTGCCTCCTGCTGGGCAGCGCAGCCACCCTGTTCAGCTACAGCCGCGGTGGCTGGCTGGGCATGCTCGCTGCACTTGGGCTGTTCGTGCTGGTGCTGCTGCTGCGGGCGATCCGCGACTGGCCTGCCCTCTGGCGCAGGCTGCTGCCCCTGGCCCTGCTCGTGCTGGCCGGACTGGCCATCGCCATCGCCGCCACCCAGATCGAGCCAATCCGCACCCGGGTGGTGAGCCTGCTGGCCGGCCGTGGCGACAGCTCCAACAACTTCCGGATCAACGTCTGGCTCGCCGCAGTCGACATGATCCAAGACCGCCCCTGGATCGGCATTGGCCCTGGCAATGCCGCCTTCAACAGCATCTACCCCCTCTACCAACAACCCAAATTCAATGCCCTGAGCGCCTACTCGGTGCCCCTCGAGATCCTGGTTGAGACCGGTGTTCCCGGCCTGATCGCCTGCCTTGGCCTGGCCTGGAGCAGCCTGCAGCAGGGCCTGATCGGACTGCGGGAGCGCGGCAACCTCAGCCTGCCCCGCCTGGCGGCCCTGGCGGCCATCGCCGGCCTTTTGGTGCAGGGCGCCACCGACACGATCTTCTTCCGACCGGAGGTGCAGATCATCGGTTGGTTCTGTCTGGCGACCCTGGCGCAGCCCCTGACGGCGGAGCCCAGCGACCGATGAGTCCCCAGTTTGTGGCCGGCTTCGATGCAGGCCAAACCACCTGCCGCTGCCGGCTGTTGCGCTGGGACCCGACCAACCCCAGCGACGGCATCGACGAGCCAACGCTTGGAGATGGCGAGGGGTCTGGTGTCAGCCACCTTGATGCTGAACACGGTGAAGCCCGCTTCATCGCTGCCATCAACAGCAGCCTGACCGCCGCCAAGGCAGCGGCGGGTCTGCCGTCAACGGCAGCGCCGCTCGCCGCGGTGATCGGCGCCAGCGGCCTGGAGCAGGGAACCGCCCTGCAGGGGCGAGCCCAAGCACTGATGGCTGCAGCCCTTGGACTGCCGGCGGAGCATTGTCTGGCCACCGGTGATGAGCGCACCGCCCTGCACGGCGCCTTCCCGAATCGCCCAGGCATCGTGCTGATCAGTGGCACCGGCATGATCGCCGTCGGCAGGGATGACCAAGGCGTTGAGGCCCGCAGTGGTGGCTGGGGCTGGATGCTGGATGGAGGCGGCAGCGCCTTCGATCTTGGCCATCAAGGGCTGCAGCTGAGCCTGCGCATGGCCGATGGCCGCATGGCCGATGCCCCCTTGCGTCATCGGCTCTGGGATGCCCTGGGTTGCAACAGTGCGGCAGAGATCAAGGCCCTGGTGGTGCGACCGGAGCGAAGCGTGGCCGCTTTAGCCCAACTGGCACCGCTCGTGGTGGAGGCCGCCGGCCATGGGGATCACGACGCCCGCAGGATCGTGCAGCACTCGGCTCAGGCCCTGGCGGAAGCGGTTACGGCCGTGGCCACAACCCTGGCGCTCAGGGCTCCTGCGATCAGTCCCCGAGGCGGCGTGCTCAGTCACCTACCGCTGATGCGAGACCTTGTGGAGGACGCTCTCGGCGAACGCTTACCGGGCTGGCACTGGCAGCAGGGCGGTGGCGACGCCTGCACCGGAGCACTGGCCCTCGCGAAGGGGCTGCTCAGGCCGCGTTGAGATGGTGATCAGCCGCCTCAGCCAGGCGACTCGTCCAGTGCTCCACCACAGCCTGCTCCGCTGCCTCAACCATCACCCGCAGCAGGGGCTCCGTTCCGCTGGCCCGCACAAGCACCCGGCCCTGATCGGCCATGGCCGCCTCAGCCTCAAGCACCAGAGCCTGAAGCGGTGCACAGTCGGCCCAACCTTTGCGGCGCGTTCGGTCAGGAACGCGCACGTTCACCAGCTTCTGCGGATAGGCCTGGAAGCTCTGATCGAACCAATCAGCCAGGGTCAGCTGCCGGGCCTGACAAAGACTGGCGAGCTGTAAAGCGGTCAGCACCCCATCACCGGCCAGGCCATGGGCCGCGGAAAGGATGTGGCCCGACTGCTCTCCGCCGAGGGCCGCGCCCGTGCTGACCATGGCGGCATGGACGTGCTGGTCGCCCACCGGCGTGCGTTCAAGCACGCCACCCCGCGCCTGCCAGGCCCGTTCAAACCCGAGATTGGACATCACGGTGGCGACCAAACGCTGCTCCGGCAAGGCCTGGGCGTCCTGCAGGGCGGCACCCCAGAGAAAAAGCACATGGTCGCCATCGACCACTCGGCCTCTGCCATCCACCGCAAGCATGCGGTCAGCATCACCATCAAAGGCAAAACCCATGGCAGCCCCCTGCTGCAGCACGGCCTGGCGCAGGGGCTCCAGGTGCGTGGAGCCGCAATTCACATTGATCCGTGCTCCATCCGGCTCACCATGCAGCACGGTCAGCTCAGCGCCGAGGGCTGCAAACACATCCGCAGCGCAGGCGGTCGCCGATCCCCAGCAGAGATCCAGCACAATCGGCACCCCGTCCAAGCGCTGGCCGCCCACACTGTCCAGCAAGGAGTCCCGGTACTGAACCAGCAACTCCGGCCGATGGTGCGCCGCTGCGCAACTGAGCAGCCCATCGGCAGGCCCGGCATCCCGCTCACCACGCAGTCCGGCTTCGATCGCCTGCTGCAACTCCGCTCGCAGCTTGCTGCCATCGGCGCCAAACACCTTGATGCCGTTGTCGTGCGGGGGGTTATGGCTCGCCGAGACCATCAGGCCGCCTGCGGCACCGCAACGGCGAATCAGTCCGGGAACGGCGGGGGTGGCACAGAGTCCGAGGGTCCAAACCTCACGACCGGCGGCCGTCAGCCCGGCGGTGAGCGCGGCCACCACCATCGCTCCGCTGCTGCGGGAGTCCATCCCGATCAGCACTGGACCAGACTGCGGCAGCACCCGTCCACACCAGAAGCCCACCTGCAGCGCCAGGGCAGGGGTAATCGCGGAGCCAACCCGTCCCCTCAGACCATCGGTCCCGAAGCTGACCTGGGAGGGAGGGTGTGGCGTGCCCAAGGGCGGAACCGCGATCTCGTCCATGGGATCCAGGGAAGGCAACCAAGATTACGGGGCCCAGCCCATGCACTCAGCGCCAGCGCCGCGGCGCGACCAGCAGCCCCACCAGCTCGAGCATGGCCCAAACCGCCACGGCCACCACGACCCAACCGGGAAGCCACTGGAGGGGCCAGAGCCAGCGGAACCCCCAGACGAGCAGCAACAGCAACCAGGCGAGTCCGCAGCGGCGGCGCTGACCCTGTCCTGGGCGCGTCCAGCGCGGATCCTCTGCCATCGCCATCGGTCCCTGACTGCGCCCAGAATGCCAGCAGTCATCGCTTGTGGCGTGTCCGAGTCGTTCCCCCGCGGGCTGCTGCTGATCGGTGGCACGGCGATCGCCAGCCTTGCGGTGATCCTGGCGGGCCAGCCACTCCTGCAGCAGCTGCAGCTCAAGCTCACGCCCGAACTCGATGGAACCACCCTCTGGAACCAATACCGCTGGTCAAGCGATCCAGGTCAGCGCCGCCAGGCGGCACTGCTGCTCAGCACAACGGTGAACGACGCCAGCACCAGGCAACGACTGCTGGCTGGGCAGGGCTGGGGGCACTCCCCCCTGGCGGCAGTCACCCTGCAACGCCAGGCCCAAACCGCCGAACAGCGCCAGGCCTCAGAAGCAGCACAAGGGCTCTGGCGCGACTTGTTGCAGCGCTTTCCAGACAGCGCCGCCAGCGCCGATGCGCGCTATCACCTCAGCGCAACCAATCCAGCCCTCCAGCGGGAGCTGCGCCGACGCCAACCGACCCACCCCGCTGCTCTCGACAGCGCCGTCCGCGATGGCGAGGCGCTGCACCTGGCCCGCTGGGCCCCGAGGCATCCCGGCGCTGCAGCACTCCTGCGTCGGGCCTGCAACGCACCCTTGTCAGCGGCGACTGCCAATGAGCGCCAGTGGCTGGCCCGGGGCCTCGCAGAGCTGGGCGATGGCCCTGCGGCATTGCGCTGCCTGAACGGACAACCCCCTCAACCGATCACAGCGCTGGCTCTGGCACGGGCGCTGCTGCAGGGAGATGCCCAACAGCAACGGACTGCCGAAGCCATGCTCGTGCAGCTCAGCCAGATCCAGTCCACGCCAGCGCAGGGGTCGCAAGAGATCGACATCCCCCTGGCAGCGGCGGAACTCTTGAGCGCCCCCCTGAAACCGGATACCGCGCTGTTGGAGGCGATCCCCAAAGCAGTTCGCAATCGCTCCGCCGATGTGGCCGCTGCCGAGGTCCGTCTGGGTCGTCGCCGTGATGGGGCCGCGGTGCTGAGTCGCTGGCCCCAACATCCCGCCAGCTGGCAGTTGCAATGGGATCTTGCCCGGGAGGCTCTGCTGAAAAGGCAATGGCGACAGGCGGAAGATTGGCTCGGGCGCATTCCCTCCGATCAGCTGCCGGAACCTCTGGCAGCACGTCAGCAGTTCTGGCTGGGGCTAGCGATCGCTAAACAGGGACGCCCTCAGGCCGCAGCGGACATCTGGAAACGTCTGCTGGCGGAGCATCCTCCCGGCTTTTACACCTGGCGGGCGGAGCATCGGCTCAAAGGCACCCCCCTGCCAGCCCTGGATACAGCCACCAGTTCGGCCCCGGAGCTGGCCCCCTGGCAACCACTGCAGAGTGGCGACCAGGAGGTGGATGAGCTCTGGCGCCTGGGGCTTGTCAAGACCGCCCTTGAAACCTGGCAGAGCCGCCATCCCCAGCCGCCCACTGCCAAAGAAGGGGTGGTGGAGGGCCGCTTGCGGCTGGCCAACGGCGACAGCTGGAACGGCCTCGAGCGTCTCTGGCGTGCCAGCCTCCGCCTGGTGTCTGACGACTGCTCCACCCGCACCCTGGTGCATCGCAGTCAGCAGCCCCAGACCTTCCTCGACCACCTGTCGACTGCCGGCCAGGAGGCAAGCGTTCGCAGAGAGTTACTTCAAGCGATCGCCAAGCAGGAATCACGCTTCTCACCAGGGGTGGCCTCACCCGTGGGAGCGATCGGGCTGATGCAACTGATGCCGGAAACCGCGGCGGAGCTGGCCGGTGCCCCCCTCAGCGAGGCGGAACTGCAGGAGCCAAGCGCCAATGCCCGGCTCGGAGCGCGCTACCTGTCCCAGCTGCTCCGGCAGTGGCAAGGCAATGCCTGGCTGGCAATCGCCAGTTACAACGCAGGCCCAGGCGCCGCAGGCCGCTGGCGCAACGAAGAACTGACACGCGACCCGGAGCTCTGGGTTGAGCGGATCCCCTATCCAGAAACGCGGCTTTATACCAAGAAAGTGCTGGGGAATCTCTGGGCCTATCTCAAGCCGGCAGACCAGGGGTGTACAAGAAGCGAAGCGCTTCGGCCCCCAGGGGACTAATCGCAAATGGATTGGGCAGCACGTGGCCGAGCCACACCCCGCAGAGCACGATCACGGACATCCAGGCGGCCATCACAACCGGCGGTGGCACCACCTTGATGCGCGTGAGATCCAGGCGGGCCAACAAGACCGCCGAGGACAGGATCAGCACATCGGAGAGCAGGCTCAGCTGCAGCACATACAAGCCACCGGTGATCACCAGCAGGAGGGTGACCACAAGACTGATCACCCTGCTGGAGGCCATCAACATCGACACCTGCCGAAGCAGCAGATCGGGCATCGTGCAGACCACCACCACCACCAGAGCTTGAACCACCTCCACGGTCCAGAACAGCTGAGGGTCAATTCCCCGATCATTCATTAAGTCCTGCTGAAAGATGGTCCAGTGGTGACCAAGCAGGATCGCCACCACGAACAACACCAGCAACAGCGGCGCGCGGAACGGCAGGGCCAGGAAACGCAGCAGAGCCATCAGGAGAACATCAGGACTCGGGTCATCCGGCAGAGCGCCGCAACAGCCAGAAAGCCGCGCTCAAACTAGCAACGTTGACGCGGGAGTCCTGCCAGAGTGGCGAAGCGTCCATCGCTCGAGGCATGACCGGCAGCGCACCATCCGCCAGCCTCTCCGTCGGCCAGAAGGCCCTGCTTGTGATCGGTGCCATCGCACTGGCGCTGATCCTGTTTCTGCTTCGCAATGGCCTGAGCGTGGAGTCGCCGATGGATCAGCTGGCGCGACGTTCTCTGACCCCCGAGCAAGCGCTCAGCAATCAGAAGCCAACGATGCTCGAGTTCTACGCCGATTGGTGTGAAGCCTGTCGGGAAATGGCTCCAGCGATGCTGGAGACCGAACGCCGCACCAATGGCCGCATGAACGTGGTGCTGGTCAACATCGAGAACCCTCGCTGGCAAGACCTCATCGATCGCTACGAGGTCAATGGCATCCCTCAACTGAATCTGTTCGCCGCTGACGGGAGCCTGCGGGGCCGCTCTCTGGGGGTGCGTAGCGCTGCCCAGTTGGAGGCCATCAGCAACGCTCTGATCGACAACACGAAGCTCCCACAGCTGGCCGGCATCGGCAGCCTCTCGGCACTCACCGCCAGCGAAACGACAGCCAGCTCCCTGGTCAGCAGCCCCGGTCCGCGCAGCCATTCCTGAGGGCTGAGCCTTCATGAAGGGCGGCCATCCAGGCGCGAACCGGCCATGATCAGCCCACAACCGTTCACTCCGACCTGACGCCCGCCATGGATCCCCGCTTCCGGGTCGACCTGATTGCCGCGACACCCAACCCTCAGCAGTGTGTGTATGCCGGCATGCACCAGGACTACAGCGAAGGCTTCGTAGCCGCTGATCGGGAGCAATGGCCGGATGAAACGCGGGCCGGAGAAATCTGCGTCAAACGGCTCTTGGCGGGTGAGCGAGGCCATTACGGACCGCTCGAACATGCCCAGATCGTGCTCAACGTGGGCTGGTTCCCCCACTCGGTGATGCAACAGGCCCGCACCCACCGGGTGGGTGTGAGCTTCGACGTGCAGTCGATGCGCTACACCGGCGATCGCATCTGTAAAGCCGCCAACGGCGAGCTCCCCCTCGAGGAGGTGTTTTACCTCCGGCCGGTGGGGGATTACAGCGATCGTCAAGGCAAGAAGTATCACTACAGCGAAGATCTGCGCCGCCAGGATCTGGAGCTTTGCCAGCAGGCTGCTGCCCGCTATCGGGATCTTCTCCAGGCAGGCTTCGCGGAAGAACACGCGCGCGGGATCCTGCCCTTTGATTACCGCCAGCACTTCGTGGTGAGCTTCAGCCTGCGAGCTTTCCTGCACTTCATGGACCTCCGCGCCAAGCTCGATGCTCAGCAGGAGATCCGCGAACTGTGCGACCTGATGTGGCCGCACCTGCAGGAATGGGCCCCTGAATTCGCAGCCTGGTACGAAAAGAGTCGCCTCCATAAAGCCAGGCTGGCGCCCTGATCAGGTTGATCCCTGATCACACCTTCGCCAGCGTCACCCGTTCCGGTTGATGCTGGTATTTGCCTTGGCGGTCGCTGTAGGTGGTGTCGCAGGGATCACCTTCAAAGAAGAGAAGCTGACAGATGCCCTCATTGGCATAGATGCGGCAATCAGCACCGGAACTGTTGCTGAATTCCAGGGTGAGATGTCCCTCCCAGCTCGCTTCCGCCGGGGTGGTGTTCACGATGATTCCCAGGCGCGCATAGGTGCTCTTGCCAAGACAAATCACCGTGATGTTCGCGGGCACCTTCATCTTTTCGAGGGCCACACCAAGCCCGTAGGAATGGGCCGGGAGGATGAAGTAATCACCATCCTCATCGTGATGAAGCTCTGTGGGCTCCAGATTGGCCGGATTGAACCGCTTGGGATTCATCACCGTGCCCGGCACGTGCTTGAAGATCAGGAACTCCTGAGGTGACAGGCGCAGGTCGTAGCCATAGGACGAACAACCGAAACTGAGCACCGGGCGCTGCTTTTGATCCGGCTCTAGATGACGGACCAGCCCCGCCTGGAAGGGCTCAAGCATGCCGGCCTGAGCTTGTTCAGTAATCCAGCGATCGTTCTTGAGCATCAGAAGCCTCGACGCAGTTCAGTGACCTGATCGGCAAGCCCCATCAAGAACTCGGGGATGGAGGGTCCGGTGACAATCACGTCCACCGAGCCGGGGCGGCGCTCCAGAGTCGCACGCACCTCCTCCTCGCTGAGGTAGCCCAGGGCAATGGCCAGCCCCAGCTCATCAAGCACCAGCTGATCGAGCTCGCCAGCCAGTAGCTCACGTCGGCAGACCTGCCAGACCTGCTCCACCGCCTCCTGCACAGCCTGACCCTGGTCAACGGCAGGCCCATCGAGGCAAGTGGAGACAGCAGGCCTTAACCAGCCGAGCCGACCGCAGAGCGTCAGACGCCGCTCCGGGCCTTGGTCGACCCCTCCCTTCAGGAACTGCACAATCAGCACACGGCTGCCCAGACCGGCAGCACGCAACGCTTGGCTGAGCACATTGGAAAAACTGCCGCGGTAGGGGGCGGTATGCACCTGCAGCTGACCCTCGGCAGCCACCAGATGGAGGGGTGCCCGGGGCGGCACAGGGGGCAAAGGCCGTAGACCCGCTCGCTCCAGTGCCCGGTGATCCGCAGTGCGCGGATCGGCAGGGCGATGACTGGAGCTCAGGCTGGCGGTCATTGATTCCTCACACGGCCGGCATGCCGGCAGAAGCAAAATCTAGCGCCGGAGACGCAGCTCACAAGCCCCTGATACACCACTGATGGTGTTTGAGCGCCCCGCCTGCTGGTGACAGCCGCCCTGTCAGGCTCAATTGCAGCGCTTCTGCGGTTGATGACCAGCCACCAGCCCCCACTCCGTCACGACGGTCGCCATGCCGCCGCGCTGCGCCCCTTCGCGATCGAGTGGGATCCAATGGGCTTTGCCATCAGCTCCCTGATCGTGCGCACGGGCCGCACCGCCGTGCTCTGCAGCGTCAGCCATGAACAAGGTGTCCCGCGCTGGCGTCAGGGGGAAGGCAAGGGCTGGCTTAGTGCTGAATACAGGCTGCTTCCTGGCTCCACTCCCGAACGCCAGAACCGGGAGCTGCTCAAACTTTCGGGTCGCACTCAGGAGATCCAGCGCCTGATCGGCCGCAGCCTCAGGGCCTGCCTCGACATGGAAGCTCTGGGTGAAAACACGTTGCTGATCGATTGCGATGTGATCCAGGCCGATGCAGGCACGCGCACGGCCTCGATCACCGGCGCCTGGATTGCGCTTCAGCACGCCTGCAACCAACTCCTGACGAACGGGGTCATCACGCGTCAACCGGTCCGCCAGCAGGTGGCGGCCGTCTCCGTGGGTTTAGTGCAGGGAACCCCCCTGCTCGACTTGGACTACAGCGAGGACAGCCGGGCCGACGTGGACCTGAATGTGGTGATGGACGGCGAAGGGCGTCTGCTGGAGCTGCAGGGCACAGCGGAGGGAGCTCCGTTCAGTCGCAGCGCCCTCAACGGCCTCCTGGACCTTGCCGAACCAGGCCTGACGGAGTTGATGCAGCACCAACGCAGCGCCCTGCATCAACGCTGAATTTCGTGTGGGTTGCTACAAGGTGGAGCCAGGACCATCCGTAGCGTCCTGCCAACTGCAAAGTCGCCATGGTCGGAGCCACACGCGGCTTCAGCCGATATTCACCGCAGACCGCCTCCGTAACGGCCAGTGCCGGAGCGGGAGTCACCCTGGCGAACGCTCCTGCAGCCAACGCACGCACGCTGCTGGAAGTGATCCGAGATCTCGAGGGCGCGAGCACGGAGCTGGTGGAACGCGGCAAGACGATTTTCTTCCCCGGAGATCCCGCTGAACGGGTTTATCTGATCAGGCGCGGGGCGGTTCGCCTCTCCAGGGTCTACGAGTCCGGGGAGGAAATCACCGTGGCTCTGCTCAGGGAAAACAGCTTGTTCGGCGTGCTGTCCCTGTTGACCGGCCATCGCTCCGATCGCTTCTATCACTCCGTGGCCTTCACCCGCGTGGAGATGGTCACGGCACCAGCTGCCTCGGTGCGCCAGGCGATTGAAGCCGATACCGGTGTTGGCCTGCTGCTGCTGCAGGGTCTCTCGAGCCGGATCCTGCAAACCGAGACCATGATCGAAACCCTCACCCATCGCGACATGTCGTCCCGCCTGGTGAGTTTTCTTTTGGTGCTCTGCCGTGACTTCGGAGTGCCTGGCGATAAGGGAATCACCATTGACCTGCGCCTCTCGCACCAGTCGATCGCCGAGGCCATCGGCTCCACCCGGGTCACGATTACGCGCCTGCTCGGGGATCTGCGCAACTCTGGTCTGGTGGAGATCGACCGCAAGAAAATCACGGTGCTCGATCCAATCGCCCTGGCGAAACGCTTCAGCTGAGCGGGTCACGGGAGAAGATGGAGCCCGGACGGCCTCAGCTCGCCTTCCCTCGCCCTTGAATTCGTGACCGGCTGGCTGCTGATCCTCTCCCTGCTTGTGCTCGGTGGCGTGCTCGCCACCCTGGGCGATCGACTCGGCTCCAAGGTCGGGAAGGCCCGTCTCAGCCTGCTGGGCATGCGCCCCCGCCGCACCGCCGTGCTGATCACGGTGCTCACAGGGAGCCTGATCTCAGCGCTGTCCCTTGGGCTGATGCTGCTGGTGAGCCGCCAGCTGCGCGTGGGCCTCTTTGAACTGGATGCCTTGCAGAAGCGGCTGAATGACAGCCGCACGGCCCTTGAGAGCAGCCGCAGAGCCCAGAAGGAAGCAACCCGAGAACTGGCGCAAGCCCAGGAGCAACGGGAACGGACCCGACGGGATCTTGCGGAAGCGAAGGCAAAGGCAGAGACCTTGCGCCAAGCCTTGGTTCCCCTCAACAAGCAGCGGGAACGTCTGGAAGCAGAACGGACTCGCCTCAGTCGCGACGTGCAGGCTCGGGATGCGGAAATCCGACGCACCGAAGCGGAGCTGGCCAGCGTGCGGCAGCGCATCAGCAACGGTGAAGCGGAGCTGCGCCAACTCGAGAAAAACGTGCTCGCACTGCGGCAGGGGAACGTGGTGCTGAGCAGCGGCCAGCCCCTGGCCACCGCCACCCTGCGGCTCGACAACCCCAGACAGGCGAAACAGGTAATTGATCAGCTGCTGCGGGAAGCGAACCTGCAGGCCTACCAGCAGGTCCTCCCAGGGGTAAAACCCGATCGACAGATCCTGCTGGTGCCTCGCAGCGACATCGAACGACTTGAAAAAACCATCCGCCAACCGGGCACCTGGGTGGTGAATGTGCGCTCGGCAGCGAATGTTCTTCTGGGCGAAAAGGTGGTGTACGCCTTCCCAGAAGCTCGTCCGAACACCCGCATCGTGAAAACCGGCGACGTGCTGGCCCGCACCTCCCTCGAACGCCAGGAAACTGACGGGGAAGCCGTACGCAATCGGCTCAACCTCCTGCTCGCCTCCGCCCTGGCGGAGGTCCAGCGCCGGGGATCCCTCAGTCAGGGACTTCAGTTTGACGCGACAGCCCTGAACAGCCTTGGCAAACAGCTCCTGAGCCGAGCACCATCCCGCGTTGAGCTTGAGGTCGTGGCCCTGCGCAGCAGCGACACCGCAGACCCGATCGTCGTGGAGCTGCGCCCCATCAATGGGGTGCGCCCAGGCCAGGTCTCAGGCCCCACCTAAATGGCACGGCTCCTGGCCATCGACCCTGGCCGCAGCAAATGCGGCCTGGTGCTCTGCGACAAGGAACGCCACCAGGTGATTGCATCAGGCGTGTATCCCATCGACACAGTGCTCGATCAGATCCAGCACTGGAGCAGCAGCAGTCCGATCGATCAGGTCCTTCTTGGCAATGGCACCGGCAGCAGCCTCTGGCGTGAACGTTTGCAGGAGCAACTTCAGCTGGAGCCTGAGCTCATGGACGAGCGGGGCACCACCCTGCGAGCGAGAGAGCGTTATTGGCAGCTATGGCCACCGCAAGGCTGGAGACGCTTGCTGCCTCGCGGGCTCGACCTGCCTCCTGTGGAGCTGGATGCCATTGCTGCTCTGGTGTTGCTCGAAGACCACCTTGGCCGGCCCCTGGAATGGGCCTGCCCTCCACCGATTCAAAATCGCGCCCGAACGGTGAAGGTGTAATCGCCGCCAGGCTCGAGGTGATAGTCAGCCTTGACCAGAAATCGCTGGAGGGCGTCCTGGATCAAGGCCCTGCCGAGGGATGGCTCCACCGTCAGCTCGCCGCGATCAAAGGCCCAGCAGAACTGCCAAGCAAATCCGCCAGCTTGCACCTCCCCCTCCAAACATTGGTCCTGAAAGCTCTGACGCAACACCCTGAGATGGGCCGTTGTCACAGGCAGCGGACTCATGCGTCCGTCTCCGCGAGCTGGAGACCATTGAGCTGATTACCAGCCCGCTCCAGGCCCTGACGCTGGATCAAATCGAGCCCCTTGAGCACCGCATCAAGAACGGTCTCCAGGAGCGGCTGTTCTTCTTTGCTGAAGCTGCCCAACACATGCGACACCGTGCGGGCGCGCCGCTCCTCGGGGGTACGACCAGGGGCACCGATGCCGATCTTCAAGCGGGCGAAATCCTGGGTGCCCAGATGCTGAATCGTGCTGCGCAGCCCGTTATGACCACCAGCACTGCCCTTGGCCCGCAGCCGCAGTCTTCCCAAAGGCAGATCCATGTCGTCGACGACCACCAGCAACTGGTTCACGTCTAGATCGAACCAATCGAGGGCGGCACGGATCGCCCGACCGCTGTCGTTCATGAAGGTCTGCGGCATCAGCAGGCGCAGACGCTCGGCCCCAAGGCCAAGCTCAGCCAGCTCCCCATGCAACTTGGGCATGGAACGGAAGCGAGTGCCTTCGCGGCGAGTCATGGCCTCGAGGGCCATGAAGCCAACATTGTGACGCGTGCCCGCGTAGCGATCTCCGGGGTTTCCGAGACCGACGACGAGGCGCAATTGGCCCCGATCCATCAGAGCTCAGGATTGGAGGCCTTGATGTCGGGAGAGGCGCTGTCAGCAGAGGCGCTATCCACTGAGGCGGTGCTAGGGATCGCCTTCACATCGTTCACTTCCCCAGGTTCAGGCAGGCCAGCTTCAGGCAGCTCTGGCTCAGCCATCGCCTTGTTGATCTCGCGCTCGAATTCCTTGGAAGCAGACTGAAAACCCTTCAAGGTTTTCCCCAGGGTCCGCCCCAGCTCCGGCAGGCGCTTGGGCCCAAACACAAGCAGGGCCACAGCACCAATGACGGCCATCTCAGGAAGGCCGATGCCGAAGACATTCATGGGCTTTCCTCAGCCGAGGCCGTTCCAGTTGACGTTGATGCCCTCGAGGATCAGGGACTTGTTGTACAGCTGCAGGATCACCAGCAGGAAGACCAGGAACAGGGCCATGAACACGCCCATCACAGGAGTGGTTCCCCAGCCGGGCACCACCTTGCCGTACTCAGAGTTGAGGGGACGGAGGAGATCTCCCAGACGAGTGCGTTGAGCCATGGCGGGCTTGGTCTCGGGTGAGGTTCAGTCTCGATACTGTAGGGGCCACGGTCCTGATCGGGCCGAACCTGTCGAGAGATGTGATGGAAACCTCCTCCCCGGCCCTTTCCGTGGCGATCGCCGTGCTGGCCGTATTGCTCGGGCTGACCGGGTTCGGCGTCTACACAGCCTTTGGACCTCCCTCAAAGCAGCTGGACGATCCCTTCGACGATCACGACGACTGAAGCCCGCTCAGGGGTCGGAACGGCGGAGCTCAAGATCCACAAGCGCTCCCGGCCTGACTGAGATGGCTTCACCCCATTCGCCATCTCCATCGCTGGCACCACAGGATCGAACACTCCAGCCGGCGTCTTGCGGCAGCTTCCACTGCTGGCGGCGACCACCGGGGTTGTGGACCTGAAGACGCACAGAACCCTCTGGGGCTTCGCTGGTGAGGGCAATCGGCACCAACCCCGGCGGAAGGCCCGGCAACAGACGTTGGTCTCCTGCTGTAGTCGCTTTGCCCCACCAACCGGTTTCACGAAAGGCGAGGGCCGCCTGGGGAACGGCGCCTCGCTCCCAGCCCTCCGGAACCGGCATGAGCGCAAGCCGTTGGCGATGCCAGCCCTGATCCGCCGAGGGATCCGGCCAGGTAGGGCCGCGCAGCAGGGAAACGCCAAGCCGATCCGGCACCAGGTCCACCCCCTGCGGACCATCCAGCAACACCGCGAGCCCCCCTGCTGGAGCTGCCGCCTGGCTAGCTAGCCAGGAGATCACCGGCACCTCCCAACGGGCCTGCTCCCTGGCGGTCTGAGCCAAAGCCGGCCGTTCAAGAACCCCGCCGCTGGTGTCCGCAGCCCAGCGCACGGCTTCGGTGGCCAGGGGAAGCTCCAGGCGCAGCAGCTCATGGGTCTGACACCAGTCAATGCTGCATGTGATCTCAATCCAAGGGTGATCGGCACGGAGCTGCAGATCCACTCGGATCCGACTCGCACCGGCGTTACAGCGCCACAGGCAACGGGCCAGCAGCGGCCCCGATTCGACGAGTTGAGGCGCATCAAGCGGCCCTTCGAGAGGCAGGGGGTGCTCCCGGTAGTCAGCAGCCAGATCCCAGGCATCCCAAAACTCGCCGTGATCACCAAAACGGCGGAACTCCAGCGGGGCGGACAGCTGCGGAGCTCCAGCAGCATCCCTGAGCTGACGAAGTCCAGAGGCATCGATCTCGGCGGAGACCAAGCCGTTGCCGATCCGCCAGCCACCCCCTGGGAGGGTGGTCACTTGCACAGCGCCCCGCACTGGCGGTTGTGTGAAGACAGCAGCCTGTTGGAACGGCACGTGCTCGAGCGCAACCGCCGCGACCCCCTCCTGGCAGGGCAGCTGCACCCAGCTGCCACCGGTGGGCGCATCCTGAACAGCCAACGCCTGACCGGCATGGGTCCAGTGCCCCCGGGGCAGGCGCAGCAGGGGTGACCAGCACGCCAGCGGCTGCAAACCAACCCAGCACCAGCGGTTCTCTCCCGAAGCAAGCCCGAGCAAGTCGCGTAATCCCTGATTGCGCTGGCGCAGGGCCTGCCGCCGCGAAGCCCGCCAGACGGGTTCAGCCTGCTCAAACACCTCCGGAATCGACGTTCCAGGAAGGATGTCGTGAAATTGCTGAAACAGAAGCGGTCGCCAGTCAGTAGCAGCGGGGGCACCGGCACCAGCTCGAGCACTTAACCCTGCGCTCAGCAATGCAGCCACCAGATCCGCCTCTCTGAGCAGCCGCTCCAGGCTGCGGTTGTGGCGCTTCTGATCCGGACGGCTGGTGGGGCAGCCCCGGTGAAGTTCCAGATACAACTCATCCCGCCAGACCGGCAGGCTCTCGATGTGAGCCTCCAACCCCTGCAGGTAGTCACGGAGACTGCCTGGCCGCCGGACCGAGACCTGGGGATGCCCCTCCCAAAGCTGCAACTGCTCGAGCATTTCAGCGGTGGGACCGCCACCGTGGTCACCCACCCCTGGAATCCAGAGGGCCTGGTCTAACGCTGTGGCCGCTTCGAAGGCACGCTGTTCCGCCTGAATGGCCCCAGGGTCCCCATCGGTGCCGATCGGCGGCAACATCAACGCCAGCACCTCAGCCGCACCCCTGCTTCGCCAGCGAAACAGGCGATGGGGGAAGGGGTTAGAGGCATTCCAGGCCAGTTTGTGCGTACAGAACCACCGCACCCCCTCCATGGCCGCAATCGCCGGCAGGCCGGCAGCAAAGCCGAAACTGTCGGGAAGCCAGGCCAGCTCATGGCGCCAATCGGGGAACGCTCGATGGCTGTAGGCCTGGCCCAATGCGAATTGGCGGCGCAGCGACGCCGTGCCAATCAGCACGCAGTCGGTCTCGACCCAGGGGCCATTGATCGGTTCCCAGCGGCCAGCCGAACTGGCGGCTTGGATCCTGGCGAATAAAGCCGGACGAAAGCGTTCAAGCCATGCATAGAGGGCAGGGGTGGAGTGGGCGAAATGCAGATCAGGGAATCGCTCCATCAAGGCAAGAGCGGAGCGGAAGGTGCGCTCTGCGGCCTCCCAGGTGTCGGCCACCGGCCAGAGCCAGGCCAGATCAAGATGGGCATGACCAAACCAGTGCACCTGGCCGGCGGCAGGAGCGAGCCGCCTCAACGCATCCGCCACCGCCTCAGCCGCGGCGTCCTGCAGAGGATCCAGATCCAGACATGACTCCGGCAACCCTGTCTCGGCCTCTTCCTCAGGCCCTGCCGGAGAGACCGCGAGCGCTAAATCCAGGGCCTGAGGCAGCAACAGCCATTCCGCCCCATCGGCTGCGGACGGCGTCTCTGGCTCAAGAACGATGGCACTGCTGATCAGGGCACCGTCGTCGTGGAGAGGGCTGCGCAGTTCCAGCTCCAGAACGATCGGCCTGCCGCTCAACCAGACCGAGGGCATCGACCAGCGACAGCGGGTATCGAAGAGGTCGCCCTCATGGACGAGCTGACCGTCCACCCAGATGCGCACGGCATCAGCCCACCAGCTCAAGACCAGACGCGCCTGGGCTCCCGTGCAATTCCGCCAGGCAGGCGGGCAGCGGATCTCCTGTCGCAGTCGCCTCCAAACTCCACCTCTCGGCCAGACGAGCAACCCCCGCTGCACCCAGTCGGGACGGTGCTCACGCCCCCATGGATCCTCCAGAGCAGGTCCCCGTTCTGGGGCGTCGCTGCGCAGCCAGTGACCGATCAGATCCAGACGCGAGCGGCTTCGAAACGTTTCAATCCACCCCAATCGCCGGGCCTGGAGCTGGGTTTGCATCGTGATCACCAAACATTGCCCCATAGGATGATGGCGCTGTCCCAGACGCCGGTCGGTCTCCATGCTTGCCCTCAAGATCTCCGTTTACTCGGTCGTCTTCTTCTTCCTCGGGATCTTCGTGTTCGGCTTCCTGGCGAGCGATCCCAGCCGCACCCCCAGCCGCAAGGACCTCGAAGACTGAATCCAGAGGCGGCTGACCGCGCGTTCAGTCACGCCAGACACTGGACAACATCTGCAGAGTTGAGCCTGCTGCGCGTGGCAAGATCAGCGGCCACAGCAGCAGCAGCGCTTGCCGGCTCGCAACGTCACATCCGGTCATTCCGACCTGCTGGCCAGGCGCTTCTACTCGCTTGTGCTCCTGGGCTCCCTGATCAGCCCGATCTCGCCAGCGGCGGCAGAGACGCCTGCGCCTGCTGAAAGCAAGTCTGCCGGCAGCACAAAAGACTCGGAGCAACAGCCCCGTCCACCGCTGGAGATCAAGCTCAAGGCTGATCAACAGAGCTACGACTCGCGCAGAAACCTATTCATCGCCGAGGGCAACGTACGGGCGGTCCTCAACGGCGGGGTCCTGCAGGCTGACCGCATCGAGTTCGACAGCAACTTCAACACACTGTTCGCCCGTGGCAGCGTTCGTTATCGCAAGGGTGCGCAGTATTTCCAGGCCAGCACGCTTCGCTTCAGCCTGATCCAGGGGGAGGGCGAGCTGGAAGACGTGTACGGCGTCCTGGATCTCGACAGCGCCGCCATCGATCTCAACCCCTACGGAGGCGGAGCCAACCCCAAGCCTGAGGAGAAGCCCACGGATCCATCAACTGGCACGTCGCGCCTCCTGCCGGTCATTGAAAGCAGCGGTCTGGGGTTCCCCACAGCCCTCGGCATCGAATTGGAGGCAAGCACCGCCGAGCGGATCAGCCCCCAGGGTGACGGCAGCGGCTTTTGGGACGTGGAACTCCCGCCGGCACCGGAATGGCAGGTGCCCGATGCGCCACAACCCAACAACAAGCCCGCCGATGCAGGGATGGCCTGCCCGCCAGTGCTGCCCCCGGTCCCCCCCTGGCATCCCCATCCCTGGGCTGTGACGGCCTGGGGTGGGCAGATGATCGATTCCAACTTCGGCGATACCTTCCTCTTCAACGGAAGGATGCGACCGGAATACCTACTCGGCCTGAGTATTCAGAAGCGCATCTGGCGGGCAGGCCCCCTATCGCTGGAACTGGAGGCCGACCTGTTTGGCCACCACGCCTACAGCCAGCAAGGCGGCCAATTCAACCAATCAGTGCCCTATGCCGACACGCCTGATCAGACCTTTGCTGAAGGGATCCTCGGCCTAGGGGCGCGACTCTGGCTGCAACCCTGGCTGAGCTTCGGATTTGTCGAGGGCATCAGCTACAACACCTCCGTCAGCAACTACGAGCGCACCTACCGGGAAAACTACGCGCAGCTGCTCAATTACCTGGCCTTTGAACTCGAGGCCGCCGTCTCTCCCGAGCTCTCAGTGGTAGGCAGGATCCACCACCGCTCCGGCGCCTTCGGCACCTACAGCGGTGTCAGGGAGGGCAGCAACGCTTATCTAGTCGGGGTGCGCTACCGCTGGGGCCAGGATCCTGCAGCGCCGAAGCAGGAGGTGGTCCCACCACCCCTGGGCTGTCCCGACCCTGACCGCGCCAGTCGCGTGCCACCGCAGAGCCTGAACGAGCTGCTGGATGACATCACCTTGGGCAACCCAACCCCAACCGCTGCCCCGCCACCTGTCACCCGTCTGGCTCAGAGCGAGACCTCCAAGCTGTCCCTTTCAGAACAAGAAGCAGAGAGGGCCAGAGCGATCGCAGCCATCGACCAGCGCATCAGCAGCATCCAGTTCCAACAAGCGCTCACGGTCGACCGGCGGGTCGGAGTTGCAAGTTCCGTTCGTAATAGCGACATCGAGGAAGAGAACACCTTTGGAGCCATCCAACCGACACAGCTCCAAAGAGTTGGCCGTACCCAGCTGGTCACCGGCGAGATCAGTCGCTGGCGCATTCAGGCGGCACGGGTCCGCGTGACCCCAGAAGGGTGGCAAGCCGATCGGATGGGTTTCAGTAATGACCCGTTCACACCAGCCCAGACCCGCATCGATGCAGACAACGTCATTGCCAGGGAACAGCCCAATGGCGACATCGTGATCCAAAGCGATCGCAACCGTTTGATTGTCGAGGAACGGCTCCCGATTCCAGTGAGCCGCACTCAACGCATTCAGAAGGAGGAGGAGATTGAGAATCGCTGGGTGTTCGGCATCGACAATGAAGACCGTGATGGATTCTTCATCGGCAGAAACCTCAAGCCGATCGAACTCAGCAGTGACTACACCCTGAGCCTGCAACCGCAGTTTCTGGTGCAGCGGGCTATTGATGGCCAGACCAACAGCTACGTGGCACCGGGCTCCTCCGTCGACAGCGGCGATGTGACTCAGCCCACCACCATCGGCGATTTGTTTGGACTGGAAGCCGAGCTGAATGGCCAGCTCTGGGGTTGGGACACCACGGTCAACGCCGACATCAGCACCTTCAGCCCTCAGAACATCGCCAATGGCAGTCGCTATTGGGGAAGCATCAAAAACAACTTCACGCTTCCTTGGATCGGGGAATTCACCACCCGCTTCTTCGGCGCCTATCGCTACCGGACCTGGAACGGTTCCTTAGGCGAAACCGATGTTTATTCGGCGTTCGGCGGCTTCGCCGAACAGAAGGGCAACGTGAACTGGGGCAAACTCAGCAATTCCTATCTGTGGCGAATCGGGCTTGGCAATTACCAGGCCGAAGACTTCGAGAGCACCAACCTGAGCGAACTCTGGAGGGCAAATTTCTACGGCTCCTTCAACAGCAGCTATCCGCTCTGGCGCGGCAAAACAGCTCCCCTTACTCCTGAAGGGGCCTATCGCTACTCACCAGTAGCGATTGTGCCTGGCCTCACCTTCAATACCAACGTCAACACCCTGCTGGCGGCATACGGCAACGGCACATCTCAGAACACGATCAGTCTGTCGGGAGGCCCGACCCTCACCCTGGGCACCTTCAGCAAACCCTTCCTCGACTACACCCAGCTGTCGGTCAGCGGCGGCGGCACGCTCAAGCAGGGAAGCAGCCCATTCGACTTTGACCAGGCCATCGATCTGGGCACTCTTGGGATTGGCATCACCCAGCAGATCGCAGGACCACTGCTCCTGAACATGGGCGTGGCTCTCAACGTGGATCCAGCCTCAGAGTTTTACGGCGACGTGATCAACTCCAACATCGAGTTGCGCTGGCAGCGGCGCAGCTATGACTTCGGCTTCTACTACAACCCCTACGAAGGAATCGGTGGCTTCCGCTTCCGTCTCAATGACTTCAATTTCACCGGCACTGGTGTGCCCTTCATCCCTTACACCCCGCGCAACCTGCCGAACACGTTGGAAACCAGACCCTTCTGAACATCAGTCGGGCCCACCTCCATAAATCAGATGGCTACCGGTGAGATCGGAGCCGGCAAACTGCATGCCATTCGTTTGCACCCCCGGTGCATAGGCATTGATCACAACCGCGTTGCGCAGATCGGCATGGCGAAGATCCGTGCCGGAGAGCTCGGCATTGGTCAGCATCGCCCCACGCAGATCAGCCCCGTCGAGGCGCGCACCACTGAGATCAGCTCCCTCGAGGTTGGCATCCGCGAGCTGGGCAGCGCGCAGATCGGCATCACGGAGATCAACACCGATCAGATGAGCACCGCGCAGATCAGCACCACGCAGATCACAGGCTCGGCAAGCACCAACGGTGAGTAACTGCTCGATGGGCGCCATGAACGGCTGCACCTGGAGAGGCACCACGCTCTCGCTGCGCAAGGGTGCAACAGCGGTCAGGCCCAGGGTGAAGGCCCCCGCCAGGACAGATGCTGAGGCTGAAATGGAGGCCATAGACGGAAGACTCCTCTCCTTCCGTCATAGACACTCAGGCAAGTGTCCGCAGCCCCAGGCTCATCCCCGCGTGCTCAGAGGGGATGAAAACCGTTGAGATACGGCAACCGTTGCAGCGTTGCGTTCAGCTCCGCCTCCCTAGCCACAAGCTGGGACGTGGCATCCCAACGACCGCTCAGCAGCATCTCCCGCGCTCCTGGATCCAGGCGCACCTCCCAGTCGCCCGCCCGCTCGTTCTGACAACGGCCGCGCTCCAGATCAAGGGACCATTCGAGCGTTGGGTCAGCTTCAACCGCTGCCTGCAAGCGCACCACCTCATCAGGTGTTGCCGTTGCACAGGGAATGCCCAAAGCGAGGCAGTTGCCGTAAAAGATCTCAGCAAAACTGACACCGATCACAGCACGAATCCCCCAACGCATCAGTGCCTGAGGCGCATGTTCTCGGCTGGAGCCACAACCAAAATTGCCGTTAACCACAAGGATCCTTGCCCCGACATGTTCGGGCTGATCAAAGGGGTGAGCACCAGCGAGTTCCTGACGATCGTCCGCGAACACCTGATCGCCAAGCGCTTCGAAACTCACACATTTGAGATAGCGAGCGGGGATGATTCGGTCGGTATCAATGTCATCGCCCCGCAGGGTGAAGGCACGCCCATGCACTTGGGTGATCATGCCCTGGGGGAAGGCGCCTGACTGGGTCATGGACAGCGTCGGGTGGAGAACTCGGGGAAGAAACGAAATGAGACTTAACTCAGCCGGAGACGGCGTCCGTTGCCACCAGGCTGCGGACATCCGTAACGGTGCCGGTCACCGCAGCCGCGGCCACCATCGCCGGGCTCATCAGCAGCGTGCGCCCACTGGCAGAGCCCTGGCGCCCTTTGAAGTTGCGGTTGCTGGAGCTTGCACTGATCTGCCGCCCCTCCAGGCGGTCAGGATTCATGGCCAGACACATGGAGCAGCCGGGCTCTCTCCATTCAAAACCAGCTGCACGGAAGACCGCATCAAGCCCCTCCGCTTCCGCCGCCCGAGCCACCTGCTCTGATCCAGGCACCACAAACGCCTTGATGCCTTCAGCCACATGGCGTCCACGGGCCACAGCAGCCGCAGCCTTCAGATCGCTGAGACGACCATTGGTGCAGCTGCCGATGAAGCAGACATCAATCGGCACTCCGGCAATCGCCTGACCTGGAGCCAGATCCATGTAGCGGTAGGCCTCCTCCGCAATCGGTCGGTCCGATGGCTGAAGCTCATCAGGGGTCGGCACCGCTTCATCCACACCGATGCCCTGGCCAGGGGTGATCCCCCAAGTCACCGTGGGCGCAATCGCAGCCGCGTCGAAGCGCACCTCATCATCAAAGCTGGCGTCTTGATCGGAAGCGAGTGAGCGCCACCAGGTCACAGCACGCTCCCAGGCATCACCGCTGGGTGCCGCTGGCCGACCGGCGAGGTAATCGAATGTCACCTGATCGGGATTCACGTAGCCACAGCGGGCACCTCCCTCGATCGCCATATTGCAGAGCGTCATGCGCTCTTCCATAGAGAGCGCATCGATCGCTGGACCAGCGAACTCATAGGCATGGCCCACACCGGCCTTCACACCCAACGTGCGGATCACATGCAGGATCAGATCCTTGGCAAACACGCCTGGACTGAGCTGATTGTCGACCCAGATGCGTCGCACCTTCAGCTTGTTCATCGCCAAGCTCTGACTGGCGAGAACATCGCGGACCTGACTGGTGCCGATCCCGAAAGCGATCGCACCGAAGGCGCCATGGGTGGAGGTGTGGGAATCGCCGCAAGCCACGGTCATGCCGGGTTGGGTCAAACCCAACTCGGGAGCGATCACATGCACGATGCCCTGACGGCCGCTGCCGAGGCCATGCAGGGTGATGTCATGCCGCGCGCAGTTGCGCTCAAGCGTGCTGAGCATCTCTTCAGCCAGGGGATCGGCGAACGGACGCGCCTGGCTTGTGGTTGGCACGATGTGATCCACCGTGGCAACCGTGCGCTCAGGACAGCGCACGGCGAGATCCTTGTCGTCCAACGCCGCAAAAGCCTGCGGGCTGGTGACTTCATGGATCAAATGCAGACCGATGAAGAGCTGAGTGGATCCACCGGGAAGCTCCGCCACCCGGTGCAACTCCCAGACCTTGTCGTAAAGCGTGCCGCTGCTCATGCCCGCCAAATGATCAGCGCATCAGCCTAAGCGTCAGCAACAGCAGCACTCTCGAGAAGGCGAAGGCGCAGGCGGTTCAGGGCCTCCCCCACACTGAGCCGCCTGATCCAGTCACGACCTTGGCTGGCACCAAAACGCTCGCCGCGACTTTCGGCACCATCAGGACCGACCACAGCCAAATGCACCAGGCCCACCGGCTTGGTCTCGCTACCGCCACCTGGACCGGCGATCCCAGTAATCGCCACTCCCCAGTCGGCACCGGTGCAGCGACGGACCCCTTCCGCCATCGCAATCGCCACTGGATCACTGACGGCCCCATGGCGGTCGAGCAGCTCTTGAGGAACCGAGAGCAGGTCTCGCTTGACGGGATTGGCGTAGGCAATCACGCCTCCAAGCAACACCTCCGATGCGCCCGGAACAGACGTCAGGGAAGCGCCAAGGCCGCCCCCAGTACAGGATTCCGCCACCGCCAGGGTCTGCCCACGCTCCCGAAGCGACGCAATCACCACAGAGGCCAGGGTGTCGTCATCGGCTCCAAAGCAGAGTCGCCCAGTGCGACGGCACAACTCCTGCTCCACGGGGTCCAACAAGCGAAACGCCTCGTCTTCGGTCTGGGCCCTTGCGGTGAGACGCAGCATCACCTCACCGCCACCGGCATAGGGGGCCACGGTGGGATTGCGACCAGACAGCAAGTCCTCGATCTGCTCGGCAAGGCTGGATTCGCCGATGCCCCAGAAATGCAACTGGCGACTCGCAATCACCCCCTGGGCCAGATCAGAATCGCGCAGCAACGGGGCTGCCGTTGCACTCCACATCGCCCGCATCTCGCTCGGGACACCAGGAAAGGTGAGGATCGTGAATCCTTCCTGGGGTGACCAGATCATCCCTGGCGCCGTACCGGTGGCATTGGGAAGCACCTGGGCCCCTCGAGGCAGTTGTGCCTGACGACGCAGGCTCGGGCCAGGCTCGCGGCCGCGACTGCGGCACTTCGCGACGATGTCGGCCCAGACCTCGGGCCGCTCCTCCAGGGGAGTCTCGAAAGCTGTGGCCAATGCCTCGGTCGTGAGGTCATCCGGCGTAGGGCCAAGGCCGCCCGTGGTGATCAACACCCTGGAGCGCTCTGCAGCCTCTTGAGCAAAGCGGATCAAACGGGAGCGATTGTCTCCAAGCACCGACTGCCTGTAGTGAGGCAAACCGAGTGCCGCCAGCTGTTCGCCCAGCCAGCGGGCATTGCCATTGAGGATGTTGCCGAGCAGCAACTCCGTGCCAACACAAAGAAGCTCAACGCCACCTTCCCGTTGATCGTCCCGTTCAGCCACGCTGCGCAGGGGTGTTCCCATGAGAACAGTTCGGTGACACACAGGTCTGACGCTCACCGTCGTCGGGTCCACAACCTGAGGAGCGGCGCAGCTCGGCTCGCTCTTCTTGTTGGCGACGACGCAGCACCACAACGGTTCCCACCAAAATGGCTGTAGCCAAGCCCAGCCAGAGGAAGCGCAGCTCCACATTGGCAACCACCATGGCCAAGGCAGCAAGCCACTGGGTGAACACGTAGATCAACAGAACCGTCCGTCGATGGCTGAAACCGGCCCTGAGTAAGCGGTGATGAAGGTGGCGTCGATCGGGGTAGAAAGGCGAGCGGCCCTCCCGGAGACGCCCCATGATCACGGCGCTCATATCGGCCAGAGGGAGGGACAGGATGAGCAGGGGAAGCAGCAAGCTGACGGTCGTGATGCCTTTGGCCGGCCCCACAATGCTGATCGCCGCAAGGGTGAAGCCGAGGAAATAAGACCCTCCATCCCCCATGAAAATGCGGGCGGGATTGAAGTTGTGGCGAAGAAAGCCGAGGCAGGAGCCAGCCAGAGCAGCCGCTAAGAAACCAGCGGCCACCTGATGGAGCGAGAAGCTGACGGACACCAGGCCAACGGCGGCAATACCCGCCACCCCAGCGGCCAGGCCGTCGAGGCCATCAAGCCAATTGATCGCGTTGGTGATGCCCACAAGCCAGATCACCGTGGCCGCGAGGCTGAGCAGATCGGGCAGTACAAGAGGCGTGCCGCCATCGATCAGCCAGGGGAAATCGATGGCACCGATCCTCACCCCCTGGGACCAGACGACGACGGCGACAGCCACCTGCCCCGCGAGCCTGGGCCAGGGGGAAAGAGCAAAGAGGTCATCGGCCAGGCCGATCACAAAAAAGCAAAGGGAACCCGCCAGGGTGGTCCAGATCAGTTGATCTCGGTCAGGAGCGAGCAGACCAAAGCCCCCCAGCCCCCAGGTCACCGCGAGAGCGAGGGCGAAACCCATCACCATGGCCACCCCACCGAGACGAACCATCGGCGTGGAGTGCTGCTTGCGCGGATCGGGCTGATCGGTGAGGCCGAAATGCAGTCCTAAAGCCCGCACCCGAGGAACGATGATCGTGGTGATCCCCGCAGCCATTACGAAGCTCGCCACGGCGACTGCGAGGGGGCTGCTCGCGAGGGTCACAGGAAGCTCCGCGGAGGGAATCACCCCGAAAAGGGATCGAATAGAAAAATCCTAGGCAGGTCCATGCCCAGGCTCCAAGACCATTTGGGACAGTCAGGCAAGCGCCGGTGCAACAGCGACTCCGCCATAGAGCGGGAAACGCAAGCAGAGGTCACGGACCCGCTCCAAACATCGGGCCTGAATGGCGTCGTCCTCGGGATTCAGCAGACGATCAGCGATCACATCAGCCACTTCTCGGAAGGCCTCAGCATCAAAGCCCCTGGTGGTGAGAGCGGCAGTGCCCAGGCGTAGACCACTGGTCACGAAGGGGGACTCCGGATCAAAGGGCACGGTGTTCTTGTTCGCGGTGATGTGCACATCGCTCACCAGCAGGTCGGCCACCTTGCCGGTCATGCCGATGCTGCGCAGGTCGAGCAGCACCACGTGATTGTCAGTGCCACCGCTCACCACATCAATTCCCCGCTCCTGAATCCGGGCAGCGAGGGCTTGTGCATTGGCAACCACCTGCTGGCTATAGGCCTTGAAAGCGGGCTGAAGTGCTTCCCCAAAGGCCACGGCCTTAGCGGCGATCACATGCTCGA
The DNA here is from genome assembly GCF_004332405.1 of Synechococcus sp. BS56D. Lineage (NCBI taxonomy): Bacteria > Bacillati > Cyanobacteriota > Cyanophyceae > Synechococcales > Synechococcaceae > Synechococcus > Synechococcus sp. BS56D. Next base: position 213,966 of record NZ_PHQU01000004.1, on the reverse strand, counting down.
GCGGGCCACCCTGGGTGCCGGGGAAGACCGCCTTATCGAACTGACGGGCGAACTCGGCATCACGGCAGAGGATCAGACCTCCACGGGGACCGCGAAGGGTCTTGTGGGTGGTCGTGGTGACCACATCGCAATGGGGAACAGGGCTGGGGTGCACACCTGCTGCCACGAGGCCGGCAATGTGAGCCATATCGGCAAGCAGGAAGGCCCCCACTTCATCGGCGATCGCCCGGAAAGCAGGGAAATCAATCGTGCGGGGATAAGCGGAGTAACCGCAAACGATCAACTTGGGCCGATGCTCGAGCGCAAGCTTCCGGATCGCCTCCATGTCGAGACGCTGAGTCTCCCGGTCAACGCCGTACTGAACGACCTTGAACCACTTGCCACTGACATTCACCGGTGACCCATGGGTGAGATGGCCGCCATGGCTGAGGTCCATGCCCATGATCGTGTCGCCGGGCTGGAGCAGGGCCAGGAACACGGCGAAATTGGCCTGAGCGCCGCTGTGGGGCTGCACATTCGCCCAGGCGGCACCAAAGAGCTGCTTCGCCCGCTCGATCGCCAGCTCCTCAATCGCATCCACATGCTCACAGCCGCCGTAGTAGCGCTTGTGCGGCAGGCCTTCGGCGTACTTATTGGTGAGCACCGACCCTTGAGCCTCCATCACGGCCCGGGAGGCGAAGTTCTCGGAAGCGATCAGCTCGAGGTGGGTCTCCTGACGGTCCTGCTCCCGTGCGATCAGTGCTGCGATAGCGGGATCGGTCTCCCCTAGAGCGACATTGATCTTGGAAGGGGCTCGTTCAGACATCGACACAATCCGACTGTTGTCGAATCGTAGGAAATAGGACCCCTGCGAGCAGCCAAAAAAAAACTGCCCGAAGGCAGTTGGAGAAGCGCGCCTGGAGAGATTCGAACTCCCGACCCTCTGATCCGTAGTCAGATGCTCTAATCCGCTGAGCTACAAGCGCTTGCGCCCAACCATCTGACCCTATCGAGGCACCCTTCGTCAACTGGGGCACATCGACTGGGAGCACATCGACTGGAAGCAACAGCCCGGGCGCCAGAATCAACGCATCGTCACGGGAAGCTCCATGCCTATCCGCTGGTACGGCCCTGCTGATCCCACGGACCCGACCTACAGGCATTTCAATCGGATTGTGAACCTGTGCCTGCACGCCATGGTTTTCGCGGCCGTCAACAGCGGCCTTTGGTTCGTTCAGCAGATGCGCCACCCCTGGGAGCACCTCAACCTGTTCAGCGAGTTCTGGCTGGCGATCCTGGTGGTGCAACTCGGTGTGCTGATCAAGATGCGACCAGCCTCTGAAGACCAGCCCTCTGCCCCTCCAGGACCATGAGCCTTGACGCCGCATCCCTGCGGGATCTCAGTAACAACCTGAGCGACCGTCTCTATTTGCAGATCGCCAACTGGCATCTGTATCTCGGCGATGCCGGACTCGCCGAGGCCCTGGCCATTGAATGCAGCGCTCGCATGGACCAGGGCGCTGCTGTAGCGGCCCGTCAGGCCCTTGAAGCCGTGCAGGTGCCCATAGGCGGCGGCAGCACCAGGCTCCCCCTCGCCAGGCTTATGCCCTCCGCACAACTCCGCGATCTCGAGGAGATCCTGGAGGAGTACTGCCGATAAGGTTGCAGCCATCCCGGGAGGTCCCGTGCTGATCATTGAGGTCACCAACGCACGTGAAGTGGTGCGCCAACGGATTGGCCGGCTGGGCGAGCGGCTGATCGGCAAAGTGGTCGACGCTGAGGCCCAGGTGGAGAAAGCGTTGATCCAAGAACTGGATACCGCGTTCCGCGAATTCGGGATCGAAGCAAGAATCCTCTCCGTCCAAGGACCGCAGGTGGTGGGCCGTCAGCAACTGGAGCTTCCGATCCAGGTGCGGGAGGAGCGGGAGGTTCGGCTCAGCGACGATTGAACCGACGCATCAGTCCATGCGTGATCTCACGCACTTCCGGGACACCACTGGCCTGACCGATCAGGGCGTACACCACCAATCCGATCGCACCGGATAGGGCCACCTGCAGGATTCGACCCATGCCATCAGGAGCCCAGTCGAGGCCTGAACTCAGCGCCCAAGCAGACAAACCGGCCAACACCGCCGCCAGCAGCAACCGCAGTCCATCCCGACCCCAGGCGTCCAACGGCAGGCCGCCGAGACGCTGCTGAAGGGCCAGAACCAAAGCGGCGCAGGTGATCAGGTTGATCGCCACAGTGGCTAAGACCAGGCCCGGCGCCCCGAAATTGAAAGGCAGCTGAGGCCCCCAGGGGGTCGGGCCGCCAACGAGCAACCAGTCGAACACCACATTCAGGCCAATGCCCGCCAGGGAGAGGCGGAAGGGTGTCGTGCCGTCACCAAGGGCATAGAAGACTCGCACCAGCACGTCTCGCCCCAGATAAGCGGGCATCCCCACCCCGTAGGCCATCAAAAGTCCTGTGACCAAAAGGACGGCCTGCTGGTCAAAAGCACCACGGGCGTACACCAGAGCGACGATCGGCTGTCCGAGGGCGACGAACAAAGCGCCCAACGGCAGCATCGCAGCGGTGGAAAGCATCAGACCCTGCCGGATCCTCGCCACCAGGGCCTCGCGATCCTCCGGAGCGGTCAGACGCGAGAAGGTGGGCAGCAGCGGCACCAGCAGGGCATTGGAGATCAGGCCCAGAGGTGTCTGCACCAGCAGGTTGGCGTAGCCGAGACCAGCAGCCGCGCCGAGGATGCCAGAGGCAAAGAACAGATCGGTGAAGACATTGATCTGGAGCATGCCCGAGGAGAGGGTGGCCGGCCCCATCACCTGCCACACCTCACGAACCCCGGGATGCCGCCAATCCCAGACCAAACGCATCCGAGCCAATCCCTGGCGGGCCAGGGCCGGCAACTGCAGAAGCCACTGCAACAAGGCACCCACCAGAGTGGCAAAGGCCAGCACCACCCCCCCGCGGATCGCGAAGGCGGGGCTCGCGATCGAGGCACCGAGCTGCCCCCACAACAGCCCAACGCCAAGGATGAGGGCCAGAGAAGACATCAACGGCGAAATGGCCGGGATCCAAAACTCATCGGCGGCATTCAGTGAGCCGAACCCCAGGCCGATCAAACCAGCAAGCAGCGCCATCGGCGCCATCACCTGAAGCTGAAGCACGGCATTCTGGTGCAGCTCGGGACTCAGGCCAGGTCCCACAAGGGTGATCAAGGGATCGGCGGCCAACACCAGCACGATGGTGACCGCTAACAGCACGGCGCTCACCATCGTGTTGAGGGTGGCGAGGATCTGAGCCCCCTCCTGCCGCGGCCGACGGCTGAGCACGCTCACCATGGCGCTATGAAAGGGGCCATTGATGCCACCCAGAAGAATCAGCAGAAAGCCCGGGAGCACATAGGCGTAGTTGTAGGCGTCGTAGGCAGCCCCTACCCCGAAGGCAGCGGCAATCACCAACTGCCGCACCAGCCCTCCCAACTTGCTGAGCAAGGTGCCGTAGGTCACCACCAGGGCGATGCGCTTCAGGGATCTCGCCATCAACAGCCCGGCCGGCACGTCTGAACTTCGCGGCATTCTCGACCCCACGGCGCTGTCAGGCCCACTCCAGGGGCCACCATGGCCACCATCTCCGTCCCTGGTGCTGCGCAGCTATGCCCGGCCAACCGCTTCTTGAATTCGAGCCCCTGCAGGAGGGCGTGCTGCTGAAGCGCTACAAGCGTTTTCTCGCTGACGTGCGTCTTGATGACGGCAGCGAGGTGACCGCCCACTGCGCCAACACCGGACCGATGACAGGAGTGCTGCATCCCGGCGGACGCGTGCGACTGCGCTACGCCCCCTCACCGACCCGCAAACTCGCCTGGACCTGGGAGCAAGCGGAAGTAGCAGGGGCTGATGGCAGCCCCTGCTGGGTGGGCATCAACACGGCCCTTCCCAATCGCCTGGTCCGCGCGGCGATTGAAGCGGGACACCTGGACACACAACTCGGGGCCATCGGCTCGATTCGGCCAGAAGTCGCCTACGGAGCCAACAAACGCAGTCGCATTGATCTGCTGCTTCAACCTGACGAGACAGCCAAGGATCAGCGCCCCATTTATCTCGAAGTCAAGAACACCACCTGGAGCGAGGGGTCTCTAGCTCTCTTTCCCGACACGGTGACGGAGCGAGGGCAGAAACACCTAAAGGAGCTGAGCGCCCTACCGCCGGAAGCACGGGCCGTGCTGGTGCCCTGCCTGAGCCGACCGGATGTCACGGCGTTCGCGCCGGGAGACAGTGCTGATCCCCGCTACGGCGAGCTCTTCCGAGAGGCCCTGAGTGCTGGCGTGGAGGTCTTTCCCTGCGCGTTTCAGTTCGAACGGAACGGGGTCTTCTGGGATGGCCTCAGGCCGGTTCAAAGCCACCAATCGGCAATTCCGTAGCAATCGTCACCAGGGAAAGGTTCATAAGCGAGCACTTTGGGGCTTGGAAGCCGGACCCAGCGTCCAGCCCTTTCTGCAGCCCTGCTCTCCTTTCATGACAACTGCTCTGCACTCGCCTGCAAGGCGGGGCAAGACACGCCTCCAAGACGCCAGTCTCTTGGAAGGCCCCATGCTCCTCCTCCGCAGCATCCGCGGCTTTAAGTCGAACCGCTCTTTGATGTGGCTGGCCTGTGTGCCGGTCGCGCTGTTCGGCCTCGGTCTCTTCAATCTCTCGGCCCACGCCGCTGAGATGCCCGAGCTGAATGCCGCCTTCCTGGCCAACAACCTCTGGTTGCTGGTGGCCACCATCCTGGTGATCTTCATGAACGCCGGCTTCGCCATGGTCGAAGCCGGTATGTGTCGTCAGAAGAATGCGGTCAACATCCTGGCCAAGAACCTGTTTGTGTTCGCGCTTGCGGTGACCGCCTACTGGTTCATTGGTTATTCACTGATGTACGGCGACCCCGTCGCCGCGGGCTGGCTGTATTTCAGCGGCCTCTTCTTTGACCCCACGGTCACCCCTGAGCTGATCGCAGAAGGCGGTCTGGTCCCCTCGGTTGATTTCCTCTTCCAGGCTGCCTTCGCCGGCACCGCCGCAACGATCGTGTCTGGTCTTGTGGCCGAACGCGTCAAGTTCGGTGAGTTCGTGGTGTTCTCCCTGATCCTGACCGCTGTGATCTACCCGATCTCCGGTTCTTGGCAGTGGAACGGCGGTTGGCTGAGCGAGCTTGGTTTCATCGATTTCGCTGGTTCCTCGATCGTCCACTCCGTGGGCGCCTGGGCAGGTCTTGTCGGCGCCATGCTGCTCGGACCCCGCATCGGCAAATTCATCGACGGCAAGCCCCAGGCCATTCCTGGTCACAACATGGCCATTGCCACCCTGGGCGCTCTGGTGCTCTGGATCGGCTGGTACGGATTCAACCCTGGCTCCGAGTTGGCCATGGACCAGTACGTCCCCTACGTTGCTGTCACCACCACCCTGGCCGCTGCCGGTGGTGCCATCGCTGCCACGGTTGTGTCGACCCTGACCTCCGGCAAGCCGGATCTGACGATGATCATCAACGGCATCCTCGCCGGCCTGGTGAGCATCACCGCTGGCTGCGGAAACATGACCCTGGTGGGCTCCTGGGTGGCCGGTGCCGTGGGTGGTGTGATCGTGGTGTTCGCTGTGGCTGCCATTGATGCCGCAGGAATCGATGACCCCGTTGGTGCCTTCTCTGTGCACGGTGTGTGCGGCATCTGGGGCACCCTGGTGATCGGCCTCTGGGGCGTGGATGGCATGGATCCCGGTGCTGCCGGCATCGGCCTCTTCAACGGCGGTGGCATCTCCCAGCTGGGTATTCAGGCCCTGGGCTGTGCTGCCTACGCCATCTGGACCCTTGTGACCTGCTGGATCGCCTGGTCTGTAATTGGTTCCCTGTTCGGTGGCATCCGCGTCACTGAAAAGGAAGAGATCGAAGGTCTCGACATCGGTGAGCACGGGATGGAGGCCTATCCCGATTTCGCTTCAGCCGGCAACTAAAACCCCTTGGCTCAGCCTCCTGAGCGTTCCGACCCGACCCCTCAGGGGGTCGGGTTTTGTTTTGGACCCATAGAGTCATCCCACCGCCGACGTCGCGCCATGGATACCCACGCCTTCAAGCGCTCTCTGCATCACTCCGATCGCTACAACCGTCGGGGCTTCGGTCGCGCCGAGGAGGTGGCCGGCAGCCTGGAGCAGGCTTACCAAAGTGGCCTAATCGGCTCGATCCGCGACAACGATTACCGCCTCAACCACGGCCGACTGACGGTGCGACTGGCCGAAGCCTTCGGATTCTGTTGGGGCGTGGAGCGGGCTGTGGCCATGGCCTACGAAACCCGTCGGCACTATCCAAGTGAACGGCTGTGGATCACGAACGAGATCATTCACAACCCCTCGGTCAATGACCACCTGCGCGACATGAATGTGCAGTTCATCCCGGTGGATGAAGGGGTGAAGGACTTTTCCGAAGTGGCCTCAGGAGACGTGGTGATCCTGCCGGCCTTCGGTGCGACGGTGCAGGAGATGCAGCTGCTCAATGAACGGGGCTGCCACATCGTGGACACCACCTGTCCGTGGGTCTCCAAGGTGTGGACGACCGTGGAGAAGCACAAGAAACAGGCCTTCACATCCATCATTCACGGCAAGGTGAAGCACGAGGAAACCCTCGCCACCAGCTCCTTCGCCGGCACCTATCTGGTGGTCCTCGATCTCGAGGAAGCCCGCATGGTGGCCGATTACATCCTCGGTCAGGGCGATCGGGACGCCTTTATGGATCGCTTCGCCAAGGCCTGTTCACCAGGCTTTGACCCCGATCGAGACCTGGAGCGCCTGGGGGTCGCCAACCAAACCACGATGCTCAAGAGCGAAACCGAAGAGATCGGTCGGCTCTTCGAACGCACGATGCTCAGCAAATACGGACCGGCCCACCTCAACGAGCACTTTCTCGCCTTCAACACCATCTGTGATGCCACCCAGGAGCGGCAGGACGCCATGTTCTCCCTGGTGGATGAACCCCTTGATCTGATGGTGGTGATCGGGGGCTACAACTCCTCCAACACCACCCACCTTCAGGAGATCGCCATCAGCCGCGGGATTCGCTCGTTCCATATCGATACGCCCGAGCGCATCGATGCCGACAACAGCATCGAGCACAAACCCCTGGGCCAGGACTTGGTGCGCGAAGAAAACTTTCTGCCGGACGGCCCCGTGAAGGTGGGAATCACCTCCGGCGCCTCGACCCCTGATCGCGTCGTGGAGCATGTGATTCAGCGTCTGATCGCTCTGAGCGAACGCTGAGGCCCGGCCCCTTTACATTGGTTGATCTAACGGGGACCGTCCCCGGCGAGGGACATTCATCCGTGCTGCTTTTGGCGAGACCTCCAGCCGAAACCCTGCGCCATAGCGACGATCGCCAGGTCCGCTGCTATCGGAGCACGTTCTCCGATCGCATGGAGATGTTGGCGCCACGCGACCCGGTGGCGGTCTACCTCGACCGACATGAAGGCTGGTTCCGACGTTGTGCCGCCCCAATGGAGGTCGCGGCGATCGACAGCCAGGCCTATGCCCTGCGCCTCGGTCGCTTCGGCAATTTCGGCTTCGAGGTGGAACCGACCATCGGCCTGAGGTTGCTGCCGCAGCAGGAGGGCACCTACGCGATCGTCACCGTGCCCCTGGCCGATGCGGATCCAGCACTTCAGGAGCTCTACGACGTTGACTTCCAGGCGACCCTCAATCTGGAACCGCAGACCAGCGAAAACGGCAGCAACGAAGCCACCAGCGTCAGCTGGTCACTGGATCTCTCCGTTTGGATCCGGCTGCCCAAGGTGATTACGGTGCTGCCTGAGGGACTGGTGCAGTCGAGTGGCGATCACCTGCTGCGCCAGATCGTGCGTCAGATCTCACGCAAGCTGACCTGGAAAGTGCAGGAAGATTTCCATGCCAGCCATGGGCTTGTCTGCCCACCGAGAAAGCGGGCAGCGTTCTGATTGCCTAGGCGGCTTAGCTCCAGCCGCCTGATCCGGCTCAGCGGTTGGTCCAGATTTTGTTGACGATCTCCATACCGCTCACGGCCTGCCAGAGGAACAGAGTGAGCATGCCCATATTCAGGCCCACATGGGCTTTGCGGGCCAAGAGATTCCCCTGCTGCATCAGCGGTGAAAGCGCCGCAGCGGCTGCGATCATCCCGGTCATGGCCAAACCGACGATCAGGTGTGGGCTGACGAACAGCTTGCCGTTGTTCAGATAGGTCACGGCCATGCCTCCAAGGGTGCCGAACACCATCACCACCAGCAGCAGGCTTCCCCAGAGGTAGTGACGCTGAGCGAACTTGCCGGGGATCAGGGCTTTGCGCTCTTCCGGGGTGCCAGTGCGCACTTTTTTGGCCTTGATGCCCAGGAACAGTGCATAAGCACCGGCGGCCAATAACACCCACATCATCAGCGGATGCAGAAAGTTGAGGGCAAAAGGAAGGGCTGCGAGGGTCATCGCGCTGAAGAGGGAAGGGGGCGTGGGGCGAGGTTAGGGGTTCAGGGCCTCAATGCAGGAAGTGGCGCCGCCCGGTGAGCAGCATCGCCAGGCCCAGTTCATCGCAGGCCTTGATGGACTCAGCGTCGCGAAGGCTGCCGCCGGGATGAATCACTGCGGTGATGCCATGGCTGGCCGCAAGACGCACCGTGTCGTCGAAAGGGAAGAAGCCGTCACTGGCAAGCACAGCCCCCCGGGCCTGCTCTCCGGCAGCTTCGAGCGCCAAGCGAGCGGAACCGACGCGGTTCATCTGTCCGGCGCCAACCCCCAGGCTCTGTCCGTCCCTGGCGACAACAATCGCGTTCGAACGCACATGGCGCACCAACTGCCATGCGAAACGCAGATCCGCCTGTTCCTGGGCTGTCGGCGGACGCTGCGTCGCGACGGTCCATCCGGCTGGATCGATCGGTTGATCATCCAGATCCTGCACCAGGACACCGCCGAGGATGCTGCGCACGTGATCGCGGCCGGCCGCATCGATCGCCGCAGGGGCAAGCTCGAGCAGACGGAGGTTCCCTTTGCCGGCAAGGATTTCCCGCGCCTCAGGGCTGAATCCCGGTGCCACCACACACTCCAGAAACAGGCTGGTCAGTTCACGGGCCGCCGCGGCATCCACGGAACCGTTCAAGGCCACGATCCCTCCGAAGGCGCTGACACGGTCAGCATCAAGCGCACGGGTGAGCGCCCCGGCCACCCCCTCGGCAACGGCCACGCCGCAGGGGTTGGTGTGCTTGACCACGACGGCCGCCGGCTGCTCCGCAGGGTGGGCCCCCTCTGTGCCGTATCCGAATTCGCGCACCGTGGCAAGGGCCGCCTCCAGGTCGAGCAAATTGTTGGTGCTGAGCTCTTTGCCCTGCAGTTGCAGCGCTCCTCCCCAGCCACGACGGGGTGCGCTGTACCAGGCCGCCTGCTGATGGGGGTTCTCGCCATAACGCAAGGTCTGACGCAAGGGCACTGCTTCGAGCCACGGCAGCGCGGCTCCGCCCTCTTCGCTGTCCTGTTGCCCTGCATCACTGTCGGCCGGGTTCATCCGGCCCTTCATCCAATTGCTGATGGCGGTGTCGTAAGCGGCTGTATGCGCAAACGCCTCAAGAGCAAGACGACGGCGCAGGCCAGCATCAATCCCACCGGGGCGATCGAGGGCAGCGACCACCCGGTCGTACTGCTCGGGGCTGGTGAGCACAGCCACATGCGCATGGTTCTTGGCTGCCGAGCGCACCATGGTGGGTCCGCCGATGTCGATGTTCTCGATGGCGGTGTCCCAGCTGACATCAGGATCAGCCACCGTTTCCCTGAAGGGATAGAGATTGACCACGACCACATCGATCGGTGCAATCTGCTGAGCCGCGAGATCGGCCTCATGGGCGGGATCCCCACGACGGGCCAGGATCCCCCCATGGATCCGGGGATGCAGGGTCTTGACCCGACCACCGAGAATTTCCGGAGCGCCTGTGTGATCAGCGACGCGGGTCACGGGCAAGCCCGCTTGCTCGAGCGCCGTAGCCGTGCCGCCACTCGAGAGAAGCTGAAAGCCATGGCGACGGTGCAAGGCCTCCGCCAAGGGCACCAGCCCCCGCTTGTCGGACACGCTCAGCAGGGCTGTGGGAGCCATGGCAGCAGAAGGATTCCATGGGCCAACCTACGCAGCAGCGACTCCGCCTCTGTTCATGCCTGCAGCGAACCCCAGCGACCGACTTCTGCTCAGCCCCCCAGGGGCGCAGCAGCGGCTGGTGCTGCTGCATGGATGGGGTGCAGATGCCGATGACCTGTTGCCTCTCGGCCAGGCGTTGACAGCGGATCTCCCCCAGCCGGTGGAACTGATCGCCCTGCGCGCGCCGGAGCCCCATCCCCAGGGATCGGGCCGCCAGTGGTATGGACTCTTCCCCTCCGACTGGCAAGCCGTTCCCTCCGCCCAGGCAGCGCTCTGCCAACGACTGAAGGAGCTGGAGAGCGGAGGGATTCCGCTGGCGCAAACCGTGTTACTGGGCTTCTCCCAAGGTGCGGCCATGGCCGTGCTCAGTGGCTGTGATCTGCCTCTGGCGGGGGTGATTTCCTGCAGCGGTTACCCCCATCCAGGCTGGGCAGCGCCGGCGAATCGGCCATCGGTGCTGCTGCTCCATGGAAAAAACGATGAGATCGTGCCGTTTCAGGCCAGCCTTCAACTCCAGAGCCTTCTCAACGCAAACACCAACGCAGCGAAAGCTGACCTCGTCGCCAGCGAATCCGGACACACCATCGACGCCGCAGCTCTGCCAGCCATCACAAAAGCCCTCAGGGCCTGGTGGTCATGACCAGACTCTGAGGGCTTGCTCGCCATGGTGGTGGTTTGAGGCCTGGGAACGGCTTCAGACGAAGGCGTATTCGTACTCCTCCATCTCTTCCCAGTCATCAGCCACGAGCTCGAGGCCTTCAAACAGGGTGTCCTCGCCGATGTTGTCGACGATGGAGCGCAGAGAAGGGAAAAGGAAGTGGTTCTCTTCGGCGTACTGAGCGCTGAACAGACCCTTTTCTCCCCAGAAGAAATGATCCGTGGTGTGTTCGTTGCGGCGAACCTTCAGCAGTGCAGGAGGGGTAATGCCGTTTTCGGCAATGAAGCGACGACCGGCGGTGACGGGCTTGTGCTCACCGGTTTCGAGGTTGTAGGTCGGCACGTGGGCGAGAACACGCTGACCGGCGAGACGGCGGCGACTGATCCGCTTGCGCTTTTTGGACATGGCGAGAGACTCCCACTGGGGAGCATGAAGGTGGAAAGCGTCGGAGCAGCCCGCCAGAGCGGACGAACACCAGCGCAAAAACAGACGCAAAGCGTCGAGACGTCAGCAATCCGAAAGGTGCGCCAGCTGTGGCGAGCCACACTGACGCCGGCTCACGGCATCAACATCACCGGCCGAAACCGATGCACAACAGGGGACGCATCAACCTCTGCTGTAGCCTTGGTAGCGACTAAAGCGCAACCGCAGCGGAGTTGACGCCGAAGCCTCGCCTCTCGGAGGGGGCGTGCTATCGGTCGATCATCAGATCTTAAGACTTTTTCCCTGATTGACAACCCCCCGGGACGGGGTAAGCGCCATCCGTCTGTGTTCGACGGCACATCTGAGTTCCATGCTCCTCAGCGAACGCTTTCTTGCCCTAGCCCAGCAACAGCTGGATTGCTTTGAGGGAGAGGAGGGTATCGCCAGGCTCGTGCTGTATGTCGCCCGTGGCCAGGACGGGACGGAGCCAGGCCTTGAGATGGTGCATCAATGGCCAGACAGCGCCACACCGCTTCCGCCCGTCGAAACGGATCCAGCCCTGCGGGCACCGGCGGCCGAACGCCGCTGGTACCCCCTCCGTGAAGGCAACCTGCTGCTCGGGGCTCTGCGGGCTGAATGCAGCAGTGCCGCAACCTGGACCCGCGGGCTCGATCGCCGCCTGGAGGCCTGTGCGGGCGCCCTCGCCTACAACCTCAGCCTCGACCTGGAACGCAGCCGCTTGAGCCACCAACTTCAGCTGCAGCGAGAGCAGCTTGATCTCGTCGTGCATCAGCTCCGCAATCCTCTGGCCGCCCTACGGACCTATGCCCAACTGCTCCTGCGCCGACTCGAGCCCGAGAGCCAGCACCGCCCCCTCGTGGAGAACCTGCTCGATGAGCAAGGACGACTGGACCGTTACATCACTGCCATCGACGGAATCGGCCGGGAGAGCCGCTTGCTGGAAGCCCAGGGATCCAGCGCCCTGCTGCTGCCACCGATGCTCCCCAGCCGCCAAAAGCAGAGCCTGCGCTCCTTGCTGGCACCGTTAGCGGATCGCGCCGCAGCGACGGCGACACTCCAGGGACGCTCCTGGTCGAGTCCGCAACCCTGGCCTGACTGGAGCGATGTGGAGCGTCCAGGAGAAGACGGCGTGGTCGCCGAGATCATCGCCAACCTGCTGGAAAACGCGTTCCGCTACAGCCCCTCCGGTGCCCCCCTGGGCCTGCATCTGAGCAATCAGGGCGACCAACGCGGCATCTGTATTTGGGACGGAGGACCAGCCATCCATTCCTCAGAGCGAGAGCAAATCTTCGAGCAGGGCGTCCGCGGCGAACGCAGCCGCGAGCGATCAGGAAGCGGGCTAGGGCTGGCCCTCGCCCGGCAGCTAGCCGAAGACCGAGGCGGAGAGCTGCGCCTGCTCTGCAACCCACAGACACTGAGCCCGGAGCTACCGGTGGAAGGCAATGCCTTCCTGCTCACCCTCCCAGCAGAAGCGCCAACAACACCAGCGTGAGTGTTTCAGTCCAGACCACGGAGGCACCGTAGGTATCTCCGGTGTGCCCCCCCAGACGGCGCCCCAGCCAAGTGGCCACTCCCCAGGCCGCTAGTAGTCCGCAGGGAACACTGATCAGCAGCCCTCGCCACTGCGGCCACGGCAGCAACACCACGAGCCCAAGCCCAACAACCGCTGCGGCGGGAATCAGCTCTTGGCCTGATCGGGCATGGGTTCGGTGAAAGGACGCCGTTCCCTCCTCGCGCAGATAAGGGAAGCCCAACATCGCCCAGAGCGGAGAACAGCGCCCCCAGAACGCAACGACGGGGAGCACCAGCGGCACTAGAGACGGTTGATGCTGGGCCAGCGTCAACAGCGCTGCCACCAGCAGTGCGAGCACCAGCAACAACGCCAGCACGCCGCTGGCCCCGACGCGGCTGTCATCCATCGCCTCCAGGCATCGGTCTCGACCAGCCGCCAGGCCATCCCCGGTGTCCATCACACCATCGAGATGGAGACCTCCGGTCAACCAGGCACCGAAACTGATCACTGCCAGCACCAGCGGTAGTGGCGACCAGCCCAATGCCTCCAACAGCAGCCAAAGCAGGGTCTGCAAGCTGCCGATCACCAAGCCGATCCAGGGAGCGAAGCGAGCGATCCGTTCAAAGCGGGGCTGAAGGCGGGGCCAACCCGGCAACACGGTGTAGAAGACCCAGGCGCCAGCGAAGTCGCGGATCCAGAGCGGAGCCATGGCAGCCAGAGGAGAGAGGTGAGGGGCGGGGGCAGGGGTTCACCGTAAGGTCAGGGATGGCGCCTGAGGGGCCTGTGTTCAGCTTTCAGATCGAAGCCCACTGCACCCACACGCGTGCACGCTGCGGCTGCTTCCAAACCCCCCACGGCCCGGTGAACACCCCACGGTTCATGCCCGTGGGCACCCTTGGCACCGTGAAAGGGGTGAGCACCACCCAGCTCGCGGACACAGGCGCTCAGATGGTGCTGTCCAACACCTATCACCTGCATCTGCAGCCCGGCGAAGGGATCGTGGCGGATGCCGGCGGCCTCCACCGTTTCATGGGCTGGGACGGCCCGATGCTGACCGATTCCGGTGGTTTCCAGGTGTTCAGCCTGGGTGAGCTGAACCGCATCGACGATCACGGCGTTGATTTCCGTAACCCCCGCGATGGCAGCAAGATTCTCCTGACCCCGGAACGGTCGATGGAGATCCAGATGGCCCTCGGGGCTGATGTGGCGATGGCCTTCGATCAATGCCCCCCCTATCCGGCCAGCGAAAGCGACGTGGAGGAAGCCTGCCGCCGCACCCACGCCTGGCTCGAGCGCTGTGCCTCAGCCCACAATCGGCCTGACCAGGCCCTCTTCGGCATTGTGCAGGGGGGCTGCTTCCCGCATCTTCGCGAGCAGAGTGCCCGCACAGTCGCTGGCTTCGACCTGCCCGGTATCGCCATCGGTGGCGTGAGTGTGGGCGAACCGGTGGAGGAGATGCACCGGATCGTCAGAGAGGTCACGCCCTTACTTCCCGATGACCGTCCTCGGTATCTGATGGGCATCGGCACCCTCCGGGAGATGGCGGTGGCCGTGGCCAATGGCATCGACCTCTTCGACTGTGTGCTCCCGACCCGGCTCGGACGCCATGGCACCGCCCTGGTCGATGGCGAGCGCTGGAATCTGCGCAATGCCCGCTTCCGCCACGACCACAGCCCGCTGGATGCCAGCTGCCCCTGCACCGCCTGCACACGCCACAGCCGCGCCTACCTCCATCACCTAATCCGCAGCGATGAACTGCTCGGACTGACCCTGCTCAGCCTCCACAACCTGACCCACCTGATCCGCTTCACGACTGCAATGGGGCAAGCAATCCGGGACGGTTGTTTTGCAGAGGATTTCGCTCCCTGGCTCCCAGAGTCTCCCGCCCATCACACGTGGTAGCGTCCGCTCATCGCCCATGACATCGCCGGGATGGCCGCCACCACACTCGATCTGCTGGCCCAACTGCCCGAGGCCTATCAGGCCTTCGGACCGCTGGTCGACATCCTGCCGATCATTCCCCTGTTCTTCCTGCTGCTTGCCTTCGTTTGGCAGGCCTCCGTCGGCTTCCGCTGAATCCTGAAGCCGAGCTCAGCGTCGTTTGGCTCTGCCTTCACCCCTGCGGATCACCTCCCAGGCGAAGGCAGGCAACGACAGCATCCGACGCCAACGACTCGGCTCCTGCACCAATCGATACAGCCACTCCACTTGCAGTCGCCCCATCCATTGGGGTGCACGCTGCTTGACTCCGGCCCAGACGTCAAAACTGCCGCCAACACCCATCCAGAGTCCGGGTTGATCGGCATGCAGCCGCTGGGTCCAGGTCTCCTGACGGGGAATTCCGAGGGCGACGAGGACGAGGTCTGGTTTCAGCACCTGCAGGCGCCGCTCGAGCAGTGGCCAGCTCTCGGCTGGTTGATAGCCGTGTTCGGCCATCACGAGTCGCAGGGCCGGCAACTCTGCCGCCAGACGCTGGCGCAAGCGATCCATGACCTCCGGCGCCGCGCCGATTAGGGCCACTGTCCAGCCATGCGCTTCGGCATAGGCCAGGAGAGCACGAGCCAACTCAATTCCAGGACTGCGGCGCACCCGCACGCCCTGGCGAGCCAAAGCCCAGACCACCCCAGCACCGTCAGGGATCACCAGCTCGGCGGCGGCAATCGCTGCGCCGAGCTGCGCATCGGCCCTGGCCGCCATCGTCATTTCCGCATTCAGGGTGACGATCTGACCACCGCCTCGTGCATGCAAACCGATGGCAGCGGCGTGGACATCCCGACAGGCATCCACCCCAACACCAAGCACCTGACAACGGTGCTGATCACACGGATCGGTACTGACGGCGTCCATCCGCGGTCCTGCTACAGGAGAGAATTTAGAACTGGTCGGCCTGGAGGTCATGGTTCTGTCGCATCCCTCCCTGTCGCACCCCTCCCTCGTCAGCCCAGACAGCACCTCAGAGGAGGCGCGCTGGAGCCTGCTCGAAAGCCTTGATGCAGCCATTGATCAGGTGGTGCTGCAGCGACAGCATCCGATCAGCGGCTTGCTGCCCGCAAGCACCGCCCACACCGTGCATGGCAACTACGGCGACGCCTGGGTACGGGACTGTGTGTACTCGATCCAGTGCGTCTGGGGCCTAGCCCTCGCCCATCGTCGACTGAACGACGGCGCCACAGCACGCTCCTGGGAGTTGGAACAACGCGTGCTCGCCCTGATGCGCGGCCTGCTGAACGCCATGATGCGCCAGGCCGCGAAGGTGGAGCGGTTCAAGCAGAGCCTTGATCCCCTCGATGCACTCCACGCCAAATACGACACCGCCAGTGGCGACACCGTGGTGCCTGACGACGGCTGGGGGCATCTGCAAATCGACGCCACTTCGCTGTTTCTGCTGCAGCTCGCCCAGCTGACCCGCAGCGGTCTGACCGTGTTGCAGAGTCGCCACGAGGCCGACTTCGTCCAAAACCTGATCTATTACGTGGCCCGGGCCTATCGCGTGCCTGACTACGGGATCTGGGAGCGGGGTGACAAGGGAAACCATGGCCTGCCCGAACGAAACGCCAGTTCGATCGGCATGGCCAAGGCTGCCCTCGAGGCCCTCGACGGCCTCGACCTGTTCGGCGTCCACGGTGACGGATCCCTGCAGGCGCAGATTCCCCATGGCGCCGTTGTGCGGCTGCGACGGGCACTCCAGGGTCTGCTGCCACGGGAATCGGCCAGCAAGGAGGCAGACAGCGCCTGTCTCTCCGTGGTGGGGTATCCAGCCTGGGCCGTGGAAGACCCCCAACTTGTGCAACGCACCTGCGAGCGGATCCGCCGCGACCTTGGGGGCGCCTATGGCTACAAGCGCTTCCGACGTGATGGTCACCAGACCGTGGTGGAGGACATCAGCCGCCTTCATTACAAACGGGACGAGCTCGCCACGTTTGAGGGCATCGAATCGGAATGGCCCCTATTCCTCGCCTATGAACTGGTCACCGCTTGCTGCGAAGAGCGCTGGGAGGACGCCCGTCACTGGCGGGAGCGGCTGCAGCCGCTAGCGGTCGAGCACAACGGACAACGGCTCTTCCCTGAGCTGTATTTGGTGCCGGATTCGGTGGTGGAGCTGGAGCGACGCAGCCCCGGCAGCCAGAAGCGGCTTGCCAACGACAACGTGCCCCTGCTCTGGACCCAGAGCCTGACCTGGCTGGGAGAGATGCTGCTGAGCGGACTGCTCCTGCCGGAAGACCTGGACCCCTGTGGCCGCAGGCTGCCCCAGCAGCTCGGTGCCGATCAGGTGCTGGTTGCCCTGGTTCCAGCCAGTTCCACGCTGAGCGCCAGCCTGCAGAGCCGCGGGATCCCAGTCACCGATCCCGACCGGTGCAGCATCCAGGTGCTGCCCTCCGATGCCCTGGGTGAACGACTTCAGCAACTGGGGGCGAACCCAGCCCTGGGGCTTGGCGGCCATCCACCCCTGCGCGCTGAAACAGCCACGACTGCACGCTTCTACCGCCAGGGCGAAGCCCGGATGGCCTTTTTGCCTGCGGTGCTTGAGGAGGACACCTTCTACCTCGCGGATGACCCAAAGCAGCTGCTGGACACCGTGGTGAACGAACTGCATCTGCTGCAACGTCACTGGCGGGGCGCAGGCGCCCCTCTTCTGCTGATCCCCCTGCCAGACGTCCTTGTTCAGCGGGATCTCGAGACCGTGCAGGAGCTGGCAAGCCGACTGGCAAGCGGTGAACTGGAAGGCATTGCTGTGCAGCTCGCCCCCTTGGAGCAACTGGCAAGCCAGGGGCAGTGGCTGGACCTGCCAGCCGGCCTCGATCCCGGAAGGGTTCGGTCACTCCAGCCCCCTGCAGCGGCATCCGAACTGCTGCAGGATTCCACTGACCTGGAGGATCTGACCGCCGCTCAGGAACAGGAGCTCGATGAGATCTCCCTGCCGGAATTGCGGGCTCGTCTATGGAGAAGCTCCTCCCTCCGGGAGCAAGCCGAGGTGCTGGAACTGCTCCACCGCCATCTCGGTGACGAAGCGATTCTCACCGGTCCGAGTGGATCGCCGGTGGAGCTGCGCAGCCTGCTGGAGGAGATCTATCACCGAGGCTTGCATCAACAAGACTGGAATGTGGTGCGCCGCTGCGCCGGAGTGCTCGGCCTGGTGCATCCCCAGCTGGAGGATGCGCTGATCGACCTGCTGGCCCGTCAGAAAACTGTTGTGGTGGGGCGCAGCTACAGCAGCGACTCCCTCCTGGCCACCCCCCTGGCCAATGGGGCGATCGCCACAAGAATCCGACGCACCTGCGGTACTGACTCCCGTGAGCAGGCCCTGCAGCAGGAGCTGCTCCTCGCCCTCGACGGGATCGCTCGCCGCGAACCCCAGATGCTCAAGGGCACGCTCACCTTGCAACTCGGGCAGCTGATGCTGATGCTCACCGCCGAACTGGCAGCGGAATCAAGACTCAGTCAGGACCAAGCCTTTGAGGCCCTCTGCTCTGACCCCCCCCATACGATCGGTCGCCGGCTACGGGCGGTGCTCGCCGACCTTGAACATGCCCACGCCTCCTTGCAGCGCAATGAAGCCCTGCACCTCAGCGGTCCGGTGCAGTGGGCCGTTCCCTCCCCCCTGGAGGAGTCGCCCAGCGGTGACGACTGGCTGCAGCAACGCATCCGGCTGGGCTCTCTGCAACGGGTCCCGAAGGATTTCCATGCTGGGATCTGGTCACTGCTGCAGCATTGCCGCGGCCTCGTGATCGGCGACAAGCTCGAACGACGCAACCGTCTCACCAGTGCACTGCTGCTGGAGAAGACCCCGGGCGAGAAAAATTTCGCCACCCTCGTGGAGCATCTGCTCAGCCGCATCCCGGCACCGGAATACCGACAGCTCTGTACGGAGTGCCTGCTGTCACTGATGGCGTTTGTGACCACCAACCCAACGGTGCACATCGATGACGATGTGGCCCTTGATGTGGTCATCGGTCACGCCGTGCGGGTGGGCTGGCTCATGACCCACCCTGAGCTGGAGGCTTCCAGCTACGCAGTACATAAGGCTGACGCGTGGGATCAGTTCTACCGGTCCTCGCCCGCCGACTGCCGTCGCTGGCAGATCGCCGCTCTGCGGGAGCTGATCAGATCGGATCGCTGAGGGGCACTCCCATGCCGGGGTGCTCCACCGCCTGCTCGATCAAATCGGCCAGGCGAAGGGCCCGGGATGCCTGAAGACCATCCACTGCAGGGGTTTCACGGCCGCGGACGCACTGGAGGAAGTGCTCCAGCTCGGCGTAAAGCGGTTCAATCGAGGTGGTACTGACCTCCTCAATGAATCCATCATTGCGGTAAAGCAATTCACCGTGATCGGCCGAGTACCACTCGTGGGCACGGCGGTGAATATGCAGGGTGTGATTGAGGAAATCGGTCTCGACCAGGCTCGCCCGGCAATGGGCGCTGAGGCTGCGGATCTTGCGGTGGCTCATCTTGCTGGCCGTCAGGCTGGCCACCACACCATTGGCAAACCCAAGCGTGGCATTGACGTAATCGATCGGGCCTTCGGCACTGCGGCCTCCGGCAGCGGCAAGGCGCACCACCGGTGCCTGGGCCAGCTCCAGCACCAGATCGAGGTCGTGGATCATCAAATCCAAGACCACGGACACATCATTGGCTCGGTCGGCATGGGGGCTGTGACGGCGCGCTTCCAGCACCACGACCTCCTCACTGGCCACCACCTTGGTCAGTTCACGGAAGGCAGGGTTGAAACGCTCAATGTGACCGACTTGCAGCAGGCGACCGTTGCGGCTGGAGGCGGCGATCAGGGCCGCCGCCTCTTCCTGGCTGGCGGCGATCGGCTTCTCGATCAGCACATGCAGACCAGCCTCCAGACAGGCCAGTCCAACCGCATGGTGCAGCAGCGTGGGCACGGCAATGCAAACCGCCTCCACCTCGCTGAACATGGCCTCGTAACTGGCAAACCAGCGGCATCCGAACTGCTCAGTGGCGAGATGACCGCGCTCAGCATCGGGATCTGCGACGCCCACAAGCTCCGCATCCTTGAGCAGGCTGAGCACGCGGGCGTGATGCCAGCCCATGTTGCCGATGCCGATCACGCCGACCTTCACCGGAACCATGGGGTCGGTCATCGGCAGAGGCACGGGGTCGGGGCAGATTATCGGTGATCCTGCTCCTGATCCGCTACTGACACACCTCGATCGTCAGGAATGAGGAGTCGCACTCGCACGATCCGCGGCCCTTCCATCTCGAAGATCTCGAAGTGCAAGCCCTGATGTCGCAAGGCTTCCCCGGGGGCCGGGATGTGCTGAAGACGCTCCAACAGAAACCCCGCCAGGGTGTGGTGATCGGTGGCTTCCGGCAGCTCAAGGCCAAGCTGCCGGTTCAGCTCGAAGATCTCCAGGTCACCGGCCACCAACCAGACGCCAGGCTGATCGGGGAGGGCCTCCAGGTCGGGAACGGCCGGTTCCGGCTCCACTTCCTCACCGACGATCTCACCGGTGAGGTCAGCTGCGGTCACGAGTCCCTCCGTCCCTCCGTGCTCATCCACCACCAGCAGGAGGGGGTGACCGCTGCGGATCAGGGCCAACAGTTCCGCCAGGGTGCTGGTCTCAAGCACCCGCTGGGCTGGCAGCAGATAAGGCTCCAACGGAGAGTCCTCCTGAAGAGCCCCGCGGGCGATCGGCTCGGCGAGACGCCGCAGGTCGAGCACACCGCGCACATCATCGAGCGACTGGCCGATCACGGGAAAGCGGGCGTGGCGGGTGCGATGCACGGCCTCCATCAGTTCGGCAAAACGGACCTCCACCGGCAGGGTGACCATGCCGGAGCGGGGCACCATCACCTCACGCACCTGGGTGTCGCGCAGCGCGAACACGCCCTCAAGAATGTTGCGCTCATCGGGCCGCAGGCCTGTGACCCCACCGGTCTCAATCAGGGTCTCCAGCTCACCGGCCGTCAGACCAGGCACGAGAGCATCCCAGCGGGGGGTCAGGCCCACAAGCCGGAGCAACACCGTGCCGCACCCCTCGAGCAGCGTGAGCAGGGGTCTCAACACCCGCATCACCACCTCCAGCAAGGGCGCCAGACGCAGCGCTGCCCGCTCCGGACGATTCAGCACCCAAGCACGGGGCAGCAGACCGGCCAACAGGGTGGCGAGGGCCACCAGCAGCATGAACCAGAGCAGGTCCCACCAGCGACCAGCCTGGGCGTCGTGGGGCCACCACTGATGGCCAAGGCCCCGCGCCACCCAGCCCAAGGCCACCAGGGAAAGAGTCACGCCCAGCTGCGACATCAGCAGGGCCCGCCGCAAACGCCGCTGCAAACGCTGGACCGCCGGTGCACCAGGGACACCCTCTTCGGTGAGCACCTGCACACGACTGGGGCGAAGCCGCAGCAGGGAGACCTCAACCGCTGCAAAGAAAGCTGGCAACAGCAGCAGAACGATCAGCAGCAGCAGTCGCATTGGATGGATGAAATGGGGGTCGCGAGGATCGAACTCGCCTTAGGCGAATTATGAGTTCGCTGCATTCACCAGATTGCTAGACCCCCTCACCGGCCTGACGAACAATGCTGCAAAACAGTGCCGCCAAAACAGTGCCTGCAAAGTGTTACCACAGGCCGCGAACCGGCGGAACCGACGATGGCTCAGGAGCGAGTCTCTGCACCGGCTGATCGCCAGCGAGGCTGCCGCTGAAACCGCTGCTCAGATCCACCGTCCGCCAAGGAATTGGCGAGCTCTGCTCCTCCAGGAGCACCTGGTAGGTGTTCTGGAGCGCCGATCCATCCCAGACGATGGTCTGATCGGGGAAACCAAGCCCCATCACCCTGTTGCCCTCCGGGCCGGCCACGGCGATGCCCAGCAGATCCGTGACCTGATGGAGCAGGTCAACACCCCGGGCGTAGGGCGCTGTCCAGGTGTAGAAGCGGTTCACCACCAGCTGATCTGTGCGCTCCACCGGTCCGCAGTGGGTGACCTCCACCGGTGCCGGAGCAGTGTCCGTGGAAGGGCTCAGTGGCGCCGGTGCCTCGAGGCTGGTGGTACAAACCACCGGATTGGCCCAAGCCGTCGGTGCTGCCAAACCGCCGAGAGCGAGCAGGACCAGAGAGAGGGGAAGCCTTGCCACAGAGGTTTCCAGGGTTGAGCGCAAACTAGACACAGGATTCGCGATGCACCAGCCCTGATGAGCACTCCATCCCCCGCCCAGAACGAGGCGCGCGATCCACTGCTCACCCGTCTGGCCCGGGAGGCCTACCGCCATGGCCGCTTCACCCTGGCCTCCGGACGCAGCAGTGATCACTACGTGAACTGCAAACCGGTGGCGCTCAGCGGCAGCGGACTGGCCATGCTTGGGCCGGCCATGCTTCAGCTGGTGGAGGCGGATGCGCTGGCGGTAGGAGGCCTCACCCTCGGCGCCGATCCACTGGTGAGCGCCGTCGCGATGGCCGCTGCCCAGAGCGGCAGACCGCTGGATGCCTTGATCGTGCGCAAGGAGGCCAAGGGCCACGGCACCGGCGCCTGGCTGGAAGGACCGCTCCCACCGGCTGGCAGCCGCGTGACCGTGCTCGAGGACGTAGTCACCACGGGCGGCTCATCGATCAAAGCCGTAAACCAGCTGCGTGATGCCGGCTTTGTGGTGAATCGAGTGGTGACGATTGTCGACCGCGAGGAGGGGGGTGCAGCAGCGATGGCCGCTGCCGATCTGGAGCTGATGAGCCTGTTCCGTCTCGAACAAGTGGCTGCCAGGGCGAAGGAGCTGGCGGCATGAACGGCACAGGATCCGACAAGCTCTGGGACGCCTGGTTCCCGCTTCTGCGGCTCGAGGGCAGCGGCACCCGGGCCTTCCTTCACGGCCAGACCAGTGCGGATGTGAACGGGGCCAACGAGAGCCAACTGATCCGCAGCTGCTGGCTCAGTGCCACCGGCCGCCTGCAGGCCCTGCTCGAGATCCGACTGGACAGCAGCGGCGCTGACGTTCTTGTGCTGGCCGGTGATGCCGAGGCCCTGGCCTCGGGCTTCGATCGGGTGATCTTCCCCGCCGACCGGGTACGCCTGCTGCCGATCAAACAACAGCATCGACAGCAGCGCCTGCGCTCCGAGCTGAGCGACACCAGCTGGCACGAGGACGTGCAGTGGTCGGGCGACGCCTCAAGGTCTGAGACCGCATCAAGCCAATCGACCGCCATCGCTGCTGCCGCCGCCCCAACGACTGCGAGTGCTGAAGAACTCGAACGCTGGCGCCTAGGGCTGGGACTGCCCCTCGGCACCGGAGAACTCAACGGAGAGACCAATCCCCTTGAACTCGGCCTGGGGGAGTGGCTGAGCCTCAGCAAAGGCTGCTACCTGGGTCAGGAAACCATCGCCAAAGTGGCCGGCCGTCAGGGGGTCAAGCAGCAGTTGCGCTGCTGGCAGCTCCCCGCCGAAGCCACCACAACGGCTGCACCCCTGACGATTGCCGCCGGCCAACAACTGCTGCAGGGCGATGAACGAGCCGGGGTGATCACGTCAGTGCTGGCCAGTGAAGGCCGTTACCAGGGTCTGGCCCTGGTGCGCCGAGCCGCACTGGAGGCCAGCCATCTTCAACTGGCAGGTCTCGCCACGGAGCATCCCGTCGAGATTCAGCTGGACCTGCCCGCCGGCTTCCGGGATCCTGAACTGTCTTGATCTAACAGGCTGTTCTGATCTAATAGCCTGTCCTGACAGAGCAGCCATTGCGCCACTGCCCAGGTGGCCAGGCTGTCGTCGTGGTTGTAGGTAAAGATCCAGCGCAAGGCCTGCACATGGCCGCGATCGTGCCGGCCGGAACCACGCCACTGCCGCCACCAGAGCAGGGCACGGGCTCCATCGACACCCTGCTGCCTCCAGCGGAAGCCGCGCCAGGCGGCCACGGTTTTGAGTCCATAGCTGTTGAGTGGCAGGCGCCAATGCCGGCGAAGGCGGTCATGCACATCGACCATTCGCGCGCGAATGGTCGCAAGCTCCCCCTCTGCGAGCCCTTGCCGCTGGGCCATCCGCACGAGGGCAAGGGATTCCGTTTCGCCGTAATGCAGAAGCGGCCAGCCGGGATAGCGACTCAGAAAAGCCTGCAAACGCTCCCAACAGCGTGTTTCCCCGTGCTCCTGAAGCACCAGCACTGGGTGGTAGGTGGCTGCAGCCAGATCCCACCCACCGGAATCTGAGCGCGGCAGACGCACAAACCCATGCAGGAAGTCATCGCGGGCATCGGGATCCGACTCAATGTCGTAGAGCAAAACCCCAGGAGCAGAGCCCAGCTCCGGCAAAGCCGGGCCTGACCCCAGGTGTTCGACCCTTCCATCTCTCTGGGCCCTGGCCTGAGCCACGAGCGGAGCCGCGATGGCACCGTGCTGCTCACCGAAGCGTTCCAACTGCAGGGCCAACTGCTGCGGGTCGGCAGCCGCAAGATCGGCCAATCGGGCAAATCCGAGCTCTTGCAGCATCTCTCGCCTCTTGGCACCAATGCCACTCACTTCGCTGAGGTGCCCCTCCGCAGCCGCCTCGGCATTACAGACCCCGCGCCAGCTACAGAGCGTGCACTTGCGACGATCCGCCGCAAGGGCCGGTGGATTGGGCCGAAGCAAATCCTGAGCCAGCTTGCGCAGGGCTTCATCCAGCTGGCGCTGCAGGCTGCTGTTGAGAGGCAGACGTTCCTTCTCCAATCGGCGTCCGGCACCGGCCACCGCCAGCGCCTCGGGCACTGCCGCCCCTTGCAGCGGCTCGAGCAGCCGGCCAGCCAGGGCCAGCGGCAGGCGATGTTCTCGGGTCAACCGACGCCCCTGACGGGCGAGCACTGGCCAATAGGCGAAGGAGCCCCAGCGGCTCTGGCCGGAGACCCGCTGCAAGAGGGGCGGATGGGCCTCAAGCCACCACCCGGCCGGGCCGGGCCCCCTGAGACGCACCCCCACGGCCGCCGCCGCCCCCTGCTCCAAGGCAGCGAGTCCCCGAGCGGGTTTCTCAGGCAGCAACGCGACGAAACTGCGCTGCTGATCATCCAGCTGAAGGGTGCGATGGGCTGAATACAAGCGGGTGCTCGGGTCCCCATGGCGATCCAGCCAGGCCCGACGGCGACAGCGCAACCAGCTCCGCAACAGGCGGTCTGTCAGCACCTGTCCGGACGGGACAGCCTTGTCAGCAGCAGGGGTGTCACCCATCCAACGACGTTACGGCGGCCCGCTGCTAGATCCTGTTTCAGTGCGTTCCTCCATCTGCGCCCATGGCCTCTGCCCCCTTGCCCCTGGCTGCAGCGCCGATCAAGTTCGGGACCGATGGCTGGCGAGGGATTCTCGGGGTGGACATCACCTTGGAGCGGCTCCTCCCCGTGGCGGCGGCTGCCGCCCAGGAACTGGCCCACCGCGCTCCTACCGGCCTGAACTCCCGCACGGTTGTGATCGGCTACGACCGCCGTTTTCTTGCCCCTGAGCTGGCGGAGGCCATTGCCGCCGCCGTACGCGGTTGTGATCTGGAGCCCTTGCTCACGGACTCAGCAGTACCAACGCCCGCCTGCAGCTGGGCGGTGGTGGAGCGCAGCGCCCTCGGCGCCCTGGTGATCACCGCCAGCCACAACCCACCGGAATGGCTGGGGCTCAAAATCAAGGGCCCCTTCGGAGGATCAGTGGAGGGAGACTTCACTGCCGCCGTGGAGCAGCGCCTGGCGGCTGGTGGCATCACGCCACCTGTGCAGGGGGTCACCGCACGCTTTGACGGCCGTGGTGAACACCTCGAAGGCCTTCGCCGCAAACTTGATCTCTCCTCCCTGCGCCGCGGCCTAGAGGCGATGGGTCTCCAGGTGATTGTGGATCCGATGCACGGCTCGGCGGCAGGCTGCGTGTGGGAGCTGCTTGGCGAGGACAGCTCTTACGAAAACAGCTCTAACGAAAACAGCCTTGTCCGCGAAATTCGCAGCCAGCGCGATCCCCTGTTCGGGGGAGCCCCCCCCGAACCCCTCGCCCCCTATTTGGGGGAGCTGATCGCTGCGGTGAAAGCAGCCACAGCAGCCGGAAAGCCAGCCGTTGGCCTGGTGTTCGATGGCGATGGCGATCGGATTGCAGCGGTGGATGAACAGGGTCGCTTCTGCAGCACCCAACAGCTGATGCCCCTCCTGATCGATCATCTCGCCAGGGCCAGACAGCTACCGGGCTCCGTGGTGAAAACGGTGAGTGGTTCGGATCTGATGCGCCTGGTCGCTGAAGACCTGGGTCGAACGGTGCTGGAGCTGCCGGTGGGTTTCAAATACATCGCTGCCGAGATGCTGGCTGGCGAGGTCCTGATCGGTGGCGAGGAATCCGGTGGGGTTGGCTTTGGGATGCATCTGCCGGAACGGGATGCACTGTTCGCAGCCCTGCTAGTGCTCGAGGCCCTGGTCGAAGGTGGCCAGCCCCTGGGCGAACGGATCCGCAGCTTGCAGAGCCGCTGTGGTGGAGCCAGCCATTACGACCGTCTCGACCTGAGGCTGGCCGACATGGAATCGCGCCGGCGCCTGGAGACTCTGCTGGCCGATCAACCGCCCCAGGAGGTCGCCGGTGTTGCCGTGCAGGAGGTGGTGCGCACCGATGGCGTGAAGCTTCGGCTCGGACCAAGCCACTGGTTGATGCTGCGCTTCTCGGGGACCGAACCATTGCTCCGGCTTTACTGCGAAGGCCCCGACGAGGAGCGGGTCGCAGCGGTGCTGGCCTGGGCCCGCGATTTCGCCACGGCTGTTTGATGAGAAAGCTGTGTGATGAAAAGGCTGTGTGATGAGAAAACTGTCTGACAAGAGAGCTATGGGACGAGCCAAGTGTTGAAAACCATGAGACAACGCACCCTGGTGATCGCCAGCGGCAATGCCGGCAAGATCCGCGAATTCGCCCGCCTACTCAGTGCACTACCGCTGGAGGTGCAGCCCCAACCTGAGGGCCTGGAGGTGGAGGAAAGCGGCTCCACCTTTGCCGCGAATGCCCGCCTCAAGGCCTGTGCGGTGGCGGCAGCCACAGGCGCATGGGCGCTGGCGGATGATTCCGGGCTCAGCGTGGACGCGCTGCAGGGAGCGCCGGGCGTGTTCTCCGCCCGTTATGCAGCCACGGATCCAGAGCGAATTGCTCGATTGCTGCAGGAACTGGGAGACAACGCAAACCGTGACGCCCATTTCAGCGCGGCCCTCTGCATTGCCGCCCCCGATGGGAGCGTGCTGGCGGAGGTGGAAGGGCAGTGCCACGGTCTGATCACGACTGCCCCCAGAGGCGATCAGGGATTCGGCTACGACCCGATCTTTGAAGTCGCCAACACCGGGCTGACCTTTGCCGAGATGAGCCTGGACGAGAAGAAACATCACGGGCACCGCGGCCGAGCCTTCGCCCTCTTGGAGCCCCAGCTCCAGCAACTTCTCCAGCCTGGTTGAGGCCCGCAGGCATCAGCGCAGCGTGTTCCCTGTCACGAAGTGCTGACAGATGCACCCTGTACGGTGAAAGCTGCCGCTGACGAGGTCCATGGCCATCGCCATGACCACGGGTTACAGCGCGCAGACCGAAGGCGCACGTCTCTGCATCGATGCCGCCTCGGACTGGGCCTTGACTTGTGTTGAACAACTGAACGATCAGAACCATCACGTTCTGGTTGATTACGGCGCCGCCGATGGGGGCACGGCCGTGGAGCATTGGAACCGGGTGCTTGATCACCTCCATGCCCAACAACCCGGAGCCCATCTGACCCTGATCGGGAACGATCTGCCCAGCAACGACAACGTTGCACTCGCCGCCAACTTGGCCCTGCAGATCCCCCGGCCACCGAAGCCGACGGTGCTCGTAAGCGCCCGCAGCTTCTATGAGCCGACCACGGCACCCAGCACGGTGAGCTTCGGCTTCTCCGCCACCGCTATGCACTGGCTGAGCCAGTCTCCGGGAGCACTCCCGCGCCATACCCATGTGCTGGCATCCGGCGATGCAGAGGCGTTGGAGCGCTTCACCGCCCAGGCCATGCAGGACTGGACGGCGATCCTCGAGCTGCGCAGCCGCGAATTGCAGGTGGGCGGTCGCCTACTCACGGTGAATCTCTCCCGTGATGAGGAGGGCCGCTACCTGGGCCATAACGGCGGCAAGACCCGCAACGTTCACGACCAGCTTCATCAGATCTGGCGGGAACTGGCCGATGAGGGAGCGATCAGTGAGGAGCAGTACCGCAACGGCACCGTTCTCAATTTCTACAAATCGCCCGAGGAGTTCATGGCGCCGCTGAAGGATCCAACCTCAGCGCCGTATCGCAATGGCCTGCGTCTTGTCGATGAACGCACGGTCCACGTGAGCTGCCCTTACAGAAAACGCTGGAACGACGACGGCAACACCGCAGCCTTCGCCGCCGGCCTCATGGCCACGATCCGCAGCTGGAGCCGTCACAGCTTCGCCAGCAGCGCCGGAGATGCAGCCGCCGATGCGGTCTTCCAACGCCTGGAGCAGCGCATCGCTGACGCCCCGAGCGAATGGAGCCTGGATTACGTGGAGCATCACCAGATGATGGAGCGAGTGGCCTGATGACTGACCCGAATCCCACCCCACCGACCGCTCCCGCGGTGTCGGTGCTAGCGGAACACGTCTCCGAACACCTGTCGGTCTTCGTGGTCGGCGAAGACACCGATGCCAGTCGCCCCGCAAACGGTGGACTGCGCCTGCTCAATTACCCCAGTGACGAAGCCTGCATCGCCGACGGCGAGCGACTGGCAGGCCTGATGACCCACAAACACGACCTGTACGGCACCGGGTTTGCCGGCGGCAAGATCGTGGCCCGGGCCACAGAACCAGAGGCCGTCAAGGAGGAGCTGATCAGCGTCACCGCTGCCTTGCTGGAATCCCTCGACGGTTCGATGATTACGGGCTGCGATCTCAACACCAGCCTGGAGGACATGGAGCGTCTCAGTGCGCTCACTCCCCATGTGCTGGCCGCTGTGGGCAGCCCCGTGGATGCCAGCGCCGCAACGGCCCACGGAACCCTCGGCGCTGTGGAAGCGGTGCTGGAAGCCGAGCTGGTCGACGCCACTCCCGGACGCGCCTTAGTCCATGGCTGCGGAGCTGTGGGAGGCACAGTCGCTCGACAGCTGGTGGAGCATGGCTGGACCGTGTTCACCGTGGATCTCGACCGTGGTCGATCTGGCTTTCCGGGCGCCACGCCGCTACCGGAACGTTGTCCCTGGTGGGAACTGAAACTCGATCTGCTGCTGCCCTGCTCTGTGTCGGGTCTGATCAACACAGAAATGGCCAGCGCCCTGCGCACCGGCGCTGTTGTGCCGGCCGCCAATGCCCCCTTTCAAGTCCCCCAGCTCGCTGATGATCTGCGACGCCGAGGGATCCGGGTGCTGCCTGATCCGCTCGTGAATGCCGGGGCGGTCATCGCCGACTCGATCGAACGCTTCGCTCCCGATGCCTGGGAATCGGCCAGCGCCAAGGACGTTTACGGCTTCGTTCGCGAGGAGGTACGCCAGCGGGCCAGTGACTACCTGAGCCAGCGTGATCAAGGACTGAGCGTGCGCGACGCCCTCACCGAGGTGACAGCGGAATCCAGGACCGAGCCGATCGGACTCAGCTTCGGAGAACCCACGGGAGTGGGACTGTGACGGCACCCATGCAGGCCAACGCCCTACCCCAGAGGGCGTCTGTGGTGATCATCGGCGGTGGCATGGCCGGCCTCAGCTGCGCCGCAGCCCTCGCCCGCCGCGGTGTGTCCGATGTGGTGCTGCTCGAGGCCGAAACCCTGGCCCATGCGAAAGCAAGCAGCTTTGGGGAAACCCGCATGTTCCGGGAGATGTACTCCGATCCCGTGCTCTGCCGGCTGGCCCAGGAAGCCAACCGTCTCTGGCGGGAGGAAGAAACCCACGCCGGGGAACAGCTACGCGACACCCACGGGCTGCTCTTCTACGGCGAGAGCTGGGATGAAGAAACGATTGAGGGCTCAATTCCCGGTGCCCGCCGGGTGATGGATGACCAGGGCATTCCCTATGAAGCCTTGAGTGCCAGCGCAATCGCTGCGCGTTTTCCCCTGAAGCCCAAACCCGACTTCACCGGTCTCTTCGAGCCCACCGCTGGCGCGGTGCGCAGCGACAAGGTCGTGGCCCACTGGATTCGCACAGCCCGCAAGGCTGGCCATCAACTGCTGGAGCACTGCCCCGTGAGCCAGCTGGATGCCGATGGCGGAGGCGTCACCCTCAGCTCCGGGGATCACATCAGCGCCGATCAGCTGGTGGTGGCTTGCGGCATCTGGAGTCAGCTGCTCTTGGCACCCCTTGGGTTGGCTCCAAAGCTTGAGGTATGGCCGATGCTCTGGGCTCATTACACCGTGGATCCGGCCCTGGCCAGCCGCTATCCGCAGTGGTTCTGCTTCCAGCGGGAACGGGGTGATGACGGCGGGTTGTACTACGGCTTCCCAGTGTTGAGCACCACCGCCGACGGCCGCCCCCGCATTAAGTGCGGCATCGACTGGAGCCCGAAAGAGCTACGGGTGGCCGAACCCAATGCGATGGTCACCGAGCCTCCGGCTCGGCTGGTGGAACTCCTCGATGGCTTCCTGTTCAACGAACTGGAAGGCGTGCAGGAGCGCGTTGAAACCGTGATCAGCCCCTATTCGATGGCCAGCGATGTGAATTTCGTGCTCGATCGCCTGACCCCAAAACTGAGCCTGTTTGCCGGCGGCTCCGGCCAAGCCTTCAAATTTGCCCCCCTGATCGGCGATTCCCTGGCTCGTCTCGCCAGTGGTGAACAACCCGCCGTCGATCTCACCTGCTGGAACCACCAGCGGGATGCCGTTCGCGCCTGAAGCCTTGCCTGACCAACGATCGTCCCCCCTGCCCATCGAGGCCCCTAAGGGCTGGTGGCGCCACCCACCCCTCTGGATCGGCGCAGGTCCATTGCTGCTTTTCCTGCTGTTGGCTGCCGCTGATCTGGCAGTCGCCAAACAATTCACCAACGAAGGCAAGCTGCTGGCCAGCAACCTCCTGGGTGGGCTCTGGCAGTGGATGGTGGTGGCGCTGTTCGTGATCGCCATCGCGCTGGCGGTGAGCCCGATCGGCAGGCTGCGCCTTGGCGGCGCCGAGGCGCAGCCAAGTCTGAAATTCTTCGACTGGTGCGCCGTGCTGATCTGCACCCTGCTGGCAGGAGGTGGCGTGTTCTGGTCCGCCGCCGAGCCCCTGTTTCATTTCCAGACGCCGGCCCCGTATTTCAAAGGTGTGGAGGGTTCGACTGCAGCAGCCGTCGACCCGGCCTTGGCCGTGAGCTTTCTCCACTGGGGCTTTCTGGCCTGGGCTCTTGTGGCGACCACGGTCACGATCACGCTCTCGATCCGCGAGCGCCGTGGGGAACCATTGCGCCCGCGCACACTGCTGGTTGGGCTGGTGCCTCGCTCCATGGTGGATGGCCCCATCGGAGACCTGGCCGATGGCCTCTCAGTGGTGGCAGCCATTGCCGGAACCGTCGGTCCCCTGGGCTTTCTTTCACTGCAACTCAGCAATGCCGCCGGCCAACTACCGGGACTCAGTGACAGCGCCGGACTGCAGTCACTGGTGGTGGTCCTACTGACAGCAGTGTTCGCCACTTCAACGGTGAGCGGAATCCAGCGAGGGATCAAATGGCTCTCCGAATTGAACGTGTGGCTGACGTTGATCATGGCCGCAGGCCTGCTTCTCCTCGGACCTGGGCTCTGGCTGACCCGCCATTTCTTCACCGCCTTTGGCACCTATCTCCTCAACCTGCCCCAGATGGCTCTGGCTTCCAATGAAGGAGCTCAAGGAAGCTGGCTGAACGGCTGGACCGTCTTCTACTGGGGTTGGTTCCTTGGCTATGCCCCCTTGATGGGCCTGTTCACAGCAGGGGTCAGCCGCGGCCGCAGCCTTCGCGAATTGGTGCTGGCCGTGGCAATTCTCTGCCCTTTGGTGACCAATCTGTGGTTCACCCTGCTCGGAGGCACGGGCATGGCGCTGGAACTGGCGACGGCAGGGAGCATCAGCGGTCCCCTGGGGGACAACGGAGCCGCGGCAGCCCTGCTGGCGATCCTTGGCCAACTGCCCATGGCCTGGCTGCTGATTCCGGTGGGCTTGCTGCTGGTGGTGCTGTTTATGGCCACCAGCGCCGACTCCATGAGCTACGCCGCGGCCATGGTGGTCAGTGGCAAGAGCGAACCTGCGCTGCTGCTGCGTCTGTTCTGGGCCCTGATGATCGGCAGCCTCACCCTGGTGCTGCTCCGTATTGGCTCAGGCGTGGGGGACAGCACCTCGATCGACGCCCTTCAGGCCTTCATCGTGATCACAGCGGTCCCCGTGACCCCGCTGGTGCTCACCACACTGTGGAGCGCCCCAAGACTCGCCTGGAAGGAGGCAAGGCAGCAGGGCACAAACACCTGATCGGCGCCGTTCAGGAGAGGCAATAATCCAGGTCCAGCGCAAGCGATTGCCCCGGCCTGGGTGCCTCATCTGGACGGAACTGGCGCGCCGTATTGAGGGCATAGGGCACCGGGCGGATCGAACCACCACGACGCTGGTCAATCCGAAGCAGCGTCACCGTTCGGAGCCCGAGGATGGAGGCCGTGCGCTCAGCCTGCTGACGACCATCGCGCAAGGCCTTTTGGAGCAGCTGATCGGCAAGGGCAGCACCGTCCTGATCGGATGCCAAGGACGTCATCCCCTGGAGGCTGCCCCCAGCCAAGCGCCCGGCTGCCTGAATCAGCGCGTCGTAGCGCCCTCGATCCACCTCGCCGCTGATGGTTGTACTCGCCTGCTGCCGACGCGGACCCTGGCTGCCCCCGCCGATGCCATAGGTGCGAGGGGCGGGGACCGTCAGCCGCCCACTGATCAACGAATCCAGGGTCATCCGCGTCTGCTCGAGCCGCTGATTGAGCTGATCCATCGCCGCAGCGGCCGTGGCACCCTCCGCCTGAATCCTCAGGCTGAACCGGAAACGATCGCTACGGGTCTGCCCCTGTTCGGAAACACTCAGCTCCAGCAGGGTGCCATTGCAAACCGGCGGATTCGCTGCCGCAGCTGACGCTGTAGGCGGCAGGAACGCAGTCGGTAGCGAGACCAAAGCCGGCAACAGAGCCAAGCCCGAACGATTCAACAAGGCTGCCGCGCGATGCGGTCTGGGCGGTTTCACAGACACTCGACAGGGAGACAACGATGGTTACCGCTGTCTAAGTCGTTCCGGCGCAGGAGTTGTGACGGATGCATGACCACAAGAGCGCGAATCATCACCAGATCCATCTGAGCGTTCGGGCAACCATGCACAGAACCGTGCAATCAGAACCGTGCGATCAGGCTGCGGTGACCCAGCTGCCATGCAGGCCATGGGGAATCGCCAAGGGAAGCTCAAAGACTGCCAACTCGCTGAGATCTGAAGCATCAAGGATCACCAGATCAGAGGCTTCGCGGGCACCGTTCCAGAGCAGCTCAAGCACCCAGCCATCATCCTCTGACGCCGCACCGGGACGGGGCACCATCAAGGGCTCACTGACAAACCCGTGGGGCGGAGCACTCCAAATCAAACGCTCACCCGTGCTCAGATCCAACTTCTTGATCACTTGAAGCGGGTCGTTGCCCTGCTCGCGAGCCGCCGCCGCCATCCAAGCGAAACGGCAGGGGAGACCCTCCTTGTTGGGATTCACCATCGCGAATTCGCAACAACGCTCACTGAGCCGACGGGTCTCCACCCGACCGGTCTTCAGATTGATGCGGCACTGCTCCAGCAACCCTTCAGGAATCAGATCGAAATCAACAGCCGTGAAATCCACATCGGGACCGATCGAGGGGAAGTCGGCGTAGTAGATGCTCTCCACCACCACATCCCCGTCCTGCTCCCAGGCGTTGAGGTGGTGGAAGACAAAGCCGTCTGGGGCGTCGATGATCCGGGGCTTCTCGCCTGCAAAGGCACCGCAATCACGGGGAATCAGCCAGAACTTCGCCTGACCGTCTGGATTGGATTGCAGACACTGGGCCGCACCTCTCTTGCCAAGCACGAAGGGCAGGGGGTTGAACTCCACAGCGTTCTGCAGGAACACCGCCCAATTGGGTGTGATCGCGAAGTCGTGCAGGAAAGCGAACCCGTTGAAGCTGTCGCGGCGTTCGCTGAGCAGATCCCCAGCCTTGATGCCAGCAGCGGCGTCCGATTCCGTCGCGAACTCCATCAGCCGGATCGTGCTGCGAGGTCCGGTTTTCACTCCGAAATTGACCATGCGGGGGCGATCGTGATGGCCAGGATCGAAGCGGGGATGGGCACTAAAGGCCTCGGCTTTCTTGAGCACCCCTCCCAACAAGCTGATGCCGCGGGTCTCCAGGGTGACGGGATCGAGGGCATGGGGCTCCGCTGCTTCCCAGAGAGCGAGCAAGTCATCGCCCAGTTGCACCACGCCGGTATTGGCAATGTTCTTGAGACGCAGATCCAAGGCATTGGCGGCAACCCCTCCAGGCTTCTGACTGCCGAACACCCCGCGATACAGCACCTTCCCGGCCGCCTCCTCCGCCAGCCAGCCGGCGGTGCGCACGAATCGGTTGCTGAGCTTCACGCCGTCGCCGCTGAAGCGCAAGGCCGTGATCATCCCGTCCCCATCGAAGGGGTGATGCACCCTCTGGCCACCCCGCTCGAGACGGCCTGGGCCGTTGCGGTAAAGGGTGCCGAGCAATGCGGAGGGCACGCTGCCGCGCACGGGGGTCAGCGCCACGTCCGTCAGTTCCTGCTCCACGTTGCGAAACGCGCTGGCCCAGTCCGCGCGGTTGAAACGGTCAACGGCAGGGGCAACGGTCACAGCGGAAAGCACAGCAGCAGCACCATCCTCTCGTAACGGAGTGTGAAGCGCGGATCACACTCCGCTCGGTCCCTTCAGCTGCCGCCGGCCTGCTCCAGCACGCCTTTACTGCTGGGCACCGATCCAGCCCGGCGGGGGTCGATCTCGGTGGCCATGCGCAGGGCACGGGCGAACGCCTTAAAGCAGGCCTCCACGATGTGGTGAGAGTTCACCCCATCGAGTTGACGGATATGGAGGGTGAGACCGGAGTTATTGACCACAGCCACAAAGAACTCCTTCACCAACTCTGTGTCGTAGCTGCCGATCTTCTGGGCAGGAATCTGCAGACCGAAACTCAGATGAGGGCGTCCGGAACAATCCAACGCCACCTGCACCAGAGCCTCATCCAGGGGCGCCACGAAATGGCCGAAGCGATGAATGCCCCGGCGATCCCCTAGCGCCTGGGAGAGGGCCTGACCCACAGCAATGCCCACATCCTCATTGGTGTGGTGATCATCGATGTGGGTATCTCCCCGAGCGGCAACCTCCAGGTCGATCAAGCCGTGGCTGCTGATCTGATGGAGCATGTGATCAAGGAACGGCACCCCCGTCTCGACCTGGCAGCTGCCGCCACCATCGAGCCCGAGCTTCACCCGCACATCGGTTTCTCCGGTGACGCGATGCACTTCACCTGTGCGCATGGCTTGTTGGCGCCCGAAGCGCTGACTCAGTCAGAACAATCCGATCATGCCGGACTCACATGCCATTGATGCAGTAGCCGGCGTCCACATAGATGGTCTGACCGGAAATCCCACTGGAGAGTTCGCTGAGCAGGAAGGCGGCGGTGTTCCCCACCTCGGTCTGGGTGACGGTGCGGCGCAGGGGCGCCTTCTCCTCCACGTTGTGGATCATGTCGAGGATGCCGCCGATGGCGCTGCTCGCGAGTGTGCGGATCGGACCAGCACTGATCGCGTTGACCCGCACCTGCTTCTCGGGGCCCAGCTCAGCGGAGAGGTAGCGAACGGAGGCCTCCAGCGCCGCTTTGGCCACACCCATCACGTTGTAGTTCGGGATCGCCCGCTCAGCGCCGAGATAGGTAAGGGTGACCACGCCGGCCTTCTCGCTGAACAGGGGCTTGGCGTGGGCGCAAAGCGGTGCCAGGGAGTAGGCGCTGATCTCCAGGGCACGGGCAAAGCCCTCGGCGGTGGTGGCGCTGTAGTCGCCGATCAGCTCTTCTTTGCCGGCGAAGGCCAGGCAGTGCACCAATCCATCGAGCACACCCCATGTCTTCTTGATCTCCGCAAACACCGCTTCCATCTGAGCCGGGTCCTGCACATTCAGGGGCAAAAACAGGCTGGGCTCCAGGGGGGCGGTGAGGTCGCGCACCTTGGTCTCGAAGCGACCCTTCTCATCCGGCAGATAGGTGATCCCGAGCTCGGCCCCAGCGGCTCGCAGCTGCTGGGCGATTCCCCAAGCGATCGATTTGTTGTTGGCAATGCCGGTAACGAGGATCTTCTTGCCCGTTAGATCGAGAAGCATCGGACCGGCACAGAGGTAACTGTCGGCGATTCTCCCCCATCCAGGGTCCGCCACCGTCAGATCACTCGCAATCGGACCAACGGATCGACAGGATGACGTGCGCTCCAGCTTCCTGACGGTGCCGCCGCTGCCTACGCCACCTCCCCTGTCTTGGCCTGATCGCCCCGGCGACCTCCCGCGACACCTGGCCGATCGTGATGCCCTGCAAGACCTACTCAAGGAGACGTTCCCAGAGGCGGAGGGGGGCCTCAGTGGGATCCGCGGGGGCCGCCAGGCGGCGGAGTCCCAGCTCAATCGGCTGGATGCAAAGCGCTACGGGCGCAGCCGCAACCATCTCCAAGGTGCGGTGACCAGGCTGTCGCCCTGGATCCGTCACGGCGTACTCACCCTTGCTGAGGTGCGCGATGCCGTCTTTGCCCAGTTATCGGGCCGGGGGCAGGGCCAGCAGGAGGGAGGCAAGCTGATCAACGAGTTGGGCTGGAGGGATTTCTGGCAGCGGATGTGGATGGATCTGGGCGATGCCATCCATCACAGCCAGGAGGAGCTCAAAACGGGGCACGATCCTTCCTCCTATGGCCGCACGCTGCCCGAAGACATCCGCGAGGGGCGAACTGGGCTGGCTTGCATGGATGGTTTTCAGGCGGACCTGGTGGGCAGCGGCTGGTTGCACAACCACGCACGCATGTGGTTGGCCGCTTACGTGGTGCATTGGCGGCGTATCCACTGGAAAGCCGGCGCCGACTGGTTCCTCGAGCACCTGCTCGATGGTGATCCGGCCAGCAATCACCTGAGCTGGCAATGGGTGGCCAGCAGCTTCAGCCACAAGCCTTATTTCTTCAATCGCGACAACCTTGAGCGCTACAGCGAGGGGCGCTACTGCAACGGCTGCCCCAGCGCCCAGAACTGCCCTTTTGAAGGCAGTTACGAGCAGCTGGAACAGCGTTTATTCGCCATCCCCATGGCTGGAGCGATTCGCAACGTTCCCGCGCGCAGACGACGCTGATGGACCTCCAGAAACCGATCCTCTGGATTCATGAGGAAGCGCTCGGCCCCAGGAACCCCGCCCTGGAGGATGCCGCCCCAGGAACGCCGGCGCTGTTTGTGTTTGACAGCCACTGGATCCGCGACCAGCGCATCAGTCGCAAACGTCTGGGCTTTCTTTACGAGTGCGCCTTGGAACTTCCCGTGAGCATCCGCCACGGCGATGTGGCCGCCGAAGTGATTGGTTTTGCGCAGCACCATGGCGCCGATGGCGTGATCACCAGCGAGGCAGTGGATCCACGCCTGCAACGGATCGCGGCTGCGATCGACCGGAAACTGCCCCTTTGGATGCTCGAGCCTGAACCGTTCGTCACCCTGCCCAGACCACCACGGCTTGGACGCTTCAGCCGTTACTGGCGCGCGGCGGAACCGGTGGTCTGGGAGCGATTCCCGCCTCAAGAACGGGGTTGACCCCCATGGAGCAGTGCCTCCTCGCGTTGCTGCTCCAGGGCTGGATCCGTCAGCAGATCCTCTTCCTCCAGCGCAGGCAGACGAACGGGCTTGAGCTCTGAGGCCTGCCGCGGCGGCTCCTGCCACTGCCAGCGAGCCTTTGGGGCACGGGCCTTGCAGAGAGCCTCCAGCTCCCTGCGTAGGGCATGGCGCACATCCCGACGCTTCACCGCGGCAAAGAACTCCTCCTGATCAGCGAGCCCAGACGAGAAAGGAGCCGTGCCATTGCCGTTGAACAGACGGGCCGGACTCGCCAGCCAGCGGGGCCTGCAGAAGGCAGGATCGCTGCTGTCGGTTTCCAGATACAGATGGAGCCCATAGCCATCGGGCTGGCTGACCACCGCCAGACCGTCATGGGGCTGACTGCGCTGAAGGGGGAAAATCCGCCAGCTCGCTTTCTGGTCGCCACCACCGCATCCACTGAGAATCAGTAAGAACAGTGCCGCCGTCCAGAAACGAGCCATCGTTGCCTCATGGTTCTCACACCCTCCACCATGCTGCCGCTGGGCAGCGCCCTTCCGGCTTTTTCGCTGCCGATTGCAACCGGCACGGGACCTGGCGCGACCCATCTCAGCAGCGGCGAGCTGCCGCAACAACCGTTGCTGCTGATGCTGCTCTGCAGCCACTGCCCCTTTGTGAAACACATCGAGGCAGAGCTCAGCCGGCTTGATCTGGATTACGGCGATCGGGTCAGCCTGGTGGCCGTCGCCAGTAACAGCTGGATCACCCACCCCGAGGATGGTCCTGAGGCCCTGGCTCGCCAGGCCCAAGCCAACGGCTGGCGATTCCCCTATGGCATCGACCAGGAGCAGACGCTGGCCAAGGCGCTGCGGGCCGCCTGCACGCCGGAGTTCTACCTATTCAGCCCGCCGGTCAGTCCGCCGGATCAGACAACGGTCCCGTCAGCGGCGCCTCAGATCCTGCGTTACCGCGGCCAGTTGGATGGCAGCCGCCCCGGCAATGGCCTCCCCGTCACTGGCAGCGACCTCCGCTCGGCCCTCCAAGCGGTGCTAACAGGAGGCACCCCCAGTGCAGACCAACAGGCATCGATCGGCTGCAACATCAAATGGCATCCAGGCCAGGAGCCCCCGTGGTTCAGCGGCTCGGCTTAAGGTGCCTGCCATGCAGGTGCCTCCCTTCAGTCTCAGTCAGCAGCTCAGCGATCTGGGAGCGGAGCTCGACGATGCCGTTCTGCGGGTGCTGCGCAGCGGCCAGTACATCGGTGGGGCCGAGATTCAACGGTTTGAGCAAGCGTTTGCCACCAGCGTTGATTGCCCCCATGCCGTGGGCTGCAACAGCGGCACCGATGCACTGATCCTGGCCCTGCGCGGCCTGGGCATCGGCCCAGGCGATGAAGTAATCACCGCCTCCTTCAGCTTTTTTGCCACCGCCGAAGCCGTAAGCGCCGTTGGGGCAAAGCCGGTTTTTGTGGATGTGGATCCCGTCACCTACCTGATCGATCTCAGCCAGATCGAAGCGGCCATCACCCCGGCCACTAAAGCGCTGATACCGGTACACCTGTTCGGCAGGCCAGTGGACATGGGGGCCCTGATGGCGATCGCCCAACGCCATGGCTTGAAGGTGGTGGAAGACTGCGCCCAAGCCACAGGAGCCCACTGGGGCGGCAAAGCTGTCGGCAGCTGGGGTGATGTGGGCTGCTTCAGCTTTTTCCCCACCAAAAACCTGGGGGCTGCCGGCGATGGTGGTGCCGTGACCTGTCGCGATGCCGACCTAGCCCAACGCATGCGCGAACTGGCAGTGCATGGCATGCCCCGGCGCTACCTGCACACGGAGCTGGGCTACAACAGCCGACTCGATGCTCTGCAGGCCGCAGTGCTCAACGTGAAACTGCCCCATCTGGGCCATTGGGTGGAGAAGCGCAATGCAATCGCCGCCCGCTATCAGGAGGCTCTGGCAGGCCTGCTTGGTCTCCAACTCCCCGACCCCGCCTCTGCCACAGCCGTCGGCCATGGCTGGAACCAGTT
The DNA here is from genome assembly GCF_004332405.1 of Synechococcus sp. BS56D. Lineage (NCBI taxonomy): Bacteria > Bacillati > Cyanobacteriota > Cyanophyceae > Synechococcales > Synechococcaceae > Synechococcus > Synechococcus sp. BS56D. The sequence goes on along the minus strand of NZ_PHQU01000004.1, from coordinate 174,486 downwards.
CGTGGTGCGCGTGCGCCTCTGCCCCGAGAACCAGCCCAATTGCGCCGGTCGGTGCGACGACCCAGCCAGCAGCTTCGGATTACCCAGCAGCCGCTGCCGTGACTGGCTCAAGCAGAGCCTTCAGGAGCAGGGCGTCAACACGATCATCTATTACCCGATTCCGATCCACCGCCAGCCGGCCTACGAGGCCCTCGGCCTCGCACCCGGAAGCCTGCCGATCACCGAACAGCTCTGCAGCGAGGTCCTGAGCCTGCCGATCTTCCCTGAGCTATCCAGCGATCAGCAGGACAGGGTGATTGCCGTGTTGCGCAACCTACTGGCCAGCACCACTCAGGCGGAGCGAATGGTGGCGTAGAGCGCCTTGAAGCGCGCCTGCTGGGTTTTGTGATTCACCAGCGGCTCGGGATAACCATGCCGCTCCAATGCAGCAATCTCTCCACTGAGCAGATCCTTGGTGTTCACGTGGCGCAACTCCGGCACCCAGCGGCGGATGTACTCCCCTTCCGCATCGAACTTTGAAGCCTGGGTGGCGGGATTAAAGATGCGCAGGGGCTTGGGGTCCATGCCGCTGCTGGCGCTCCACTGCCAGCCGCCGTTGTTGGCCGCCAAATCGCCATCCACCTCCAGCTCCATGAAGGCGCGCTCCCCCCAGCGCCAATCACAGATCAGATCTTTGACCAGATACGAGGCCACGATCATGCGGCAACGGTTGTGCATCCATCCGGTTTCGTTCAGTTGTCGCATCGCCGCATCAATGATCGGCATGCCGGTTTGACCATCCTTCCAGAAGTCAAACCAGTCCTTGTTGTTGTCCCAAGGGAACTGACGCCATTGCGGCCGGTAGGGACCGTCCGCCAGCTCGGGAAAATGAAACAAGGCCTGCTGATAAAACTCGCGCCAGCCCAGCTCCTGCTCCCACACCGTGATCGCCTGGCGCTGCTCATCGCTGCGGGCCAACGCTTTGATCTCCTGGGCTGCACACCAGGCCTGACGCGGACTCACCGTGCCCACACTCAGGGCAGCGCTGAGATAGGACGTGCCCACCACACCAGGGAAGTTACGGTCGGGCTCGTAGGCCATCAACGGGCCATCCACAAACGTGGCCAACTGCTCCGCCGCCGCGGCCTCCCCAGGCCGGCAGGGACACATCTCAGTGCCACGGAAACCATGCTCAGCCCTCAGGCGCTCCAACGCACGCTGACCCTCCAGGCAGAGGCGGCCCAGAGGACCCTCACCGCTGCTGATCGCGTCAAGGGCCGCAGCCTCCAGATCGATCAAGCCGGAAGGAGCCTCAACGGTGCTGGGCTCGCTGCGCTCCACCTGGCCGCGCCAGTTGCGCAGGAAAGGTCCGTAGACCCTGTAGGGATCGCCACCGCCGGTTTTGAGCGCCTCAGGCGCCACCAGCACTTGGTCCCAATCCACCAGCACCTTGCGACCATCGGCCTGCAACGCCTTGGCCACCGCCCGGTCGCGCTCACGGGCATAGGGCTCCACATCACGGCTCCACACCACCGCCGGCACCTGCAGCAGATCGGCTAGCTGCGGAAGCACAGCCACGGGATCACCCGCCACCACCAGCAAGCGGCTGCCTGCTTCGCGCCAACGACGCTGCAGCTCGATCAAGCTCTCCACCAGAAACCAAAGCCGGGCCGGCGCCATCGGCGGCAAGTGCTGCGGCGGGGTGAGGATCGCCGGATCCAGCACGTACACCCCTGTGACGGCGGGGCCGAGGGCAACGGCAGCGTTCAGACCGGTGTTATCGGCCAGGCGCAGATCGCGTCGATGCCAGAAGAGCGTGCGTGCCATCGCCATCACAGACCCAACAGCTGCTTGGCGCGGAACCAGGCGGTGACGCTCTTGCCATCGAGCCACTCCTCGCCGGAGGCCAGGCGAGCATCGAGCTCAGCAGGGCTCATCTGCACCACCTCAAGGTCTTCATCGTCGTCACCGGCCGGCGGGTTCTCCAGCGGAGTGAGCTCGCGGGCCAGGAAACAGTGGATCACCTCATCGGAGTAACCGGGACAGGGGAGCATCGGCCCCAGAGCATCCCAGCGAGCAGCGCTGTAACCCGCTTCCTCTCCCAGCTCCCGCTGCATCGATTCCAGAGGATCTTCCCCCGTCTCAAGGGTGCCGGCGGGGAACTCCAGCAGGCGGGCCTGCACCGCAAAGCGGTACTGGCGCAGCAGCACCACCTGGCCCTCGTCCGTGATCGGCACCGCCAGGGAGGCCCCTGGGTGGCGAATGAGCCCGAAGGTGCCCTCCACCCCGAGGGGCAGCCGGATGCGGTTGCGCTCGAATCGGATCTTGCGCGCATCCAGAGCCTCGAGCGTCTCCAACAACTGGAAAGGTTCAGGAGGCGGCAGCGGAGCCATGGGACGCGGGGAGATCGCTGCGGCCCAGCATGACGGGTTGCTCATCCCAGCTGGCGGATCCCGTCATCGCTGCCAGCAATGGTTGGATCACAAATTGGCGCAAATGCAGTCGGGGATGGGGCAACCGCAGGCGCTGGTGCTCGAGGCGCAGTTCCTCCCAGAAGAGGAGATCGAGATCCAACGGGCGCGGCCCCCAGCGCTGCTCCCTGGCACGGTCACGCCCGAACTGTCGTTCGATGGCATGAAGCTGATCCAGCAATGCCAAGGCCTTCTCAAGGCAAGGATCGCCAAGATCCCCCGTGACCAGCACCACGGCATTGAGATAGCTGGGCTGATCCGGCGGCCCCCCGACGGGCGCGGTGTTCAGCAGGGGAGACCAAGCGCAATGAGGACCATTCCCGGAGTGGGGAGCCGCCCAGGCACCGATCAGCGCTTCCAACAACGGTCGCACCGCCAGCAGTGTCTGGTGGGGGCTTCCAGCAGAGCTAGGCAGATTGGCGCCGAGGGCAATAGCCAGACGGGTGGCGGGCATCCGCGGGTTGCAATCAGTTTCCAAGCCTGATCCAACGCCCGCTGCAGAGCATCAGCGAGACTGAGCCTCCAGAACAGCGCCGGACGCATTCATGGTGGCAAGCGGAGTGGTGAGCACGGCAGCCCAAGACCAAGCCAACCGCGCCTTCCCGCTGGCGGCCATCACCGGCCACGGCACCTTGAAGCTTGCCCTGATGCTGGCGGCGGTGGACCCCGGCCTGGGAGGCGTGATCATCGCCGGCGGCAGGGGGACGGGCAAATCGGTGCTGGCCCGCGGCCTCCATGCCCTGCTCCCTCCGATCGAAGTGCTCAATGTGGAGGGCGGTGATGGGCCCCAGAGCCATGGACGCAACCTCGACCCCCTCAACCCTGAGGAATGGGACGACAACGCCCGGCGACGCATCACCGCTTTAGGGGGCAATCCCGAGGCCACCGGCACGGAAGCCCTGTTGCCCACCAAGGTGATCCCGGCTCCCTTTGTGCAGGTGCCCCTGGGCATCACCGAAGACCGGCTCGTCGGTGCCGTGGACGTGACTGCCTCCCTCACCACTGGCAATGCCGTGTTCCAACCAGGCCTGCTAGCGGAAGCGCACCGGGGCGTGCTCTATGTGGATGAGCTCAACCTGCTCGATGACGGCATCGTCAATCTGCTGCTGGCGGCGGTGGGTAGCGGCGTGAACCAAGTGGAACGGGAGGGGCTGAGCCTCAGCCACCCTTGCCGGCCGCTGCTGATCGCCACCTACAACCCAGAGGAAGGCAACGTCCGCGACCATCTGCTCGATCGTTTCGCGATTGCCCTCTCTGCCAATCAGCTGGTGAGCACCGAACAGCGGGTGGAGATCACCGAGGCGGTGCTGGCCCACGGCCAGTGCAGCCGCAGCTTTGCGGAGCAATGGCGCGAGGAGACCGATGCCCTGGCCACGCAGCTACTGCTCGCGCGCCAATGGCTGCCGGATGTGCAGATCAGCGGCGAACAGATCGAATACCTCGTGACCGAGGCGATTCGGGGCGGCGTGGAAGGGCATCGCTCCGAGCTGTATGCCGTGCGCGTCGCCAAGGCCCATGCGGCCCTCAGCGGCCGCGACCAGGTGGAGGCCGATGACCTGCAGGTGGCCGTGGCCCTGGTGATCGCCCCGAGAGCCTCGCAACTGCCGCCACCGGATCAGCAGATGGAGCCGCCACCTCCCCCCGAGCAGCCACAGGACCAGAGCCCACCGCCACCGGAGGCGGGGGATCAGAACCCGGAAAATCAGCCGCCACCGCCGGAAGGATCCGGCGAGGACGAGAGCGACCCTCCCGAGGACGACAGCAGCGACGACAACGATCCGGACCAAGACGACAGCCCGGAGGACGACTCTCCAGAAGACCAGGCGCCTCCCTCGGTGCCGGAAGAGTTCATGCTCGACCCGGAAGCGGTGGCGATCGACCCGGAGCTGCTGCTGTTTGGCGCAGCCAAAGGCAAGAGCGGCAACAGCGGCAGCCGTTCGGTGGTGCTGAGCGACAGCCGCGGCCGCTATGTGAAACCGATGCTGCCCCGCGGGCCCATGCGCCGGATCGCCGTGGACGCCACCCTGCGCGCGGCCGCTCCTTACCAGAGGGCGCGCCGCGCCCGCCAACCGGAGCGCACCGTGATCGTGGAGGAGGCCGACCTGCGCGCCAAGCTGCTGCAGCGCAAGGCCGGCGCCCTGGTGATCTTCCTGGTGGATGCCAGCGGATCGATGGCGCTGAATCGAATGCAGAGCGCCAAAGGTGCCGTGATCCGCCTGCTCACCGAGGCCTACGAAAACCGTGATGAAGTGGCCCTGATCCCCTTCCGCGGCGACCAGGCGGAGGTGCTTCTGCCCCCCACCCGCTCGATCACCGCCGCAAGACGGCGGCTGGAATCGATGCCCTGCGGCGGTGGTTCACCACTGGCCCACGGCCTCACCCAGGCAGCCCGGGTCGGGGCCAACGCCCTGGCCACTGGTGATCTGGGCCAAGTGGTGGTGGTGGCCATCACCGATGGGCGAGGCAACGTTCCCCTCAGCACGTCCCTGGGGCAGCCGGAGCTGGAGGGGGAGGAGAAACCAGATCTCAAGCAGGAGGTGCTCGATGTGGCCTCCCGCTACCGGGCGCTCGGCATCAAGCTGCTGGTGATCGACACCGAACGCAAGTTCATCGGCAGTGGCATGGGCAAGGACCTGGCCGAAGCCGCCGGTGGCAAGTATGTGCAACTCCCGAAAGCCAGCGATCAAGCCATCGCCGCGATCGCCATGGAGGCCATTAACGCAGTGACGTAACGAAAACGGAACGCCCCCGTTACGGGAGCCCAGGCCAAAGGGTTGGGCCCTCAGGGCTTGCCGGTTTGGGCTGGGTAGAGCTCTTGGAAAAAGGCGCCCAGGCCAATCGTCACGTCCCGAACGGCCTTCATGAACTTGGGGTCAGAGGTGAGCTTCTCCACATCGCCGCCCACGGTGTCAATCTTGCGCGTCAGCGACTCAGCGTTGCTCACCGTGCGCTTCAGCTCACTGACGGTTTTCGGGTTATCGAGGGCCGCCGCCAAGTTGCGGATGTGAGCCGCCGCCTTGGCGGCATCATCCGTGGCCTGGTTGAGGTTGTTGATCGTGGGCTCGGCTCGCTCCAGCTCAGCGCTGAGCTGCTGAATCAGTTTTTGAATGTCTTGGGCTGTGGCATCGAACTCATCGGTCGACTCAACAAGACGCGATACCAGCTTTTCCTTTTCGGCCTGGGACAGCAGACGCTGCAGCGAGGCGGTCACGCTGTCGAGGCTGGCGGCCTGCTGTCCGCGAATCGCGGCACCATTGCAGAGCACACCGCTTCCGGCGCAGTTTCTTGATTTTGGCAAGGGAGCATTGGCCCCCAGCGGCTTGCCACGGCTGACCAGGTTCACTTGGGCATCACCGCCCAGCAACGAAGCAGCTCCCACGCTGGCCGACACCGGCAGGGGCAGGCGTAAATCCTCCTGATCGATTTCAAGGGTGGCGCGCACCGCCTGAGGGGTGACCTGGATGTTCTTGACCACCCCCACAAGGATGCCGCGATAGGTGACGGGGGAACGTTCTGCCAGACCGCCAGCGTCGGCGAAATCCACGGTCACCGTCCAGGTTTCCGCGCCGAGACGCACACCCCTCAGCCAGAGCATGGTGCCGGCAAACGCCGCGACCGCCCCCACGATTGAGAATCCAACGATGGCCTCACGAACGCTGCGACGCATAAGGATTAGTGGTCGGAGGGCTGCATCGGTCCGCGCAGACTACCGGTCCTGAACTGTTCTACATAGGGATTGTCGGTGCAGCGAAACTCGTCGATCGAGCCATCCCAACGAAATTTGCCGCCGTAGAGCATCACGACCCGTTCGGCGGAACGCTCGATCGTGCTGCGCACATGGCTGATCACCACGGAGCAGCCATTGGCCACGGTGGTGGTCTTGACAATCAGGTCCTCGATGCGCGTGCAGGCCACGGGATCCAAACCGGCCGTGGGTTCGTCGTAGAGCAGAAGGGGCATTGCATCAGCGGCACGGTCGGGGTCGTCGATCAGGGCCCGCGCAAAGCTGACCCGCTTCTGCATACCGCCGCTGAGCTGACCCGGATACTTGTCGGCCACATCATTGAGGCCCACCGCTTCCAGACACTGCATCACACGCTCACGGATCTCCCGGGGCCGCAACCGTCCCAGCCGCATCAACAGGAAGCCGACGTTCTCCTCCACGGTGAGAGAGGCCAGCAACGCCGGGTTCTGAAACACGAGGCGCACATCAGGGGGCTGACGCTGATCCAAGCGGCGGTAAATCTGAGGCTGACCAAAGAGACGCAACTCGCCTGAGGTGGGCAGTTGCAAGCCCGCCAGCAGACGCAACACGGTGGACTTGCCGGCACCGGAGGGGCCCACGACGGCCAAACGCTCCCCAGGTTGCATCGTGAGGTTGACCGCATCCAGAACGGGCCTCGGTCCCCACTGCATGGTGAGGTTGCGCATCTCCACCACAGGACAGGCTGCGATGGATGGAGTGTTGGCCGTGGACTCAGGCACGGAATCGGACGTGCAACCGGGCACATCCTGCCTGCGCTGGCAAGGGAAGGTGGTGGGACAGCGCAATTTCCGTACAGTTCATGCTGAGGCAATCGCTGAAGACGCCCGTTTGACTGCGCCGATTCCACCCACCCAGCGCCGCGAGCGACGCAGCAACCGGCGCCGGCAGCAGGCTCTTCAGGAGCGGGTTCTGCGCCAGAAGGATCTGGTGACCCGCTCCAGGCGTGCGGTACGTTGGCTCCAACCCGGGCTGGTGGTGAAGCGCTGGCTGCTCACCTCCGGAATCGGCCTGGTGATGGCGCTGGTAGGAGCCGCTGTCTGGGCCGATCTGCAGCCGATCTACTGGACCCTCTGGGCGATCCAAGAAGGACTCAGCTGGATCACCCGCGTGATGCCAAGAGGCATCACCGGCCCTCTGGTGCTGCTCATCGGCATCGGTTTGGTGCTGTGGGGGCAAAGCCGCAGCTTCGGCTCGATCCAGCAGGCGCTCGCCCCGGAGAAAGACACCGTGCTGGTGGATGCCCTACGGGCCAAAAGCAGGCTCAACCGGGGCCCCAACATCGTGGCGATCGGTGGCGGCACCGGGTTGTCCACCCTGCTCAGCGGGCTCAAGCGTTACAGCAGTCACATCACAGCGATCGTGACCGTGGCCGATGACGGCGGCAGCAGCGGGGTGTTGCGACGGGAGCTCGGCGTGCAGCCCCCCGGCGACATCCGCAACTGCCTGGCAGCTCTCTCCACCGAAGAGCCCCTGCTCACCAAACTGTTTCAATACCGCTTCTCCGCCGGTGGCGGCCTAGAAGGCCACAGTTTCGGAAACCTGTTCCTCTCGGCGCTCACGGCGATCACCGGCAGCCTGGAAACGGCGATCACCGCCTCCAGCCGGGTGCTGGCGGTGCAAGGTCAGGTGGTGCCCGCCACCAACGTGGATGTGCGGCTTTGGGCGGAGCTGGAGGACGGCACCCGCCTCGAAGGCGAATCAGCGATCGGCAAGGCCCCGAGCCCGATCGTGCGCCTCGGCTGCCTTCCAGAACAGCCTCCAGCGCTTCCTAGGGCCCTGGAAGCGATCGCCCAGGCCGATCTGATCCTTCTTGGCCCAGGAAGCCTCTACACCTCCCTACTCCCGAATCTGCTGGTGCCTGAACTGGTGACGGCGATTCAACGCAGCCGAGCACCACGGCTTTACATCTGCAATTTGATGACCCAGCCAGGGGAAACCGATGGCCTGGATGTGAGCGGTCATCTGCGCGCCATCGAAGCCCAACTCGCTTCGCTCGGCATCAGCCAGCGGCTGTTCCAGGCGGTGCTGACTCAGGAACCCCTGGCGGAATCGCCACTGATCGCCCACTACCGACAACGCGGTGCCGAGCCCGTGACCTGCGACCGGTTGCATTTGCAGCGGGAGGGCTACGACGTCACCGAAGCGCCCCTACAGGGAGTCCGGCCCACAGCCACCCTCCGGCACGATCCGCGCAGCCTTGCCCTAGCTGTCATGCGTTTTTACCGCAAACACAAGCGCGATAGTCAGTAAGCGTCCTGCATTTCGTAGAAATCGGGCTGCACATAGTCCTTACGCAGGGGCCAACCTTTCCAGTCTTCTGGCATCAACAAACGTTTGGGATGGGGATGGCCTTCGAATTGAATCCCAAACATGTCGAAGGTTTCCCGCTCCTGCCAATCCGCTCCACGAAAGAGGCCATAAAGGCTGGGCACGCTGGGCTGACCTTCCCGGGACAGAAAAACCTTGAGGCGCACTTCACGCACGGCCTGGGCTCCACCCTCGGTGACTTCAGCCATGGCCACCAGGTGGTAGAAGCAGACCAACCGCTCGCCGGGGCCCTCGTCGTAGCCACCCTGGCACTGGAGGTAATCAAACCCGTGGCTCTTGAGCGCGGCGGCGATCACCGGCAGGAACATCGCCTCAACACCGATGGTTTCCGTGCCGATGTGATCGGCAGGCAGCAGATCATGGTCAAATCCCTGCTGACTGAGCCACTGACTGACAGGGCCGGGCTCAGGTGCTGCTGGAACGGTGGTTTCTGCCGCTGCTTCGCTTGCGGGCTTGTTGTCGGGAGTCGCGCTCATGACGATTCGGCGGGTGCGGTGGCGGTCTCGGAAGGTTCAGTGCTGGGCACGGCTGGCATGGCCAGGCCGATGCCGGGCTTGAGGGCAGCCACCTGGGTTTCAGCGCGCAGATAGGCCCCGGTCACGGCGGGTTCGATCGGCTGCATGGCGTGCTGCACCGTGAAATAGCGGTGGGTCTGCTGCAGTTGACGGCGGTCCGCCACCGACTCATTCGCCACTTTCTTGCGCAGCTTGATCACCGCATCAAAGATCGCTTCCGGGCGAGGAGGGCAGCCGGGGAGATACAGATCAACGGGAATCAGCTTGTCGACCCCCCGCACCGCGGTGGTGGAGTCGGCGCTGAACATGCCGCCGGTGATCGTGCAAGCCCCCATGGCAATCACATATTTGGGCTCCGGCATCTGCTCGTAGAGCCGCACCAGCGCCGGGGCCATCTTCATGGTGACGGTACCCGCCACGATTAAAAGATCGGCCTGGCGCGGTGAACTGCGGGGGACCAGACCAAATCGGTCGAAATCAAAGCGAGAGCCGATCAGGGCCGCGAACTCGATAAAGCAACAGGCCGTGCCGTACAGCAGGGGCCAGAGGCTGCTGAGGCGGGCCCAGTTGTGGAGGTCATCAAGGCTGGTGAGAATGACGTTCTCACTCAGATCGCTCGTGACTGCTGGCGCTCCCTCCGCAGCACCGGCGACGGGTCCACAGCTTGCGGCACGCAGGTCGCGCACAGCATCGATGGAGGGCGTCGTTGAGAGGGAAGGGGTGGTCATCTCAGACATCGGATCAGCTCCACTCGAGGGCGCCCTTGCGCCAGGCATAGGCCAGTGCCACGACCAGGATGGCAATGAAGATCAAGGCTTCGATGAAAGCCAAGAGCCCGAGGCGGTGGAACGCCACCGCCCAGGGATAGAGGAACACCGTTTCCACGTCGAAGATCACGAAGACCAACGCGAACATGTAGTAGCGGATGTTGAACTGAATCCAGGCGCCACCGATCGGCTCCATGCCGGATTCATAGGTGAGCTCGCGCTCCCCCTGCTGACTGCGCGGTGCCAGCAGTTTGTTGGTCACCAACGCCAGCACAGGCACTGCCGCGGCGATCAGCAGAAACCCGAGAAAGGCGTCATAACCCGGCAGCGCAAACATCTGGGCAGGCCCGATCTGGCAGGCAGTCTGGCATTCACCGCCACCCTCTGTTGCGGAATGCCCCCGATAGAGTTGCGGGGCCCGGCCGATCCATGGTGAGCGACGAGAGCACAGCTCCAGAACCCTTGTCCGAACGGGCGACCTCTGAACCGGCTGTTTCTGAACAGGCTGTTTCTGAACAGGCTGTTTCTGAACAGGCTGTTTCTGAACAGGGGGCCGCTGGTTCTGAAGGGGAGCAACCTGTCGCCGAAACCAGCGACCCACGCACCCACCGCTTCGAATGCCGCAGCTGTGGTTACGTCTACGACCCGGATGAGGGTGTCAAAAAGTTGGGGATTGCCACCGGTACCGCCTTCGAGGATCTCGATGCGATCAGCTTCCGCTGCCCGGTGTGCCGCAGCAAGGTGGGCGCCTTCCGGGACATCGGCCCACGCTCCAAAGCCAGCGGCTTCGAGGAGAACCTCAACTACGGGCTCGGTGTGAACCGACTCACCCCCGGCCAGAAGAATGTATTGATCTTCGGCAGCCTTGCCCTCGCCTTCGCCTTCTTCCTCTCGCTTTACTCCCTGCGCTGATCTCCCCAGCCATTGCCTTCATAGCCGCTGCGTTTACAGCCACTGCATTCACAGCCAACCCGTTCAAAGGACCTGCCTCTCTCCCCATGAAGCGACTGCTTGCTCCCCTCTTCAACCTGCTGCTGGTGGCCTGCATCGGCTTCGGTCTCGGCGGCTGCGTCTCCACTCGTCTCGCTGCAGCGGAGACCAGCCCCTGGCAACCGATCGATCTGCACACCCAGGCCAACCCCCTGGATGTGGCATTCACTGATACCAACCATGGCTTCCTGGTGGGAAGCAACCGGATGATCCTGGAAACCAACGATGGCGGCAGCAGCTGGAGTGAGCGCAGCCTCGATCTGCCTGAAGAGGAAAACTTCCGACTGATCAGCATCGATTTCGATGGCGATGACGGCTGGATCGCTGGCCAGCCCGGCCTACTGATGCACAGCAGCGATGGTGGCAGCAACTGGACCCGCCTCTTCCTGGACACGAAGCTGCCAGGTGAGCCCTATCTGATCACGGCCCTTGGACCCAACAGCGCCGAGCTCGCCACCAACGTGGGCGCCGTGTATCGCACCCGTGATGGAGGCGGGAGCTGGGAGGCCGAGGTGAGCGACGCGGCCGGTGCCGTGCGCGATCTGCGCCGCAGTGACGACGGCCGCTATGTGAGTGTCAGCAGCCTGGGCAATTTCTACGCCAGCTGGGATCCCGGCCAGGACGTGTGGCAGGTGCACCAGCGGGTGAGCAGCCAGCGGCTGCAGAGCATCGGCTTCCAGCCCGACGGCCGCCTTTGGATGCTGGCCCGCGGCGCCCAGATCCGCTTCAACAGCGAGCAGGGCGACAACGAAAGCTGGAGCAAGCCGGTGATCCCCATCACCAACGGCTATGGCTACATGGATTTGGCCTGGACGCCTGACGGCACGATCTGGGCCGGAGGCGGCAACGGCACGCTGCTGCTGAGCCGCGATGGCGGCGACAGCTGGCAGAGGGACCCTGTGGGTGCGGAGCAACCCTCCAACTTCACTCGCTTTGAAACCGCTGATGGCAAAGCCTTCCTGCTCGGCGAGCGCGGCATTCTGCTGCGCTGGCAGGGTTGAGGGCCGGCAAAAGCCACAACGCTGTGTAACCAAGCCCCGCCGCCAGCCCCGGCCCTTCGGCTTCGCGCCTTAGGATCCCGAAGCTGATACGCCCGAAGCCATGGCTGCCGGCTCCACCGGGGAACGCCCGTTTTTTGAGATCATCACCAGCATTCGCTACTGGGTGATCCACGCCGTGACCCTGCCCGCGATCTTCCTCGCTGGGTTCCTGTTCGTGTCCACCGGCCTCGCTTACGACGCCTTCGGAACACCTCGCCCAGACGCCTATTTCCAGGCATCTGAGAGCAAGGCTCCGGTTGTGAGCCAGCGCTATGAAGGCAAGTCCCAGCTTGACGTTCGCCTGAAATAAGCCATGACGCAGACTCCCGCCACCTCCACGCCGCGCAACTACCCGATCTTCACGGTGCGCTGGCTCGCTTTGCACACCCTGGGCGTTCCCACGGTGTTCTTCCTTGGCGCCCTGGCTGCCATGCAGTTCATCCGCCGCTGATCAACCCAACGGATCTCCCCATGCAGCGCAATCCCAATCCGAACAACCTGCCGGTGGAACTCAACCGCACCAGCCTCTACCTGGGGCTGTTGCTGGTGTTCACCACCGGGGTTCTGTTCTCCAGCTACTTCTTCAACTGAGGAACTGAGTCATGAGCGGCAAGAAATCCAATCTGCCTGACGGTCGTATTCCCGACCGCCTTCCCGACGGTCGCCCAGCTGTTGCCTGGCGCTCCCGCTGGACCGAAGGCGTGCTTCCCCTCTGGCTCGTCGCCACAGCCGGTGGCATGGCGGTGATCTTTGTGGTGGGCCTGTTCTTCTACGGTTCTTACACCGGCGTCGGTTCCGCCTGATCGAACATCACAACCGTCTCAATCAAGATGCTTGAGACCACTTAAGTGCAAAGCCGCCGGCCACCACCGGCGGTTTTTTATTGAGCAATCACTTGCCCAAAGGGCCAGCGCGCCAGGGGAAGTCAAGCCCCAATGCAGAAATGGCATTCAGGCACTAATCCGTCGCAAGATTCATCCGCGTGGCTTGCTCTATCCAGTAATCTCTTCAGAGATGAGACTCGGACATGGTTGCTGCCCCTCAGGGGAGACCTGATCCTGTCGCTCCAGCCCAAGGACGCTCCTCACAGCGCCGCAACCGCCGGCCCAAGCGCCGCGAATTGTTCTGCCCGGCTCATCCGGAGCAGCCCATTGAGGGCAACGGCAAAAAATATTTTCTGCACCTGCTCAGCGCCGAAGAACTGCAGCGCCGGGGCATGTCGGCCAAACGAGCCCAGCTGGTGATCAACGCCTATCCGGTGCTGGTGCTGAGCAATGAATGGCTGGAAGAACTGTTCTGCCCCCAATGCGGCCGCTCCCGCTGGTGCCATGTGATCAAGCATGACCGCGTCGAGCACACGGTGCGCTGGGCACCCCGGGATCTCTGGGAGCAGGTGGGCCATGTGGATCCGATTGCCGCGAATCCAACCGTGAGCCAATTCACCCGCAGAGAAGCACGCCGGCACCGGCAGAAACGGGTGGACGGCAAACGGTTTTACGACTGAAGGGGGCTATAGAAGCGGCGGTACCAATCAGCAAAGCGCTGCACGCCCAGCTCGATCGAGGTGGAGGGACGAAAGCCCACCCAGGCTTCCAGGGCTGCGGTGTCGGCCGCGGTGGCGACCACATCACCGGGCTGCATGGGCTGAAAATCTTTGATCGCCTCACGGCCGAAGGCCTGCTCCATCACTTCAATAAAGCGCAGCAGTTCCGTTGGTTGGCTGTTGCCGATGTTGAACACCCGATGGGGGGCTGCCGCCGTCGCGGGATCCGGAGCCAAGGCATCGAAGTTGGGATTGGCCGTTGCCGGCTTGTCGCAGCAGCGCAGCACCCCCTCCACGATGTCGTCGATGTAAGTGAAATCCCGCTGCATCCTGCCGTGGTTAAACACCTTGATCGGCTCGCCGGCGAGGATCGCCTTGGCAAACAGCATGGGCGCCATGTCGGGCCGGCCCCAGGGGCCATACACCGTGAAAAAGCGCAGACCGGTGGCCGGCAGACCGTAGAGATGGCTGTAGGTGTGGGCCATCAACTCGTTGGCCTTCTTGCTGGCGGCATAGAGGCTCACCGGGTGGTTCACCGCTTGCTGCTCGTGGAAGGGCAGGTTGCGGTTGCCGCCATACACCGAACTGCTCGAGGCATACACCAGGTTCTCCACGCCGTGGTGGCGGCAGCCCTCGAGGATGTGCCCGAAGCCCACCAGATTGCTCTGGATGTAGGCGGCAGGATTCTCCAGCGAATAACGCACCCCGGCCTGGGCGGCAAGATTGACGACCACAGCCGGGCGCTCCGCAGCGAACAGCGCCATCAGGGCGTCGACATCTTCAAGAGCGATCGGCTCAAAGCGCCAACTGCCGGCAACAGGTGCTGCCGCCGCGGTCTGCGCCACAAGCTCCACCTCAGCCAGACGGGCGCGCTTGAGGGCCGGATCGTAGTAGCTGTTGAGGTTGTCGATGCCGATCACCCGATCGCCGCGCTCCAGCAGCCGCTGACACAGGGCCGCACCAATGAAGCCGGCGGCACCGGTGACCAGAAAAGAACGCATCACGGCTGGCCCTCGCCGATGCGCCAGAACTTCAGACCCGCCGCGGCCACTGCCTGAGAATCCACCACCGAGCGGGCATCAAACACCCAGGCGGGCTGACGCATGAGCGGTGCCAAGGCGGCCCAATCGAGCGAGCGATACTGCTGCCACTCGGTGAGAATCAACACCGCGTCGGCGCCGGCCAGGGCATCCTCGACCGCAGCACTACTCCACCAGGTGCCCTCACCGCTCAGGGCCGCCCGAGTCGGTCCCGCCTCCGCATCGGGGGCCTCACTGGCGGGTAGGCGCAGGTCGCGCTCGATCTGCTCGGCCTCCACCTTGGGATCATGGATTGCCAGCTGGGCCCCCTCCTCCAGCAGGTCACAGGCAATGCGGATCGCCGGTGCCTCGCGGGTGTCATTGGTGTCGGCCTTGAAGGCGAAGCCCAGAATCGCCAACCGTTTGCCGGTGACCGTGCCAAACAGCTTCTGCACCACCAGCTTGGCGATGCGGTGCTGCTGCCAGGTGTTGAGCTGCACCACCGACTCCCAGTAGTCGGCCACCTCGGGCAGACCGAAATGGCGGCAGAGATACACCAGGTTGAGAATGTCTTTCAGGAAACAGCTGCCGCCGAACCCCGGCCCCGCCTGGAGAAACTTCGGGCCAATGCGACTATCGGTACCGATCGCCCGCGCCACTTCCCGCACATCGGCGCCGGTGGCCTCGCAGAAGGCGGCAATGCTGTTGATCGAGCTGATCCGCTGCGCCAGGAAGGCGTTGGCGGTGAGCTTGGACAGCTCACTGCTCCAGAGGTTGGTGCGCAGGATGCGCTCATCGGGCACCCAGCTGGCGTAGATGGCGGCGAGGGCTTCGATCGCAGCAGGATCCTCACCGCCGATCAACACCCGATCGGGCGCCTCCAGATCGCGAATGGCGGTGCCCTCCGCCAGAAACTCCGGATTGGAAAGCACAGAAAAACTACGCGCGCCGCCGTTGGGGTCGGCAGCAGCAAGGATCGACTGAATCGCCTCGGCGGTGCGCACCGGCAGGGTGCTCTTCTCCACCACGATCGTGTGACCGGTGGCGGCTTTGGCGACGGTGCGGGCGCAGGCCTCAACCCAGCGCAGGTCACTGGCCTGCCCAGCCCCGAGCCCCTTGGTTTTGGTGGGGGTGTTCACGGAAATGAACACCATGTCGGCGCTGGCGATCGTCTCCTCCACCGCCGTGGAGAAGTGGAGATTGCGACCGCGGGCCCGGGCCACGACCGCGTCCAGCCCCGGCTCATACACCGGCAACTTGCTGAGATCCGGATCGTTCCAGGCATCGATGCGGGCCTGGTTGATGTCAACCACCGTCACCTGCACATCCGGGCAGCGATCGGCGATCACCGCCATCGTCGGTCCGCCGACGTAGCCGGCGCCGATGCAGCAGATGGTGCGAATCAAAGGGAATGTCATGTCGTGGGAGGTTAGATCCTCATCGTTGGAATGGTCTTGGGGGCATCCAGAGGAGGACCACTGACGCTCGACCCCTGTGAGGACGCCTGCAGAGGCGCATCGCCCGACGGCCGCGTGAGCTGCAGGGAGAGGCCGGTACGACGAAACACCTCGACCGGATCAAAGCCGGCATTGACCCGCTTCCAGTCAACGTCATGCACGTCCTCGGGAACAGGCTGACCAAGAGCCTGATAGCCCCAGCTGTAGTGGGTGGTGAATACGACGCTTGGGTGATGAGTACCGGCGATCACAAGGCCGAGCTCATGCAGTGATCCCAGCATGAAACGGTCGCACACAGGTGCCAAAGCCTGGGGCATCATCCCCCAAAGGGGCAGGGCACGAAAAGCGGAGGGATAGAACACGTAGCAGGACGTATCGACATGGCGATGCTCGAGATCTTCGTCGGGCAGGCCAGGGATGGGAGTGCCGTCGGGGAGCACACATTGACGGCCCATCGCCAGCACATCAGCAATGGGATGGCGGTGACGCAAGGCGACCACACTGTCGAGATGCCAGGGCTGGTACCAGTTGTCGGCATCGAGAAACAGGATCGGCCAGTAACCCTGATTGATCGCGGAAATCGCACCGAGGCAGCGGGGGGTGTTGCCGTTGTCAGCATGGGCCCGTGGCAAGCGGATGTGCTCCACATCCCAGGCATCCACCTCGTCGCGCGGATGCCCGTCCGCCACCATCAAATGACGCAGAGCCCAATCACCCCGCTGATCCAAGCAGCTTCGATGACAACGCTCCAGCCACTCGAGCGGTTCGCGGTGGTAGGGCGTCACCACCGCAGCTCCCTTGGGCCCGATCGCGGCGCGTTGCAAGTCTGCGGGGGTCTGCTGAGCTTCCTGCATCTCAATGCCCATGGCAGGGAACGGCCTCCGTCCCGGCGCCCTGCCCCAGACAAAGAGCGAGTCGATCGAAATCGGCCAACGGCAGCTCCTCCTCGGCCTTCTCGCCAACTTCAGCCTGCAGGGACTTGAGCTTCACAACGCCCCGTTCCACTTCAGCATCACCCAGCACGAGCGCCCAGTCAGCGCCGCTCCGATCAGCCCGTTTGAACTGCTTAGCGAACGCCGATCCGGTGGCATCCTGCTCCACGATCACACCGCGCTGACGTAAGCCGCGGCAGAGCAGCAGAGCCTGGCGAGCCGCCGCCTCACCGCGATGCACCACGTAAGCCACAGGCCCCTGAACACGCACCAATTGAGCAGCCCGTCCAGCTGGATCAACCTGGGCCGACGCCTCGAGCACCAGCAAAAGACGCTCCATGCCGAGGGCCCAACCGATGGCCGGGGTCGACGGGCCACCCAACTGCTGCACCAAGCCGTCGTAACGACCGCCTCCACACACGGTGGCCTGGGCACCCAGCTGGTTGCTGGTGATTTCAAAGGCGGTGTGACCGTAGTAGTCCAGACCACGCACCAGATGGGGGTTGCGCTGCACGGGAATCGCCAGATCCTGCAACGCCTCGAGCACGGCATCAAAGCGAGCCCGGCTGGATGGAGCCAAGCTCTGCTCCAGAGTGGGGGCGTCCTGCAGCACTGCCCTGGTCTGAGGGTGTTTGCTATCGAGAATGCGCAGGGGATTGGTCTGCAACCGCTGTTGAGAGTCGGGATCGAGGGCTCCGCTTCGCTCCTCCAACCAGGTCACAAGCATGCTGCGGTAAAGCTTCCGGTCTTCCGGAGTGCCCAGGCTGTTGACCTCCAGAGCCAGACCCGTCACGCCCAGTTCCTCAAGGAGATCCCAGGCGAGGGCGATCACCTCGGCATCGCTGGCGGCTGTGGAGACGCCGAGCCATTCGACACCGATCTGGTGAAACTGGCGTTGTCGACCAGCCTGGGGTCGCTCGTAGCGAAACATCGGGCCGCCGTACCAGAGGCGTTGCACCCCCTGGGCGAGAAGTCCGTTCTGTAAGGCGGCGCGCACAACGGAGGCCGTTCCCTCCGGCCGCAGCGTGCAGGAGCGATCACCCCGGTCGATGAAGGAATACATCTCCTTCCCCACCACATCGGTGCCTTCGCCGATGCCGCGGGCAAACAATTCGGTGACTTCGAGGAGAGGCGTTCGAATCTCTTCACAGCACCACCGCTGCATCTGAGCGCGAACCACGGCCTCCACCGCCTGCCAGCGCCGGGTCTGCTCCGGCAGCAGATCCACCATGCCGCGCAGGCTCTGCAGTTGCGTCATGGAAGGGCTGATCGACAAACGGGTGCTCAGTCTGCCGGTCGGCTGGCGGCCGGCTTGGTGCGACGCCTGGCCGCAGAAGTGGGCTTGGAGGTTTTGCTGGTTTTGCTGGTTTTGGCTTCTTTCCCAGGTTTCGCTTCTTTCGCCGTCTGGTCGACAACGGAAGTCGCTGCCACCGAACCGGCCGAGGCCGGATGGACTGCGATCTGGGAACTCAGGCGCGATAACAAAGACGCCTGCGAGGCCTCCGAAAAGGCATAGCTGCCCACATGGGTGAGGGCAAAACGCTTGGAAATGAAGATCCTGCCCCCAAGGGAGCGCCAGCGATTGCAGAAGAGCCAGTCTTCGCTCATGAACACTTTTTCACCAAACAGCCCGCACTCGAAGAAGGCATGGAGATGGGTATTGATGGAGGAATCGAGGCCACAGTCGTCCGTGTAACGGAGCTCGGGCATCGCTTCCGCCATCCGTGTGAACACTTCACGCTTCAACAGCAGGAAACCGGTGCCGATCCGCTCAACCTCCGCTTTGGTGTCATCCACCTCGCCATCGGGGAGCGGATTGATCACGTAATCGATCGGCAGACTCTTTTTGGGGTAGCCGCCCCCAATCACATCGACATCCTCCTGAAGCAGCATCAGGATGTATTCAGGGTCGAAGCCGATATCGGCATCCACAAACATCAGGTGGGTCGCCCGGGGATTATTCATTGCCCTGGCCACCAGCGCATTCCGACCGCGGGGAATCAGACTTTCATTCACCAACGTGTCCAGGCTCCACTCGAGTCCCCACTGCGGTGCCCTGGCGATGAAACGCACAAAGCTGGTGAAGGTGGCTTCCGAGATCTGACCGCCGTAACAAGGGATCAGAAAGTGGAGATGCACGTTGATTTCAGCCATGTGGCCCGATCCTATGGGGCATCAACCCTGCTGGTGACAGGATTCAGACCAGAGCGTCCACCTGCCTTCCCATGGCCAGCCAAGATCTCGAGGCCTTTCTCAACAGCATCGACAGCAACCCCGACCTCCAGGACCAGCTCAGCACCCTCGACCTCCAGGGGGTGCTGAGCCTGGCCAGGGACAAAGGATTTCAGGTGAGAGCGGCGGACCTACTCCGGGCCCAGGCGGAGCAGATCCTGGCGATGAGCGACGACGACCTCGATCTATTGGTGGAGGGCGGCATCGACGACCTCTTCGGCATGAACGACTTCCAGGCCTATCTGGATCGAACCTGAGCGCTCAGCAACAACGCAGCAGCGAGATAGCCATGGGGGTCAGGTGCCAGGCCCCCTTCCATGTCACCAGCCCAGCGCCAGATGGTCTGATCCGCCGGATCCACAACATCCGGATCGGGAAGCTGCATCACCAGCAACGACTGAAAGGCCTCCGGTGCGGTGATCAGTCGATCCAACTGCTCACGTGCCAGGTGCTGCTCAGGGGTGGTGCCGTGACGCAGCAGAAAGAGCGCTTGAGCAAAACGTTCGAGGCGCTCCGCCGCCTCTTCGGGCATCGCGGTCCGCACGGCAGCGTCGAGGGTCTGAGCCTGAACACGCCGCACCAGCAAACGCGGCAGGCAGCCGCGCGGCAGCAGGCTGAGCATCAAGCCGTCATGGGGCCACCAGGTGCTGCGGAACAGGCCCTGATCGAGACGGTGACGCAGAAGCTGGAGTGCTTCAGCCGCATGGGGGAGGCCCGGATCGCTGGCGAGATTGGCCAACACACAGTCGTGGGGAGCACACCATCCCTTGAGTTGATCGACAGGTCGCTGAATGAAGGCCGCGATCGGCCCTGGGTCGGGATAGGTGCGCACCCCCTCATCCGCTCGCCAGATCTGCTCGAGCCAGCGATCCAGCTCTGGAGATGAGGCGCGGTCAAGAGCGAGCAGACAGCGGCGCAGCCAGATCGAACTGTCGCCATCCACGGGCGTGTGGCGGTTGTAACCCACCGGCCAGGGACATGTGAGAAGAGACTCCAGCGCTCGCTGCTGACGGGTATAAGCCGCCTTCAGGTGGGAATGGTCTCGCAAGTCAGCCAGCAGGGTGAGACAAGCCAGAGGCACCCACTGATCCGACAATCCTGGACGCAGAGCAAAGCCACCCCAGCCCTGATAGGCCTGGGCCAACCAGGCGAGGGCGTGATCCCAGCTCGTTGCGATGGGCGCACTAACCATCGCCCCCATGTAGGCCTTGTGGTCGACCAACTCGGAGGCCTCAAAGACCAGTTTCTGATGACTGAGTCCGCCCCGCAGCGCAACCCTCCGGGAACCACAGGAGAGGGATGGGTGATACAACCCGAGCTGGGCGAGAGCGTCGAGCCGTCGAACCGAAAGGAGGGCCGGATGGGCCGGCCAACGCGGCCACTGCTCAGAGCCCGTAGGAGTCGGCCCCGGATGACCGGTGATCGTGTGCTGCAGGCGATAAAGAGGAAACACCTCGATGGCATAGCGATCCCGAAACCATTGGCGACTACCAAGCGCCAAGGCCAGTGGAAACCCCTGCAACGCCTCCCGGAGCGGCGGCGTCAGATCCAACTGCTGGAGCAGGGTCTGGGGCGATGGCACGACGAACAACAACCGCCATTCCTCGCGGCCGGGATGGAGATCCACGCCCACCTGATCGAGGAATCCGAGCGACAGCGGAGCCAGATCAGTCCACCAATCCCCGGAGGGCAGAGGCAGCCTGGAACGCAGCGCTGGGGCGAGGCCGGAATGCCAGCGCTGCAGCCATGCGCCCACTTTCGCCTGAGGCATGGCATCGGCGAGGCGACGGAACAGCAGAAAGGGCTGGCCGCCGCGGACGCGGGGAGCTTCGGTGAATTCCAGCCAGGTCTCCGGCTGAAGGCCCTCGATCGGCTCGAGCAGGCCCTGCAGATCCCGAGGCGAAAGTCCTCCGCAACAAAGGCCGTCGCCATCGAGAAACGGAGCGAGGATGGATTCCCAGCGCTGGAGTCGGTTGCTGAGGATCAGGGCCGCCATGTGGGGGCGGCGACGCAGGCCCCGCTTGGAAAGCTCCAGACCGATGGCCGGGGCATCGAAAGGCGAAAGACCGCAGAGAAAATTGCGCTGCACCGGGGAGGGATTCAGGGGCTCCAGCAACGCCGATGCAGCCGGCGAGCCATGCCAGAAAGAGTCCCAGGTGGGGCGCATGCAACAACCTCAGGAGCGCCATGATGACAGCCTTTCGCCCTCCGAGCGTGTCTGCCGCAGCCTGGATCGATCGCCAGGGGGTGATTCACGGGTTCTGCGCGGCCAACAAGGTGGAGCGGATCCGCTCCCTGATTCAGCAGCCATCAGCCACAGCAGGGGATGGGGATAGCCATCGATCCAGCGCCGACGTTCAGGAACGCTCACTTGAAGCGAGCGTGCGTGGCTACGGCCAGCACTGGGACTTTCGCGAAAATCTCTGGAAAGAGCACCCGGAACTGGAGCGCTGGTTGCTCGAGGAAGAGCCGGCGCAACTGGCCGCCGATCTCCTCAGCAGCGATCGGGTGTGGCTCCTGCGCGATCAGACCTACTGCAAGCGCCCCGGCAGTGAACTCACCCCGTGGCACCAGGACGCCCTATTCATTCCGGTGGAAGGCTGCGAGTTCCTCACGATCTGGATCCCCCTCAGTTCGATCCGATCCCAGGCCGACGCCCCTCTGGAATATTGGCGCGCGCCCCATCCCTGCTGTGAGCTGCTGGATGGCGGTAGCAGCAGCAGCAGCCACAGCCAAAATCGACGCACCTGGACAGCCGATGGGCGTGACCACACCACGACGCTGGGCCTGAAACCTGGGGATTGCAGCTACCACGACGGCTGGACCCTGCATGGCAGCGATCGCCACGAGGCCGCCAGTGAACGGCTGGCGATCGTGGCCGTGTATGGCTGCGGAGAAGGGGTGCTGCGACTGACCCCGGCCATGAGCCTGGCTCCGAGCAGCCTTCGCGGCCAATCCCACCTCCTGCGCGAGGGCCTCCACGGTTCCTGCTTCCCTGGCTTGCGGGAAGGTGAGCCCGTGCCGAGCCATCACAATCCCTGGATTCGCTGCAGCCCTCGGGAAAACTCACCTAAGGTTCGCCCCCGTGCACCCATTGAATCTCAACAACAATGAGCGACCACGAGAACGCCTCCGAGATGGTGCAGGCGGAAGCCTTAAACCCAACGACCGCCGAAGCCGATCAGCAGACACTCACCCTCGACGGTCGGGTCTATCCGATGGAAGCCTTGCCCGCCGATGCAGTAGCAGTGCTCAACGACCTCATCCGCTGTGAGAACGAACTCAATGAGCACCGCTTTCGTATGCGTCAGCTCGCATCAGCTCAGCAGAGCATGACGGTCACGCTCACGCAATTGATCGCGGCCGCTGGCCTGGAGCCGATCGCCACAGTGGATGGAGCTCCGGTTGACGCGGTTCAATCGGTAGGCGAAGCCGCCTGAGTCGGGCTAGCAGGTCGGGGGATCGGGGAGTTGATGACCAGGTTGCTGGCGTCCTCCCCGTTTTCACTTGAAAGGAAGCGCACCATCTCTTTGAGCGAGTAGGCCTTCAGCACGGTGGGGCGCTGGGTCGTCGCATTGCTCTGGTTGACCAGCAGACCCATCGTGGTGAAGGAAAATGCACAGGGCACCACCGTTCGTGATGACGTGCCACGTTTAGGAGACTGGGCCGTTGATGTAATCCGCACCAAGGGATCAGGGCACAGCACATAGGGCTGCTGCCGGGCCAACGTTCTGGCCTGCTCGGGCTGAACACCCTGCTGCTGCAACAAACCCACCACGGCCGGGATCTGGGCAGGATCAGGCAAGTAAGCCCGCTGCAGAGCTTCATCCTTCTGGCGTGCCGCAAGATACGCCGCCTCAAACGTTGTCAGAGCCAGAGGCGCCACCCGAAACTCAGCTTCGCCGGGCTGACGCTGGCGCCAGTTCTTGGCAAAAAGGTCGGCGGCCAGGGGGGAGAAGAACGCCACCATGCCCACGTTTTTCAGGGCTCTCACTTCGCCTGTTGCCGTGACCGCGGTCAGCACCGTGACCGTGGAAAAGGCTTGATCCACTTGTTCCGGGGTAAGGGCTTGCGCCGCTGAAAACAGCCCTCCAGCCCCGAACCCGACAGCAATCATCAGCGAGCCAAGAGTGACTCGTCCCGAAGCGATCCGTACAGCCAAGAAATTCAAGGCAACTCGGTGGAATTCAAGCAGTGATTGGCTGCGCTGAGACCACTCCGCGTAGTAGTGGCATCTCGACACAAAACCGATGACAGCCCCCGCTTTGCCTTTATTTTCTGACGAGTTCAAATGCGATGCCCGCATTGAAACGGCGAGCATCGTCGGCACTAGCTCTCCTTCCCGCCTTCATGTTGTTGGCGGGGAAGACAACGAGTGTGCTTGCCCAGACTCAGAACGTCGGCTCAGGCTCCTACACCTCTCCACCGTCAGACCCCTACCTCTACGGAACCGGTAGCAACGGCTCCAATAAGGGTTATGACGCCTGGAGCAGCACCGGTGAAACCGGTGGTAGCGGCGGTCAGGGGCCCAACATCACCCAGACGGTCACTGGCAATTACGGAGCGATCTCCGGCACCGAGGGTGGGGGCCTGGGCTCCGAATCCACAGGAGGTAACGGCGGTACGGGTGGCACGTCCGTCGGCAACGGCGGTGCGGGCGGAACCGGTGGCTCGCCAGGCAATGTCTCCGTCACGATGTCGAGCGGCAGCTCGATTTCGCTCTCTGCCAACGCCAACAAACTGGTCGGCGTTCAGGCCTCAGCGATTTCCGGACAGGGAGGGGATGGCGGTGGCGCTGGCCTCTCTAATGGTGGTCCTGGAGGAGCCGGCGGCAGCTCCACCGGTCAGACGGCAGGGATCACGATTCAGAGCGGTGCCTCAGTAAGCGTCAGCAACAGCTCCACCAGTTCCGACAACGGTGGTGCGATCGGTGTGCTCTCGCAGAACACCGGCGGCATCGGTGGCGAAGGCGGCAGCGGCACTTTCGGCTCCGGTGGGACAGGTGGCACGGGCGGTTTTTCCGGCCTGGCCACCGGAACCAATGCCGGCACGATCACTGTCAACTCTGCCGGTGACGCTGGCGGCGCCGGCATCCTGGTGCAATCGGTGGGCGGCCAGGGTGGCGCCTCCGGTAGCGGCGGATTGATCGTCACCTATGGCGGCACTGGAGGTACCGGCGGTAACGCCGGCAACGTGAGCGCCAGCAACACCGGCACGATCAGCACGACCGGTAACAACGTGCCGGGCATCAACGCGCAGTCGGTCGGTGGCGGCGGCGGTTCCGTCCCCGGCTCCGTGTCGATCGTGAATCTGGGCTCGAGTGAAGGGGGAGCCGGCGGTGATGGCGCCACGGCCTCCGCGTCGATAAGCGCCGGCACCATCACCACCAATGGCGATAACTCTCAGGGGATCATCGTTCAATCGATCGGCGGCGGCGGTGGTGCCATCGGCAGCATGGTGTCTGCGATCACGCTGGGGTCGTCCTCCACGGCCGGTGCAGGCGGCAATGCCGGCACGGCCTCACTCACCTTTTCAGGCGGATCGATCACCACAGGTCCCGCCAGTGCCGGCACCCTCTCCTCCGGCATCCTGGTGCAGTCGATCGGTGGCGGCGGCGGCAGTGCCGGCACCAGTTACGGAATCATCGCCTTCGGTGCCGAGGGCGGCACCGGTGGTGACGGCGGCACTGCGTCCGCCCAGCTTTCCGGCGGTAGCGTCACCACCTTCCAGGACTATGCCCCTGGTGTGATCGTGCAATCGGTCGGCGGCGGCGGCGGTAATGGCGGCAATGCCAGCTCAGCCGGCGTTGGTATCTCTGTTGCCGTGGGTGGCAATGGTGCCGCCGGCGGCAAGGGTGGAACAGCTCAGGTCACCGCACCTGCAGATGCTGACCCGATCACGATCAATACTTCTGGCAACAGCTCCCCTGGCCTGTTGGTGCAGAGCATCGGCGGCGGCGGCGGTAACGGCGGCAGCTCCACGTCCGGTTCTGTCGGTGCTGGTTTCTCCGTCTCCGTCGCAGTGGGCGGTAGTGGCGGATCCGGCAACACGGGCGGCACCGTCAATGTGGGCGCCAGCGGGTCGCCGTTCTCTGCAGACATCACCACGCGTGGTGATTTCTCGCCAGGCATCAGTGCCACCAGCATTGGCGGTGGCGGTGGCGCCGGAGGCAGCGCAGGCGCCATCTCCTTCAGTGCTGGGATCAGCGCCAGCGTCGGCGTGGGTGGCAGTGGTGGCAGTGGTGGTGATTCCGGTCCGGTCAATGTCTTTGCCGATGGCACGATCAGCACGTCTGGATTCCAGTCTCCCGGCCTGAATGCTGCCAGCATCGGCGGCGGCGGCGGCAGTGGCGGTCAGACCCTGAGCATCTCCGCTGGCACCGGTGCCGTTGCCCCCTCGGTGGGTGGTTCCGGTTCCGCCGGGGGCAGCGGCAACAGCGTGTCGGCCAACTTCAGCGGCTCAGCGATCACCACCACCGGCGCCTATTCGCCAGGTGTGAGCATCAGCAGCATCGGCGGCGGTGGCGGCAGTGGTGGTAGCGCCATTTCCGCTTCAGGCACGATCACCGCCAGCATCGGCGTCGGTGTCGGTGGGTCAGGATCTTCGGGCGGTTCTGCCGGCAGCGCCAGCGGCAACATCAGCGGCGATCTCAGCACCTCCCGCAGCTATTCGCCGGGCATCCTGATTCAGTCCATCGGTGGTGGTGGCGGCAGCGGCGGTTCGGCCATCACCGGATCCTTCAGTGCCAATCCGGTGGCCAGTGGTTCCGTTGCCGTCGGCGTTGGCGGATCCGGTGGTGGTGGTGGTGCCGGCGGCAACGTCAATCTCACCTACAGCGACGGATCGATCCGCACTGGCCTGATCGAAGGCGAGAGCTACTCCCCCGGCATCCTGGCCCAATCGGTCGGTGGTGGTGGTGGCCAGGGCGGTTCGGCGATCACCGGAAGCGTGGCGATTGGCGGCACCGCCGGTGTCAGCGCCAATTTCGGCATCGGCGGTTCCGGTGGCAGCGGTGTCAACTCCGGCAATGTCACCGTCACGGCGGATTTTGCTGATGATGACCTGATCAGCACCCTCGGTGATTTCTCCCAAGGGATCCTGGCCCAGTCGATCGGCGGCGGTGGTGGCCAGGGCGGTTCTTCCCTCAACATCCAACTCTCCGGCGGTGGTAGTGCCGGCGTGAACGTGGGTGGGTCGGTGGGCGGCACCGGAGGCAGCGGTGCCAATGCAGGCAGCGTCACGGTGACGACGAGCTCCGGATTGATTTCCACCCTTGGCAATCAATCGGCTGGTATCTACGCCCAATCGGTGGGCGGTGGTGGCGGCGCCGGCGGTTCCGTCCTGAGCGTGCAGGCCTCGGGTGGTGCAGCAGGCGTGAATGCAGGTGCGGCCGTGGGCGGCTCTGGTTCCGGCGGTGGTAATGCCAGCGCGGTGACCGTCACCAGTGGCAGCAGCATCCGCACCCAGGGCAGTCAGTCCTATGGCATTTTCGCCCAGTCGGTGGGTGGCGGTGGCGGATCAGGCGGCAATGCGATCAGTGGTTCCATCGCCATTGGCAGTGCGGGCGTCAACGCCGGGGCCACCATCGGCGGTGGCGGATCCGGCGGCGGCAGCGGCGGCAGCGTCACCGTGAGCTCCACTGGCAGCTCCATCGAAACCGTTGGAGCCAATGCTGCGGCTATCTATGCCCAGTCGGTGGGCGGCGGCGGTGGTGCCGGCGGCAGTGCCATGACTCTCCAGCTTGCTGGGGGCGATGGCGCCGTGAACGTGGGCGTGACCCTCGGCGGCACCGGTGGCCGTGGTGGTTCCGGTAGCACGGTGAGCGTGAGCAATAGCTCCCTGCTGCGCACCGAAGGCACCAATGCTCCTGGCCTGTTCGCCCAGAGCGTGGGCGGTAGCGGTGGTAGCGGCGGCAACGCCATCACCGGGCAGCTCCAGGTGGGCGGCAGCGCCAGCGTGGGCGTCGGCGCCACCGTGGGCGGCAAGGCGGGTAGCGGTGCCTTCGCCGGCAACGTCACCGTCAACAACACCGGTACCTCCGTCACCACCCTCTACGACCAATCCGCCGGTCTCTTTGCCCAATCGGTAGGCGGCAGCGGCGGCAATGGTGGCTCCGCCCTCACCGCGTCCCTCTCCGGCTCAGGTGGGGTCCCGGTGACCGCCCAGGCCACCGTTGGCGGCCAAGGTGGCAGCGGTGGTTATGCCGGCAATGTGTCGGTCACCAACAACGCCACCATCAGCACCGGCAGCGTCATCCCCGCTGCTGATGGTCTGGATGCCTACCTCGCCGGCATCTATTCCTATGGCATTTACGCCCAGTCGGTGGGCGGCGGTGGCGGCACCGGCGGCAGTGTGCTGCAGGCCAACGTGGCGGTTGGAACTGAGGTTTCTGTCAGCACAGGCGTCGCCATCGGTGGCGGTGGCGGCAGCGGCAACACCGCCGGCTCCGTTTCTGTGACGAACAACGGTGCCTCGATCACCACCCTGGGCGATTTCGCTACGGGCATCCTGGCCCAGTCAATCGGTGGTGGCGGTGGTGCCGGTGGCAGCTCTCTCAACATTCAGGCCTCCGGAGGTCAAACCGCCGTGTCGGTTGGCGTCACCCTGGGCGGCAAGGGTGGCAGCGGCGGCACAGCCTCGAATGTGAGTGTGAGCAACCTCGCCGACATCAGCACCGGCACGATCTTCGACAACGGCACCTACAACACGCTGTATGGCAACAACGCCTACGGCATCTACGCCCAGTCGGTGGGTGGTGGCGGTGGCGCCGGCGGCCAGGCCATCAGTGGCACCCTGTCGTTATCGCAGGATGCCTCAGTCAACGTCGGCGTCAGCCTTGGAGGCGATGGAGGCACGGGGTCCAACAGCGGCAACGTCTCGATCAGCAACAGCGGCTCGATCACCACCCTTGGCGATCAGGCGGCCGCGATCTATGCCCAATCGCTTGGTGGTGGCGGCGGCTCCGGTGGCCGTGTGATTAATGCCCAGCTGTCGGGGTCGAGCAGTGGAACCGCCATCAACGCCGGAGCAGCCGTGGGTGGTAAAGGGGCTGCTGCCGGCAACGCTGGATCCGTCACGGTCACCAACAGCGGCAACCTGCGCACAGGCACCGTTCTCACCAACAACGTCAACGGTGAGAGTCAACTTTTCGGCGGCTATGGCTATGGCATCTTTGCCCAGTCGGTGGGCGGTGGTGGTGGTGCCGGCGGCAGCGCCATCTCAGCTCAGCTTTCTGCCGGTTTCAGTGGCCAACCCACGGTCAATGCCGGCGTAAACCTCGGTGGCACCGGCGGCGCAGGGGGCAATGCAAGTTCCGTCAGCGTGACCAACACGGGCTCCAGCATCCGGACCCTCGGCGATTTCGCCACCGGCATCCTGGCCCAATCGATCGGCGGCGGCGGTGGCGTCGGCGGCAGCGTGCTGAACATCCAGGCGAGCATCGCCGGTGGCAGTGATGGCCAAGCCTTCAATGCCGGGGTCAACATCGGTGGCGACGGTGGCCCAGCCTCCAATGCCGGTGCCGTGACCGTGAGCAATACGGCGGCCATCACCACCGGCACCATTCTTAATGAAGTGCTGTATGGCAACAATGCCTACGGCATCTACGCCCAGTCGGTGGGTGGTGGCGGTGGCGCCGGTGGCAACACTTACAGCGGCCAGTTGAGCCTGTCGCAATCGAACGCCGCCAATTTCGGTGTGAATCTCGGCGGCAGTGGGGGCAGCGGCGGCACCGGTGGTGCCGTAAGCATCACCAACAGTGGCGACATCCTCACCATCGGCAACCTGAGTGCCGGCGTCTACGGCCAGTCTCTCGGCGGCCAGGGCGGCAGTGGTGGTCAGGCCGTCAATGTGCAGCTGGGCCTCTCCTCCTCAGGAAAATCGATCAATGCCGGCGCCAGCGTCGGTGGTGACGGCGGCTCCGGCGGCAATGCCGGCAGCGTCACCATCAGCAACAGCGGCACAATCAGCACCGGGACACTGCTCAGCAACAGCACCTACGGCGATGTGGTGTACGGCGATTTCGCCTACGGCCTCTTCGCCCAATCGGTGGGGGGCGGTGGCGGTGCTGGTGGGACGGCGACGAACGCCCAACTCAGTGCTTCCTCCGACGCTGCCGTCAACATCGGCGTCAACATCGGTGGCACCGGTGGTGCTGGTGGCTCGGCGGCCTCGGTCACGGTCACCAACACAGCTCCCAGGATCACAACCCTGGGTGATTTCGCTGGCGGCATTGTGGCCCAGTCGATCGGCGGCGGCGGCGGAAGCGGTGGCAGCACCCTCAACCTGCAGGCGACCGCAAGCAATTCCAATCAGATGGCCATCACCGGTGGCGTGAATCTGGGTGGTTCTGGCGGTAGTGGCAGCAATTCCGGCTCCGTCACCGTGTCGTCGAGCAGCATCATCTCCACCGGTCTCTCTAACGATGACGGTGATGTGATCGCCGGAGATTTTTCCTACGGCATCCTGGCCCAGTCGGTGGGTGGCGGTGGTGGCACCGGTGGCTCCTCCACCAGCTATCAGGCCACAATCTCTAAGGCAGGAAAGCCGATCAGCCTCGGCGCCAATGTGGGTGGCGACGGCGGCCCCGGTGGCAATGCCGGCAACGTGCTGGTCAATGTGTCGGGTACGATCACCACCCTCGGCGCTTCGGCGACTGGCCTGCTCGCCCAATCGGTGGGTGGTGGCGGTGGCGCCGGCGGCAGCAGCGAATCGTTCAACCTCACGGCCTCCAAATCGGGCAGCGACACGATTCAGGGCAGCGTGAACGTCAATCTGGGCGGCGCCGGGACCCAGGGTGGATCGGGTGCTTCGGTGACCGTGCGGCCTGACAGCACCGGCAATGGGCTCACGATCACCACCTCCGGCTCGCTCGCATCGGGCCTGGTCGCTCAATCGATCGGCGGCGGTGGTGGTGCCGGCGGCAGTGCCAGCAACACCAGCTACAACAAATCTGAATCCAAATATTCGTTTGGTGCCAGCGCCAACGTCGGCGGCAAGGGCGGCACCGGTGGCAATAGCGGCACGGTGACCGTCGGCAATGGCAGCAGCAATCCACTGGTGTTGGCTGTCACCACAGCTGGAGACAGTGCCACGGGCTTCCTGGCCCAATCCGTCGGTGGCGGTGGTGGTACCGGTGGTGGCGCGAGCGCCAACAATCAGGGCGGCGCCCTGAACGTGAACTTCAGCATGGGCGCCCAGGGCGGCGCAGGTGGAAACGCCAGCAACGTCACCGTCAACACTCTGGCCGACATCCTCACCGCAGGCGATAACGCCGCAGGTCTGATTGCCCAGTCGATCGGTGGTGGTGGCGGTGCCGGCGGCAGCACCACCACCCGCTCCAGCGCCAGCGCCCCCTCAGGCAACAGCAGTTCATCGTCCAGTTCCAGTTCAAGCAGCAGCTCAAGTTCCAGCTCCGGCAATTCGACGTTCAGCTTTGGCGCCAGTGTCAGCGTCTCCGGTAATGGCGGTGGTGGTGGCAACGCCGGGGCCGTTTCGGTTGGTTATGGCGGCAACGTCGTCACCAGCGGCGCCTCCTCCGATGGTCTGTTCCTCCAATCCGTCGGCGGTGGCGGTGGTGCCGGTGGCTCTGCTCTCAGTGATGCGTCGGCATCCGGCGGCAGCAGTGTGTCTGGTTCGGCGTCCTTCGCGATGGGCGGCTCCGGTGGATCCGGTGGCTCTGGTGGAGCCGTCAGCCTGATTGGGCTGAAGCCGATCAATGTGCTCACCCGTGGCGACTCTTCGGTGGGCATCACCCTGCAAAGTCTGGGTGGCGGCGGTGGTCGGGCCGGTGATGTCAAATCCACCACCACCACCGACTCCAATGCCAGCTTCACCTTCGGAGCTTCAGCTGGGGTTGGTGGCACCGGTGGATCGGGTGGTTCGGCTGGTGCTGTCAGCTTCGGCTCCAGTTCCAACCTGGTTGATGTCAACGTCACCACCCTCGGTGACAACGCCACCGCGATGCTGCTCCAATCGGTTGGCGGTGGCGGCGGCATCGGCTCCTCCACCACCAACGGCTCATCGGCCGGCAACCTCTCTGTGTCGTTCGGCATGGGCGGCGCCGGCGGCAACGGAGGCAGCGCCGGCAACGTCAGCGTGTTCGCAGACGGCACCTTCCTGACATCGGGCCAATACGCCACAGGTGTGTTGTTGCAATCGATCGGTGGCGGTGGCGGTGCCGGTGGCTCCGTGTCCTCCAATGCCTCCTCAGAAGCGAAAACGGCTAATTCCAGCTTCTCCTTCGGCGCCTCCGCCGGCGTTGCCGGTGAGGGTGGTGGTGGCGGCAATGCCGGCGCGATCAATGGCAGCCTGATTGGTCAGATCGGCACCCAGGGCGATCAGTCCTATGGCCTCTTCGCCCAGTCCGTCGGTGGCGGTGGTGGTGCCGGTGGCTCAGTGACGCAAGCGGAATCATCCGCCGGGGGCGCCAATATCTCTGCGTCGGCCTCCTTCGCCATGGGCGGGACCGGCGGCAACGGTGGTGCTGGCGGCAGCATCAATCTGTCGGTGCCCGGTCGACTGGTGGTCTCCACCGGCAACAGCACCCTTGGCACCGGTGATGGCGCCACTGGCATCCTCCTCCAGTCCATTGGTGGCGGTGGCGGTCAGGGTGGTTCCATCACCGGCAGCAATGCCACCACCAACACCTCCAACACCAACTTCTCCTTCGGTGGTCAGGTCTCCCTCGCCGGTGAGGGCGGTGCTGGCGGCAGCGGTGGATCCGTTCAGCTCGGCAGCTCCTCACTCCTCGCTGATCTCGGTGTTCAAACTGTCGGCGATAACGCCATCGGTCTCTTCCTCCAATCCGTCGGTGGCGGTGGTGGTGTCGGTGGCTCCGTTAACTCCGCCGCTGCAGCCGGTGGCAACCTTTCCGCCTCCTTCGCCATGGGCGGTTCCGGGGGCAATGGCGGCAGTGCCAGCAATGTGAATCTCTACGCCGACGGCACCTTCCTCACCGCCGGCAAGAGCTCCCACGGCATCCTCCTCCAGTCCGTCGGTGGCGGTGGTGGTCAGGGTGGTTCCGTCACCTCCAATGCCTCCTCAGAAGCCACCTCTGCGAATTCCACCTTCTCCTTCGGTGCCTCCGCCGGTGTCTCCGGCAGTGGTGGTGGTGGTGGCTCAGGTGGCGCCATCGGTGGTTCCGTCGCCGGCACCATTCAGACCCTCGGCGACGGCTCCATCGGACTCTTTGCCCAATCCGTTGGTGGCGGCGGCGGTGCAGCTGGTTCGGTCACCAATGCCGCGAGCGCCGGTGGCGCCAACATTTCCGCCTCCGCCTCCTTCGCCATGGGCGCCTCCGGTGGCGTCGGCGGACAAGGCGGCTCAATCAACTTCGCCGTTCCGTCCAGGCTCGTCGTCAACACCGGCAACAGCACGCTCGGCACCGGTGATGGCGCCACTGGCATCCTCCTCCAGTCCATCGGTGGCGGTGGCGGACAAGGTGGCTCGATCACCGGCAGCAATGCCACCACCAACACCTCCAACACCAACTTCTCCTTCGGTGGTCAGGTCTCCCTCGCCGGTGAGGGCGGTGCTGGCGGCAGCGGTGGATCCGTTCAGCTCGGCAGCTCCTCACTCCTCGCTGATCTCGGTGTTCAAACTGTCGGCGATAACGCCATCGGTCTCTTCCTCCAATCCGTCGGTGGCGGTGGTGGTGTCGGTGGCTCCGTTAACTCCGCCGCTGCAGCCGGTGGCAACCTTTCCGCCTCCTTCGCCATGGGCGGTTCCGGGGGCAATGGCGGCAGTGCCAGCAATGTGAATCTCTACGCCGACGGCACCTTCCTCACCGCCGGCAAGAGCTCCCACGGCATCCTCCTCCAGTCCGTCGGTGGCGGTGGTGGTCAGGGTGGTTCCGTCACCTCCAATGCCTCCTCAGAAGCCACCTCTGCGAATTCCACCTTCTCCTTCGGTGCCTCCGCCGGTGTCTCCGGCAGTGGTGGTGGTGGTGGCTCAGGTGGCGCCATCGGTGGTTCCGTCGCCGGCACCATTCAGACCCTCGGCGACGGCTCCATCGGACTCTTTGCCCAATCCGTTGGTGGCGGCGGCGGTGCAGCTGGTTCGGTCACCAATGCCGCGAGCGCCGGTGGCGCCAACATCTCCGCCTCCGCCTCCTTCTCCATGGGCGGCTCCGGTGGTGGCGGCGGACAAGGTAGTTCGATCAATTTTGCCGTTCCTTCCAGGTTCGTTGTCAGCACCGGCAACAGCACCCTTGGCACTGGTGATGGCGCCACTGGCATCCTCCTCCAGTCCATTGGTGGCGGTGGCGGTCAGGGTGGTTCCATCACCGGCAGCAATGCCACCACCAACACCTCCAACACCAACTTCTCCTTCGGTGGTCAGGTCTCCCTCGCCGGTGAGGGCGGTGCTGGCGGCAGCGGTGGATCCGTTCAGCTCGGCAGCTCCTCACTCCTCGCTGATCTCGGTGTTCAAACTGTCGGCGATAACGCCATCGGTCTCTTCCTCCAATCCGTCGGTGGCGGTGGTGGTGTCGGTGGCTCCGTTAACTCCGCCGCTGCAGCCGGTGGCAACCTTTCCGCCTCCTTCGCCATGGGCGGCGCTGGCGGTAGCGGCGGTAGTGCCAACACCGTCAATCTTTTCGCCGACGGCACCTTCCTCACCGCTGGCAAGAGTTCTTACGGCATTCTTCTCCAGTCCGTTGGTGGCGGTGGTGGACAGGGTGGCTCGGTTACCTCGAACGCCTCAGCATCCGCAGATTCTGCTAACTCCGTCTTCTCCTTCGGCGCCAGCGCTGGTGTTTCCGGAACTGGTGGTGGTGGTGGCTCCGGTGGAGCCGTTGGTGGCTCAATCGCTGGCACCATCCAGACCCTCGGCGACGGCTCCATCGGACTCTTTGCCCAATCCGTTGGTGGCGGCGGCGGTGCAGCTGGTTCGGTCACCAATGCCGCGAGCGCCGGTGGCGCCAACATTTCCGCCTCCGCCTCCTTCGCCATGGGCGCCTCCGGTGGCGTCGGCGGACAAGGCGGCTCAATCAACTTCGCCGTTCCGTCCAGGCTCGTCGTCAACACCGGCAACAGCACGCTCGGCACCGGTGATGGCGCCACTGGCATCCTCCTCCAGTCCATCGGTGGCGGTGGCGGACAAGGTGGCTCGATCACCGGTAGCAATGCCACCACCAACGCCTCCAACACCAACTTCTCCTTTGGTGGCGGAGTTTCCCTCGCCGGAAAAGGTGCCAGCGGAGGTGTTGGAGGATCTGTTCAATTCGGCAGCAGCGGCCAACTCGCGGATCTTGGGATCCAATCCATCGGCGATAACGCCACAGGTCTCTTCCTCCAATCCGTCGGCGGTGGTGGTGGTGTTGGTGGTTCCGTTAACTCCGCCTCTGCAGCTGCTGGCAACCTTTCAGCCTCCTTCTCCATGGGCGGCGCTGGCGGTAGCGGCGGTAGTGCCAACACCGTCAATCTTTTCGCCGACGGCACCTTCCTCACCGCTGGCAAGAGTTCTTACGGCATTCTTCTCCAGTCCGTTGGTGGCGGTGGTGGACAGGGTGGCTCGGTTACCTCGAACGCCTCAGCATCCGCAGATTCTGCTAACTCCGTCTTCTCCTTCGGCGCCAGCGGTGCGATTGGCGCGAATGGCGGCGGAGGGGCTTGGGGGCAAACCGTCAATGCCTCCCTGTCTGGGTTCATCCTTACCCAAGGAGACAGCTCCATCGGTCTGTTCGCCCAATCGATCGGTGGTGGTGGTGGCGCCGGTGGTTCCGTTACCAACGACGCCACCGGATCTGGCAATGCGTCCATCACAGCGTCGGCGAGTTTCGCGATGGGTGGCGCCGGTGGCAGCGGTGGCTCTGGCGGCAGGGTCAACTTATTCACCCCTGAGGCCCTCTCCATTGCCACTGGTAACAGCGCTTCCGGAAGTGGTGATGGTGCCCATGGCATCCTGCTGCAGTCTGTAGGCGGTGGTGGTGGCACGGCGGGATCCGTGATTGGCAGCAACGTCAGCACCACTGCCTCCAACACCAACTTCTCCTTTGGGGCCAGCGGCGCTCTCACCACCGGCGGTGGCAACGGCGGTATGGGCAGCGATGTTCAGCTGGGCAGCGGCAGCCAGATCGCAGATCTCACAGTTCAAACAGCAGGAGACAACGCCATTGGCGTTGTTCTGCAATCAATCGGTGGTGGCGGTGGTGCTGGCGGCTCCGTCAACTCGGCGGCATCCGCTGGTGGCAACCTCTCCGCCTCCTTCGCCATGGGCGGGGCCGGTGGCAGCGGCGGCCAAGCGAGCAATGTGAGCCTTTACGCCGACGGCACCGTGGTGACTGGCGGCAACGTCTCCCATGGCCTGCTGCTGCAATCGATCGGCGGCGGTGGTGGCCAGGGTGGTTCGATCACCTCCAATGCAGCGGCCTCCGCCGATTCCGCCAACTCCACCTTCGCCTTCGGCGCCGCAAGCGGCGTGGGGGGTTCCGGCGGCAGCGGCGGCCAGGCCAGCCAGGTGCTGGCCCAGCTCAGCGGCGAGGTGAGCACCAGCGGCGACCAGGCCATGGGAGTTCTGCTGCAATCGATCGGTGGTGGTGGTGGTTCTGGTGGCACTGTCACGAGTGCCGCCTCCGGATCAGGCAATGCCAGCTATTCCGCCGGTGCTGGTTTCTCCATGGGGGGTTCCGGTGGCTCCGGCGCGAGTGGCAACCGTGTGACGCTTCAAAACGGAGCCTCCGAGACGCTCACGGTCATCACAAGCGGCTCTGGTAGCAACGGAATCCTCCTCCAGTCCATTGGTGGTGGTGGTGGTCAGGGCGGCTCCGTCACCGAAGCGGCATCCAACAGCACCACATCAGCCCAACTCGGCGGCCTGGCCTCCTCGGTTTCCGGTTCTGGCGGCGGTGGTAGTCAAGGCGGTGTGGTGACCCTAAACATGGGCAATCTGCGCATCGGCACCTCCGGCGACAACTCCCGGGGGCTGTTTGCCCAATCCGTGGGCGGCGGCGGCGGTAGCGCCGGCAGCAGCACCAACAATGTGCAGGGCGGCGATGTGGGCCTCAGCGTCGCCATCGGCGGCAGCGGCGGCTCCGGTGGAGACGGCAACAGTGTCAACATCACCACCCGCGACGGACTGATCACGACCAGCGGGAGCTCAGCCTCGGCCATGTTCATCCAGTCGGTGGGTGGCGGCGGCGGCGATGCCACAAGCTTCGTGGATGGCACCGCCAGCTCCACCCTCAGCCTCAACGGCACCATCGGTGGATCCGGTGGATCCGGTGGATCTGGCGGAACCGTCACCGTGTCCAACGCCGCCAGGCTGCGAACCACCGGCGCCAATTCCATCGGTCTCTATGTGCAGTCGATTGGTGGTGGCGGTGGTACCACCAGCCTGGCCGCACCTGGTGATGAGAGCGAGAACAGCTTCAGCGGCTCCCTCCAGGTAGGCGGCAGCGGTGGCAGTGGTGGCAACGGCAGCAACGCCAACGTCACCAATTCCGGGGTGATCGTCACCACCGGCAGCCAGTCGCACGGTCTGCTCAGCCAGAGCATCGGTGGCGGTGGTGGTCGGGTGAGCATCAATTCGGCGATCGCCTCGGAAGGAACCACGGCGTCGCTCAGCTTCGGCGGCAGCGGTGGCGACGGTGGCAACGCCGGAAACGTGACCGTCAATAACAGTGGGGCCATCACCGTGACCGGTGAAGCGGCCTACGGGCTCTACGCCCAGTCGGTGGGCGGCGGTGGTGGCTCCCTCTCAAGCACGGCTCCCCTGAGTGTGTCCCTCGGTGGCAGTGGCGGCGGCGGTGGCAACAGCGGTGATATCACCATCACCAACGACGGCACGGTCATCACCACCGGCAGCGCCGGCATCGGCCTCATGGCTCTGGCCATCGGTGGGGGCGGTGGCGATGTGGGCAGCACCCGCGACGCCCTGAGCCTTGGGGCCAGCGGTGGCAACGGTGGCAATGCCGGCAATATCACCATCACCAACAACGGTTCAATCGAGACCTACGGCGAAGGCTCCTATGGCGTGGTGGCCAAGAGCATCGGCGGCGGCGGCGGCCGGGCGACCGCCAGTGTCAATGAAGGCACCATCTCCCTCGGTGGCAGCGGTGGAGCTGGCGGCGATTCCGGCAACGTGGTGCTCACCAACACCGGCAACATCGCTACCTACGGTCCATCGTCGATTCCGGTGTATCTCCACAGCATCGGCGGTGGTGGTGGCGACGCCCAGAGTGGTTTCGGCGACGCCGTGCTCGGCAGCAACGGTGCCGATGGCCAATCCGGAACGACCCGCCTGATCAACACCGGCACCCTGGTGTCGAATGACCAGTTCTCCCCAGCCATCCTGTATCAGGCAATCGGTGGTGGTGGCGGCAGCCTCGACAGTGCCAACGGCACGGTTGCGCTCGGCTCCCGCAACGCTGAGGGTGTGCAGAGCGGCCAGGCCATGAGCCTGGTGAACCGGGGCACCCTCGTGACCCTGGCCGATTACTCCCCCACGATCTTCACCCAAAGCATCGGCGGCGGTGGTGGCCGCGTCGCTCAGACCCGAGGCGGTGCCGTCAGCCTCGGCAGTGTGTCGGGCAGCAACAGCGCCGACCTTTCTGGTGCAGACATCAACATCCAGTCGAACGGGGACCAACTGATCACCCGCGGGGAGTTCAGCCCGGCGATCTCAGCCCAGAGCATCGGTGGCGGCGGTGGCTGGGTGGGCCCTGTGGAGGGTGATCTTCTGCTCGGTGCGATCAACAGCACCAGCACCATGAATGGTGGCGCGATCTCGCTCACCAACAACGCCGAGACCATTA
The DNA here is from genome assembly GCF_004332405.1 of Synechococcus sp. BS56D. Lineage (NCBI taxonomy): Bacteria > Bacillati > Cyanobacteriota > Cyanophyceae > Synechococcales > Synechococcaceae > Synechococcus > Synechococcus sp. BS56D. Next base: position 136,693 of record NZ_PHQU01000004.1, on the reverse strand, counting down.
CCACGGGCAACACTTCGGCAGGCATCACCCTGCAGTCGCTGGGTGGCGGTGGCGGGTACACCGGCGCCGTGAACGGCAACGCCCAGATGGGCAGTCTGAGCAGCGGTGGAGCACAGAACGCTGATGCCGTCACTCTCACGAACACGGCCTCGATCCTGAGCACCGGCAACTTCAGCCCTCTGATCAATGTGCAAAGCATCGGCGGCGGCGGCGGCCGGGCCGGATCGATCAGCGGCACTCTCAACCTGGGCGCGATCAACCTCGGTGGCACTGCCAATGCCGGTGATGTGTCGGTGACCCTCAGCGGCGCAGAACTCACCAGCACCGGGACCGCCTCCCCGGCGCTGCTGGCCCAATCGATCGGCGGCGGCGGCGGCAGCACCGCCCAGGCGAAGGGCAATGTGACGATGGGCGCCAGCGGCAGCGGCAGTGCCAACGCCGGCAACGTGGTGGTGACCAACCGCAGCCAGATCAGCACCGAAGGGGCTGATTCCATGGGTCTGATGGCCCAGTCCATCGGTGGCGGTGGCGGACTCGCAGGCCAGACCTACGGTGACGCCCTGATCCTGGGCGGTTCGATGAGCGGCTCCAGTCAGGGCGGCGCCGTGACGGTCACCAACAGGGCCGGCATCACCACGCAAGGTGTCAATTCCGCCGGCCTCGTGGCCCAGAGCATCGGTGGCGGTGGTGGTGCCGCCGCCAAGGTCACGGGCACTCTGAGCCGTCTTGGTGCCAGCGGCAGCGCTCTTGCCAATGCCGATTCCGTGACGGTGCGCAACAGCGGCGTACTCCAGACCAGCGGCAACGGCTCACCGGCCCTGCTGCTGCAGTCGATCGCCGGTGGCGGCGGTGTGATCGCTGAAACGAATGCCCTCGCCAGCTATGACGTGACGCTGGCGGGCAGCGACCTTGGCCAGGCGATCGCCGGCGATATAAGCCTCAACAACACGGGCAACGCCATCGTCACCGCCGGTACCTACAGCCCCGGCCTGATCGCCCAGAGCATTGGCGGTGGTGGCGGCTGGTCGCTGCTGCGCAGCAGCCCCGATGCCCAGCTTGGCAGCCAGGGCGGAGCCAGCCTGGGCGCCGGCAACGTATCGGTGATTAATAACAGCACGATCATCACCACGGCGGAGTACTCCACGGGTGCCGTGATCCAGAGCATCGGGGGTGGCGGTGGCGTCACCGGCAACGCCCTGGGCAACGTCACCCTGGGTGCCAGCAGCATGAGCGGGGCCCTCTCCGCCGGTGCGGTGAGCCTGCGCCAAAGCGGCGACATCGGCACCAGCGGTCTGAACTCTGCGGCCCTTGTGGTGCAGACCATCGGCGGTGGCGGCGGCCTGGGCGGTCAGGTGCTGGGCAATGCGGTGCTCGGTATGAGCAGCACCAGCTCCGGCGTGGCCACAGCCGGTGATCTGAATGTGGTGACCGAAGCCGATCTGCTCGTCACCCGAGGCGACAGCTCCCCGGTGATGGTGATCCAGAGCATCGGCGGCGGTGGCGGCTGGGTCGGCAACGTGGGCGGCAATGCCCGACTCGGTGCCGACATGGGTGGGGTCATCAGCTCCGGGGCGATCACCCTTACCAATACGGTGCCAACGATCGTCACCCAGGGCGAGAACAGCACGGGGCTTCTGGTGCAGAGCATCGCCGGCGGTGGTGGCTTCACCGGGATCACGGCTGGAGACGACCTGACTCTCGGTGGCACTCTGCGCACCAACAGCGTCAGTTCGGCCAGCGACGTGGCCGTGACCAGCCGGTCCTTCATCGCCACCCAGGGCCTGAATGCGGCGGCCTTCGTGGTGCAAAGCATCGGCGGTGGCGGTGGTGCCTCCGCCACCGACACCGGCAACCAGGTGATTCTCGGCGCTGATGCCTCCGGGGCCAGCAACACCCGCGCCCAGGGTGGCGCCATCACACTCACCAACAGCGGTGATCTGCTCACGGCCTCCAACGGTTCCGCCGCGCTGATCGCCCAGAGCATCGGTGGTGGTGGTGGCTATATCTCACAAACCGCCGGCACCGATGACTACACAGTGCGCGTCGGCAGCCTCGGCTCGGTCAATGCCAATGCCGGCGACGTCACGATCAACAACATCGCGTCACGCCTGGAGACCCTGCAGGATTTCTCCCCCGTATTCACGGTGCAATCGATCGGCGGCGGTGGCGGCTATGCCCTGGTGAGTACCCAGAACCTGGCCAACACCCGCATCGGCGCCCGCAACAACAGCGACTCCGCCAATGGCGGCGCCATCGAAGTGACCAACACGGCCGATCTTGTGTCATCGGGTGAGGCTTCGGCCGCACTCACCGTGCAGAGCATCGGTGGTGGCGGTGGGGTGATCAGCTCTGCTTCCGGCGGTCTGCTGCTGGGTGGGTTCAACCTCACCGGCAATGCCAGCGGTGGTTCCGTGTCGGTCAGCAACAGCGGTTCCGTGCTCACACTTGGCGATGTGTCGAGCGCGATGCTTGTGCAGAGCATCGGTGGTGGCGGCGGCAGCGTCGCCGGCAGCGAGAGCGGCGATGTGCGCCTGGGCGGCACCCTCGGCAACAGTGAAGGATCGCTCAGCTCTGGCGACGTCAGCGTGAACAACCGGGGGCCTGCGATTGAAACGCGTGGCGATGGTGCCTTCGCCCTGATCGCCCAGACCATCGGCGGCGGGGGTGGCTATCTGGGGAGCTCCGCCAGCACCACCCAACTCGGTGGCGAGGACCTCAGCAACACCCAGGCCGGCAACCTGTCGGTAACCAACAACAGCACAATCAGCACCAGCGGTAATGCGGCCACGGTGCTGCTGGCCCAGAGCATCGGTGGTGGTGGTGGTGTGGTGAGTCTCACCGATGGCAACACGCTCACCCTGGGGGGTAGACGCCTGGAGAATGCCATTGCTGGTGATGTGAGCGTCAACAACAGCGGTGATCTCAGCTCCTCAGGCATCACGGCACCCCTGCTGACGGTGCAGAGCATCGGCGGTGGTGGTGGTTTCACCACCACTTACTCCAACGCGCTGATGCTGGAGCCGATCACCCTCGGTGATCTCAACTCCCGCAACACCGCTGCTGGCGATCTCACGATCACCAACAGCGGCAACCTGATCAGCACAGGCACGTCCTCCACCGGCCTGATCGCCCAGAGCGTTGGCGGTGGTGGCGGCAACATCCGCCGGCTCGGACAAAAGCAACTCGCCAACAACCTCCTGCTTGGTGCCGAAGGCCTGGTGAACGGCGCCGGTGGTTCCCTCAGCCTGCGCAACACCGGCGCCCTAATCCAGACTGAAGGGGATTTCGCCCGCGCCATGCTCGTGCAGAGCATCGGCGGCGGCGGCGGCTGGGTTGCCGGCAATGTGAGCAGCAACACCAACAGCCAGCTGGGTGCCAAGGGGTCTTCGGGAACGCTCTCGGCCGGCGATCTCACCATCACTAACAGCGCCGACATCATCACCACAGGCCTGAGTGCCGGTGCCATCACGGCCCAGTCGATCGGTGGTGGTGGCGGCGTGATCGGCAGCCGCGCCGGCTCGATCAGCATGGGCATGGTGGACAGCACAGGTGTCGCCAGTGGGGGCACACTTGACCTCACCAACAGGGGATCGATCAGCACCTCCGGTAACGGCGCCGCCGGGCTCATCGCCCAAAGCATCGGTGGTGGTGGTGGTCTCGCCAACCAGATCTACGGGGATCTGAGCCTGGGGCTTGACGGTTCCGGCGGCAGCGTGACAGCCAATGGCGGCGATGTGAGCGTCACCAACCGTGGTGCCGCGATTGTGACCCGCGGCGAAGGATCCCCTGCCCTGGTGAGTCAGAGCATCGGTGGCGGTGGCGGCTATCTCGGCTCCCAGCAAACCAAGAACCTCGGCGGACGTCTGGGCAGCGGTGCATACAACCGGAACCGACTCACCGAAGTTCCCATTTCCCAGCTCGGCAGCGATTACACGCTCAATTCCGGGGCGGTTGAGCTCACCAACCGGGCTGAAATCCTCACCATCGGCAGCACTTCCACGGGCTTGATCGCCCAGAGCGTTGCCGGAGGTGGTGGAGTCACCGGCCTGATCCTCGACGGCATCCTTACCAACGGCATGAATGGCCCGGGCCGGGCCAGCGCCGGCAACGTGAGCGTCGACAACAGCGGTCTGGTGATCACTAACGGCATCGGCTCCAGCGCCCTGATCGCCCAGAGCATCGGTGGTGGCGGTGGATTCTCAAGCGCCGACAGCAACGAAGAGCTGTTCCTTGGAGCGCTGTATGCCCAACTGGCGGAAGCGGGCGATGTAGTGGTGAGCAACAGCGGCAACCTGCAGACCAGCGGCGAGGGCTCGATCGGCCTGCTGGCCCAGAGCATCGGCGGTGGCGGCGGTGCCAATGCCTATGTCAATCCCGACATCAGCCTTGGGAAGAGCGACCGTTTGTTCCTTTCCTCGTATCTCAGCAATGAAGGGAATGCCGGTGATCTCACCATCACCAACACCTCGGCCCTGATCCGCACCAACGCCAACAGTTCACCCGGCATGCTCATTCAGAGCGTGGCTGGTGGCGGTGGCTGGTCGGCCCTCACCGGGGAAACCACTGCGAACGCCAGGCTCGGGAGTCGCGGCGGCACCAATGCCCAGGCCGGCGACCTCAATGTCTCCAACAGTGCCGATGTGGTCACCGCGGGATCTGATTCCCATGCCATCCGGCTGCAGAGTGTCGGCGGTGGTGGCGGTGCGATCAGCGCTTACACGAACGAGATGCGCATGGGCAGCCAGGATGCCGCCGGCAACCTCTCCGGTGGGTCGATCAGCCTGCGTAACAGCGGTTCGGTGGGCACCAGCGGCGACACCTCGGTGGGCGTCAATGTGCTGTCGCTGGGCGGCGGCGGCGGCACCGTCTTTGGGGGTGCGTCCCAAAAGGTGCAGATGGGCACGGTCACCGCGTCAGCCGTGGTGGCGGACGCCGGATCGATCGACGTCCAGCAGAACGGGGCCCTCATCCGCACCGAGGGCGATGGCGCCAGCGGTCTGGCGATGATGAGCACAGGTGGCGGTGGCGGCTTCATCGCTGAAGTGCGCGGTGACCTCAACGTTGGCTCCCGGATCAGCAGCGGCAGTGCGCAAGGTGGGGCGATCAGTGCCGTCAACAGCTCCCGCATCAGCACCGCCGGTGACTACTCCCCCGGCCTGATCCTGCAGAGCGCCGGAGGCGGTGGCGCCATCACCGGCGCCGTGGGAGACACAGACCAGCTGATGAATGTGGGCAGCAGCGGCCAGGCCATCACCAACAGTGGAGCGATCAGTCTCAACAGCACGGCCGACATCACCACGGAGGGCATCGCCTCCCCCGCCCTGCTCGGTCAGAGCATCGCCGGGGCTGGTGCCTACATCCCCCTGAGCGACAACCCAGACTTCATCAAGCTCGGCAGCAATGGATCCGGCGCCGCACAAGCGGGTGATCTGACGATCAACACCAGCGGCATCCTCCAGACCGAAGGAATCGGCTCCCAGGCCCTGATCCTGCAGAGCATCGGTGGTGGTGGTGGCTTCGTTGGGGATGTCAATCTCGATGCCACCGATGCCGGCGCAATCTTGATGGGCCGCCAAGGGAGCGTGAGCGCTGCTCTGGCGGATATCGCCTCCACCTGGCAACAGGCCTGGCTCAATCTCGAAGCGAGCATCAGCACCAACGACAACGATGAGCTCTCCTTCCTCGACGACATCGATTCCGGATTGACCGCCCTGATCACCGGTCCCGGTGGTGGTGGTGACGGCGGTGCGATCAATCTCAACGCCAGTGGCAGTCAGTTCAGCACCCAGGCCGCCAACTCCTCGGTGGTGCTCACGCAAAGCATCGGCGGCGGCGGCGGCTGGGTGCTGATCGATCAGAGATCCACCTATTCCCTGCTCGGGTCAATGAAGAGCGATGGTGGCGATGGCGGCACCATCAATCTGACCATTGACGCCGACCTGATCAGCCAGGGCAACAACTCGCCAGTACTGGTGAGTCAGAGCATCGGCGGTGGCGGCGGTTACGCCGGCTCCTCCCGCTACATCACCCGACTGGGTGCGTCACAAAGCAGCGGCAGCATGACCGGCGGTGCGATCGAAGCCGACTACAGCGGCGGGATCAGCAGCAGCGGCAACTACGGCATCGGCCTGGTGCTGCAGAGCGTGGGCGGCGGCGGCGGCATGGCCGACAACGTGGACGGCGCCGCCCTGCTCGGTGCGACCGACATCACCAGCAGCGGCAGCTCCCTTGATGGCGGCGCCATCACCGGGCGCAGCAGCGGATCGATCAGCACCCAGGGCAACAACGCTCCGGGCCTGCTGGCCCAGAGCATCGGTGGTGGCGGCGGCCGCATCGGCAATGTCAATGGAGAGCTGCAGTTGGGCAGCGACGCCAGCAGCGTGACCCAGAGCGGTGGTGCTGTGACCATCACCAGCAGCTCCAGCATCACCACCCTGGGTGAAAACAGCACTGGCCTGGTAAGCCAGAGCGTCGGCGGTGGCGGCGGCATTGCCGGCATCAACACCTCGCTGTATTCCAGCTGGCTGGGTGCCGAGACCCCCCTGCTGAGCGGCGGCGGAGCCGTCAGCCTCACCAGCGGCGGTGCGATCCGCACCGCTGGCAACAACGCCGCCGGTCTGGTGGCCCAGTCAGTGGGCGGCGGCGGCGGTCTAGCCGCCCTGCTCAGCGAGGGTGTAGCCGGTCAGAGCCTCATCCTCGGCAGCCGCTCAGCCAGCGGTGCCAACAGTGGCGCTGTGACCGTTACCAACAACGCCAATATCGTCACCTCCGGCGTGGCCTCCCCGGCCGTGCTGCTGCAGAGCCTCGCCGGCGGTGGTGGTGCCGTGCAGGGATTGCAATCGGCCAACAGCGGCCTGATCCAGCTGGGCAGCAGCAACAGCAGCAATGCCAACGCTGGCGCCATCAACTTCACCTCCAATGGCGGCAGCACGATCGCCACTAGCGGGCTCCGGTCTGCCGCCGCCGTTCTGCAATCGATCGGTGGTGGTGGTGGTTGGTCGCTGGTGAATAGCCTCACCGCGGCGACCCTCGGCGCCAACGCTCTCAACTCTGGCACCGGCGGCGCCGTGAGCGTGATCCTGAGGGGCCAGCTGCAGACCACCGACAACATTAGCCCTGGCCTGGTGGTGCAATCGATTGGCGCCGGTGGTGGTTTCGCCGGTGATCTCGCTACCGACGCCACGCTCGGCAGCTCCGGCAGCAGCGGAAACCTGGGCATCGCTGGCAGCAGCGGCCTGCTCTATCCCGTGGCCTGTCGCTTTGGTAGCTGCTCTAAGCAACCGGTTGAGCAAGCCATCCTGGTTGACATCCAGGGCGATCTGATCACCACCGGCTCCACCTCTCCGGTGATGCTGGTGCAAGCCATCGGTGGTGGTGGTGGTCGCCTCGGCAAGGTGGGCGGCAATGCGAGCCTCGGCATGACCAACGGCATCGGCAACGCCGACGGCGGCGCCATCCGCGTGATCAGCAATGCCGGCGCCTCCATGACCTCCACGGGCGACGACTCCGCCGCACTTGTGGTGCAATCGATCGGCGGCGGTGGCGGCAGCGTCAACAGCGTCGCCGGTGATCTCACCCTGGGTGGCAACGGCATCGGCTCACTGCAGGCCGGCGCGATCTCCCTCAACGGACCCTTCACCGCAATCACCCAGGGCGCCGAAAGTCCTGGCGTGGTGCTCCAGTCGATCGGCGGCGGTGGCGGTTATGCCGCCGATGTGGCCGGCGATCAGCTCAATCTCGGCACCATCAGCGTCGCCGACACCTCCGCTGGTGATGTTCAGGCGATCAGTCGCGACTGGCAGATCAGCACCGAAGGCCGCAACAGCCCCGGCCTCACCCTGCAATCGATCGGTGGTGGCGGTGGTGTGGCCTTCACCTCCAGCGGTTCGGTGAGCCTGGGCGGTGATGTGATCGGCAACACCACAGCCGGCAACGTCAGCCTCACCTCCAAATTCAATTCCCGCATCCAGACCACCGGTCTCTCGTCACCCGCCGTGATCGCCCAGTCGGTCGGTGGTGGTGGTGGTTACGTCGGCGGCGACGGCAGCGGCAGCGCGGCCGTGGTGGAACTCGGCGGTGCCGGCCAACAGGTCGGCGGCAGCGGCGCCGTTGACCTCTTCTTCAGCGGCGGCAGCAACTTGGTCACCGCCGGTGTTCAGTCGCAGGGTGTGATCGCCCAGAGCATCGGTGGTGGCGGTGGTTTCACCTCCCAGAACGGCGCCAGCATGCGCCTGGGGATGGATGGCGGCATCGCCAACGCAGACAACGTCAGCGTTGAGAACCGGGGCCGTATCACCACCCTCGGCAACAATTCCGAAGGCGTGATTGCCCAGTCGGTGGGCGCTGGTGGCGGTATCGCCGGCTCCAGCAGCACTGAGCTGGTGATGGGTGCGATCGATGCCAGCGGCAACGCCGGCAATGTGACCGTCAACAATCAGGGCGGCACGATCAGCACCAGCGGCCTCTACAGCATCGGTGTGGTGGCCCAGTCGGTGGGTGGCGGCGGCGGGCGCGTCGGCTCCGCCAGCGGCTCCATGACCCTGGGGGCCAACGGCGGCAGCGGTGATGGCGGCAACGTCACCCTCAACAACGCCGGGGGCGTGATCGCCACCAGCGGCGCTTACGCGCCGTCCTACCTGATGCAATCCATCGGTGGTGGTGGTGGCCAGGTGGGCCTGGGCGACAGCGCCGGCAGCGGCACCGTTGTGCTCGGTGGTGGCAGCAACGGCACCGCCGGCTCCGGCGGCACGATCACCCTGATCAATGCCGGCGGCACCCTTCAGGCCACCGGCGCCTTCTCCCCCGGCGTGATCCATCAGTCGATCGGTGGCGGTGGCGGCTGGATCGGCAGCGTGCCCAACGGCAGCGTGCAGCTCGGCGGCCTCAGCACCGGCACAGTCACCAGCGCCGATCTTGAACTGATCCTTCCCTTTGAGGTGCTCACCGTGGGGGCCAACAGCCCCGGCGCGGTGCTGCAATCGATCGGTGGCGGTGGCGGTGTGGCCGCCGATGTGGGCGGCGACGCCAGCCTCGGCGGCACCCTGCGCGCTGGTGTCGACGGCAGTGGCGGCAGCCTCAGCTTCACCCAGCTGCAACGCAGCGTCACCACCCAAGGCAACGACAGCCCCGGCGTGGTGCTCCAGAGCATCGGTGGTGGTGGCGGCCTGATCGCCCAGGTGGACGGCAGCTTGAGCGTGGGCAGTAGCTCCGAGCTCCTCAGTGATGCCCGCGGTGGTGCGATCAGCGCCAGCAGCGCGGCGCCGGTGCGCACCAGCGGCATCAGCTCACCGGGCGTGACGATCCAGTCGATCGGCGGCGGCGGTGGCCTCACCGGCAGCGCCCCCACAGCGATCAGCATCGGCGGCAGCGGCTTCGGCGACAGCCGCGCTTCGGCGATCGATTTCACCAGCACCGGTGCGATCACCACCACGGGCAACAACTCCAGTGGCGTGATCCTGCAGTCGATCGGTGGTGGCGGCCTCTATGCCACCAGCAGCGGCGGCGATGCGATCAACCTGGGCGGCTCGGTGGTCGGCAGCAATAACGCCGACAGCATCAGCTTCAGCAGCAGCGCGCCGATCCTCACCGCCGGCAGCAACTCCGCGGCGGTGGTGGCCCAATCGATCGGTGGCGGTGGCGGTGCGATCTTCGGCCTCGAAGGTGCGGAAGCCACCAACCTCACCGCCGGCGGCGATGGCGCCACCCGCAACACCGGCGCCGCTGTGACGCTCACGATCAACGACAGCCTCGCCACTCTCGGCGCCCTCTCGCCGGCCCTGATCGCCCAGAGCATCGGTGGTGGCGGTGGCTACGCACCGATCAACAGCGGTAGTGCCACGGCCGGCGCCCGCACCAGCGCAGGCCTCGATGCCGGTGCGGTGAGCGTGAACCTCAGTGGCGATGTGAGCACCAGCGGCTTTGGCAGCGATGGCCTGCTGGTGCAAAGCGTCGGTGGTGGTGGCGGCCTGGTGGGTGGCACCAGCACCGCCCTCAACATGGGCACCAGTGGCGGCGGCTCCGGTGATGCCAGCGATGTGAGCATCAGCAGCACCGGCACGATCAGCACCAGCGGCGATCAAGCGATCGGCCTCTTCGGCCAGTCGGTGGGTGCCGGTGGCGGCCGCGCCGGCAGCGCCAGTGGTTCAGTGAGCCTCGGCGCCGATGGCGGCAGCGGCAACGCCGGCAGCGTCTCGCTCAACCTCGCCAGCGATGGCGGCAACGGCTCGATCGTGACCACTGGCAGTCAGTCGCCCGCCTTCGTGCTCCAGTCGGTGGGTGGCGGCGGCGGTCTGGTGTTCCCGAACAACACCATCAGCGGCGGTGCTCTGCTGCTCGGCGGCGGCAGCAATGGCACGGAAGGCAGCGGCGGCAGCCTCAGCTTCAGTGCCGGCGGCAGCAGCCGGATCGTCACCACAGGTGAAGGCTCCAGCGGCTTCAGCTTCCAGTCGATCGGTGGCGGTGGCGGTTACACCGGCAGCACCAGCGCCACTGCCCAGCTGGGTGGCCTCTATCGCGGCACCTCCTCCGGCGCCGATCTGAGCCTCGCCAACCAGGTGGCGGCGGCCACCACTGGGAACGATGCCAGCGCCCTGCTGCTGCAATCGATCGGTGGCGGCGGTGGACGCGTTGGCAGCGCGGGTAGCGATGCCAACCTCGGCGGCACCTCCGTGCCGTTGGGCACACCGATCGCCAGTGGCGGTGCTCTCAACCTCACGATCAACGCGCCGCTCTCCAGCAGTGGCGACGGCAGCACCACCGTGCTCGCCCAGAGCCTCGGCGGCGGTGGCGGCACGGCGGCCAACGTGGGCGGCGATGCCACTCTCGGTGGCCTCGGCCGCGGCGATCGCAGCGCCGGCGCGCTGACCCTCAGCCTCGAGCGCAGCATCAGCTCCGGCGGCGCCAACGCCCCCGCCCTTCTCGCCCAGACGATCGGCGGCGGCGGCGGCAGTGTGGGTGTGGTGAGCGGCAACTTCACGGCCGGTCGCAGCGGTGCCGACCTCAACGTGGGCAACAGCTCTGCAGCGGCCATCGACCTGAGCCTCAGCAGCAATGCCCGGGTGAGCAGCAGCGGCAACACCAGCCCCGCCCTCGTGCTCCAGAGCATCGGTGGTGGCGGTGGTTTCGCCTCGGCCACCAGCGGCTCGGTGCAGCTGGGTGCCGGCGGCACGGGCACCCTCGACTCCGATGCCGGTGCCGGTGCGATCACCTGGAGCAACAACGGTGGTGTGATCGGCACCAGTGGCAACCAGTCGCCCGCTGTGGTGCTGCAGAGCATCGGTGGAGGGGGTGGTTACACCACCGGCGGCAGCAGCGCCAACTTCGCGGCGGCCAACCACAGCGGCACCACCACAGCCAGCGGTGCCCTGAACGTGAGCAACAGCGGCACAATCGTGACCAGCGGCGACAACAGCTTCGGGGTGCTGCTGCAGACCATCGGCGGTGGTGGCGGCGTCAGCGGTTCCGATTCCGGTGCCGTGAGCCTCAACAACACCAATGCCGACTCCAGTTCGGCCGACATCAGCTTCACCAACACCGGCGCCATCAGCACCAGCGGCACCGGCGCCCACGCCGTGGTCGCCCAGACCATCGCCGGCGGTGGTGGCTTCGTGTTCGGCGGCGTCAGCAAAGACAACAGCGCCACCCTGCTCGGCAAGCCCACTGGCGGCTCCGGCGACATCACCATCGACAACAGCGGCAGCATCACCGCCTCCGGCACCAACGCAGTGGCCCTGCTGTTCCAGAACGCCACCGGTGGCGCCTACCTCTACCAGAACCCCGATGGTTCGGTGAGCGCGATCACCGAGGGCTTCACCGACGGCACCGCTCCTGCCGGTGAAGTGGTGGTGCGCAACAGCGGTGTGATCCAGGCCACAGGCCAGGGCGGCGTGGGCATCACCAAGAGCACCAGCGTCATCAGCGGCAACCTGCGCGTCGAGAACGCCGCAGGTGCCCTGATCCAGGGTGGTGACGGCGGCTCGGCGATCAACCTGCCCACCGACCGGGTGGAGCGCGTGATCAACTACGGCACGATCATCGGCGGCAGCGATGGCAGCAGCAACGCCATCACCGGCCCGGGCGGTCGTGACGAAATCAGCAACTTCGGCGAGATCTCCGGTGACATCATTCTTCCCGGCATCACCCGCGACATCTACAACGCGCCCAACGCCCGCCTCGAATCCCAGTTGGTGGATGCGAACGGCAACGTGACGCTGATTCAGCGCGGTGTGGTGAACCCCAACGGGGAATACCGGATCGGCAACCTGGTGGTGAACGCCAACTACGACACCACCGACACCTCGGTGTATGAGGCGGATCTGGTGCTCCGCTCCGGCGAAACCGACAACCTCACCACCAACTTCCGCGCTGATCTCGATGGCACCGTTGAGCTCCTCGCCAACCAGGTCGGTCAGGCCATGCCTGGCACCTTCATCTCAGAAGGCATCGTCGATGCCAAGCAAGGCATCACCATCGGCGATCTCAAACTGGTCGCTCCCAAATCAGCTGTTGCATCCTTCAATTTCGATCTGATCGACAACAACCAGGATCTGAGCTTCCGCTACACCGTGGATTACGCCCCGAGCGGACTCGATCCCAACAGCACAGCCGTCGGCCAAGCCGTCAACGACATCCAAGCCGCAGGCAGCACCACCAAGTTTGAATCCACCGCGGCGCTGATCTTTGCCCAAGAGACCAAGGGCGAACTCAATGCGCTGTATCGCCAGCTCTCCGGCGCCAACTCGGCGGCCATCCCCCAGGCCACGATCACCGCGGGCCTCGCCTTCCAGCAGGACGTGAGCAACGCCCTCAACGCGGCGGTGCTCAACCAGTTGCAGCGCTGCATCGCCGAGGTGCAGCAACTTCAGCCAGGCGAGACCTACACCGGCGATCCGGCCGATTGCGGCAAGTGGCGCAGCTGGGTGAATGCGGGCGGTTCCGACGCCAGCACCCCCGGCAGCGGCAATTCCGGCCAGGCCGGTTACAACACCACGGCCTTCAACACCACCGTGGGCGCCGACACCCTGATCGGCAGCAACACCCTGGTGGGCCTCGCCGGTCGCTTTGACAACCTCTGGACCACCACCGGCGAACCGAACACCTTCGGTGAAACGGAAGGCTGGAGCGGCATGGTGTATGCCAAGCAACGGCTCGGCTCGGCCACCTGGCTCTCGGGCGCCTTCGGGGTGGGCGGCTTCAACACCGACATCACCCGTCAGGTGAACATCCCTGGCTACCCCGCCACGGAACAAGGAAGCAGCAGCAGCACCGCCCTGGGCGGCACGTTGCAACTGAGCCAGGTGATCAACACCGGCAACCAGGGCAGCCTGATCCCGTCGCTGGGCATCAGCTGGCTGCAGCTGAACCAGAACAGCTACTCCGAGTCGACGTCGTCGAACAACCGCGCCTACCAACAGCCCGGCAACCCGCTAATCGCCTCCCCCGATCCGGGCAAGGCCAGCTACTCCCTGCGCTACGACAACGTGTCGTACAGCTCGGTTCCGCTCGAGCTCGGCGTGGAGTTCAAGCAGCCGTTCCAGACCAACGGCATGACTGTGATCCCTCGGGTGAGCGTGGGTTACGCCTGGGATCTGGGCAACACCAACCGCGACCTCACCGCCCAGTTCACCGCAGCTCCGGCCGCCTCCTTCACCGTGGCAGGCGTGGCCGCACCCTCCTCCTGGTGGAACCTGGGCCTGGGACTCGATGTGGTGGTGAACGACAAGCTCAGCCTGTACGTGAACGGTCTGGGCCAGCTCGCACCCGGCAGCACCGAATCGATCAACTACGGCGGTGGCTTCCGCTGGACGTTCTGATCCAACAAAACAACATTCACCACGCCAGCTTCCAATAAAAAACAGCGGCAATGGCCGTTTTTTTGTTCAACTGCAGCAATCAGCTGCCTTAACTCTCGGCAATTGGAGCAGCGATTGGTGAGGCAATCACCAGTGAAAGCCGCCACGCCAATTGAATCACCTCCATTGCACACAACCACATCACTGACCACGTGAAGACAATCTTCAAACCGCACATAATTCATTCCACAAAAACTTGCAGATGCTAGAAGCACTCGAAATTCCGAAGAAAATGCGTAAATCAATAGCAAGCCTGGCTGCTTTAACTGCCATGCTGAGCATTGGCAGTCCCTCAAGCGCCCAAACCACAGTCGACGCGACAGGCAGTGGCATCGGCTACTTCGTGACCACAGTGACCCCCCCCCGGAGGCTCCAGCAGGCTCGACCTCTACAAGATTGGCACCGACGGGGTTACCACACAAGTGCATGAAAATATTTTCCCAAACAGCACACTCAATACTTTCAGCACGTCTGATTATACAGTCAACACCAAGACCGGTAAAATTTACTTCTTAGAACCTCCTCAAGGCCAAGCAGAGAGGAAAATCAGAGTTTGGGACATTAAAACAGAAACGTTTGAGGGCTACACAACCATCGATGGACTTCCATCAGGCGGAAGCCCGATGTTTATTGAATACCCAACGAATTTGGATGAACTTGTCCAGAAACAATGCATATCCTCTGATGGCAGCTGCGACAGCAACGATCCAACCAAAGTAGTCTTGGGATCCGACGGCACTAATTCAGTAGCGGTCATCGATGAAGAAGGCCTAAGTGTCGGGGGCAAAAGCATTGTCCGACGTGAAATTAACCAACAGGGAGAAGAAGAACTTCATATTGGCGAAAACTCACTCGTCACTGTCGAATCCAATGGGGGGCAAAAGCTTTATGCCACCGATGCAGCAGGCAATAAGATTCCGATCAATGTCACCGAAGGAAGCGACCTTCAGATTAATGGCGTCAGCGTGCAAGGTCAGCTCGACCAACACACAACGGATATTCAAAGTAATACACGATCAATTAATAACAATACGGCAGCAATCAATGACCTTCAAGATGACGTGAAGGCCCTTGGCTCCGGCGTGGCCGGCGCGGCAGCACTATCAGCCGCTCTGTCAGCGTTACCAACTGTCTCAGACGATTCCCCCTTCTCCTGTGGTGTCGGTACCGGTGGATACAGCAGCCGCTACGCAATGGGCGTCGGCTGCGCAGCTCGCCTGAACCAACGACTTTCATTCAATGCAGGCGGCTCAGTGTTGTTTGGCGGGTCCAGCGATTACGGCCAAGGCAGCCTTGATACCGTGGCAGGGCGCGCAGGCTTTGTGTTCAAGCTGGGAACACTCACCCCCTCAAACAACCAGCAAACCAATACACAGCTGCAATCCAAGCTGAAAGACGTCGAGACCAAGAATGCAGAGCTGGCCTATCAACTGGAAAGCCTTCAACAAAGGCTGAACCAACTCGAAGCTCTGGCCACTGGAATCACAACACCGAAAGTGATGGCCACAACGACCATCACATCCAATCAGTAAGACCGGCCCCAAAAGATCGTCTCTCACCACGCCCGATACACAATCCGGCCCAACAGTTCACGCAACGCCCGGGAGCTGCCATCCAGAGCCTGGGCGCTGGGGAGCCATTGGGTGGGATCGCGCCAGAGGGGGCCCGCCCAGGCACCCCGGGTTTGGAAATCCACGGGAAACGGCTGCACCACGAGGCCTTGGCGCTCGAACAGGCGCTGGGCGCGGCGCATGTGGAAAGCGCTGGTGACCAAGAGGATGGGTGCGCGCGCAGGCAGCAGCTGGGCGATAGCGGCAGCCTCCTCTGCGGTGTTGACCACCGGCGGCGTGCTGGCCATGGCAGCGGAGGGAATGCCCAACTGCTGGGCTTCGCGGAGATAGCGCTCACCCTCCGGCGGCTGCCCCGGACGAAAGGGGCTAGCTCCGCCGGTGAACAGCAACCGCGGCGCCTTGCCGGCGCGGTAGAGATCAAGCCCCGCCAAAAAACGATCGGGATCGTGCCACTCGCTCACCCGGGCCCGGCCTGGGGCGGGATGGCGGCCGCCACTGAGCACCACGATCGCGTCAGCGCTGGGGGCCGCCGCCGCCGGCTGCCGCTGCCAAGGGGCTTCCAGCCAGCGCCAGAGGGTTTGGCTCACCAGCCCCAGGGAACACAGCCACAACAGCACCACAGCAGTGATCACCGGCCAGCGCCAACGGCCGATCAGCCCCACCACCAGCAGGAGCAAGCTGAGGCCAAGGGGCAACAGCGCCAGGGGAAGAATCTTGCTGAGCCAGTAGGTCATCAGCCTCCGCGGCGTTCGCCAAGAGACAGGGGATCGAACTGCACGGTGATGCCGAACTCCTCGGCAAATTCCACCACGCGGCACCAGGCGCGATCGCCCGCATCCGAGGGGCGGAGGATGCCGGTGAGCACCACTGGGGCGCTGCCGGTTTGCAGGGTCATCGTGAACAGGGGCCAGCCCAGCGACGCCTGCACGGAGTCGTCGCGATAGGTGGGGGCGACATCGAGGGCACCGATCAACACCCGGCGGCCATTGGCATCCCAGGCGTAGGCGATGCCGTAGCGCGCGAGCAGATCGGACGCCAGGGCCCAGGAGGTGCCCTGGGCATCGCTTTGCACCATGAGCGCCTCGCCGCGGGCCTGAATCGTGGTGCTGCCGCGGAACTGCAGCTGTGCGCCGGACGGCTGCCCAGGTTGCGTTGCCGAAGGCGAACCATCGGTGCCAGCGAGAATGGCGCGGATGCGGGCGCGCAGCTGATCGCCACCATCGGTGGGGCCGTTCTTCTCGAGCTGCAGCAGATCCCAACGCTCGCCGGTGCCGCCCCAGATCATGGGGCCGTAGTTGTCGTGCATGACGCGACCATCACGATTGGAAGCGGCTTCCGCGTGGGTCATCACGGTGCGGACCGTGATGGCATCAGCGCTCCAGCCCCAGCTGCGGGCGATGGCGGCGGCCTCCTCGCAGAGCGCTTGCAGCTGGGGTGGCGTGGGCGGCTGAGTCCAGGGGTCGGGGCTGCCGCCCATGCAGGCGCAGGAGAGGGCGACGCTGTTGCTGTTGCGGGCGTAGGTGTGGGCGGGCAGATCCACGCTGTAGGCATGGAGCCGGTGCACACGGCCACCACCACTAATGATCGCGTGGTAGTGGCCGGGCCGGATCCAGTCGTAACCGGTGGCCGTCCAGTGCAGATACAGGGTGGGAGCCATGGGGCTGATGGAGCGTCCGCTCAACCCTCAGGATCAATCAAGCCTCGCCATCGCGCCATGACTTCGCTGAAGGGGTGCTGTTCTGCACGGTGACAGCCCTGGGCCTCGAACGACTCTTGCTGTCTTGACGCAGCGGTGGAACAGGGGGGTGCAGCTGATTCACGCTTGGGGATCAATCAGGCAAAGCGCCTCGCCACCACCAGGCACCGCAAGGGTGCTCAGGCGTGCATCGAAGCTCACCAGGCAGCCTCCTTGGTGCACAGCCAAGGCGAGGAGATAGGTGTCGGTGATTTGGCCGTGATGAAGCAGCAGCTCAGCCTGCAGCTCGCCATCAGCGGACCAGGAGAGGAGGTCAGGCCAGAACAGGTGACCTGGATGGGAGAGCATCCCCTTCAGCAACGACATCACCGAGGCCGGGCCACCGGGGCTGTTGGGATAGCGGGGATTACTGAGGATGCGCAGCAGGGCGTTCTGGGTCAACGGACATGTCGCCCAGCCACGGCTGGCGTTGGCCTGGAACCAGCGATGAGCAGGCTCGTGATGCACGTGCTGGGGATCCAGCAAGGCGATCAACACGTTCACATCCAATAAAGGAATGGGTGCAGCCATCAACGCTCCTCATCACGCAGCTGATTCACCAGGGTGAGATCAACCACACCACCTGAAGAGGTGATAGGCAGGAGCGGCAAGCCGGACCGCTCCGATCGCGGCTCCTCCGGCCCAGCGGGGCGGCGCAACGCCTGGCGCGCCAACTCACTGATCACCGCACCAACACTGAGGTGCCGCTGGCGGGCAAGAACGCGTGCGGCATCGAGCACATCGTCATCCAACTGGAGCGTGGTGCGCATCAAGCATCACTCATCTGACACCACGCTAGACCCGACTGCCGAACCCGCTTAACCACTCCCGAGCGGCTTTCACAAGGCCGCTGGCCTCAACCGCAACAGCCACTTCGGCCGCGGCCTGAAAGCAGTGTTGAAAGCAGATCGGCCCACGGGGAAGGAGCAGAGCTATAGAAAACCCTTTTATGCCCATAAACGCATAAATTGCTCACAAAAAATCAGCCCACGGCTGTCTTTGCACCATCCCGCTGCCACTCAGGCACCAGCTCCGCCAGTAGGTTCAATGCAACCTCCACATCCTGAGCCGCGATCGCGGCATCGAGCACATCGAGGCGAGGCCAAAGCAACTCTGGCGCCAGGGCTCGTTCCTGGGCGCGGAAGATCAGGGGATGCTTCGTGGGTTCAGATTCGGCATCGATCAGCAGCTCCTCGTAGAGCTTTTCGCCGGGGCGCAGGCCGGTGCAGGTAATCGTGATCTCACCGTTGGGGTTCTTGGCATCCCGCAGCGACAGGCCACTGAGGCGCACCATCTGCTCCGCCAGGTCTTTGATGAGCACCGGTTCACCCATGTCGAGAAGAAATAGATCACCGCCCTGGGCGAGGGTGGCGGCCTGGAGCACCAGCTGGGCCGCCTCCGGGATCGTCATGAAATAACGAATGATCTCCGGGTGGGTGAGGGTGATCGGCCCACCAGCAGCGATCTGGCGGCGGAACAAGGGAACAACCGAACCCGACGAGCCCAACACATTGCCGAAGCGCACCATCGCCAGTCGAGTGCGGGGATGGCCAGCAGCCTTTGAACTCTCAAGCAGCTCCAGTGCCGACGCCTGCACCACCAGCTCAGCCAGGCGTTTGCTGGCGCCCATCACATTGGTGGGACGCACCGCCTTATCGGTAGAAATCAGCACCAGTTCGCTGACGCCCGTCGCCACCGCGGCCTGACAGACCACCCGGGTGGAGCCCACGTTGTTGGCCAAGCCCGCCAGCGGGTTGGCCTCCACTAAGGGCACGTGTTTGTAGGCAGCAGCATGGAACACGGTCTGCACGCCATGGCCTGCAAACAGACGTTGCACCAGGGACGGATCGGCGGCGCTACCGAGCACTGGCAACAACTCCACCGAAGCGGGCAGCCGGTGGCGCAGCTCCTGCTCCACGGCATAGAGCGACGGTTCACTGCTCTCGAGCAGGATCAAGACCTGGGGACTATGCTGCAAGATCTGTCGGCAGAGCTCGGAGCCGATCGAGCCACCGGCGCCGGTGACGCACACCACCGCATCGCGCAGGCCAGGGCCGAGCAGCTCCGGCACAGGCGACACGGGATCACGGCCGAGCAGGTCTTCAATGGCGACGGGGCGGAGTGCATCGATGCGGGCCCGGCCGGAGGTGAGGTCATCCACCGAGGGGATCTGCAACACCGGGATCGCCTGGCGTTGCAACTCAGCCACGATGCGGCGGCGTTCACGGCGAGGCAACGAGGGGATCGCCAGCAACACCTGATCCAGCTGGTCCTGGATCTGACTCAGCACTTGGGGCGGCTGGATCGGAATGCCATTGATCGTGCGCTGCCAGAGAACTGGAGCATCATCGAGAAAGGACACGATCTGGTGGTTGCCGGCCAGGCGAAGGGCTGCGGCAAGCTGGGCGCCGGCCTCACCGGCGCCGTAGATGGCCACACGCATCATCTGCTTTTGGCTCACCGACCGCAGCGACAGAAGCAGATCTCTCAGGGCAAAACGCACCGCTCCGGTGAAAGCGGTGAGCAGCAACCAGAGCAGGATCCAGCTGCTGCGGGGCGGCATCGGCAAACGCAAGATCACGCCGGTGCCCGCCAACAGCAGCACAAGAAGTCCGTTGCGGCCAGCGAGCCGGTAGAGGGCCAGGCTGCCGACGTAGCGCGTGAGGCCTTTGTATTGGCCGGTGAAGGCGTAGAGCGGCAGGCCAACCAGCAACACTGCTGGGAGCAACCACAGACCGGCAGCCAGAAAGCTGGGATGGAATGGCTGAGCCAGCCGCAGCCAGAAGCTGAGCCACACTGCCAGTGGCAGAAGTAGCGAGTCTGCGCCGATGAGCAACAGGCGGCGGGCCCTGGGCGGAAAGCGAACAGCTCGTTCGGCGACTTTGATCGGATAAGAACGCGACACCTCAGGTTTCAATGTCGGGATACCACGCCAAAGGGAACCGCCACGCTTTGATCCAGCCAGAAGCCGATCAGCAGCTCAAGGGCGGCAATGATGATCACCCATGACAAGCCACCCCACAGCAAAGCGATTGCGATCAAAGCGGTGGCGGCGATGTAGAGGCTGGAAACGCGGGCATGGGACCAGCCGGCCTGATGCAGGCGCTGGAAAAGATGCAGGCGATGGGCCTGAAACACCTGCTGCCCGGCAATCAGTCGCCGCGGCACGCAAAGACAGGCATCGCCTAAGAGCGGGGTAGCCACCAGCAACAGGGCGAGCGCTTCAGGCCAGTTGGACGCCTGAAGCACGAGCACAGCAAACACGGCACCCAGAAAGGTACTGCCCACATCGCCCATGAACACCTTGGCGGGGCTCCAATTCCAGAACAGGAACCCCAACAAGGCACCCACCAGGGCCCAGATGGGCCAGGGAGCCGAAAGCTGGATCGCAGCCGCAGTCATTGCCACGGCCATGCAACCAGCCACCAGGCCATCCAGACCATCCATGAAATTGGTGAAGTTGATCACCGCAGTGACGGCAATGACCAACAACGCAAGCAGGGGAAGCAGTCCGACGGACGGAACCACCAACGGGCTAGTAAGGACAGCCACCAGGGCTGTGGCGAGCTGCACGCCATAGCGCCAACCGGCGGGCAGGTTGTGGCGATCGTCGAGAAAGCCCACCAGAGCCAGGGGCAATGCAAGCAAGGGAGCAACGAGGAGGGGCAAAGGGGTTGAATCGAAACCAGACCTAACCAACCAAGCGAGAGAACTGGCAAGGGAGGCAACCAACACAAAGGCCACGCCACCACCACGAGGGGTGGGCTGGCTGTGAGAGCTGCGCTCATTGGGTTGATCGAGCAGGCGGCGGCGGAGGCTGGGAATCAGACCCCGCAAAAGCCACCAGCTTGAGGCAGCTGCGATCACAACCACGGAAAAACCGAGAAGTTCCATCAGGCCAACAGCAGAAGTGGAAAGGGAATGAGTTCAGAGCCGAGGAACTGGTGAGCTGGCGTGAAACCGGAGAGGTTGGCTCTCGTAGGCAGCATGGCTTCAAAGGCAATGGGGAGCGCAGCAGAAGGTGCCTGGCGAGAACGAAAAAGGATAGGTTGAGGGTCGGTAGCCTTGGGCAACGATGAGCGGGATCATCCGGGGGGTGGCACGGCTACAGGCTCGGATCATGGCGGCGTAGCTGAGGAGGGAATCGCCGCCCCGGCCGATGCATGCCGGAAAGACGTATCTGTAAACAGAGACGATTGAGGGTGAGTCACAAGCTTTCTTGCCGTGGAGACGATAACGGGATGAAGGTAGGATTGACAAAGGTCAGGGCTCCAGAGCGTGTCTGAGGCAACCGATCCCCCGGCCTGTCATCTGTTGCTGCTAGAAGTATTTAGGGCAACAAGGAAAAGCCGAATCGGAGGTCAAATCGTCAAGGATCCTAACTTTGTGGTGCCGGCGCCTGACCCTTCATGCGGATCTGATCTGACTTCTGAGGCACACTAATCATGCCCACATACGTGGTTGAATGCTGAGAAAAATTTGGAAACAACACCCATAACGGACAAAAAAAAGCTCTAGCACCTGCTCAAGGTTCTTCACCAGCACATTTGGTGCAATATTTAATCATTCGGGGGAGTCGAGCTTCTCGGGGATCAAACACCACCCAAACAACTTTTACAAAGACCGATAGTGACTTATACAGCGGTCCGTTGAAGCTGTTCGTGATGATACTACCGTTTCTCTTCAGCCAATAATTCTGGATCGCTCAGGGGAACCGAGCAGTGATCTACTTAAGCATATGCCATGGCGAATACAAAAGACACTTTTGACGCGCGTTCGATAGATCGATTCTGGACAGATCACCTTGGGGTAGGGAACAGGACGGCGGCGATAATATCGTGCCTGAACATTCAAGTCTTCTCGTTCGTTGTTGGGAGCAAAACTGAGTCGGCCTAGGATGCTAGGCGGCACCTGTCAACGGAATCGAAATGTTTGCTCAGGAGTCGCAATTGCAGGGTACCATTGCACGCAGGATCATCAAGCGTGAGCATGGCAGCAGTTGGCGAGCCAAAAAGAAAGACTTCTGCTGTAAAATGGAATAGCGTGGAATGATAAAAAACAAGCTCGCTGACAACCAGCAACTTCTGGTAATTAGAGTTTTCAGCGACGATAAGGCAGCCTCAACAGGCGATCAGCGCGTCAATGCTAGAAAGTTAACGCTTCAAGTGACCGAGCTGATACAAGATGACTTTGCAGATATTGCTGATGCGGGGCAACTCCTCATGACCACTGCAAGAAACTGTTGCCGCACCCTCTAGCGGTGCACATTTAGGTCAGTACCGCTTCGGTCGCTGACCTAAATATGCACTGCATCAATCAGGATCTCAGCTGCTTTCCTGGCTTCATTGAGCAATAACAGGTAGGTTCAATAACGGATATCCATCCATCACAACAAAGGTCGCATCAAACGTGAGTGAACACTGGTACGTCTGTTTATTGAAGGATTGTTATACAGCGTCCGTAGTAGTGCACAACCCAGAGGCAATGCAGCTGTCATCTACGGTGGGTCTGATCTTCAAATGAGTAAATGACAATGTGGCAATAACGCAGAACAAGTTTGCAACAGTCATTCAGAATGGCATCAGAAAGGCACATGCGGAGATATACAATCATGGATGGATCAAGTGTCGCCGAACATTGGAATGGTGGCAAGCAGATGAAGAATTGCAGGTATAAATTTTCTTTGATCTGCTAGAGCAGAACTTCGTCCGTGAGCCCGAGCGAGCCTTGAGAATCATGCGCCCGGTGCAATGAGGAAGGGCTATGCCGGTACAACGAGGCACTTACAGAGTTGCGCTGCATAGTCGTCCTCCAGCTCATCCAACGGTATGAGCTCAGTAAGATTTATCCAGCGACTGTAACCTGAGAGTTTGCCAGCAAAAGGAAGGGAAAAGTCGTTGAAAGAGAGCTAATGACAATCCTCACGCCGGTACATGTGGTAGCGCCGGACTGCAATTGGGTAGAACTAGTACGCCCGCATTTTTCTGCCAGGAAATGACGAGAAGAATTGCGCTGCAGTAGATCTGGACGTTTTCAG
Organism: Synechococcus sp. BS56D; assembly: GCF_004332405.1. Classification (NCBI taxonomy): domain Bacteria; kingdom Bacillati; phylum Cyanobacteriota; class Cyanophyceae; order Synechococcales; family Synechococcaceae; genus Synechococcus; species Synechococcus sp. BS56D. The sequence goes on along the minus strand of NZ_PHQU01000004.1, from coordinate 113,500 downwards.
GAAACCCCCAGGTGGACAAGTTTAGTGAAAAGGTACAAACTCAAGAATCGGCAAGAACAAAGAGACAAGACCATAAGAAGATGAAAAGGTGCAAGTTGTCAAATTGACTCTAAAGTAGTGATGTATGAGAGAAGACCACGAGGCAATGTGACCTGCGGGATGGAAGGGAACAGAAGATTCCAGTCAGAACGGTAAATCTTATCTTCACGAAGCCGAAGTAATTGCTCTGAGGTTACAGGTAGCCTAATACCTGTGAACTCAGAAAGTCTAAGAAGCCTTGATAGAAGGTTGACGGGAATATCAAGGATACGAAGCCTAGAGCCAGAAAGATCAGAGATTAAGCCGCAGATAGAGAGCAATGAAGATTGATCGGGTCCACATATATTAAAGAAACCCTGAAGAGAGTCGAGATCAGACAGGCAAAAGTGAAGCATTGAAGTATATATAGCAAACGAGACATCAGAATAATAGATAGGCTGAAAAAGAGACCGTCCACCATAGGGAAGGCACACTGGCAATCCCGAGGATATTAAGTTGTACAGTTTATGTATATTACGATCTCGCCTTGAACCATAAATAAGTGTGGAGCGAAGATAGGTAAAGCCAAAAAGATAGCGTTGAATAGAGGCTTCAGCTTTGACATAGGGTGCTGAACAATCATCAAAACGAGAAAAGACCCCTGTCGAACCAAGCACAATTAGGTAAGGTGATATGACTAATTGCTCAATAGCATTAAGCAATTGTGGTACAAACCTGGACTGAGCGAGATGCACGATAAGATCTGGACGAGTATCAGCCAGACAATCAATAATGTGTGTGACATTGGAGCAGTCACCATAATGAATTGAAGAAAAGACCAAAGAGTGATAAGGTGAATTGGCGACGGATGATGGCCGTTGAAATGAATGGAAAGTGTGATTTCGCAGTTCCAGGCTGTTGACAAGAAGCTGAAGCAAGCGAGAACCTACAAGACCTGTGGCTCCAGTTACAACTATGTTCATGAAAAAGGCCTGAGGATTTTTGAATAGGCGGAATTTATACGCTGAGAAAACCGTTGCGGTGAAAAGAGACTTTCGTAGACATAGTTTGAATTCTCTGCGTAGGTCTGTAAAACTGAAGGATTCTGATAAAAATAGAGTATATGACGAGCAATCTGAAACGGAGACCTGATTGGGACCAGGAAACCATTAAACTCATCGAAAACCATCTCTGAGCAACCGCCGACATTAGTTGAGATGACCGGCAAACCACAAGATAAAGCATCGATAATACTAATCGGAAGACCCTCATAAAAAGAGGAGAGAATAAAGACATCAGCCTGTAGATACTCATTAGCGAGGTCAGCCATATGACCGGCAAAGTGTATATTTCGCAAGGATAAAGAATGCGCGAGATCCTGGAATTTTGGCAGGAGCGGGCCATCGCCAATCAAAACAAGCTCTACCTTGACGTGTGAAGGAAGCAGGGATAAAGCTAAAAGTAGTGACATGTGGTCCTTTTGGGCTGAGAAGCGAGAGACACTAAGCAGCCTTAAAATATGTGGCTCAAGTACTTGTGAAGAACGAGATAGTAATCCAGCGCTAGGGTGAGTTAGAGAAGTGGTATTATAGACAATTGAGGATGCTTGAGAAGTAAGCTTGGTCTTGCAGCCGTAGAGATAATCAGCTTCGGAAACAAATAAATGAGTACCAATATTACGAAGAAAGAACTCAAGAGAGAAATAGGCAAGAAAAGAGATAGGAGACTTCGTTGAATATACAGACCAGCCATGAATTGTATAACAACAGGGTGTGCGTGTGAGAAAGCAGGCTAATCGAAAGATGATACCAGCTTTACTAGAATGAATAGAAACTAGGTTTGGCCTCAACCGGAAAAGTAGAATGATCGCATCACGCAAGGTTAAAGCATCATGAACTATATTAATTCTGTTGAAGAAGTATCTAAGCCTGTGATGGGAGATTGATGACTGGAAGCGTGAGACGATATTATCATGACTACAATATCCGGCGACAAGATGAAACTCATAAAGATCAGATGACATAGATGAGATAACTGAGCGTATATGAGCGTGTACGCCACCAAAAGTATCGGATCTAGTGACAGCAAATAGTATTTTTTTCCTTGGGGTCATAGGTTGAACCAAGAAGAGTCAATTTCGCGAATAGTCCTTGCGGGACTACCAAAAGAAACAGTATTGGGGGGGGTTGAGGAGGTGACTAAGGATAAAGCTCCAACAATAGAGTGAGTGCCAATAGATACACCTGGCAAAATGACTGCAGATGAAGCGATCCAGACATGTGATTGGATCCTAATGGGTGCGGAAACGTGCACACGAAATGTTTGATAGGTAGAAGTATGCAAGGTAACACCAGACGATATGGTGACATAAGAACCGATAGAAACGAGATCGGTGCAATTTATCAATACATTATGATTAATCTTTGTGTGACTACCAATAGAAAGGTTGGCAGGATCACCAATAATGGAAACCGGGCCATAGAATAAGGTGGTCCAGCAAACATCAGCGCCTAGTAGTCTTAGATAGGAAACTGTGACTTTAGAGAACAGTCGTATCCTAAGCGTATTTAGAGAAGAGAGAGCTTTAGAAAGCATTGAGAGATGAAGCGATTCGGAGAAAGTCAGAAACAGCATGCCTAACACTCAGGCGATGGCAAGAACGTGAAGGGAAGCTAACCTTTTCATTACGGTAGAAATGTACTACTTGAGCAAAATGAGCGGCCATACTATCAATAGAGTAGTTAGCGAGGAATTTAGGTGCTAGTAACTGAGCTTTTGCATAGTGTAGATCACGATTTTCCAAGGCGGAGGCTACGGTAGCGATAAGTGTTGATGGCGGAGTATCAAGAGATATGGGGACAATATTCTGTGTGACCAGGGAATGCTCAGGAAGCATCGTTGAGCAGCCAACTGGGGTCGCCGAACTAGCCCCGATTTCCCAATATTTTCGAAGAGAAAGATTCCATTGGGTACTACATGTAATAACAAAGTAGGATCTCCTAAGTAGCTCGATATATTGAGATCCAATAACTGAATGGGAGAGTCTAGAACGGCGTGTGCCAGGATAAGGTAGGGTATGTACAGCAATATTAGAAGATGCCAAAATATCATAGATGTAATTTCGCAGAGGCGTAAAAGGCTTACTATGACTGGCATAGAGCAAAGGGATGTCCTTCTTGATTGGTGCTAGGTAGTCTTGAGGACGAATAGATGGAGGCAAGAGGGTAACGCCACGAAGAGATTGGGAATATTGCGCTACGGTAGTTAAAGAAGACTCGTGATAGGTAAATAAGTGGTCGACTCTAAGACGTCCGAAAAAGTATCTTGCGTAAATAGTGTTTAAAAAGAAATCGCTGATAACAGAGGTTGAAAGGCAATGTGTTGGAATCCGAAAGAGAAAATGTTTGGCTGTTACTCCAGCCTTAACGTGCCAAATAGGCTCCTCGTACACAATGCAGGACAGTTGCTTCCAGTGACGATCAATGAACTCTTGAATGATGCGATGAGATATTTTATCTACGTAGAAGAGTTTTGACGGATTGCGCTTGAGAAGGTGGTCGTACAGTTCATGTCTCTCGCGATCCATGAGCTGGTCAAGGATAGATAGTGTTAAAATGAGTATCATGAAAAGGAAAGACGTGCGTGCAGTTCTGGTGAGGTTAAAATATAAAGAGTCCCGGCCACCTCAACAAGAGAGAAAGTGATCAAAGCTCCATAAAGGCCAAAAGAAAGGGAGAGTAGAACGATAGAAATAGAATATACAATCAAGGCGATTAATGAAGAAATAAGGTTCAATTTTAGCAAATCAAGCTTTAGAAGCAAGGGAGTTGTCCAAACAAAAGGAATAGCAATACATGAGGCTGGTATATAAAATTGAAGAGCGCGGTAGAGGCTTGGATATTGAGGATAAACAAAGATCAATAATGGCTTGAGTAAAAAGATAATCAAGAATGACAATAGAAGAAGTATGCTTGAAGCAAATATGGAAAGAGATACAGCTCTTGTAAAACGCCTCACAGAGATAGGTTGGGTATTTTGTGTGAGTTCATGAGTGATAAATACACGAATACTGGACAGAATGGATGGGAGAAGTGAACCAATGGTTTTAGTAATTTTGTAAACAGCTATAATTGGCAAAGGTAGGAAAGAACTAAGGATGAAGAGATCAGATCGAGAGATTATGCCAACAGTTGTATCGCTAAGATACGTGATCCTTACCTGTGATATGAAATTCGAGGAGTCGGACGAAAACTGATAACCATTGGTCAAGAGATACGGGATGTCTATTAAAAGAGCTAGAGACGCTAAGTAAGAGAGGAAAAGAGGTAAAGACGAAATGGTTGTAGCCCAAACAACACCACTTATCGTGAAACCAACGGATGCAAATATGAGAACAAAGATAACGAGACGGAGAAGATTTGGGACAACTATGAATTTAAGGTAGTTTGCGCTATGAGGATTCTGCCTACAATAGAGACGAGCGAAAGGGAAGAGGAAAGAGGGGAGAGCTGATAAAAAAATCAAAAAGAGATATAGATTAGAGAATTCAGAACTTATATCAACCGGGAGTAATGCCAAAAGAAGTAGAAAGAGTATTCCAGAAAAGGCAAATGATAGGGCAAGAAGAAGAAGGCAGGTGATTACAATTTCACTGCGGGAAGAACGACTGTTAAAAGTGTTATAACTCCTTAATAGAAGCTCTTCGTATCTAAATCCGACAAGAAGAGTAGTAAGGGGGATGAGAGAATTGACAACGGAGAAAGAAGCAAAGAGAGAAGGGGTGAGAGATGAACTGATAAGAAAGAATATAAATACAGGCACATACTGAGAGATCAGGCTAGAGGAAATGAACTTAAGAAAGGTTTGGGATAAGATTCTAGATACCAAAGACATAGGGAAAAACAAGAGGGTTAAATAAGAAGATCAGGCCAGCTGTAAATGAAAATAGGTACAATATTTTCCTAGGCAAGGTTGGAGGAATATGGTGTGTTAAGGCCAATATAATAGGAAGGGACACGAGACCGTTTAATCTGGCGATAGATGGAAACAGAGCTATGATCACACCTGTCAAGATAAGATAGATGTAGAACGGGTAGTATTGTTGAGGCATGTAGCGGTAAGCAAATATTAGCAGGAAGAAAATAATCAAAATCCTTAAACCAGTGCTGCCGCTGTCTACGGATTGAAAACGTTCTAAGAATTTCGAGATTATCAAACTGGACATAGGAGTAAGATATCGAAGTGATGCAATAATAACAGCAAGGCTAACTAGAGCTGACGGCATTTGTTTGTAGAGAAACTTCAAGCGGCGAGTTTTTTGTAATGTATTATGAAATTGCGACAACATAGAGGGAATTAATAAGACAATGGAGGATACATGGAATAAAGCCAGGTATAGATAACTTGCAATAGGAGGTTGATTAGGATAGCAGTTAGCAATAAGAAGGATCAGAAATAGATAGGCAACACCTAATCGAAAAGTAGCATAAAGACAGACATTGAGAGAAGAATAGAAGATCAATATTACAGATAGATTGCTAAATCGTTTAGTGATGCAGATAGCAGAAAGAAAGAATCCAAAGAATAAAGCATAGGCCAAAGAGAATGATATACTGAGTGATTGAGAAAAGAGCGAGATTATTTTTGCAATCAGATTAAAACCAACCATATACTCTGTCTGAGTAAACAGAGTCTGATGTAATGGCAATTCTTGGATACGATCAGAGAAGTAATGATAGTATAATCTATCGCCGTGATCAGAAATACATCCAAAAGCGACTGAGTTTACGGCTATAAATACAAAGGCGAACCATGGATCCGACTTTGAGGGACGAAAAGTGAGAATAAAAAGAAGAAGCGGAACTAATGCGCGATTGACAAGAGTCAATAAAGAAATATCAGCTTCATTCATAGGCATCAGCAAGAAGATAGTTAATTGATCTAATATAGATATCAAGATTAGAATTGGGTTCTAAGAATATTGTTGTTGATGAAGGAAAAGCTGCTTCGGTGATGCCGCCTACATTATGTGCGAGGAGCGGTATTGAAAGGACTGAAGCTTCATGAGCTACCCTACAATATGTCTCATTAACATCAGACAAAACACATATTAATGCTGCATCGGCATAGTAGTTTTTGGGATCTCCCCATTCAAGATAAGTAATACCGTCTAAAGAATTACGAGAAGTAGCTTGGCGTGATACACAGCAAAATTGATGTAATGATGAAATTAAGCTGTAGTACTTGGATAGTCGGCGAAAGAGTGGAAGACCTTTTAATGAACTGTCGCCAAAGAGATATATTTTATAGCCTGATTTAGTCGAAAAATTTCTTTGGCGTAATTCTCGTATAGCAGTTATAAATTCATCAGAGACTGAGGGGTAGAAGACGGGGATCGTTTGAGGGTCTAATCGATAGAGGCGTGCCAGTAGATCTCTTGTGTAAAGCGAGTTGGCTGCAAAAGTAAATCGTGAATATCTGAGCAACTGTCGATAGAGTAAACGGAAGGGAAGGTCTAAGAGAGCTCTTAATGCGAACTTAAGAAATGGAGCGATAGAAGTGTACGACGAGTATGGCCTTGGAGTAAGACCTGTGTCAGATTCGCTACGAAAAACGAAAATAGAATTATCAGGGTATTTAGATAAGAGTGGGATGGAATGGAATCCTACGCCGATAATTATGGGACTCTGCGCAAAGGTAGGTGCAATGTGTGGAGCGATGGTGAGGAGTAGGTAGTAAAGGAGAACATTGCAAAATGGTGAGATTTTATCAAGGGGTCCGAATTCGGGATAAAAGCAAAATTCATCTGGTGTCTTTTCGAAAATGATAGGACATGTGTGGAAGTGCTTATTTTTCCCTAAGCGTATGCGCTTGATGTGAGTATGTGGATATATATCGAGGATGATGGATTCACTACTTAGCTCAGCTCCTCCAATGTTGCTGCCTACAAAACGGCCAACCAGATAAGAAGTCTTGGTGGTATCCGGTATGGGTTGCATGCTTTCGTAGCAAGTGGAATGATTTAGATGCAGTGGTCTTGTCATGCAGTGCATCATTATGCACCAGGCTTAGTTAGACTGCTAGTTCTGATTGTAGACCAAATAGAAGACCAGAAGAACGATCGACTGAGAAATAAGAAATAATGTAGCATTCATTGAAGAAGCACAAAAAAGAAACTGGACGAAAAACGTCGGATCAATTCAGTATCAGAAAAGAAGTACTACCTATTCAGCAGAAGGTGAGAATGGTGAGTTGATGGCAAGATGGCGTAGACCGTCAACAGTCAGAGCAAGTAAGGTTAATTAAGAGAGCGCGGTGGAACAAAGCGTTGGGAGGCAATAGATCTGCAATAAAATGAGAAAAGGTAAAGTAAAGTAGCGTAGGCGGCTTAAGGAGATTGCACGGGTTACCGTTTGGGTGATGGAGAGAAATTATGCTGATAAAGCCAGATTTGGTTAGTTACACGAATCGCCTGTTGCCACGAAAGCTTTCACCCTTAGATCGGCACGCCCAGGGCAGAACCTATTTTTAAGTCACTCCAAAGAGCACGCCCCCGGCTGATTTCTGACCTCCCCAACAGCATGATCAACCCCTTGACGTCATGATCCAAGGCGACGGTGCCCTTAGTGATCGGCCAGATCCCATCGAGCCGAAAGGGCTTTGATGGATAGGCTCCGCAGCGTGGCCAGGATTTGGACGCCGATGTTCTCCCGGTATCGGTGGTCTTCTTCCCGCAAGGGCACATCGCACACGCAATGCCAGCTGTTTTAGACCGAGCAGCACTGGCGGATTGCTCTGATTAGGCCCTTGGCACCGGTACACAAACTCCAGACGTAGTAACGGGGCTAGTCCTGCGGCTTGCCCTCGCGTATGCCATAACTGCGCACGGCGATGATCATCGCATTGCCCGGCCACTGATCCTTCACCCACTCCGGCGGTGGCAGTGCCCGCAATTGCAATGTGTGTAACGAACTCGCTTAATTGGACGGTTGCTGGTGCAGCAAGGGAGACAGTGCCGGACGACAATGTGGTTGAAGGGGCCGCGCCAAACAGTTTGACCGCTCTAGAGGGGTTGTACTAAATCCGTTTGAAATATGCAGAGGATCGGGTCGTTCCTGCTCTCCTCATCGCTCAACATATTGCGCTGTACGTGTCCAAACTATAAGCCGGCAGCTCACAGGAGCTGGCCGCCGCGGCTGCGGGCAACTCGGTGTGCAGTTATCAGCGGAATGACTCCGGCGGACTACAACTCGAAGCCGCCGAGCTCCGCAGTAGAAGACGCGCTGAGCCATCGGTAACGGTGTGGGAACCGAGACAGCTCCCCCTGCTTGTACGCATTCCAGCCCTGACGGCCACCACGCTGCTGGAGAATCTGTAGGAGCAAAAGCCAGATCAGGACTGAGGTTCGGTGATACGCAGACTGGAGCGGCGTTTGAAGGAGTGGAAGGGTCTGGATGATCCGGCCAGATCAGTTTCTGCGATTTCAACAAGGTCAAGCGGGTGGAGATCACCCTGCGGAGAGAACGGTGCCCGAACCAGCTGTTTCACAACCGCTTGGAGTGGAGAGGATGGGATTTAGGCAGGTGATCCATCGCGATGAGAGCTTTGTGGCACTCTCAGAGGGTCTGCAGAACGCCCTGGCTGCCTGCACCGGGGTGCCAAACGAGTGCACACCGATCGCTTATCGGCCGCAAGCAACACTACGACGGCAGCTTGGGCCTCGAAATCAAGCCTCACTACCAGGCGCTTTTCACCCGCTAAAGCCTGAGCCTCAGCCGCATCACCCGCGGCGTGGCTCATGAGAACAGAATCGTGGAGGCACCCCTGGGCTGCCTGAGACGTAGACTGGAGTAAAAGCTGTCCTACGCGGAAGCTGCAATTTCAAAGAAAAGGCCGAATACAGCGATGTACTTGCGGAAGTGTTCAACGCCTTGAACGCCCGCAGCAAAATCACTACAAACAGGAATTTGAGAGACTGAACACAATCTCAGGTTATCATCTTGCCGACTACGAACTGCTAAGAGCACGGGTGCTAAGCACCAGCACAATCGAGGTGCGCCAGGTCGGCTACTCGGTACCGTCGAGCATGATCGGCCGCCAGATGCGGTGCAAGGCTGATTCAAAGTCTCACGCTGGTCTTGTCCGTCGTTACAACGTAGCTGTCGCCAGCAATGCCGCATTGCTATTCATAACAGCCTGTTGACCTTCGCGGATGAATCCGAATCCAGTCAGGCGCAGCAGGTTCTACGCAGAAGTTCTCAGCTTGATCACAACTCCGGCGCCCTTGCGGCGGTAGCGGTGGTAATGCCAAGCAAAACGATCGTTATCTTGCAGGCCGTCGTACTTACTCAGAAATACCTTTCTAAATGAACAGAAGCAACAATAGCAAGACTAAAGTCGACTGGACAGCAAACGCGCGCATATTACTGGTGGCGTACAGGGAAATAGGAGCAAACAATTTCAAAAAGAGGTACTGTCAGGAGGGTGCTTAGTACAATTGGGTGGCTAGATCAACAATCCTGGAAACTCTTGCATCCCAAGTGAAGGAAGATGTTACATGCTGGTAGGCCTTAAGAGGCAATGTGTAATCAGATTTTTTAATAGCCAGCAAAGAAGCAGCCAAAGCGGTGTCCATAGACTCAGCAGAATCAATGTCATAAAAGAAAAAGTGCTGTTCATTACCGATTTCGGAGATGGATGACGTTTTAGCAGAAATAATGTGCTTGCGCGCCAACATATACTCAAATATCTTCATAGGTGAAGTGCACCAATAGTCTTTGTTACGGGAACTTGCAAGGTACAAGAGAATATCCGAACTCTGTTGAACCGAAATAGAGACAGAGTGTGTAGCCCAACCAAGAAGTCTGACATTGCAAGGGATATCATCTGTAGAAATGGAGGCATAATGGCAGAAATCAGGGATCGAAGTTCCAAGGAACAGGAAACAACATTCCGGGTATTCGGGTATTAAGTCAATAAGATACTCTAAGCCGCCACGAGACAATGATCCAGTATGGCAGATTATAAACTCATATTCACTACGAAGCGAGGAAAAAAGCAAAGAATAATCCAAAGGCAATCGACGCGCATATGAATCTACAATAGAGATAGAATCATGAAGAACAAGGGAATGGAAATGCCCACATTGCAGAGAAGGTTTAAATCTGCTTCTAAGAGCATCCGAAATAAAGACAAAAACAATCGAAAACGATCTAAAACGATTGAGCTCGGAAATGAGAGCAAAGATGATGCTGTTTTTTCTTGTATAGGTATGTGTTTCGAGAAAGCAGTTGAAACCCAAGAATGAAAGAAGAAGGGCAATAGGCAGTTCTCGTGTATAGACAATAATTGGCCCTGAATGCCTGCGAGAGGCGCGAAGAAATGTAAATACAACAAGAAGAACAGTGAAGATCTTCTTGAATGCATGGAAATGATAATGATGCCTGAGACTGAACGAGTCTGCATCTATGCATAAGAAGTAGATATCCTTTCTCTTAGAAAAAGACGAAACCATATTTGAGATCTGGATCTTGTGAGCTGCATTGCCATTTCTTGAAAGGCTAGATAGATAGAAGAACGAAAAGAGAGAAGAGGTCATTTCCGTGAAATGATATTATAACCTGAAGACATAGATGTACTGACTAGTGGCAACGGAGAGAGAAGTCGGATAAGCCTAAGCAACGAAAACAAGAGAGCTGCCATTGGTAGGAGAGTAAAGATATAGATAATGCACGCGAACATATTCTCGTTGAGGTATGAACGAGCAAAGAGAATGGCTATGGTTCCCCAAAAACCTGAACGAGGCTTGATATCGACATTATTAAACTCACTAAGCAGATAGCGCAATCCATATTCTGTATACCGATAATAGTCATACGGCTTATCATGAATAGGGAACAAGAAAGGTGTAGAAAGAACGAAGTAACCACACGGCTTCAAAAGAGCGTAGCAACTCTGTACAGCCAGATGAGGTCTGGGGATGTGCTCTAAGACCTCCATCATGAAGATCACATCATAAGGAGAGTCGCTATGATAATAGGTAATGTCTGCTAAGATATCTGGGTTACGTCTAACATCCAGGTCAAGGGTAACAAACTCGGAGGATGGATAGCTTGCTCTAAGATAGTTTGTAATAGCACCGCTCGATCCTACACATAGAATCCTAAGTGGGGTTGTAAGATTAGCAGTAGGTGGTATAATAGTAACAATGTCTCTCAGAAATGAATTAATCTCTGATCTAGTGACATATTTGGAAATGTGGACTGGAAAATGGAATAGCTGAGATAGAAGCGGATATTTGTTAACGAGACTTTTCATTGGCTCTCTCAAGGATAGAGGTTGTACTGAAGCCATCGATGTAGTCTAGAATAACAACACGTCCTCCATACGAGGAAACATGATCATAACCAACCACGTCACTAGCGTTGTAATCACCTCCTTTAATCAAGATATGAGGTGACAGTTCCTTGATTAGTCGTAAAGGAGAATCCTCCTCGAAGACGATGACATCGTCAACAAAGGGATGCTCAAGAAGGGCACGCATCCGTGCTAACTCATTATTTATAGGTCTATTGTTTCCTTTTATGCGTGCAATTGAGGCATCAGAATTGAGACCTACGATAAGCTTGTCGCAATATTCTCGCGTTCTTCGAAGGAGACTAAGGTGTCCTGCGTGAAGAATATCAAAACATCCATTCGTAAAACCCAGAACTTCAGAAGGGTTTGCTGTTTGTTTTATACTCGGAGAAGCGATAGAAGTGCCTAACTGCTTTATTACGGTTGCTGAATTAGCAACCGACCACGATATCGCAGTTGGTAATGAAAGATTCTTCGATATTCCACAGGCTAAGCTAGCAATAAATGTATCACCAGCACCAGTAACATCTAGTACAGTTTCAACAGAAGGTGGGCTATGGAGCGAATAGGAAGAAGATGATACACTTAAAGCTCCTTTCGATCCAAGAGTGACGACACAGTAACTAATGTTGCAAATGGATAATAGTCTGCGAATAGGGGTTACCAGCTCAATTGGATTGTCACTGTCAAGGGAATATTCAATTGAATAGTATTGTAGCGACGAAATAAGTTCATGATAGTTAGGCTTGTAGATGTAAGCCCCCTTAAATGAAGACAGGTTACTTTTTTTGGTGTCTACGACAACGGGGACTCCTGATTGGATTGCCAATGAAGCAAGGTGCTCGGTTACTGCGCCCTTGCAATAGTCAGACAAAACAATTAAAGAGGTATCGGACAATAATTGTTGTAGGGTACCCAAAGAGTACCAGTCGCAAGGAGCAGGCATCTCTTGATCTGATCTAAATACCTGCTGCGATTGCGCAAGATATCTTGTCTTTAGAGGGATTGAGTAACCATCTATCAATTCATACATGATAACTGACCCCTCAGTATTCTCCGGTGGCAAGGCGTTAAATACTTCATGATAAGTAAGGTCTTCAGAAGAACACGGGAAGTAGATTTTTGTAGCCGTATTACCAAGTGAGAGAATGTTATAGAAAACATTGAGTGCTCCACCTGGTCGAAAGAAAGAGCTACTTTGGCTAAAGATAGGTATAGGGGCTTCTGGTGAAATACGAGAAATAGAACCATCTATGTAATGATCAATAATCGCATCACCTATAACTAAGATTTTCATTGATCGGTGGTGTAGATCAGGTCTAGCTGATGGCAAAGCTGGTGAACATAGAATTCATGTAGGTCTTGCACTTCTGGGGTTCTAGAATGACCAGCATATATTATATAGTCCGAAAGCAGTGCGAGTGGACTATCAGCCAACCCGATATATGAGACTACAGGAATCCCTTTGTTTTTAGCAAGCTGTGCAGCATTGATGATATTTGTACTTTTACCACTTGTGCTAAAACAAAATAGTATAGAGGCAGGTGCGATATTCATGAAAGACTCGAGTGGACGCAGTAGTGAGGATTGATAAGAATAGTCATTAGATGCTGCTGTTATTGAGGATGATTGCGAGGAAAGGGATACAGCTGGTAGTGGAGCTCTCTCACGATTGAATCGGATCTGCAACTCAGCAACAAAATGATCGCTCAAAGCGCATGAGCCGCCATTGCCAATAGACAACACAACACCATTATCAGAGACTCTTTGTGCGATAAAATGGGAGAGTTTGAAGGTTGTGTAGATGTTTTCTTTAATTTCTAGAGAGCGAGTCAGAAGCGTTTTGCTTACATGATGATAGTTGAGTGCTGCTAATAGCGGAATTAGCTCAGAGAAGTTCATGGCAAAAGGATGAAAAGGATATGCCTCTCTCGTAACCAATCCTTTGCCAGTGCCAATCAGAATAGAATGAATATCTGTACGAGTAGCTGCCTCCAAATCTGAAGAGGAGTCACCAACAAATACAGGTATCTTATCAGGGTGCAATGATAGGATCATCTCAAGCATTTTGGTATTAGGTTTGCGGCAATCACAGTCATCTTCAGGGCGATGTGGACAATAAAAAAATTCTTGGATTACACCTCCATGGTCTTTCACTGCACTAAGTATCTTGTGGTGAAAATCAAGCAGAAGGGATTCCGTTAAGAGTCCTCTTCCAACATTTGCTTGGTTGGTACAGACATATACTGTAGCTCCAAGCTTTGAGGCGTGGGCAACTCCTTGAATAGCCTCATCTATTAGTACAAGTTCGTCCGTCTTAGTAACTCCAGTAGGAGTATCTAGGTTTAAAACACCATCACGATCTAGTATAAGAAGAATATTATCAAGCATAGAAACCTGAGGAGAACAACTGTTGGTAAGATTGTGCATAGGAAGGTCTGCTAAGCTCACACTTGCGAATCATAATTGAGTCGGCTTCCCATTTATCTAGAGCTTGTATGGATTTGTTTAATGAAAGCAACAAAGCTTTAATGCTCCTATCCTCAATAAGAATGGATTCTGAGGCAGTTGAGAAGTCATAACCAGTCTCTCTCGTTACAATAGGTATACATCCACAATTCAGGGCCTCAACTAGTGCTTTAGGGTAACCCTCAGAGTTGGAAGGTAGAATGAAAAAGTGAGAAGACAAGAGAATAGGAAGAGGATCAACAAAACCATGAACAAATATATTAGGCAATTTCATATGCGATAGTAATACGTCGGTCTGCCGACCAACAAGGTGCAGATTACAGATTAAATGGGGATTGTCAGCTAAGAAGTTGGGCCATACATCAATTAATAGATGTGCGCCTTTACGTTTACTGATATTGCCAACAAACACATAATTAATTGTGGAGGAAGACAGAAGTGAAGAGCGCCGATTAAGGCTTGCGTGATAAGAGTCATGCTCTAAAAGGTTCTTTGGCTGACAGGTATACCTAAGGCAATGTATACTTGAATTGGAAAAGTTTTTTACTTGTTCCAAAATAAGTGGACTTGGCACGACGATGAGATCGGAAGACGAAAAAGAACTTATCTCACGCATCATAGTCTTTTGATTAGTTAGTTTATCTGTGGTCTTGGAAACGCATCGCGACGATTCGGGAGATATTGGTACGTCAGTTAGAGCTATAATTGATTTACGCCTTGCATATCTAATTAGACTTGGCATATATTCAAAGCAGAGGATACAGTCTGGACTATGATTAGAGTAAGAGCTGAGAACAAGATGTATGAACGAGAAAACTTCAAAAAATGAAGAATCCAGCCACCTATGGTCAAATGCAAAGAGGTAGAGGCGTACAGCATTTAAAGCCCTACCAAAAAACTCATAGCCGTAAAAAACGAAAACCTTATCTCTTGAATAATTAGCACGTGCAACAACAGTAACATTATGGCCTGCACCTTCTAAGGCATAGACAATTTCAGGAACACGAAAGCCTATGTTTCCAGGTTTCCCATACGACGAGTTGAGATAGACAGATATATTCATGATTCAAGTAAGAGATCAATTTTGCTGGTGACCTGATTGTCGCCTAGAGAATGACAGACAAATGGGAGTACATGATTCAAGCATCTAGTATTTCCATGATTATTTATACACGGATAATACTCACAGTTTTCGCCGTTGGTAATTGATTCAACCTTGTTTCCAAATATTCGGGAATAGGGAGTAGTGGTTCCAAAGAATATTAGGGCGGGAATTCCCAAGAGCTGCGCTAGATTGGAGGCACCAGAATCATTTGCAACAACACACCTTGCGTTTTTGAGAAAAACGACAAGTTGACCAAGTGTAATATTTCCCGTCAGATTGAGTGTATTGGTCAACAGAGCTAATCTTTTGTTGTAGTCTACTTCTAGTTTAGTGCCTGAACCACAGATAACAGGCTGGATGCCTCGAGATTTAAGGTGGCTAAGAGCGAGAACGCACGATTTGAAAGACATACGTCTTTCTAGCCAACTTACCCATGGGAAAACAGCTGCATAAGTATGACTTATCTCATGATTGAAGGTATCTTCAATGATGTGATAATGAGGAAGCGATGCGATGCATTGAGGGGTAGGGACACTGCAATTGGGAGGATAAAATAGGGAGGCTCGATGGTAATAGGGTTCTTGAAAGTTTACTTCATAGGAATATCCATTGAAATTACCTTTAAACGAACCTACATATCCAACACTATTTCGAAGTCTGAGCAAAGAGAAAGGAGTATTTCTTTTAGTGTAAAGAGGAAATATCGTCAGGTCAGATCGATCGGCGTGAAGCCAAGAAAAAGGTAGATATTCAAGATTCCTATTAGTGCATACATGAGGGGCATGTGAATACACTTTTACTGAGTCACTCTTGAAATGAGCATAAATTGCTTCAATGGCTGGAAGGCTCATAATAAGGTCTCCTAAACCAAGAGGCTTTGGATATACAACACTGATGTTCATTGCCTTTTTACGAAGACGTGCCTTGTAGAGCAATAGATGTCTGGCAAGGTTGAAGAGGTAAGTAAATGGAATCCAGAATACTCGGCGATTTGATAAACATCTAAAGATCTTGGGACAGAAGCGTGGGCAGTCATATTGGTTTCACTCCAGAACATAGAAGCCCTCGCAGGCAGATATAAATATAAGATTCCACCTGGCTGCAAGACCCTGAAACACTCGCCAAAGAATAAAGGCCACTGTTCCTTTGGGATATGCTCTAGGCAGTGTGAGGAAAAGACAAACTGCAATGACGAATCTATCTCGCAAATATTGAGTGCGTCTTCATGTGGCGATTGTTCAATGGGGCGAGCACCAGGGAAAGGATATGATCCAGATCCAATATCGATGCCACGACCCTTACAATAGAGTTGAGCGTCATCAAGACAATACTGAATTGCAGCTCCAACGGTAAAGTAGTGGGGATACTTTTTGTACTCGAGATATTGAGAAAGTGATTCACTAATCAGCCTTCTTCTTAAATCGTACCTCAGAAAAAAAACAACGTCTCCCGCTATAGAAATGATGAGCCTTCGGAAAAACTTGATATACACGAGAACAATGATTAAGAAGATTAGATGCTATTTGCTATTTTAGCAAGATATCTTACCTGAGTAAATAATACTTCTGGGTAATTAGGGGGGCAAAAGTGGGTCTGGGAGAAGTTGATACTATTATACAGCGATGAAGACAGGAAACACTTCTGTTCAAGATGATCTTTTATTACTATAGGCTGTTGAGAAAGAGGATTCTTGTATACATAACCTGTAAGTGTGAAATCGGAACTACGTTCTAGACGCCGGATAATTGACTGCGGAGCTCTTACAATGCATTTGTATGCAGAATTCTGATGTTTCATGGACAAATCAGAGTAGACTTCGAATTTACTCTTATCGAGTAGTTCATGATAGCGAGAGGAGTGAAGGCGTCTTTTTTTTATTCTCTTGTGAATATTGCGCAGGTTAACTAGACCAAGAGCGGCAGAAAACTCTGGCATTTTAAAGTTAAGAGAGTGGGTATTATATAAAGTAGTTTGATCGCCAACTCCAAACGACTTACGTGACCTAAATGATTCGAATAAAGATGCGTGGCTTTGATTCCCTATTAAGATGCAGCCTCCTTCTCCTGAGGTTAGATTTTTAGTAAGATGAAAACTATGTACACCAACATCTCCCAAGAGACCTGCATAATTTCCATCTTCGGTCTTGGCTCCAAATGCTTGGGCTGAGTCTTCTACGTAGAAAAGACGGTGGGTGTGGCAATACCTTTGCAGTTGATCATATTCTTGGGAAATAAATCCTCCAATATGCACATCAACGATTCCTTTTAAGTCTCTATGCAAGGAATGGGCTTTTTTAAGTGAATCTAGTGATATGCCTACGCCTGAGGGATGTGTATCCACAACAACAGGTTTTAGTCCTGCAGCCACAAGGCTTTGATATGTAGCAATAAAAGTGTTATTAGGTACGGCGACTTTATCGCCAATCTCAAAACACGTAGAAAATACAATATATAATGCAGAAGTGGCTGAGTTGACGACGGTGGGAAGGCAAATCTGGCTATTTTCCTCTGAACTGAAATATTGATAGAGCATGTGCTCAAGTTTTCGGACAAAGGAATGGTCCGTCAAGTAAGCCTGACATAATATTTGGTTACATGAGTAAAGGAAGCGTAGGCGATCTACGACGGAAAGACTGTAGTTAAATACTTTGACTTTCATTAACTAAGATAAGACGCTAGTGAGGAATTCCTGGGAATTGAAATTGATGAGGCTGATGGATAAGGGTTGGAATCTGCAAAATCGTTTATCAAGAGTCTTGGCGCATGGTTCAGACCCATTATTAGCTGATTATAAGATAGTCCCGCAGAAATTAGCTGCTGATGGGTCATGTCTCTTAAGGCCTCAGGTCGAGAAGTGGTCAGAACTAATGAGTTCCCTCTATCAACAAGGTTTTTAAGTATTTTGATGTTCTCTTCAAGTGGCACGGGATCGTCGTACCAAGTCAGCGCTCCATATTTACCTCTATTCTGAAATATTACTCCGTCTACATCACAGAATATAGTACGAAAAGACTCTTGAAGTTGAATGTAATCTGTCTTGGTGCCTAGATCTACAAAGCTTTCAACTTCAGTTGCGCTAAATGTATGGCCGTTTTTGATCATAATTTCAATAACATGGCTTGCAAATACTTCTGTAGGCCTATTTTTATAGTGGTTGAGTATTTCGTTGAACGCATCGCAATAAGCATCGGATGATTCAAAGCCATACATCCCAACACTTACATTGGGAGTATAGATTACCTTTTCCGCGACATGGATCACATTACGGTTGTTATCATACGATAGTGAGCTTTTTGCCTCTAGAGCATTAATGGATATGCGATGAGCATCTGCATATGCTATAAAGTTAGAACAGGGAGAAATATTATTTGATGGCAACTTGATTATTGAATCACAATCTTTTATTGTAAAAGAAAAGTCAGTTGTAGAAATTTCTGGGATTACGCAGGCAACTGTCTCTGCAGGGCCGTTGGTCAATGATGGGATAATATGTGAGTATAAGTTTTTTGCATTAAAATGACTTGCTAATTGATCCACAATTAATCTACTTGAGTATAATTGTTCGTGTTCACGGTTGAAAATGAAATGTATAGATTCGTATTCTTCGTAAAGACTTTCAATTGCAGTCCACAGTAATGGTTCACTACTATTAGGATTAGTCCAAAGATACTTTGGCTTTGGCGAGTGGTATCTTTTGGAGAGTCCCGCGCATGGAATAATCAGAACTTGACTAAACATAAACTTAAGGTTAATGGTTAACTGATGCCTTGTTTATTATATAAGCGAGGGTGTGGCTGCAATCGAGATTTGTCATATATTTGTAGGGAAGCACTCTTAGAGCCTCAACAAGGAGACATCTATTAAGCAGCAACGGATCAATATGAATACAACTCTCAATCTTCCTTATCAGATTTGAAGTCCTACTCGCGGAAACAACTGAATGGGTAAGACTAGACGTTTCTGACTCAATCAACAAACTATGGGAGGATTCAAGATCAAATGTTAGTTTAAGAGAATCTGCCAAATATGGGTAAACGTCTAAGTAGTGCCTATCTAGATCTACAAAACATAAGCCATCTTCCAAAACTAGAATATTACCCAGGCTCATATCACCATGTCCTTTTGATGGAGTAGCGCTATTAGTGTCCTCTAGAGGCGTATAGTTAATCTTGTATATTGAGCTTAGTGATGAAAGACTGCTTAGTTTGGTATAGAGGTCTTGTTGGCCTAACGCTATAAATATATGCTGGTTAGCACTTAGTAAACTCGTAAACTTTAAATCAACCAATAGAGCAATATTTCTTTGTTCAAAGTTGCTAAATGAATAACCTCCGCTTGAAAGATATTGGGTAATTCGATCCTCAAATCCATCCCATACGACAGTGTCAACTTTATTTGGATACATTATATCTTTTAAAAGCTGGGCAGCATTCTTTGCTTTAATGTATTCCATCTCGTAGAAATAGAACCCCTCAGTGGTGAAGCCATCTGAAAGAACTCGTGGAACTCTTACACTACTATGAGCCCACTCTCTTAATTTACCACATTGAAAGATTAGCCTACTGTTTTTCATGATATTAGGTGATATTTTTCTTATATACTTACAACCATTCTTTCCAGTTATCAATTCCAGGGAATATCCGGAAATTCCGCGAAACGTCACTTTTAGGAGCAGACTTCTAGCTGCTGAAGAACTGGTACTAGTGATTTATACGAACACCCCTTACAATGCTTTATTGATTGTGAGTTAGCCGATATTTGATTTAATAACTCAGAAAAGGCATTTGATTGATAGATGCTTTCTAGTGTTTGTTTAAAGATATTGCCAATCGACTGAGCGCTTGTATTCATACAGCAAACCTTTAAATCCCCGGATACTGTCATATAGATCCCGTTACGCGGCCAAAAGCAATCTTTAAAATCCCAGTCTTTTTTCCCTCTTATATATTCCCGATATGGTAGCAATTTATTTATAAAGTCATCATCATAGCTAAGGGAGATTTCTTCACCTTCAGTCCACCACTGAGCAATATTTATTCTAATTCCGTCAATAAATCGGTACTTATTTTTTAATTCCAAGACATCAGGAAACGAATCAATAGTATCAGGTGTTGCGACAAAGTTTATTTCAAATCTTGTGCTTGGCTTTTGGCTCAGATCGCTGATTGTAGTGTCGATCGTTTTCAATGAATTTATAAGTCTCTCCCACGAAGATCCTGGCCTTGCCGCTTCATATGATTCAAACGAACCATCGATTGATAAGTATAGAAGATCAATATTGGGTAACGAATTAAAGAATATGGCTCCTGGATTGTATTGAAGATTGGTGGCACTAATCACATGAGCTTTAGGAAAGTTTGACTTAAACATATGGGTGATTTGATCGAAGTGTGGATGAAAGAATGGTTCTCCCAACCCCATTAGTTTTGCTTCACTTATTGGGTGCGGTCGCAGCTTATCTAAAACAACTTGCCATTCGTCAAGGCTCATATGTTTAAGATTCTGCTTAGTGACAACATCTCTTCTATTGCAGAAGACGCAATCTAAATTGCAATAATTCGTAGTTTCTAAATAAGCATAGCTTATTGAATGCATGGATTAGTCAGTAGTGGCAATTACTATAGCACAGATCCCCTTCGGGACGTAAGACAACCTGAAGTTTGTTCCCGAAGCCCTTGGGCGAACTGTCAGCATTGGCTTATAGACGAATAGGTTCAAGCTGGCGCGGCACGAAGCCCTTAAGATCTAGCAAAACCCCGCACGGTTCAAGTAACTCCTGCCATTGAGCCTCATTTAGCTTGCGAAACTGATGATGAGGCACCAAAGCAAGCACGGAATTAAAGCGGCGGCCAGCTGGCAACTCCGACACAACCTCCAGCCCGTACTCTCTATGAGCTTCTTCGGGATCAACCCAGGGGTCGACTACCATCGGCTCCATTCCGTAATCTAGCAAGGCACGCAGCACATCCACAACTTTGGTGTTGCGGAGATCCGGACAATCCTCCTTGAAGGTGAGCCCCAGCACAAGCGCATGGGCTCCAACAATCTGTTGCCGCCGCCGGGCCATCTCCAGTACCAACTGCTCGGCCACCCAGCGGCCCATGCCGTCGTTGATGCGGCGGCCCGCCAGCACCACCTGCGGGTGGTAGCCAATTTCCTCTGCCTTGTGGGTAAGATAGTAGGGATCCACGCCTATGCAGTGGCCGCCCACTAAGCCGGGGCGGAAGGGCAGGAAGTTCCACTTGCTCCCCGCAGCCTCCAGCACATCAAGACTGTCGATACCCAGCTTGTGGAAGATAATTGCAAGCTCATTCACCAGGGCGATGTTCAGGTCGCGCTGAGTATTTTCAATTACCTTGGCGGCCTCCGCCACTTTGAGGCTGGGCGCCTGATGAGTTCCCGCTCTGATAATCGATCCGTAGAAGCGGTCCACCCAGGTAGAAGCCTCGGGCGTACTGCCGCTTGTCACCTTGGTGATTGTTGTGAGCTTGTGCTCGGTGTCGCCAGGGTTGATTCGCTCTGGGCTATAGCCGCAATAAAAGCCTTCGTTGAAACGCAAGCCGGATTGTTCCTCCAGAATCGGCACGCACACCTCTTCTGTCGCCCCCGGATAAACGGTGCTCTCGTAAATCACCAGCGGCAGGGTCGTTCCTCCCTGAGCAGCACGGTCCCGGAGCGCTCCACCCACAGCAGCACTGGCCTTCTTCAGCGGTGTAAGATCAGGTCGTTTGGCGCTGTCGATCGGTGTGGGAACCGTTATCACAAACACGTCGGCTTGGGCCAGATCCACGGAATCCGAGCTGAAATCCAGCAGCTCAGATGCCTGCAGCTCCTCAGCGGTGGTTTCGTTGGTACGGTCATGACCGGTACGTAATTCCTCCAGCCGCTGGCTGTTGATGTCAAAGCCAATCACCCGGCGTCGCAAACCAACACCCGTACGCGCGCAATCCTGCGGCTTGGCAAACTCAACAGCAAGGGGCAGGCCTACGTATCCAAGACCGATCACGGCCACGGTGCAGGTTTCAAGAGGAGGGAAGTACATTCCCGAATAGTCAATCCTTGATGAGCTCATACTCCGAAAAACTGTCGATACCAAGCCACAAAGCGAGCCACTCCCTCCGTCACAGGGGTGTTGGGTTTGAAATCCACCCATCGCTCCAATGCCGAGGTGTCAGCGGCTGTTGCATGTACATCTCCGGGCTGCATCGGCAGTAGCTCCTTCTTGGCTGTCACCCCTAGGGCTTGCTCCAGGGCTTCGATGTAGTCCATCAGCGGTGTGGGATTGGCATTGCCAATGTTGAACACCCGATGCGGCGCCCAGCTGGTGGCTGGATCGGGGTTGGCCCCATCAAAGGATAGATCTGGCGCAGCCGGCTTCTCGAGCAACCGCATCAAGCTCTCAATGATGTCGTCGATATAGGTGAAATCTCGCACCATCTGACCATTATTGAACAACTGGATTGGCTCACCAGCCAGCATCGCCTTTGTGAATAAGAACAGCGCCATATCCGGCCGCCCCCAAGGGCCATACACCGTGAAGAACCGCAGCCCCGTAGCCGGCAGCCCATAGAGGTGGCTGTAGGTGTGAGCCATCAGCTCATTGGCCTTCTTGCTGGCCGCATATAGGCTCATCGGATGGTCGACGCTGTGGTGCTCCGAGAAGGGCATCCGCGTATTGCCGCCATACACCGAGCTGCTGCTGGCATACACCAGATGCTCAACGCCGTGGTGACGGCAGCCTTCCAGGATGTGTCCAAAGCCCACCAAGTTGCTCTGGATGTAAGCAGCTGGGTTCTCGATGGAAAAGCGCACCCCGGCCTGGGCAGCCAGGTTCACCACCTTCTGGGGTTTGTGGTGATGGAAAGCGGCCTCCACAGCCTCCCGATCTTCCAGATCCGCTTCAATTAGACGGAAAGGGATGCCCGCCAATGTGGATGAGGCCTCAAGCTGGGCGATGCGTGCTCGCTTCAGGGATGAGTCGTAGTAGGAGTTGACGTTGTCAAAGCCAACAACGGGTGTTCCCTGCTCCAGCAACCGACGGCAGAGGTGAAAGCCAATGAAGCCGGCGGCGCCGGTCACGAGAACGGTCATACAGGGCGGGGAGAGCGAAAAAGAAATGAGGCGGCGTCCTGAGGTTGCCCCCGGCGCGGCAGCAGGAGCTACTCCACGTTGACGATTTTTGCCAAGTTGCGCGGCTGATCCACATCCAGCCCGCGGTGGGCAGCGATGTGATAACTCAGCAGCTGCATCGGAATCACCTTGAGTACCAGGCTGAGCAGCTCATCCACCATTGGCCTGGCATAAGCGTAGGTGACAGCACAGCATCAGGGCAACGATCCCTACCGCCCCTTGGAGATCACGAAGTCTTCCGGCTGATCTTGCTGGAGCATGTGCCACTGCATCTCCACGTAGTTGCGAGCGTGACCCCAGTCGCGCAGGGAGTCGAGGTTGCCCATGAACAGGCACTGCTCCAGCCCCGCATCAATCTGCGCCAGGCCCACGGGTGATTTTGCGGGTCACGAACGTTTCGCCGCGCCGCGGGCTCTCGTGGTTGAACAGAATGCCGTTGCAGGCATACATCTCATAGGCCTCGCGGTAGTTCACCGTGATCCAGTAGGCGTAAAGCTTGGCAACGCCGTAGGGGCTGCGCGGATAGAAGGGGGTGGACTCCTTCTGGGGCACCTCCTGCACAAGGCCGTAGAGCTCACTGGTGCTGGCCTGATAGATCCGGTTTTTTGCTGTGAGCCCCAGCATCCGCACCGCTTCCAGGATGCGCAAGGTGCCGAGCGCGTCGGAATTAGCGGTGTATTCCGGCGCCTCAAAGCTCACGGCCACGTGGCTCTGGGCACCGAGGTTGTAGATCTCATCAGGCTGCACCTGTTGGATGATCCGGATCAGGTTGGTGCTGTCGGTGAGGTCGCCGTAGTGAAGGACTAAGCGGGGATCGCTCTCGTGCGGATCCTGATAGAGGTGATCGATCCGGGTGGTGGTGTTTGCGCAGCAGGCCGGAGGCCCTAACTGCTGGCCCGGCGCTTAATGCCATGAACTACGTAGCCCTTCTCCAGCAGCAGCTCAGCCAGATAGCTACCGTCCTGGCCGGTGATGCCGGTGATCAGGGCGGTTTTGGTGGGGGTGGCGGTTGTGGCGGAGCTGGTAGGGGAAGGGGGCATGAAGACTTCAAGACGTCGTGCAGGCACAACACGTCTGCCTGCGGTCACAGCGGACGGGAGCGAAGCTCAACCGTCTCGGCAGTGACGTGATGCTCTGAAGCTTCGCATAGCTGTACTGCGGTTTTGCGGCAGGGTGGGCCGGGGGGTGGGTCGGGAACAGCTGCGCAAAAGCCCCTCCAAAAAAAGGGGGGGGGCAGCAGCAGAAACGCTCACGACAGCACGTACTAGCAACTAAAGAGACACGCCAACGTGCCGCCAAGCATTACTGGTTGGCGTTCATGTGCAATCTGCATCGGCGTTCCGATGCATCCCTCCCATTCCACTCCGGCACCCGACCACTCATTGAGTAAGGCAGCTCATCCCCCCGAGTAAATTCTGCCCAATGAAACGTTCTGCGTCCGAACTGCTGCAGCGCTGCCTCCGCCTGACGGCGGTGGCAGGCATCGCCTGCAGCCTTCAGGCTCCGCTGGCGCGGGCCCAGCAAGTAGAAACCTTCCAAATCAGAGAGAGCGTCAGCGACACGATCACGTTCACGGCGCCAGCCAAAGCCAGCTCGCCGAGGCCCTTGCCCACCGCGCCGATCCAGGACGCTTACATCCTTGGCCCCGGTGACGCCGTGGTGGTGGAGCTGCTCGATGTGCCCGAGTATTCCGGTGTGTTCACGATCGGCCCCGACGGCACCCTCTACCTGCCCCGGCTGCGTTCCCTCTTCGTGGAGGGGCTCACGGTGGAGGAGCTGCGCTACTTCCTCACCCAGCAGTTCAGCGCCTACGTGCGCGACCCCCAGGTGTTCGTAAGCCCGGCCGCCTACCGGCCGATCCGTGTCTACATCGGCGGTGAGGTGTTTAGGCCCGGCTATTACTACTTATCAGGGCAACAAGCCGCTGTGGGAGCTGAAAGCGCCGGTTCCGCTGCTATGGCTGGATCGATCAACCTCGCCACAGGCCAGGTCAGCGTCACGGGCACGGAAACAATCAACCCAGCCACCGCAGCGGGTCCTCGCATCGGTGGAGTGGAGATCAATCGAGGCCTGCGCCTACCCACCGTCTTCGATGCCCTGCGCACCGCCGGGGGCGTTACCCCCTTTTCCAAGCTCAGCGAAGTCACCGTTACCCGCAAGCGTCCCCTCAGCAGTGGCGGCGGCAAGATGCGCACCACCCTCGATTTCCTCACCCTGATCACCGAAGGTAACGAATCTCAGAACATCCGCCTCTTCGATGGCGACACGGTGGTGGTGGGCCGCTCTCCCAAAGAGCTGCGCGAGCAAATCATCAAGGCCGGCCAGACCAACCTCAGTCCTGATTTCGTTCAGGTGTTCGTCACCGGTCGCGTGCGCGAACCTGGGTCCAAAGTGCTGCCCCAGGGTGCCTCACTCGATCAGGCCCTCGCCGCCGCTGGCGGACAGAAGCTGTTACGCGGCCAAGTGGAATTCATCCGCTTCAACCGCGACGGCACCACCGACAAGCGCAAGTTCTTCGTGGGCGGCGCCAACCCGGCCGGCTCCTACAAAAATCCGATCCTGATCGCCGGTGATGTGGTGCGCGTCAATGAATCACCCCTCTCCGCCACCGTCACCGTGCTCAATGAGCTCACCGGCCCCGCGGTGGGCATCTATTCCGTCTACAGCCTGTTCAAGTGAGGGAGCTGCTGCCATGACCACCGCCCCTGCTGAACAGCCCCTACCGATGACCCCAGCCAGCGACGACGAGATCGATCTGCGCCAGGTGGCCGGCGCCCTGGTGCGCCGCTGGCCTTGGATCGCTGGCGGTGGTGCCCTAGGCCTGCTGCTCTCTGGCCTTTACCTACTCGCCACCAAACCGGTCTACCAGGGCGAGTTCCAGATCGTGCTCAACCAGGAGAACAACCAGTCGAGCGCAGCAGCCCTGCTCTCCCAGAACCCTGCCTTGGCGTCGATCGCCGGCCTCGGCGGCGGCGGCGGCAACGACTCAATCGCCACCGAAGTGCAGATCCTCAACAGCCCTTCGGTGCTGCGGCCCGTGTTCGATGCCGTCAAGGCTCGCAAACCACCTGAAGTGGCCAAGGCGATGCGCTTTCAGGACTGGGCCAAGTCGGCAATCACCGCAGAAGAAGAAAAAGGCACCTCCGTGCTCAACGTGGAATTCCGAGACACCAACGAACAGCTGGTGCTGCCGATCACCCGCATGATCTCCCAGGCCTACCAGAGCTATTCCAACCGCGGCCGCGCCCGCGAACTCAGCAATGTGATCGCCTATCTGAACGAGCAGATCACCCAGATCAAACCCCAGGCGCAGGCCAGCTCCCGCGCCGCTCTCGACTTTGGCTACGCCAACGGCCTCGGCCTGCTCGATGGCCTCCCCCTCGCTGGCAATGTGGCCGGGGCCGGCATTTCGAAAGATGGCCCTGGCTCCGGCGCCCAGGTGGCCGGCAGCGGCGGCAGCGTGGAAGCGGCCCGCACCGCTGCCCAGCAAAAAGTGAAGGCGCTGCAGGTGCAGATCCAGGAAGCCACCAAGGCCGGTGCCGGCTCCCTTTATTTCGCCTCCCAGCTCGCCTCCCTCACCGACAAGTCGTCCACCTTCGACCAGCTCACGTCGGTGGAAACAAAACTGGCTGAATACCGCTCCCGCTTCAAAGACAACGACCCCCTGGTGCAGAAGCTGCAACGGGAGCGCAACACCCTGGTGCGCTACATCAACCAACAGACGATCGCCCTGCTCAAGGGCGAGCTCGATCTGGCCCAGGCCAACCTCCAGGCTCTCAACCGCCCCAAGGAGGTGGTGGCCCGCCACCGCGAGCTCACCCAGGAGGCCCTGCGCGATGAGGCCACCCTGGTGACCTTGCAGAACCAGCTCAAGCAGTTCCAGCTGGAGCAGGCCCGCGCCACCAGCCCCTGGGAGCTGATCTCCACCCCCACCCTGCTCGACAAGCCCGTGAGCCCCCGCAAGGGCCGCACCCTCGCCCTCGGACTGCTCGCCGGCCTCGTGTTCGGAAGCGGCGGTGCCCTGGTGAGCGATCGCCGCAGCGGCCGCGTGTTCAGCAGCGATGAACTCAGCCGAGACCTACCCGGAGCGCTGCTCGAGCGCCTGCCCTGCCATGGCGCCATCGCCCCAGCCGC
The DNA here is from genome assembly GCF_004332405.1 of Synechococcus sp. BS56D. Lineage (NCBI taxonomy): Bacteria > Bacillati > Cyanobacteriota > Cyanophyceae > Synechococcales > Synechococcaceae > Synechococcus > Synechococcus sp. BS56D. The sequence goes on along the minus strand of NZ_PHQU01000004.1, from coordinate 86,290 downwards.
CTGGCGCGCCCCGATTCAACTGCTCGCCGATGGACCCCTGCGCGGCAGCGGTGCGATCGCCCTGATCCCCGTGGGTGCACTCGAGGCTGACGCCCTCGAAGGCTTCACCACCGAACTGCGCCGCGCCCTCGGCAGCGGACGCGAGCTGGTTGTGAGTCGCGATCTGCTCACCACCCGCAGCGCCGCCACCCAGTTGCTGCTCACCGCCCCTGGTGCCGCCAAACGCGAACAGCTGCGTCAGCTGCGCGAGCAGCTGGCCCTCCAGGGATCCCCGGTGGCCGGTTGGGTGTTGCTCGACACGGATCTCGACGTTTCCGACGAGGCCTGAGGGAAGCCCATGGCGCGTCTGCTCATCACCGGCGGCGCCGGCTTCATCGGCAGTCACACCTGTGTGGTGCTGCTCGAAGCCGGTCACGACCTACTCGTGCTCGACGATTTCTCCAACAGCTCACCAGTGGCCCTGGAGCGAGTGCAGGAGCTGAGCGGTCGGTCGCTGGAGCTGGTGCGTGGTGATCTGCGCGATCCAGTGCTGCTGGAGCAGGTGTTCGCGAGCGCAGCTTCTGCGGGCGCCCCGATCGAGGCGGTGATTCACTTCGCTGGCCTCAAGGCCGTGGGCGAATCCGTCGCCCAGCCCCTGCGCTACTGGGACGTGAACGTATCCGGATCCCGCAATCTCCTCTCCGCCATGGAGGCCCATGGCTGCCGGACGTTGGTGTTCAGCAGCAGCGCCACCCTTTATGGGTATCCAGAAGTGGTGCCGATCCCTGAAAGCGCACCGGTCCAGCCGATCAATCCCTACGGCCACACCAAGGCGGCAGTGGAGCGCATGCTGGAGGATCTGGCCGCCAGTGCGCCGGCTACCTGGCGCATTGCCTGCCTGCGCTATTTCAACCCCGTGGGCGCCCACCCCTCCGGCCGCATCGGCGAAGATCCCAACGGCATCCCCAACAACCTGTTCCCGTTCGTGAGCCAGGTGGCGATCGGCCGGCGCGAGCGCCTGAGTGTGTTCGGTGGCGACTGGCCCACCAGCGACGGCAGCGGCGTGCGCGACTACATCCACGTGATGGACCTCGCCGAAGGCCACTTAGCTGCACTTAACTGTTTGCTGGCAGAACAGCCGCAACTGCTCACCATCAACCTCGGCAGCGGCGTCGGCGCATCGGTGCTCGAGGTAGTGCACGCCTTTGAGACAGCCTCAGGCTGTTCTGTGCCCTACGAGATCGTCGAACGCCGCCCCGGCGATGCGGCAATCACCGTCGCCGATCCCGGGCTGGCCGCCGAGCGCCTCGGTTGGCGCACCAAGCGCTCTCTGGCCGACATGTGCCGCGACGGCTGGGCTTGGCAATCCACCAACCCCAAGGGCTATCGGGGAGAGGGTTAATGCTGACGACTCGCCGAAGACACCGCCAGCGCTGGCTCAACCTGGTGGGAGCCGGGGGGGCCCTGCTGGGGGCGGGAGTGGTAGCAGTTGCAGGCACTCCCCTACGGGCCCAGGTGCTTTGGGAACCCGTCACCCCCAAGCAAGCGGAGGGATCACAAATTCTGGTGCCGGCGATGGATGGTGGTGGGCCAGCCAATGCTCCTGAGAGCAGCCCCGAGAACTCAGAACCAATCGTTTGGCAACCGGTCAAAGAGCCAGCAAGCGAAGCTCGCCCCAACGGGCCCCAATCCTTGGCACCCACCCCACCCCAAGCCGTGGTCTGGGAGCCCATCCCCACAGATTCATTGGATGATGGCGCCGTTGCAACTCCCACAACGGTGGTCTGGGAGCCGCTGCCCAGCAGCGAGGTGCAGATCCAGGTCGCTGAAGGCGAAAGCACCACTGAAACGATCACCGCTCAGGATTCCTCCACCGTGCGGGTGGCGCAGCAGGAAACACCACCGCCCGAAGTGCCGGCGATCGAGCAAGAACAACCCAGCCGCGTGCCCGAGCTGCCGCCGCCGCCGCCACTTCAGGCGCTCAATCGCTCGATTGCCTTTGGCGATGGCTTGGTGGGGCCTGATATCAGCCTACGCCTTCCAAATGGCTTCCGCTGGAGCCAACGCTGGTTTGGCGATGTGACGGTTCTTGGCTACAGCTATCAAGACGGCCGCAAGCCGGGTGATCCCTTTGTACCGGCCATCGACTCAGGCAATCTTGACGGCTGGGCAATCCTTCACGCCAATCTTCTTCAAACCGAAAACTGGAGCATTGCACTCAACACATCTTTCCGGAGCTTGCAGAGCAATCCCAACGTCCCAGGCGGAAGCACAGGAATCACCGATGGTGTCTCCTCTGGCTTCAGAATTGCCCGTGCAATTGGAGACAATGGCGGAATCGCCTTTGGAGGCGAACAAGTAATCCAATGGGATGATCAAACAGATACTGGTCGAAACCTCTATTTAGTTGCTTCCAATGGATGGTGGCTTGGCGATAACAAAAAAGACTACCCCCTATTCATCGCAAGCGGCGGCTTCGGAACAGGTCGATGGGCATCATTCACCAAGAATGATCCCGCAGGCCAAGATCTTGACGATATTTTTGACTTCACCTGCATCACCGTAGAGACCAATCGCAAGCTTGCAAAAATAGACGAAAACCTTTGCTGGGGACCATTTGGGTCAGCCAGCTTAGTGTTTAATGAATGGTGGGGAATATTTGTTGAGTATGTTTCAAGTAGAGCAACTCTTGGCGTCTCCTCAAACATGACAGGAGGCATACCACTGCGATTCACAGCAGGAGTTCACTTTGTCAAAGAGAACGAGATTGTGCCGCCGAACGAATTGAGGTGGATCATCGAAGCAAGCCTTGGCTTCTGATCACCTCGTTCTGGCCGGTGGCGGGCACTGCCATGTGTTGCTGCTCAAAAGATGGGCGATGCAGCCCCACAAAAGACCTAAAGGAATGATTTCGCTCGTCAGCGAAAGCAGTTCTGCAATGTATTCCGGCATTATTCCGGCCCACATCGCGGGCATTGATCAATGCGATCAGATCACTATCAATCTGCACTGGCTGGCCAAACAAGCCCAGGTGGATTTTATCCAAGCCGAAATTTGCAGCCTGAATCCCCATAGAGAACTGATACTAAGCAATCGCCCATCCCTGCACTTCGACAGACTAAGCCTTAACGTTGGCGCCATCACTGACCGTCAAGATTTCAAACAGGCGATCAGCATCAAACCACTAAAAGTAGGCCTAGACGCAATCACCGAACACGACACAATTGCCCAAAAGCCATCAACCGCTCCGTTCCATATTGTCGGATCAGGCTTAGCAGGAATTGAACTTGCTTTTGCCCTCAGAAATCGATGGCCTTCTCATAAATTAATTCTGCATACCAAGCCGCACAAACTCAAGAAGTCTGTCATAAAGCGCCTGCATCAAGCAGCCATAGCGCTCAGCTATGAACCAGCTCCCGACACGGCCAACACCCTCCTCTGCACTGGCATTCGTGCACCTTCATGGCTGGAAGTGAGCGGACTTCCCTGTGACGGAAAAGGTCGGATTAAAACCGACAAGAACCTGCAAGTGATTGGCTATCCCAAGATCTTTGCAGCAGGCGATTGCGCCGTGATTGAAAATGATCAGCGCCCGCCATCTGGCGTCTGGGCAGTACGAGCAGCCAACCCTCTAGCCCACAACCTTGAACAACTGAATCAACAACAACCGATGCGCCCGTGGCGCCCGCAACAACGCGCTCTACAACTGCTCGGTTGCCCAACACCAGGGCAACCGCCATCGGCCTGGCTGATCTGGGGCCCCTTCTGGATTGGTCCTCATCCCTGGTTGTGGCGCTGGAAGCGCCACCTCGATCAACGCTTCATGGGCATGTTCCAGCCCAACGGCTCGATGGCCAGCACCGTCAGCAGCCATGCAGAGGCGAATGCCATGGCCTGCCGTGGATGCGCAGCCAAACTTCCAGCCGCCCCTCTCGAGCAAGCCTTACAACGCAGTGGCGTGGGGAAACTCGGACACCAACCTGAAGATGCCCAAGCCATTGGCTCCACAAGAGAGGGAGGCACTCTGCTCAACTCCGTGGATGGCTTTCCAGCCCTCATCTCCGATCCCTGGCTGAACGGCCGGCTCACCGCGCTTCATGCCTGTTCAGACCTCTGGGCATCCGGCGCCCACGTCACCACGGTGCAAGCCATCGTCACCTTGCCGGCAATCGACGACAACCACCAGGTGGAACTTCTCAGCCAAACCCTCTCAGGGGTGCGATCTGCCCTGGGAGAGCAAGGAGCACAACTGATCGGCGGCCACACAATGGAATCGCGCCAGCCAACCGCTGTCCCCTCGGCCCTCGATCTCCAGCTCAGCCTCAGCGTCACCGGCCAAACACCAGCGGGAGCGAAACCCTGGTCCAAAGGACCGATCCAACCCGGGGATGTGCTGCTGTTGAGCCGCGGCCTGGGAAGCGGCGTGATCTTTGCAGCCGCGATGCAAGGACGGTGTGATCCCTGGCATCTCGACACCTGCCTCAAGCAACTGAGTACCAGCCAGCACCCCCGTCTTCAAGAGCTTTTTCAACTCCAAGAGATGGAGCCTGGTTCTATTCACGCCTGCACCGACGTGACCGGCTTCGGATTGCTCGGGCACCTCAATGAAATGCTGGACGCCAGCCCTTCAACGTGCGTCGATCTCTGGATCGATCACATCCCCAGCTTCGAGGGCGCCCTAGATCTCCTGAAAAGCGGTCTGGCCAGCACCCTGGCCCCATCGAACCGCAGAGCCCTCGCCAGTCTGGGCAATCGGGTGCGCGCTCTTCAACACTCTGAAGATGTCAGCAACAGTCTTGACCCAGGGCTTGAAGCACTGCTGGTCGACCCCCAAACCTGCGGCCCGCTCCTTACGGCTTGCCCGGAAACAACAGCCCAACTACTCAAAGAAAAAGGCTGGACTTCCATTGGCCGTGCAAAAACAAACAGCACTAAAAACGAGCCTTTGGGTGATATCCGATCAAACCATCTTTAACCTTAGCTTTTAAAAAGTGCCATCTAGACAGTCGTTTATACGGGAGACCCAAGCAGTGAAATAACTCCGGACGCTGGCGAACGCATTCATTCACAATTGTTTCATCATCATGGCCATAAGCCATCTGGGCAGCCTGATTGCCAACTTGGTGCATCAACTGAGCAAACTCAGGCCAGATAGAACGAGGAGCCGATACATAAGAGCCATTATAAGCAAGGCGACGTCCATAAAAGCGCATCGGACTCGCATAGTGAGAGACCCGATCCATCGGCTCGGCATTCATCCAAAAACGCCAGTTGGAACGCTGCCCGTTGAAACGCGCCATGGTGGAATCGATCCAAGCCAAACGCTCCACATGATCAGGAGCCTGAACGGACTCTTGAGCGAGGAGGTCGGTTCGACAGAGCCAAATTGTATTCAAACAACGAAAAACATCTGCCCCCGCGCCACGCAGGTCACGCCAATAGTGAACCATGCCCTTTTCTCCAGCAAATGATGAAGGTCTACCCCAAGAGTCCAAAGCCATTCGCTCACAGGACTGCACAAGTTGACCGGCCAAAGGCCACGCCTGCATCTCATCGAGAGCACGAATTCGGGGTAACATTTTGACTCCTTGAGCCACACACAAGCGCTGAGCCCATTCCAAAACATCCTCAGATGAAGAATAAAAAATAAGATCAGCACCCCGCAACATTTGCAAAGTCTGGGGGAACCAATTGCTGTAGTGCGCGCCTGATCTCTTGACATTTCCCGCAATAGGCCAATAACCTGAGACATAAAGTTTTTGTTTCATGGCCAAAGAGAAATATTCGAAATTTGATTTCGAACAAAGGTTCCTGTTAAGATCAAGATTCTAGCATCGCTTTATAAGCAGCATTGATGCATCAAGCATTAGCGATCTTACTTAGATCTCCCGGGATCCTTTAAAGCCCCATTCTGCATTACCCATTACCTTGTCGAGCAAAAGCACCGCTCCGCAACAACCCAGCTTCATTCTTGGGGTGGGAGCACAAAAGGCTGGCACTACCTGGTTGCAGCGTGAACTGAGTCGTTGTTCATCAGTGAATCTGGGGTTCTGCAAGGAATACAAAGCCTTCCCCAGCATCAAACCCAAAGCACAAACCAACCGATGGAGGTGGCCCACACCCCAGCCACGGTTCGATCCACACCGGTTTGCGCAGCTGCCTGAAGCAGAACAGCACCAGTGGATGCGCACGGACCCATGGGCCTACCTGCACTACTTCCACACCCTGGTGCAAGGTGACCCCAGGCTGTTGGCAACGGGAGACATTTCACCCCACTACAGCGAGCTCAGCGCTCAACAGTTCCAACACATCGGCCGATTACTAGAGAAAGGCGGTTTCAACGTGAAAGTGATCCTGCTGTTGCGGGATCCGGTGGAGCGGGTCTGGTCTCAACTGCGCATGCTGCGGAGGCAGAACCGCTTCCCTGAGCTCTGTGGCTACCGGGAAGAAGAAACAGCCCTTGCTTTGCTGCATCACCACCCCCGGTTTGCAGCCAAAACGCAGTACCACCGCACTCTCAACCAGTTGGAGCGGGCTTTCTCTCCAACCCAGCTGCACATCGACTTCTACGAACGCCTGTTCACCCCAGACGCCCATCAACGCTTAGCCGCGTTTCTGGAGCTCGATCTCCCAGAAGCCGACTTCGACACCCGCGTGAATGCTTCACCCAAACAGATCGAGATCTGCCCAAAGCTGCAGCAGACCGTGGCCCTCGCCTACCGGAATGTGTACGCAGCCATGGTCGATCGCTTCGGGGAGACGGTGCTCGATCTCTGGCCCCATGCGCGCTGGGTCACGTCTCAGCAGCCTCCAACTCGGCCAGGCTTGGCAACAACTGAGCCAAGGTGAGCAAGGAGGCAGCTGGATAGAGAGGAAGGTGCGGTAACTGGTCGCGCAACAGCTGCTGATAACGATCAAAGCTGCAACGGCAGCGTCGTTCCTCATCTTCACTCAGCACCCGGCGCAACAACTGCGCTTCCAGGTCTCGATCGATCCACTGCTCCTGCCAAGACGGCAGCGGCACATACCCCTGCTGAAGCATGAGAAAGGCCAGCAGCCGCAGGCGAATCGGCAGCTCACCAGCACGGATCAGGTCAAGAGCCTCAAAGCGGTCAACACTCTTGGCATCGTTGAACCGGTTGTGAAAGGTTTTGAGCAGACACTCGCGAAAACCACGGGCCCAATAGTGGGCGATGGCCCAACCAAACACACCCGCTGGAGCAGAGCCGAAGCGGCGATTGGCCTGGATCTCATCAACAAGGAATCCGTGATCACAGGCAATGGCCGCCATGCGCTCGGAGCGCACCAATGGCTTGCCGATATGCCCCCAATACCCACGCTGCGGAGGCTGGCCACCGTCAAGAAATGGTGCCATCAACCAAGGGATAAAAAGCTGCTTCACATCCGGGAAAAGAGCAAACAGCTGAGCCACGCCCACATCTGAGCGCAGCGGAGTGAGGTATTCGTCCCCATCCGCCAGCAAGGTGTAAGCGGCTCCATCGGCCAGTGCTTTTAAAGGCAACTGCTTCAAGGCCTGATCCGGGGGTAACTCCGGCGGCAGTCGATGCAGCTGACACCGAAAACCATCTGGCAGCGCAGCCGCTTCCACCGCCTTGGCATCCGCGTTGCTCTGGACGCAGACATGAATGCACTCCACGCCAAAGGAGGAGTAGTGGTTGAGAAAACTGGACCAATAAGGGGCTTCAATCCGGCAAAAGCGGGTGATCAACTGCACATCCGCTAACGGAAGCAGATGTGAACCCGTCTGCATTGGATGGCCAGCCGGCTGGGTGGAGCGAAGTAACTTCTGCCCTCCAAAACCATTACCTCCATCGACGGCGACACCCGGATCAAGGTCGTGCGACGACGGGGCTGACCACAATGCGGACCAACAACGGCGAAACCCTCGTCCTAGCCGGCCTCGCCAACCCATCACATCACCCCTGCAAGGGCTCAATCGGCGCCAAGCGCGGATCAAGAATTTTTGGCCCCATCCCAGCAAATTTCACCGCAATCGACACCTTCTCGCCGCTACCGAAGGTGTGGGTGATCTCTCCCTCCCCAAAGCTGGCGTGAATCACCCGGTCGCCCACACTCCAGCTCTTGCCCGGTGCCGGCCCGGCCTGGCGCCTGCGCACCGCATTGGCAGGGGCACCGGCGGAACCCGCAGCCGCCACCCTGCGGGAGTCGTCGCGATCCACCCGTGTGAGGCGGTCGAGCCGCTGCTCTCGCCGCAACGCCGCTCCGCCTGAACGGGGAATCTCCCCCTGCACCAGCGCTTCCGGCAACTCAGACAGGAACACGCTCGGCACCGCCGGCTCACGCATCCCACCCCAGAGGCGACGCTCACTGGCATGGGAAAGAAACAAGCGCTCCTTCGCCCGGGTGATGCCCACATAGCAGAGCCGACGCTCCTCTTCCAGCGACGCCGGATCATCCAACGAGCGATAGCTGGGGAACAGGCCCTGCTCCAGACCCACCAGACACACCACCGGAAACTCCAGACCCTTACTGCTGTGGAGCGTCATCAAAGTGACCCGATCGGCGGCGGTGTCCTTGCTGTCGGCATCACTGGCCAGGGCGGCAGAGGCAAGGAAGCCCTCCAAATCGCCTTCGTCGTTCTCCTCCTGATACTGCAGCGCCGCATTCACCAGTTCCTGCAGGTTGCGTCGCCGCTCCTCCGCCTCGTCGGTGCCCTCCGCGATCAGCTCGCTCACGTAACCACTGGTCTCCATCACCGTCTGGATCAGCTCCGACGGAGCAGCGTCATGGATCCGGTCCTTGAGGCCCTGGATCAGCTCACAGAACTGGAGCAGCCCCTTAGCGGAACGCCCCCCAAGGGAGCGCACCGCCTCAGGGTCACTCACCACATCCCAGAGGGGAATCCCCAGCTGATTGGCAGCGTCGGTGAGCCGTTGAATCGTGGTCTTGCCGATCCCCCGCTTGGGCACGTTCACCACCCGCAACAGGCTGACGGTGTCAGCTGGATTGATCAACAGACGCAGATAGGCGAGCAGATCCTTGATCTCCCTCCGGTCGTAGAAGCGCAGGCCGCCCACCACCACGTAGGGAATCCGCCAGCGCACCAACGACTCCTCGATCGCCCGCGACTGGGCATTGGTGCGGTACAGCACCGCCATGTCGCGCCAGCTCAACTCCGGATTGGCCGCTTCCATCATCCGCAGCCGATGCACCACCGCCTCCGCTTCCGCGATCTCGTCATCGCAGCGGGTGAGCGCAATCAGCTCACCCTCGCCCCGAGTGGGCCGCAATACCTTGTCGATCCGCTCGCTGTTGTGAGCGATCAGGGCATTGGCCGCCTCCAGGATCGTGGCCGTCGAGCGGTAGTTCTCCTCCAGCTTCACCATCGTGCGGGTGCTGTCATCGGGGGCCTTGTCGCCGAAGTCGTCCTGAAAACCCATCAGGATCGTGAAATCAGCGGCCCGGAAGCTGTAGATGCTCTGGTCGGCATCGCCCACCACAAACACCGAGCGGCCGCTCCAGTTCTCGTACACCTGGGGATCGAGGCCATCGGTCACCAGCAGCTTGATCAGTTCGTATTGGGTGCGATTGGTGTCTTGATACTCGTCGACCAGCACATGCCGGAAGCGCCGGTGCCAGTAGGCGCGCACTTGTTCGTTCTGCTGCAGCAGCTGCACCGGGAGCAACAACAGATCGTCGAAATCGAGCGCATTGTTGGCCGCCAGCGCTTTGCGGTAGCGCCGATAGACATCGGCGGTGAGCTTGCCCCGCTGCCCCTCGGCATTGGCCTCCAGATCATCCGGCAGCCAACCCTGGTTCTTGGCATTGCTGATCGCCCATCGCGTTTTCTTGGGATCAAATCGCTTGGGATCCAGCTGCAATTCCTGGGTGACGATCTCCTTCACCAGGCTCTGGGCATCGTTCTCGTCATAGATGGAGAACTGCTTGGTCCAGGTCAGGCCCTCCGCGTCCTTGAACTTGTCGATGTCGAAGCGCAGCATGCGCGCGAACAGAGCGTGGAAGGTGCCGATCCACAGCTCCTTGGTCACCTCCCGATAGATGCGACTACGCAACTGCCGCTGCTCGACAGCTGGCAGGGTGCTCCAGGGCTGGCCGAACTGGCTCTGCGCCAACCGCTGGGCCAGCAGGAGCTCAAGCCGCTCCTTCATCTCCCGGGCCGCTTTGTTGGTGAAGGTCACCGCAAGGATCTGGGCCGGATCGGCACCGTGCTCTCCGATCAGATGCGCAATCCTGTGGGTGAGCGCCCGGGTCTTGCCGCTCCCGGCCCCAGCGACCACCAACAGCGGACCCTCATGATGATCCACCGCCCGGCGCTGGGCGTCGTTAAGGCCGGCAAGAAAGCTCATGGGATGAGGCTATCCACTAGGGGAAGGGATCCACGCCTGGCTTGATCCACATCCGAACGCGCCGATACAACCACCGAGAGCGCAGCCGCACCGGCAGCGTCCAGACCAAGACCCCCAGCTTCTGCCTCCAGGAGAGTTGCTGGCGCCAACTCTGATCCAAGCGAATCTGATCTGAACTGCCAAAGCGCATGTCGTTGCCGTGAATGTCGCGGCGGACGCCATCGCGCCAGTGAAACTGGCCCTCCTCCAGAGGGAGATTGAGCCAAGCCATGACCCGCGCCATCTCCAGGCGGGGGTCAGCCACCAATCGCTCGTAATAGACCCGCAGAGCGCGAACACCCCGCAACCGCTCCCGAGTGAGAAAAAACAAGTTCAAATAGTTGTAAGACGCCTGGCGAAGGGCATCACCCCGTTTGCGAGCGCTATTGATCGAGCCAAATGGGCCGCGATGTAAATGCACAGGCTGCATCTCAAACGCAGCCCCTTGAGCCTCAACCGAGAGCAGCCGAGAGAGTCGGGGCAAAGATTTCGAGGAATCGACGATCAGGGCACTACCGCTCACCTGAGCGATCGCGACGAACAAGGCTTCGTTGTGGCGCAGAAAGGTTGCGTCATCGCCCCCATCCACCAGCTGTAGATGCTCGAGGGAGCAGCCAACTCTGTCTTTCACCCGCTGTTCCACGGCCCCCCAGAATGGGCACTGCGATGGCACCTGCCGGTGGCAACTGCAGAGGCGCCGTTGCGGATCCGGATTGGAGAGCATCTTCAACTCGCCGGCGCTCACGACCTGGCTGTGGCCACTCACCAGGAGCGACAACAGCGTGGAGCCGCTATGGCCACGACTGGTGATGTAAAGCACCCGGGGCTTGATCGTCTGCTGACTCGGCAGCGGCATCGGTCCCGGCATGGTCAACAGTGATCTGAATGTAGGGGTACCTCCAGCTGGCACTGCTGCACCTGGGCATCGGAAGCAGCACCCGAACCGATGAGCCCAGACTTTTGGGATCGATAACCCGCCGCTTGAGGCCGCCACCGCAACGCCTTAAGCCGCGGCCGTACCAAGCTCAGCACTCATCGCATCGACTCCAGTCGTTGCAGCCTGGATTGACGCAAAGCCTCCCCAAGCTGAGGACCGGGCTGCAGGCCAGTGGCGATCAAATCACGCGCCGTCTGCGGCGGTTTCACATGGCGCCATCGCCCCCACCAGCGAAGCAACGGCCGCCAGCAGGGGTTCATCAAAGCCACCTCCAACGCCACCACCTCCGGGCTCCAAGGCCGCGTTTCCAAGGCTTCCGTCCAACGGGCCGCAGACCAGCCCTGCCATGAATCAGACAAGGCCTGCTGCGCCAACCAGATCAGGAAAACCTTCCGCTCCTCGATCCAACGTTGCTGCTGAACAGGCAACTGCAGCCGCTGGGCCAACGCCAGGGGCGACGAGGAGGCCGCCACCAGGGCGCAGAGCAGGGGAACACCCAACCGCTCGGCCCACCGCAAACGACGCAACAGCAACCGATCGTTCTGCAGCAATGGGTCCAACAGGGGCAAAGCCCCCCAAGCCTGAAGATGCTCAACGGCCTGCCGCCAGGGCTCCCGCGCAAACAGCAACTCCAACTCCATGCGCAAGCGAGTGCCCAGAGCCGGTGGCACCCCATCCGGGGCATCACCATGGCGCCATGGCCACGGCCAGGCCGCCAGCGTGACTTGCACTTGCTCCAAGGCTTGGGGCGCCAAGCAAAACCCAAGCCGCGCGGCATAACGGGCGCCGCGCACGACGCGGGTGGGATCGTCTTGCACACTTCCCACGTGCAGGAAGTTCAGCTGACGCGCCGCCAGGTCGCCCTGCCCCCCATGCAGATCCAACAATTCGGGCTCGGCCTCTCCAACGCCCAGCAGCAGCGCCATAGCATTGACCGTGAAGTCGCGCCGCGCCAGGTCATTCCTTAAGGGGCCTGGCTGCACCACCGGATTGTCTCCAGGGACGAGATAGCGCTCCTGGCGGGACTGGGCCAGATCCAGCAGCACGCCGTCGAGCACCATCTCCACCGTGCCAAAGCTGCCGTGCACCCGCAGCTCCGGCACCCGTTCAGCACCAAGCCGTTGGCGCAAACCCTGGGCTAAAGCTTCCGTGCTTCCCTCCACCACGAGATCGAGATCCGGAAGATCACGCCAGGGATCCCGGTGGCTGTGATGCAGCAAGGCATCGCGCACCGCACCCCCCACCAAGGCCAGCCGCACCCCACCCTGCAGACGCGCCTCGGCCTGCAAGGCCATCAACACACTGTCTGGAATGCCTGGCAGATACACAGGGGGAGCTCAGCCATGGGGTCGCTCCATGCTGCCGTCTGCCAACGGCTGATCACAGAGCGCACGTCATCACAGTGCCAATGGCTTGAACTAAATGGCGCCATCACCTGAAGCTGTTGTTTTCCGTTGCTCACGCACTCATCTTTGTCTTCGCATAGGTCTGAATCAAAAAGCGACTGAGATCCGCCAGATGCCGCTCCAGAGTGAACCCCTCAGCCACATGGCATCGCCCGGCCGCACCGAACTGAGCACAGAGCGCAGGATCCAGCAGGAGCAGCTCGATCGCCGCGGCCATTGCGTTCACATCCCCTTCATCCACCAGCAGCCCGGTCTGGCCATCAATCACCACTTCAGGGATGCCGGCATGGCGCGTGGCCACCACCGGCAAACCACTCAATTGCGCTTCCATCACCGCTACGGGGTTGCCCTCGCTGTCGCCATCGGCGGCCACCCGGGAATGCTGCACAAACACCCGCACCTGCCGCATTAAGACCGCCACCTCCTCCTGAGTCCGCACGCCGAGGAAACGAATCCGGTCGCCCATCTTCAGCTGCGCTGCCAGGGCTTTCGCTTCAAGGAGCAAGGGGCCCTCCCCCACCATCCAGAGCTGCCCATGCGGCTGGGCCGCAAAAGCACGAATGGTGTGCAGTGGTCCCTTCTTGGCCACAAAACGCCCCACCGCAAGGCAGATGGCGGGTGCCTCAGCCGGTGCTCCGCCATGAAACAGCCGGGCATTAGCTCCCGAAGCACTGATCAAAATGCGTTGCTGAGGCGCACCCAACGCCTGCAATGTTTGCGCCATGGGTTGGGACTTACAGATCAGGCCAGCCGCCAAGCCCATCAAGCGGAGGTAACGGCCGCGTAACACTCCGAGCTTGCAGCGCGCCGAGAGGTCCGAGCCACGGAAATGCACCACGAGCGGCACACCGGCCCAATGGGTCGCCTCCATCACCCGAACGGCATGGAATCCAAACTCCGCCAACACAAGATCGGGCCGATGGCGAGCAATCAAACGGCTTGCCACCGCCGCTGCTGGCCAACCCGCCAGGCGCAACATCCCTAAACGCGTAAAGGCTTTACTCAGCAGGACCGCCAGGCCGTAGGCCAGGCGAGCCGGTTGGTTCCACGGTCGTTCATCACCAAAGTAGGCCTGCACTTCGAACGGCAACCCCGCCAGATTGGCGCGCACGAAAGTTTCCGATGCCGCCCGGCGAGTGGGGGCAAACACCAAGAGCCGCTGCAGTGTCATTGCGGCGTCACCAGGGCATCCCAAATGGGGCCCACCACAGGCCAATCGAGCTGCCGCAAGGTCTCCCTGGCAGCCTTGCCCAGGCGCTCCCTCAGCCTGGGATCAGCAGCCAAACGATTCAGCGCTTCCGCTAGGGCGGATGGATCATCACTGGGCACCACCAAACCGCTCACTTCGTGATCCACCACCTCCAATGGACCAGGCGACGCGTCGGTTACTACAACTGCAAGCCCGGAAGCCATAGCTTCCAAAAGCGCATTCGGCATGCCCTCGAAGCGCGAGGGCAACACGAACACCTCTGCTTGGAGCAGAAAGGTTTGGGGGTCAGAACGGAAACCAAGAAACTGGACCCGTTCTTGCAAACCAGCCGCCTGTACCTGCTGTTCCAATCGGTTCCTTTCCGGCCCGTCTCCCACCACATTGAGTGACCAAGTGGCGGCACACCCTGTGACCTGTGCAAGGGCACGGATTAATAGATCAATCCCTTTTTGTGGCACCAACCGCGCCACGGAGACAAAGCCTTGACGATCGGCCGAAGACGTTGGTGACGCTGGCACATCAGGCATTGGAAGAGGGTTGGGCAATAACGCCAGCTGACGCCCCGGGAACAAGGGAATCAGGCTGTCCATCACCCCTGAAGTGTTAGCAGTGAGAACATCCGCCCGGCGGTACAGCAGGCGGCGCAAGCGAGTCCACGGGAAAGGCAACTGTTGCTTACTGACGTCATTGCGCTCAGACACCACCAGATGGCAATCCCGCCACCACAATGCGCTGCAGACGCGCATATTGGTGCGAGTCAGAAACGCCACCACCCGCTTGGGGCATTGGCATCGCAACAGGGCCTCAAGCTCCCAGGACGGCGGCCCGTCTATGCCCTCCATACACCAGATCAATAGACGCGAACGCAAATCACGCTGTCCAGGCCGTGCGGATTCGATGAAGACAATCAAAGGGCCCATCAAAAGACGAGCAGCAAGCCGATGCAGCCTGCGCTTTGGGGCCATAAAGCGACGTGCACGGGCCAGGATCGAACGGTTCCAGTGATCCCGTTTCCATAGCGCCTCAACCATCGGTGCCAAGTCGGTCACCAGCAACCCCTCTGGAATCACATGCGCCTGGGCTGGTCCCGGCAACATGGTGACCAAACGCACTTTCCAGCCTTTGGCCATGAAATGAGCAGCAGCTAACAATGCAACTTTCTGAGCGCCACCCGGACCGAGGTGTGGCAGAACCAACCAAAGGTCATCGCGATTGCTAAAGGTCATCGTTGCTCATTGCCGACTCTCGCAGCACCTGATCAAGAGCCTGAAGGAGTCGCTGCTGCAACACCAACGGCGCATAGGTCTGTCGTACTTCAGTCGCACGATTGGCCAACTTTTCACGCTTTAAGGAGTCACCCAACAGCTCCTCAAGCTGTTGAATACAGAACTCATCTGACGCACGACTTGGCAGCAGACAACCATTAATTCCGTCACTTATTAAATCGGAAGGACCATGGGGGCAGTCGACAGCGACACAGCAGCAACCAGCAGCCATTGCTTCAAGCAATACGTTGGGAAACCCCTCATACCGCGAGGAAAGCACAAAAACCTGAGAACGATCGTACCAATCAGCGACATTACCGACACGGCCAGGGAAATGAAGACGTTTTAACAATTCGGGATGGCTATCGAGCAATGATTTCAAGCCAGCTTGCTGGTCAAGCCCATGATAAAGATGAGCATCTAATCCCAAAATTACTAATTGAAGATTATGGTCTTGGAGCGCAAGGGGAATCCACCACCTCACCAAACGATCAAAGCCCTTCTGATCAGATTTTGTACCAACTCCGAGTAAGAATGGAGCATCACGTCCAACACCCGCAGCAACCAGCCACTCGCAGGGGTCAATTGTCGGATGGAAGCGAGCCAAGGGCCAAGCCACTGGATTTGGCAGCAACAATTGAGGGCGGGCCCCGAGGTGCTTCGCCAACCAGACACCAACCTCGTGAGTTTGCACCACATGCAGGGCGGCCCAAGGATAAACAATCCTGCGTAAGGCACTCCAGACCCAGCCAATCGATTTCTGAGGCGGATAATTGCGTTCGGACACGACGCAAGGAACACCTAAAGAACGGGATGCCAATAACAACTTGATGGCAGGAAGTGAAGTCATGCCAATCGCCAAGCTCACATCCGCTAAATCGAGCCAGCGCTTTAAACGGATCACGCGAAAGGGGAAGCCGAAAGGGCCCATGCGTTTCATCCATTCAGAATCCTCAGGCTCAACAGCTCGCTTAATGCCAGTCGGAAACGGGTAAAAATCCCAATTCAGAGGCTTCCGCGTTAAAACAATCGGAGTCCATCCAGCCTGATGCAACCACTCAGCCCAAGCCAGAGTCACCCGTTCAGCACCACCTAATTTCAGGCTATCGATGTAAAGAACAACTTTTTTCGCGCGAGTTTCCGAGCCAATCGTCGGACTCACGACACGAGGCAGTGCACGCCTCCGAGACACTCTCGCAGACTTGGAAACCTCTTGAAGAACAGAGATTTTCTTCAGGAGAGTCAACATCTTCTCTGTACGGGCCTGATAGGTCTGCGTCGAGGCCCGTTGCAATCGCTGCTGCAGATCAGGCCCCTCCCCCTTCAATGCCAAGCCAATCGCCTGTTCAAAGGAAGCCACATCAGGAGAACACAGAAGCGCGACATCACGATGTGACTGCAGCGAGGGAATGGCTGTTGCCACCACAGGCAACCCCGACGAAAGATATTCAAAGAACTTCATCGGGAACATATGGCGCGTATAGCCATTGACCTGAAGAGGCAACAGGGCCACATCGGCATGGGCTAACCATGAGGGCAGATCGCTGTAAGCAACCGAGCCGACTAGTTGCACATTGGAACAGGCCTGCAGGGCCGAGACATCGGTTGATGGATCGCACTCACCGACGGGTCCAATAAGAACGAATTCCCACTCCGGGTGACGACTCGCCAGGGCAGTGAGCATGTCGAGGTCGAGCTTATACGCATCAATGGCCCCCATGAACAACAAACGGGGGCCACACCGCGTTGCCAGCGCAGCCGGACAGGGCAACGGCGTACCAGCGACCCCCAGGCGTGCCGTGCTGAAGTGATCGTGATCGGCCACATTGCCAAACAAAAATGTCCTGGCGTTTCTGTGTCGATGCAGCATCTCAAGCTCAGGCGACGTGACAAAAACCACATCGACCGCCTGAGAAAGAAGCGCTTCATTCAACTCAATCACGTCAAACGGCATACCGGGTTGATCTTGAATACGATCAACGCAGTGATAGATAGACCCTGAGAATTGCTTGAGATCCAAGTAGAGAAGCGTAAGCGGGTTATACGTCCACAGCAACGGCTGCTCAAATCCCAACAAACGACGTGCGATCGTCAAGCCAAGCTGAAGCGCCAGACGATTGAACGCCAAGGCAAGGCCTTGATTCCCACCTGGGAGAACTGGCGGGGACCAGACCCACAACCGCTGTTGACGGCGGCGGGGAGGCTGAACCATGCGGCGCAGCCTTCTCAAAATGCGCGTACGATCGGCTGATCCCACTCTTGGAGGCCGCAGACCAAGAGACTCCACATACAACACACGATGCCCCTCAGCAACCAATGCCTGGGCCGTATGTTGCTTATTCGTCCAAAGAGGGTGATCCCAATCGGCAGTGGCAAGAACAACAAAATCAGCCATTGGGATATCAGCCTTCTTCGATTAACGCCATGTCTCGAAACGACGAAGAAGACGCGCACAAAGAATCAAAGTCACCGCTATGGACTATTCTTCCAGCTTCGACTTCATAAATAAGATCGCATTTTTTAACTGTTGAAAGGCGGTGAGCAATCACAACAGTCGTACAACGCCTGCCAACAATATCGAGGGCCTGCATTACATTATTTTCAGTTTTATTATCCAAAGCGCTTGTGGCCTCGTCAAGTACAAGCAACTTCGCGCCCCTGAAAAATGCTCGAGCTAGCGAAAGTCTTTGCCGCTGCCCTCCCGAAAGCTTGATGCCGTTCTCACCGATTAATGTATAAAGACCGTAGTTCATGCCAGACACATAGTCGTCGAATTGGGCGGCCTCCAAAGCACCCCACACAAGATCATCATCCACATCCTCCGGATCACAGCCGAAGGCAACATTGTCACGAATGCTTCCATCGATTAGGCGAATTGACTGGGGCACAAAGGCACAATTCGCCTGCCAAGCAGGGACCTCTTGGTCGGTGACCGCAATCCCATCCAGCAACAACTCACCACTGGTTGGTTGAAACAGTCCTAGCATTAAGTGAGCGAGAGTTGATTTACCGCTTCCAGTACGACCCACAAGTGCAATTCTCGACCCAATGGGAACAGTAAGATTCACACCTTGAATCACCTGTTTGGCATCAGGTGCATACGAAAAACTAACATCCTTTAATTGGATGAAGCGACGAGGCATGACCCCCTCAGGAGTGGGAACCCCGGGAGAATCGATTAAGTACCGAACAGGCTTCAGGCTCAACAACTCAAGTGCATCCTCAATTTGCGGCAAGCCGCCACGGAGGCGATTGACGCTACGGAACATCGCCTGCAAAGGAGCTGAGATTCTCAGCATCCCGACCAATACAGCCGCAAGTGACGGAATTGCACTACGAACAGCTTCCGCATCACCCATGGTTAAAGCTGGAACCAGGCCAACGAGAAACAAAACAGTGATCGCAGCAGGCTCAATCACTAACCTTGGAACATCAGGAAGCAATCGATCAATTCGATCATATCGCTTAGCAATCAAGCCATCACGAGAGAAGCGAGAGATAAAATATTTTTCAGCCGCATACAGCTGAACCTCTCGCATTGAGCGCAATGACTCCATTAAAAGCAAATTGATCCTGCGGCTGTAGCGAATCCTTTGCTTCGACGCCAGACGTAAATATGGAGTAACAACCTTCGACGCCAGCACATAAGCAAAAAGGATCAAAGCAAACATTGCCAGCGCCTTTAAGCCCAAGACGGCAACAACACCCACAAGCAAGACAACCACCGAAACCAAGTTTCCAGCAATTAACAACAGAGGGCTGATCACTCCTGTCGATATACCATTTAGAATTCGATTAAATTTTTCAGACAAATTTGCTGTGCGCTGACGCACGAAAAAGTCGTATTTTTGACAAACAAGATTGCCATAAACCTTGTTCACAAAATCATTCCACACGTCTGCACAAAGCAGACTCTGCATGAGCGAGACACCAAAACGAATCATCGACGCAAGCCAAAATGCGGCGATCAACAATCCAACTAGCCAACTGGATTGATCCAGAAGTCCACCACCAAATACACGGATCCCGGGCAGATAATCTTCAACTCTCGCACCGGCGATTAAGCCTACAAGACGTGCCAGCAGAGCGACCAGAAAAACATCTACCAGACCCTGCAATAACGAAGCCAGCAACACAAATACCAAAAGACGAAGGCGTCGCCTCGGCAACTCACTCAACAGCTGACGAAGATTGCTCCAGGTCTGACTTTGCAAAGGCATAGAGGCTTTCAGAGGTCAACCTTGCTTGAACAAGGACGATCAAACTCGTCCGCAGAAACCATAGACCTGCTTGCCCCTCAGGGCTTCCGCCCAGCAGGCCAGCCAGGCAACCGATTGACCACCCTCTTCAGGCCGTGAACACAACGGTTCATTCGCAGCTTCCAGAGCGGAATCGCCCGCAACACCGATGCATCCCTCAGGACCAGGAGGAGAACATCAAGCTGATGCAACACATCATTCCAACGCTTCTGCAACACCTGCTCAGAGTGCTCCTCTAGCAAAGCCTCCAGAAAGGTCGAATCAGGACGCCAACGGACAGGATCTGCTACGGCCGCCAGCACTCTTTCAACATCATGGCTGAGACTTCCGCAGCCAATTTGATGACCAACCTCTCCCGGCGTCAAGGTATCGGAAAGAGCGTGATTAAAACTGCTGAACACGACACAGCCGCAGGCCAGCGCTTCCAGTGGGGGGAGGCCAAAGCCCTCGCTCACCCCACGGCCACGCCAGTACTCGGCCGAGTCGTAGAGGTAAACGCTGGCACTGTTGAACAAAGCCACAAGATCATCGACCCAACCGCTCTGCACCTCGACCGTCAGTCCTCGCGCCCTCAGGGCAGGCACCAGCGTGTTGAGCACATAAGTGCTGCTCTTGCGCTGCTGCACCAGCACATCAATCGGGCGTTTCCCGCCCGCAGCGTCCATCAGCCTGGGACGGGCGCCCCGTTCAAGCCACTGGGGTTCGAGAGCATTGGGCACCAGGAAGAGCGGATTCCGCGGTGCACGGTTGCCCCAATAGCCGAGTGTGTTGCGACTCACGGCCACCACCGGAACACCTGGAGGTAGATCAAAGCCATAACCGCTGCTGTGGGCCTGATAGAGCGCCGGCCGACCCCGCAGCTTCTTAAGGGTGGCTGGCACATCAAAACCCCAGCTGACAAGCCAGAGTGCGTTTCCGGGAGACGCCTCTTGAGCGAGCACGTCATCCAGAAAGGAATGCTCGGCTTCCCGAGCCCGGTAAGTGACGAGCTCAGTGGGACGCAGCCTCCCAAGCAGTCGGGCGGTCTGCAACGCAACGCTCAAACCGCCACAACGAAAACGGGGCCCGGTGCCCGGCACCAGAACCCGAATGGAGTCGATCGTGACGTTGGGGCTCAAGCAGCCACTGCCTCAGTGCTTCCGGCCCGCTGACGGCGGGTCAGGAAGCCAAAGAGCACCTTGCCGATCGCGGCCACCAGGTTGCCCTCCAGCTCTTGGAACATTTTCATATTGAGGTGGAAGGCATGGTTGGCCTCTTCCACGATCCGATCGGCCATCGCCTGATCGATCGGCAGCTGATCCATGGCAGCGCGGTAGGTGGTCTTGAAGGCCTTCTCGTCCGCGATGGCAGGGAAGGAATAGAAGTTCAGACCATCGTTGTCAGACAGATTCATTGCCTTCTGGGCAATGGTCTTGAGGATCTGCCCGCCGGAGAGGTCGCCGAGATAGCGGGTGTAGTGATGGCCCACCAGTAGCTCCGGCGCCTCCTGCGCCACCTGACGGATGCGCTCCACATATGCCTGGGCGGCAGGGGTGGCCTTCAGCTGCTGGGCCCAATCGGCACCGAAGTAGTAAGCGAGATCCTGCTCGAGGGCCTCGCGGCGGTTGAGCTCAGGAAAGGCAATCGGAGCAATCACCGGGTTGGAAGACAGGCGTGCCATCTCCTCCTCCATGGCGCTGTACACGAAATACAGATCGGCCACGAGCGTGCGGTAACTCCCCTTATCAACCACACCTTTGAGGAAGCAGCTCACGAAACCGGTGTTCTCGGCCATGGTGTGCGACTTCTTGGTGCCTTCACGCAGCTGGGCAGCAAGAGCGACGGACATGAAACGAAGGGTCGGCAGTCGCAAAACCTTAAAAGCCATGCCCGGCTTGTCGGCAACAAGGGTTGCGAAGGGTTACGAGACCGCTGGGAAGAGGTTGTGCAGATCCCGGCAGATCTGTTGCAGCTGAAGCACGCGATCCGGCTGGGGGAGATGCCGCCCAGAGGGCTGCCAATCGCCCACAGTGGCCAGCCGCCAGCGCTCGCCGTCAAAGGTCATGCCGCGCATCAACACCCCCAAAAGGGCACGGTTGTTGTTCAAGCGAAGCTGCAGCAACAGACTGCGGCACTCCAGGCGAGGACTCCAACCCGGGAAGTGAAAGGAGAGGTCGAGGGTCTCCTCCTCGCTCCAGCGACGGGTGAGAGGGTCATCCCGCCAGGGGCTGAGGTTGGCGGTCGCCGCAGGAAACTGATCGCGCACCAGCGTGACGGCCGAAGCCAGAGCCTGGGCCAGCACCACACTGTCGACCGCTTCCGCTGCGTTCACCGGCGTGCCATCTCTGTCTCCAGGGTGAAGGATGCCGCTCGGCGCCGCCAGCCGCCGTTACGGTTGCCACCATGATCCTGCGGTGGCTGGGAATCCCGAATCAGACTGTTCGGCCTGGTGGGCATCGTGGCAACCGCCGGTCATGCCTCTGTGCTGATCGGCCTCGGGCGGGCGCCGGATCAGGGCGAACTTTAGGGAGCCTGCGCTGAGTCATAGGCTCGCCACGTCGTGAATGCCGCCCAGCGGCGATCAAGCCATGGCTCAGTTCGAGAAGCTCACCGCCCCCAGCCAGGGCACCCCGATCCGCTTCGAGAACGGTCAGCCGGTGGTGGCCAACGACCCAATCATTCCCTTCATCCGCGGCGATGGCACCGGCGTGGACATCTGGCCGGCCACTCAGAAAGTTCTGGATGCAGCCGTGGCGAAGGCCTACGGCGGCAGCAAGCGGATCGAATGGTTCAAGGTGTACGCGGGCGATGAGGCCTGCGAGCTCTATGGCACCTACCAGTACCTGCCGGAGGACACCCTCGAGGCCATCCGCGCCTATGGCGTGGCCATCAAGGGTCCCCTCACCACACCGGTGGGCGGCGGCATCCGTTCGTTGAATGTGGCCCTACGCCAAATCTTTGATCTGTATTCCTGCGTGCGCCCCTGTCGCTACTACGCAGGCACCCCCAGCCCCCACAAGCGCCCCCAGGATCTGGACGTGATCGTCTACCGCGAGAACACGGAAGACATCTACATGGGGATCGAATGGGAGGCCGATGACAGCGTTGGCCAGGAGCTGCGCAAGCACCTCAACGAGGTGGTGATCCCCGCCAACGGCAAGCTGGGCAAGCGCCAGATTCCCGAGGGATCAGGCATCGGCATCAAGCCGGTGAGCAAAGCCGGCAGCCAGCGCCACATCCGCAAGGCGATTCAGCACGCCCTGCGCCTTCAAGGCGACAAGCGCCACGTGACCCTGGTGCACAAGGGAAACATCATGAAGTTCACGGAAGGGGCCTTCCGTGACTGGGGCTATGAACTAGCCACCAGCGAGTTCCGCGATGTGTGCATCACCGAGCGGGAGAGCTGGATTCTCGGCAACCTCGAGAAGGATCCCAACCTGAGCGTTCAGGCCAACGCCCGCATGGTCGAGCCGGGCTACGACAGCCTCACACCTGAGAAAAAAGCCGACATCGACGCCGAGGTGCAGGCCGTGATCGACGCCATCGGCAGCAGCCACGGTGGCGGCAAGTGGAAAGCAATGGTGCTGGTCGATGACCGCATCGCCGACAGCATCTTCCAGCAGATCCAGACCCGACCGCAGGAGTATTCGATCCTGGCCACCCTCAACCTGAACGGCGACTACATCTCCGATGCCGCCGCCGCCATGGTGGGCGGTCTGGGCATGGCTCCCGGCGCCAACATCGGCGAAACCGCCGCCATCTTCGAAGCCACCCATGGCACCGCTCCAAAGCATGCGGGGCTTGATCGCATCAATCCGGGTTCGGTGATCCTCAGCGGCGTGATGATGCTGGAGTTCCTGGGCTGGCAGGAGGCTGCTGACCTGATCACAAAGGGGCTCAGTGCCGCCATCGCCGATCAGCAGGTGACCTACGACCTGGCCAGGTTGATGGAACCCCAGGTGGAGCCTGTCAGCTGCAGCGGTTTCGCCGACGCCATCATCGAACGGTTCTGAACCCGCAACCCGCTGAAGCGCTTACCGCAGTCCTGAGGGGGGAGCTGGCGCTGACCCGCTGGCAACCCGCTCTGGACCATGGCGCCATCTCCGCCCTCTGCTATGCACTGCGGGGGCTCGATGACAGACGCGCCTGGTCGCCAACACCGTGGGGCCGCACCCTGCCGCGCAGCTGCGTGGGCACCGATCCTCAGCGTTACCTGGCCCATCTCCAGCTGCGCTGCCAACACACCGCCGTTGAGCAGCTGGAGCAATTGTTTTTTGTACCGGTGGCTGAACTGTTCAGCCACCATTTCGGCCTACCCCTGGCGCCCCTCACCAGCCGCGACGGCAGCCCACTGCCGGGTTGGGCGCTGCGGGAAATGGCCAGCGGAGGCGGCATTCCGGAGCACTGCGAGCAGGACTGGAATCCCCTCAACCTGATCGAAAACGGCACCCTCTGCGACGCCGCCCTGGAGCCCGCGTTTCAACTGAGCTTTCTTTACGGCGTGACCTCAGCCACGCAGGGAGGCGAGCTGCAGATCAGCGCCCCCGAGACCTGCGTGCCCCTACCCCCTGGCGAGCTGCTGTTGTTCAACGCCGGCTGCCACCGCCATCAGGTGCTGCCCACATCAGGACCCGAGCTGCGGGTGGTACTGGGAGGATTTCTGCGTCTCAATCGCAGCCACACCCGACTGCATTGCTACGTCTAACGCCACCGATCGCCAGGGTCGTTCTCTGCGAGTACCGCCTGGACGATCCCGAAAGGCCTGCAGACCTGTCCGTTCCCCTGCCACCACCCCGGCAACGCAATGGCTGGAACGACTGGAGCGCACTGTGCAACCGCATCGACCTCAGCCTGCGGGTGGCCGGGGGCGTGCTGCGAGAACCCTGGCTGGAATTCGACCATCCCTTTGAGCACCCCCCGGGTGTGTTCTTTCGCCTGGATCACCGCCAAGGAGCTCTGAGCGAAGGCGTGGCGGCTGCGCGCCAAAAGCTGATGCCCCATATCGAGCAACCTCTGTGGTGGCCCAGCAGCGACCTGGACCTGGGCATCAGTCATTGCGGATTCTTCCCCAGCAGAACAAACCACCAAAACGGGGCCATCCGCCTCAACCTCACTGGCCCCGATCAGTGGGCCTGGCTGACACGCCAGGCTCCAAACCTTTGCAGCGCCCCCTTGGAGGAACTCCTCCAGGCCTCAACGCTCTGTTGGTCCGCCACGTTTGATTGGGGAGCCGATGGCATCCAAAGACTGGGTTTCGAACTGTTCCCCGCAGGACGGCTGCAGCGGGGCAGCGCGATCGATGATCCAGTGGTGCAGACCCTGCTGCACACCCTGGATCCCTGGTGTTCGCAAGAGTCCATCACGCAATGCCAGCGACACCATCAGAACTGGCGTCAACAGCAAAGTCCGAGTCATCAGGCTGGCTTCAGCCACCTCAAATTGAGCCCTCAAAGCGACGACGCCTGGTCAATGAAGTTGTATCTGTTGAGCCATGCGCCTCGCTGACGCCACATTTGAACGCGATGGTTTCGCGCTATTGCCCCAGGTACTCGATGGCGAAGCATGCACCCACTTGCGTGCGCTCATCCCGAAAATCTTGAAGGCGGCCGAACGATGGCAGAACGCGGGTGTACCGCTCTGGTTTCTGCAGGATGACCTGCCCGAACTGACGACCCTGCTCCAGCAACCCACTCTGACCACTCGGCTTCAGAACTGCTGCGGTCTCGATGACACCCCCCTGCAGCTGCTGGCGGTGACGCTCTACAACAAACGACCCGGAGACCCTGGCACCGCCTGGCATCAGGACGCCCGTTTCATCCCTGCGGATCAGCTCGCCGCCCTCACCCTCTGGCTGCCGCTGCAGGCGATCGACGCCAGCAACGGGCCGATCCAATTCGTGCCGGGAAGTCAAAACCACTGTCTGTTATCACAACCGCAACTCGCAAGAACAGCTCCGACCGAACTGCCCCAGACCAATCCCTGCGTGGCAGCACCGATGGCCTTCGGGGATGGCACCGTGCACACGCCCTGGACCCTTCACGGCTCCAGCAGCAATCGCTCCGCTGGCCCTCGCCGCGCCCTGATCGTCAATTATCTCAGCGCCCCACTGCGACTGAATCGCCAGGCAAGTCTGCAAGGACAGTGCCATCCAGAGATCGTGAACCAACTGAGGCAGACCAACCACCAGATCCTCTCGCAGCGCCTCCAACGCCCAGAGATCCAGCCCAGCCCATCAGAATGGCTCCATGGCTAGCTCTGATCCCACCGACCCCTGCGTGCATTGCGGCTTCTGCCTGCCCACCTGCGCCAGCTATCGGGTGTTGGGCACGGAGATGGATTCGCCACGGGGGCGCATTCACACCCTTAAGGCGATTGAGGCGGGCGAACTGGAGCTCGATGCGACAGTGGCCAGCCATTTCGATAGCTGCTTGGGTTGCTTCGCCTGCGTCAGCGCCTGCCCCTCAGGGGTGCGCTACGACCAGCTCATTGAAGCGACTCGACCAAAACTGAACTCAGCCGAGCTGCGCAGTAGCTGGCAGCAAAGCTTCCGCCAGCTGCTCCTGGCGGTGCTGCCCTACCCCCGACGCCTGCGCGCCCTGCTCACCCCCCTCCGCGCCTATGCAGGCGGACCTCTGCAGGCCCTGGCCCGACGGTCCGGGCTGCCACGCCTGCTCGGGCCGCAACTGGAGGCGATGGAGGCGCTTCTGCCGCCCTTAGCCCCGGAGGGCTTCGCCGATCGCTTCCCCAAGCTGAATCAGGCTCAGGGGGAACGCCGCGGCCGCGTCGGGCTGGTGCTGGGCTGCGTGCAGCGCTGCTTTGATCCGGCCGTCAATGCGGCGACGGTGGCGGTGCTGCAGGCCAACGGCTTTGACGTCGTGATTCCAGCCGATCAGGGCTGCTGCGGTGCCGTGAGTCATCACCAGGGGCAGCTCGAGCAGACCAGGGAACTGGCCAGTGCCCTGGTGGCCCGCTTCGCTGGAGAGAAGCTAGATGCAGTGCTGGTGGCGGCCTCTGGCTGCGGCCACACCATGAAGGCCTACGGCGAGCTTCTGAACGAGGGACACAGCGGCTTTGCCTGCCCCGTGCTCGATGTGCATGAATTCCTCGCGGACCGAGGTCTTTCGGAAGCCTTCCGCGCGGCCCTGCAACCCCTGCCGATTGCGGTGGCCTATCACGACGCCTGCCACATGATTCACGGCCAGGGCATCGCCGCCCAGCCACGGGCGCTGCTGCGCGCCATCCCAGGCCTGCAACTGCACGAAGCCAGCGAAGCAGGCGTGTGCTGCGGCAGCGCCGGCATCTACAACCTGGTGCAACCGGCGGAGGCCGCCGAGCTTGGCCGGATCAAGGCCGACGATCTGAGCGGCACCGGCGCCACTGTCATCGCCAGCGCCAACATCGGCTGCAGCCTGCAGCTGCGTCGCCACCTCCAGAAGGGTGGCCCGGAGGTCATGCATCCGATGGAGTTGCTGGCCCGCGCTGCAGGCCTGAACAGCACCTATGAGAAGAGCAATCAAGAGGCTGACAAAGCCTGAACCGACGCCGACTCAGCCCGCCTCCATCAGCCGCCATGCTTCCGCCAGGGTGCTTCCGTCCCCCAGGTTTCCGGGGAAGGTCACAACCGGCAGTCCCTCCACACCAACAGCCTGAGCGCCATCGTCCAGAGGGCGCACCAGCGAGAGGCCTGGGAGCAACTGCCCCTCCAGCTGCACCGCCTCAAGCCTGAGGCCCTCCGCCAGCAGCGTGCCGGTGGTGATGCCGCCCTTGCTGATCACGTAGCCCAGCTGGGGGGCCAAGGCTGCCACCAAGCGACCCATCAGCCGCGCCAGCTCCATTCCGAAGGCCAGCCGCCGTTCAAGCGCCGCCTCCCCTGCACCGAAGCTCAACTCTCCGCGACTGGTGAACAACACCGGGGTGCGTCCCGCCGCCAGGGCTCTCTGCAGCTGTGCTCCCCACTCCCGTTCCAGATCCGCCAGCAGCAGATCAGGGCACCCCCCCTCCAGCACCCGGGCGACCCTGGCCACCGGCAACTCCACCCCAAGGCAGCCAGGCTCCTTCAAAAGCTGATGCAGCTGCTGATCCGCCAGGGGCACATGGGAGCCCACCAGCACCAACCCAGGCCGCGGCTGACCGGAGGAGGCGCGGCGACGCAAACCAGCCAGACCAGCTGCATCGAGGGGTTGAGGACCCAGGGGCCGCACGCCCCCATCAACAAGTCCGTTCAGGAGGCTGGCAGCGGAACGAAACAGAAACCGCTTGCGGCCCCGCAGCGCCTCCACCGCGGCCCCCAACGCCTCCAGTTGTTCCGGCCGCTCCCCATCCACCACCACCGCGCGGTTGCCCTCGAGGGAAGCGAGCCAGCCCACCAGCGCCTCAAAACCAGCGGAATCACCCACTGCCCTTGAACCAGCGGCCCTGCCAGCGGCGGCCTGTTCCAGCTGGGCCCGCCCCAGCCGCGCCACGGACGCGGCCTTGATCTGGCCAGCGCTCTTCTCTTCCAGCCAGGCGGCGAGATCACTGGTGCTGTAACCAAACAGGCGATCGCGAGCGAACGCCGTGGTGTGCACCGGCTCACCATGAAGACGATGCACACCATCGACAGTGGTGCGTCCACCGGGCAAGAAGGCGGGCACATGCAAGGTGGCATCGACCGGCCCCACCAGCCCCTGCCAAGCCTCCGCCAACACCTGTGGTTCCAGCACCCCGTGGCCGCGCAGGGTGGAATCTCCACGACTCACGAGTTGCACCTGATCCGCAGGGATCCCCTCCGCCGCCAGTGCCTCAGCCAGCGCCGCCACAATCTCGCGGTTGCGTGCCGCCGCCTGGGCCGCCGTCAGCGCCCGGGTATTGGCAAGAAGAAACAACAACCGCGGGCGTTGACGCAAACCACGGCGCAGACTGTCCAGGTCCCAGCGCAGCAGCAGTGGGCAGCTGTGCAGCGTCTGGGAGCCGGTGGGGTCGTCGTCGATCACCACGATGGTCATGGCACGATCATGGCCTGCACCGCTCTGCCGTCATCACTGCGTCACCGGCCCACAAACAGCTCCACTGCCCCGACTCCAAGGCGGAGCTGCAGTCGCTCGTTAGTGACTGGCACCGGGGAGGGCGCCCCTGGGTGCCCAGCGGTCTAGGCACAAGGTTGACCTGGGGGGCACCGCTGCAGACCCACGCCGCAGGGGAGCCGATCCCAACGCTCAGCACCCGGAACCTGAACCAAATCCTCGACCATGCGGTCGACGACCTGACCGTGACCGTGGAAGCGGGACTGCCCCTGGCGGCGCTGCAGGCAGCCCTGATGGAACACAACCAGTGGCTAGCGGTGGACTGGCCCTGGGGCAGGAACCCGAGCCATTCCGACGGCTCCGGCAGCATCGGCGGGCTGGTGGCTCGGGGCCTCAGCGGCGGCCTGCGCCAACGGCACATGGGCCTACGCGACCAGATCATTGGCATCGGCCTGATCCGCAGCGATGGCATCAGCGCCAACGCCGGCGGACGCGTGGTGAAAAACGTGGCCGGCTATGACCTGATGCGCCTGCTCTGCGGCAGCTGGGGCAGCCTGGCCCTGATCCACACCCTCACCCTGCGCACCCAGCCGATCCGTCCGGCCCGGGCCGAACTGCTGGTGCAGGGCGAGCTGGAGGCCCTCGAGGCCTGGCGGGCCGACGTGTTAGCCAGCACCCTGACGCCGGAGTGGATCAACTGGCGGGGTGGTCCCGACCAAGGCTGGTCAATCCGGGTGGGCATCGCCAGCGTCAGTGAGGTGGCCGTGGAGGCCCAGCTGAACCGCCTCGAAGCGCTCGCGGTGCCCCAGCGACTGAGCGCGGAACGCCACCCCTGGGCGAGCCCACTTCCAACACCGATCCATTCACAGCTGCCTGCTGAGCGAGCGGGCGCTGAGCCTGGCTGGCTGCTGCGACTAGCCCTGCCACCCGCCCGAGTGAGCGAACTCTTGGCGAGTCAAGAACTGCGCGGCCTGCGGGGTTGGAGCGGAGAGCTGGCGGCAGGAGCAGGCAGCGGTGAGCTCTGGCAGTGTGCTGAACAGCCTTCCGCCAATCAACAGCCTTCCGCCCACCATCAGGTGCAGGCGCTGCGCCGCAAGCTCAGCACTCTGGGGGGACAGCTCAGCGTTCTGCTGCAACCCGATGCCGGCAACGCGGAGCTGGCCCTGCCCGCCTGGCTCGATGCACCCTCAAAGCCACTAATCGAGGCGGTGAAGCGGGAATTCGACCCCCTGCAGCAACTCAGCCGCGGGCGGCTGCCGGGGGTGGCCCAGCCCTTCCTCAGCTGACCGAGTAGCGACAGGTGAGGGTCTGGCTCTGGCCCGGGGCCAGCTCCAGCTTGCGATCACCACTGATCAATGACTGCCGGGGCCCGGTCCAGGGCTCGAGGCACACCATCGGTCGGGGCGGCTCCGTCCAGACCACGGTGAGATCCATCGGATCCAGGTGCTGGAGCTGAAGGCGGGTGCCGGCGGCGTCATCCACGAGGGTCACCGGCCCCGCGGGACGGGTCAGGAAATCAACGCCCTCCGGCAGCCGGGCGAGCTGAGTGGCCGTCTCGGCCTCAGCCATCTCCAAATGATTGAGGCAGACCGGTGCCAGGCCCTCGAGCTGGGTCCGGCCCAGATCGGTGACATTGAAGTAAGGATGCAGGCCGAAGCTGAAGGGCATCGCCTCGCCCTCATCGCCGCAATGGTTGATCGTGGTGACGATGTCCAGGGCATCCCGCACCGGACGCACCTCCATCGCCACCAGGAACGCGAACGGATAGGCCGCCCGGGTCTCCGGGGTGTCGCTCAAGCTGAGGCGAACGCCGCTCTGATCCTCAAGCAGCTGCAGCTGCCAGGGCAGATTGCGGGCGAACCCGTGTTGCTGGAGGGTGTAGTCGCCGCTGGCCAGGGGCAACCGATCGCCAGGCAGGTTGCCGCAGATCGGGAACAGCACCGGAATGCCGCCACGGATGCTCTTGGCCGGATCGACGTAACGCTCCTGATCGAAGTAGAGCACCTCGCGGCCATTGCAACGCCACTCGCTCACGAGACCGCCACGCTCAGGGACAATCCTGAGGCGATCCCCACTGTCCGGATGCACAAACTCCCAGTGGGCGTAGGGCTCGGACTGCTGGGTGAGCGTCATGGCCATCGATTCCAGAGACCCAAGATTGGCGGGAAACTACCGACCCGCCCACGAATCACGGGTGTTCTGGCTGACATGCCCCGTGACGCGGCAGGTTCGCCAACCAATCCAGCAGAGCGGCATTGACCTGATCAGGCACCTCATCGTGGGGGCAATGCCCGGCCTCCAGCACCACCTCCGTGGTCGCCTCCGGCGCATGGCGCTGAAAACTGGCGCGGCGCCCGGCCGCGTTAATCCAGGGATCACGAATGCCCCAAAGCAGCAGCAAGGGGGCCTGCAGCTGGGCGAACAGCTCATCAAGAGGCTGACCGCGGGGAATGTCAAACACGGTGCGGAACACTCCGAAGGCACCGGGGTCAAGGGACGGCCGACGGATCGCTTCCACCAAGGCCTCATCCACATTCGTGCGGTCGATGTACACCTGATTGAGGGTGCGCCGGATCGTGGCCGGACGGCGCAGGTTCTCAAACAACAGCCGCTGCAACACGGGGCTCTTGAGCAGGGCGGAACCAATCGTCTGACGGGCGATCGCCCCCCAGCCCTGGGGAGGCTTCTGCTCATCGCTGAAAGGGCCGGCGGCATTCAGCAGCACCACCCCACCGGCCTGCTCTCCGAGGGCAGCCCCGGCCGCAAGGGCGGCAAAACCACCCAGGGAGTTGCCAGCGATCACCGTGGGACGGCCGATCCGCTCGCGGACATAGGCCACCAACTGATCGCGCCAGAGGGCACCGCCATAGGCAAGTTCCGCCGGCTTGCTGCTCCGGCCGAAGCCGAGCAAATCAAGGGCATGCACCTCATGGCGGCGAGCCAACACGGGGATGTTGTGGCGCCAGTGATCCGTCGAGGCACCGAAGCCATGCACCAGCAACAGGGCCGGCTGATCAAGGCCGGCATCAGGCTCCAGGGGGCCCTGCCGCAGGCAGTGCACAGCGTGGCCTTGAAAGCTCCAGGGGGGCAGGTCAGCGCCCTGGTTCCGATCCAAAGCAGCAGCTGGAGCAGGGGTCACCACAATCGCCCGCAAGGCCAGCGATGCTAGGCAGCATTGCCGAGGTGCGGTTCATGCAGGAGTGGAGCGGCGCCATCGGTCCCCTGGCCGATCCAGCGATCCTGAGGGGTGGCCTGTTCTGGGCCCTGGCCCTCTACGTGCCCCTGAGCGGGCCTTTGCAACGGCTGGAGGAGAGCCTGACCCAGGGCCCCCTCAACGGGCAGAGCCAGCAGATCGCTTTGGTGGTCAGCAGCCTGCTCCTGGCCCTAGCCGTGGGGCTGGTGGTGCAGTTGCTGCTGAGCTGGACCCTTGGGCCCGGATGGGGCTCCAGCCTGGCCCTGATCACGGTGGGCTGGAGCCTGTTTCTGCTGCTCGCACGACGGGAACAGGGCTGAAGCCCGCTCCACGACTCCCGATCAGACCAGGCCGACCGGATCGGCCGCGACCTCCTCGTTGACCTGATCGCCGTCATCAGGCTTGTTACCACCCAGCACCAAACGCAGCAGCACCGGTGCCAGGAAGGTGGTGCCGATCACCATCAACAGAATCGCGGCCTCGAGGGAGGGAGAGAGCAAATTGGCGCTGGTACCGAGGCCAAGGAAGATCAAACCCACTTCACCGCGGGGCATCATTCCAAGACCCACCACCAGCCGTCGGGTGGGCTTGTCACTGACGAAGGCCCAGCCGGCAACGACTTTGCCGATGATGGCCACCACCAAAAGGAAGCCGGCCACAACGAGGGCTGAACGGCTGGCGGGATCGAGGGGGTTGATCACCGACAGGTCCATACCGGCGCCCACGAGCACAAAGAAGATCGTGGCGAAGAGGGTCACGATCGGCAGCACCGCCTGCTGAATGGCGTGGTTGTGCTTTGAGCCGCTGAGGATCAGGCCGGCAGCGAAGGCCCCCAGTGCGGCCTCCAGGCCAATGGCCGTGGCAGCAAAACAGCTGAGCGAGAGGATCACAAATGAAGCCACCAAGACTTCGCCCGGGGCCTTGAGCTTGTCGATCAGCCAATCGAAGGCAGGGGCCGCCGTGCGGCTGAGGCCGATCGCTGCCACCACGAAGATCACCGCCGCAGCCACCAGCTTCACGATCGGCGCAATCGCCAAGGAGCCGCCGGTGGCGAGCGATACCACCACCGCCAGGATCACGATCCCGAGGATGTCGTCGAGCACGGCGGCACCGATCACGATTTGCCCCTCGCGGGTTTTGAGATAGCCCAGCTCGCCAAACACACTGGCCGTGATGCCGATGCTGGTGGCCGTCATTGAGGCACCGGCAAAGATCGCCGGGATGAGCTCCACATGGAAGAGCGACATCAAACCGAAGGTGCCGAGAGCGAAGGGGAGCACCACTCCGGCCACGGCCACCGTGAACGCCTGACCGCCGACGGCGACCAGCTCATCGAGCTCACTCTCCAGTCCGGTGAGAAACAGCAGGGCGTAGAGGCCGAGGGTGGCCACCGCCTGCAGGGAGGGGAAGGTCTCGTTGTAGATCTCGGGAATCGTTTCCGGCGGGATCGCCGCCAAACCGCTGATCAGCGACACAAAGCCGCTGCTGAGCTGCGCCTGGGTCTCCGGCGGCACCAGCAGATGCAGGCCGGAGGCACCGATGATCACGCCCGCCAGAAGCTCCCCGAGAATCGTGGGCAGCTGCAGCCGCACCAGCACCTCCGCCAGGGTGCGAGCGGCCACAAAGATCAGCAGAAAGCGGATCACCCCAATCAGGGTCTCGGCCACCTCCAGGTCATGACTGCTGAGCTGGGTCAGCAGCTCGGGCAGCTGGGCCAGCACTAGGGGGGGAGCCATGCAGGCATTGCTTTAAACTGTGGGGGACCTTAAGGGGAAACGTCTCAGGGCGACGCTTCCAGCGATCCATGGGGCCCAAACCGGCCCGATCTGGACCGTTCAACGGTTGGCCATGACACGTTTGCCACGACACGGTTTGCCACCACACGGTTTGCCACCACACGGTGTCGATGTGCGGTCGTTAACGACCAGGCCAAGAGGCCATGGCTACCTTCCGCGTACGCACCCTGGATCGACAGGCTCATGACCACCACGCCCTATCAGGCCTCAGCTGCGGCCGTGCAGGCGCCCATGGAGGAGGAGCTCCAGCGCCTGGACGCCTACTGGCGTGCCGCCAACTATTTGGCCGTTGGCATGATCTACCTGCAGGACAACCCGCTGCTGCGGGAGCCGCTGCGGCCCGAACACATCAAGAACCGATTGCTCGGTCACTGGGGATCCAGCCCAGGGCAAGCCTTCATCTGGACCCATGCCAACCGGCTGATCAACAAATACGACCTGGACATGATCTACATGTCCGGCCCCGGTCACGGAGCCCCGGGCGCCCGTGGTCCGGTGTACATCGACGGCAGCTACAGCGAGCGCTACCCCGACAAGTCGATGGACGAAGCGGGGCTGAAGAAGTTCTTCAAGATGTTCTCCTTCCCCGGACACATCGGCAGCCACTGCACCGCCGAGATGCCCGGCTCGATCCATGAAGGCGGTGAGCTCGGCTATGTGCTCTCCCACGCCTGCGGTTCGGTGTTCAACAACCCGGAGCTGATCACGATCGCCTGCGTCGGCGATGGAGAAGCCGAAACCGGTCCCCTGGCCACCAGCTGGCACATCAACAAGTTCCTGAACCCGATCCAGGACGGCGCCGTGCTGCCGGTGCTGCACCTGAACGGCTACAAGATCGCCAATCCCTCAATCCTCAGCCGCATCCCCCACGAGGAGCTCGAGAGCCTGCTGCGCGGTTATGGCTGGACGCCCATTTTTGTTGAAGGGTCCGACCCGATGACCATGCACCGCCAGATGGCGGTGGCGATGGAGCGGTCCGTGCTGGAGATCCGTGCGATCCGCGAGCAAGCCCGCAACAGCGGGGAGGCCTTCCGCCCTAGCTGGCCCATGATCGTGCTGCGCTCCCCCAAAGGCTGGACCGGCCCCCAGGAGATCGACGGCAAAAAAATCGAAAACTTCTGGCGCTCCCATCAGGTGCCGGTGGCAGACGTCAAGACCAACGAGAGCCACCTGCGCCTGCTCGAGGACTGGATGAAGAGCTACCGCCCCTGGGAGCTGTTCGATGACAACGGGGCCGTGCGCGAGGAAATCCGCGCCCTGGCCCCGAAAGGTGAGCGGCGGATGGGCTCCAATCCGCACACGAATGGAGGCGTCCTACGCAAGGCGCTTGTCATGCCCGACCTGCGCAACTTTGAGGTGCCTGTGCAGATGCCGGGCGCCACTGAGAAGGAGAACACCTACCCACTCGGGGAGCTGATCCGCGACCTGATCAGCCTCAATCCAGGCGGCTATCGCCTGTTCGGTCCGGACGAAACCGCCTCCAATCGCCTTCAGGCGGTGTACGGAGCCACCAAGAAAGCTTGGATGGCCGAATTCTTGCCCGAAGACCTCAACGGCAGTGAACTCGCCCGGGATGGCCAGGTGGTGGAGATGCTGTCCGAGCACACCCTGGTGGGAATGATGGATGGCTATCTGCTCACGGGCAGAAACGGCTTCTTCCACACCTATGAGGCCTTCGCCCATGTGGTCGCCTCGATGTTCAACCAGCACTGCAAGTGGCTCGAGCACTGTGAGGAGATCCCCTGGCGCGCCCCGATCGGCCCCTGGAACTGCCTGATCTCCTCCACCGTCTGGCGCCAGGACCACAACGGCTTCACCCATCAAGACCCCGGCTTTATCGATCTGGCCGGCAACAAGAAGGGCAGCATCACCCGCGTGTACCTACCTGCCGATGCCAACAGCCTGCTGGCGGTGGCCGAGAAGGCGCTGGTCGAAACCAATGTCGCCAACATCATCGTCTCCGACAAGCAGAAACACCTGCAATACCTGACCCTTGATGAAGCCCGCCGCCATGTGGCCAAGGGCGCCGGCATCTGGGAGTGGGCCTGCAATGACAACTGCAGCAATGAACCGGATGAGCCCGATGTGGTGCTCGCCTCCGCCGGCGACATCCCCACCAAAGAGTGCCTGGCGGCGATCGAAATCCTGCGGGAACGGATTCCACATCTCAAGGTCCGCTACGTGAATGTGGTCAAGCTGTTCGCCCTCGCATCACCCAAGGATCACCCCCATGGCCTCAGCGACATGGACTTCGCCAGCCTGTTCACCCCCAACAAGCCGGTGATCTTCAACTTCCACGGCTATCCCTGGCTGATTCACCGCCTCGCCTACAACCGCCCGAACCACGACAACTTCCACGTGCGTGGGTACAAGGAAAAAGGCAACATCAACACCCCTCTGGAGCTGGCCATCAGCAACCAGATCGACCGCTACAACCTGGTGATCGATGTGATCGACCGGGTCGAGAGTCTCGGCTCCCGCGCCGCCCACGTGAAGGAGCAGATGAAAGACGAGATCCAGAAGCAACGTGCCTACGCCTACGAGCACGGCACCGATGCCCCGGAGATCAACAACTGGCGCTGGAGCCTCGGCCGCTCCTCCTGCAACGCCTGAACTGCATCGCCTGAACTGCCAAGCCCCCCTTCCCCATCGTCCCAGCCATGAGCACCACACCTTCCCAACGCCTCGACCTGCGTCTGCCCACCCCCGGCTGCTACGCCGACCCGGAACGGGCAGGCCTTGACGCTGACTCGGTGTTTGACGGCATGACCGAGCACCTCTTCTTCACGCTCGGCAAGCTGGCTCCCACCGCCAGCCGCCATGACCTCTACATGGCCCTCAGCTATGCGGTGCGCGACCGGCTGATGACCCGCTATCTGGCCAGTCTGGAAGCGATCCGTGCCCAGCCGCAGAAAACCGTCGCTTACCTGTCGGCGGAATTCCTGATTGGCCCCCAGCTCAACAACAACCTCCTCAACCTCGGAATCCAAAAGGAGGCAGAGGAAGCGCTCAAACGTTTTGGCATCGAGTCGCTGCAACAGATCCTCGAGGTCGAGGAGGAGCCCGGGCTGGGCAATGGCGGCCTTGGTCGTCTTGCCGCCTGTTACATGGAATCGCTGGCCAGCCTCCAGGTGCCCGCCACCGGCTACGGCATCCGCTACGAGTTCGGCATCTTCGATCAGCTGATCCGCGACGGCTGGCAGGTGGAGGTCACCGACAAGTGGCTGAAAGGCGGTTGGCCGTGGGAGCTACCCCAGCCGGATGAGGCCTGCTTCGTGGGCTTCGGCGGCCGCACCGAGAGCTACATCGACGACAAAGGCAACTACCGCTCCCGCTGGATCCCAGCCGAGCATGCGATCGGTGTGCCCCACGACGTGCCCGTGCTGGGCTACAGGGTGAACACCTGCGATCGCCTGCGACTGTGGCGCGCCGATGCCACGGAAAGCTTCGATTTCTATGCCTTCAACATCGGCGATTACTACGGCGCCGTTGAGGAGAAAGTGGGCAGTGAAACCCTCTCCAAGGTGCTGTATCCCAATGACGGCACCGATGAGGGCCGCCGCCTGCGCCTGAAGCAGCAGCACTTCTTCGTGAGCTGCTCGCTGCAGGACATGCTGCGCAGCCTTGACCATCGCGGTCTCAACGTCGAGGACTTCCCCAACTACTGGACCGTTCAGCTCAACGACACCCATCCGGCGATCGCCGTGGCTGAGCTGATGCGCTTGCTGATCGATGACCGCCACCTGGAGTGGGAGAAGGCTTGGGACATCACCAGCCGCTCGGTCGCTTACACCAACCACACCCTGCTGCCTGAGGCGCTGGAGAAGTGGGATCTGAGCCTGTTCGCCGACCTGCTGCCCCGCCACCTGGAGCTGATCTACGAGATCAACCGCCGCTTCCTGCATCAGGTGCGCCTGCGCTTCCCTGGCAACGACACTATTCAGCGCAAGCTCTCGATCATTGACGAAGAGGGCGGCAAGGCGGTGCGCATGGCCCACCTGGCCACGATTGGCGCCCACCACGTGAATGGCGTGGCAGCTCTCCACTCCGACCTGGTGAAGAGCCAGCTGCTGCCTGAATTCGCCGAGCTGTGGCCGGAGAAATTCACCAACGTGACCAACGGCGTCACCCCCCGCCGCTGGGTGGCCCTCTCCAACCCCGAACTCTCCACCCTGCTGGACGAGCACATCGGCGAGGGTTGGATCACCGACATGGAACAGCTGCGCCGCCTGGAGGAGCGCCAGCACGACCACGGTTTCCTGGAGCACTGGGGCAACACCAAGCTCTCGGTGAAGCGCAAGCTCTCCAGCTACATCCACCGTCACACCGGTGTGCTGGTAGACCCCGCCAGCCTGTTTGACGTGCAGGTGAAGCGCATCCACGAGTACAAGCGCCAACACCTCAACGCCCTGCAGGTGATCACGCAGTACCTGCGGATCAAGAACGGCCAGGCCGATGGCATGGCCCCACGCACGGTGATCTTCGGCGGCAAGGCAGCACCGGGCTATTACATGGCCAAGCTGATCATCCGCTTCATCAACGGCATCGCCGAAACGGTGAACGCTGATCCAGACATGGATGGCCGCCTGCGGGTGGTGTTCCTGCCGGATTACAACGTGAAGCTGGGCGAGCAGGTGTATCCGGCGTCGGATCTCTCCGAGCAAATCTCCACCGCCGGCAAGGAAGCCTCCGGCACCGGCAACATGAAATTCGCCATGAACGGTGCGCTCACGATCGGCACCCTCGATGGCGCCAATGTGGAGATCCGCGAGCGGGTGGGCGGCGAAAACTTCTTCCTGTTCGGCAAGACCGTGGAGGAGATCAGTGCCCTCAAGCAATCGGGCTATCGCCCCTGGGACGTGATTCAAGGACAGCCCGAACTCGCCGAGGCGATCCGCCTGGTGGAGATCGGCCACTTCAGCAACGGAGATGGCGACCTATTCCGTCCCCTGCTCGACAACCTCACCGGCAGCGATCCCTTCTTCGTGATGGCTGATTTCGCCGACTACCTACGTGCCCAGGATGAGGTCAGCCGCGCCTGGAGTGACCGCCAGCACTGGAACCGCATGTCGCTGCTGAACACGGCCCGCTCCGGCTTCTTCTCCTCCGATCGTTCGATTCGGGAGTACTGCCAGTCGATCTGGAACGTGCAGCCGCTGAACGTTGAGATCACCTGCGACGTGCGCTGATGATGGATCTCTCCCTGGTGATCAACCTGGGGAGTTCCAGCCTCAAGGCGGCCCTGCTCGATTCGGGCGGGGCCAACATCTGGCACGAAGGCCGAAGCCTCGCCCCAGGCGAAGCACTCAAAGACGTGCTCGAGAGCTGGCTGGCGCCGGCGCTCCAGCCCCACCGTGCTGCCGTGCGGCGCATCGGCCACAGGATTGTGCATGGCGGCGAACGCTTCACCGCACCAACCCGGATCAGCACAGAGATGGAAGCGGCCCTGCAGGCGCTGATCCCGCTGGCCCCGCTGCACAATCCACCGGCACTTGAAGGGGTGGGCTGGGCTCGGGCCTGGGCGCCCGAGCTGCCCCAATGGGCCTGTTTCGACACGGCGTTCCACAGCACCCTGCCGGATGCGGCCCGCACCTACGCCCTGCCGGAACCGATACGGGCCAGAGGCTTCCGGCGTTTCGGCTTCCATGGCCTCAACCACCAGCACGTGAGCGAGTCGGTGAGCCGGCGCTGGCAGGAGCAAGGGAAGCAGCCAAGCCAGCTGCGTCTGATCAGCGCCCATCTGGGGGCCGGCGCCTCCCTGGCGGCGGTGCAAGGGGGCCGCTGCATCGACACCACCATGGGCTACACGCCCCTCGAGGGCCTGGTGATGGCCACCCGCTCCGGCAGTGTCGATCCCGGTGTGCTGCTCGAACTGATGCGCGAGGGGTACACGGCGGCAGAGCTGGCCGATCAATTGCAGAAGCAAGCAGGGCTGAAGGGCCTGTCAGGCCTGAGCGGCGACATGCGCGAGATCCGTGAACAGGCCCTGCAAGGTCATACCGGTGCGAGCCTGGCCCTGGAGGTTTTCAGGCACCGGCTGCTTCAAGAAATTGGCGCGATGGCCGCCAGCCTTGGCGGTGTGGATGTGCTCGCCCTAACGGGTGGGATCGGGGAGCACGATAGAGCCTTGCGCGACGAACTCGCACTAGCCCTGGACTGGATCCCAGGCCTGGAGATCCTGGTGGTGCCGGCCGATGAGGAAGGAATGATTGCCAGGCTCTGCGTGCGAGCCGAAACCTGACGACAATCAGCCGCGGTCGGGGAGATCCGGAGTCTGGTGCAGCAGGCGATTGAGCCGCAAACGATCGGCGTTGAGGGGATCCGGGGCGAGCTCACCAGCCAGCTCCTGGAACTTTTGCTCGATGTCGTCGGGCACGCGCACATCGAAGATGCGCTCCATCAGTGCCTCGATCGAGAAGAGGTGGGCATTGATGTTTTCCAGGTCAGCCATGGCCTGCTGGATCGCATCGGTCGGCTCTTCGCTGCCACCGACAGGAGTGGCATGGGCCTGGGCCTCTGACGCCCGGGAACCGTGCTGCTTCTGGAGATCTTCGAGTACGCGCCCCGAAAGGGTCCGGAAGGCCTGCAGCGCTGCCCAGCTGAGCTCCTGCTGCTGTCGCAGGGTCGGGCATTCGCGGATCAAACGGTCATGCTCCCGGTAGAAGCGTTGACAATCAGGGCATTGACAGGGCTCTTCAGGCACCGCAGACCCTCGAGATCAACGTCCACTATGGCACCTGATCAAGCTGCCAGGGGAGGTTCTCCCGAAAGTCCGCCGTCGTCGTCTCCGTAGCGACCATCAGCGTCTCCCTCCTCGCTGGCACCGGGAAGCGGGATCTCAATCGAGCTCACCACCTGAATCACGTCGCGGAGGCGCATGGAGTCGGCGAACCAGCCCATCGCCTGCTCTGTATCGCCCCGGCGCTCGGCATCACTGGCCTGGTCCTCGTGGGCTTCGGCCAGGAGGGCAAGCCAGCAGAGGCAACGGGCCTGCACCACCGAAAGATCAAGGTCGGTGGGCTGGGAGTCGGCGATGCGCTCGCTTTCCTGCTGCACGAGGAGCCTCAGGCGCAGATCGTGAAGCTGGGTCATGGCACCGTGTTCACTACGGCAACGCTAGCGGGAGTGTGGCGTCTGGCTAGTGCACCAAATGTAGTGGCGGCTACCGGAGCAGTGATCGAGCTCACGGGGCTGGCGGGACTCGAACCCACGACCTACGGTTTAGGAAACCGTCGCTCTATCCGGCTGAGCTACAGCCCCATTACCAGCCATTATGGGGTTTGAAAGCAGGCGAGGTGGTCGCGATCGAGCCGTCGGCCCAAGGGTTGACGGGCTCGGTTGAGGAAAGTCCGGGCTCCCCGATGGCCAGGCTTGCTGGGTAACGCCCAGTGCGGGTGACCGTGAGGAGAGTGCCACAGAAACACACCGCCGATGGCCCCATGGGGTTCCGCCCCGGGCACAGGCAAGGGTGCAAAGGTGCGGTAAGAGCGCACCAGCAGCATCGAGAGGTGCTGGCTCGGTAAACCCCGGCCGGGAGCAAGGCCCAGGAACGATGGTTGGCCATCTGCCCCGTTCCGCCAACAGCGTGCCGCTCGAGGTCGTCGGCAACGGCGATCCCAGATAGATGACCGCCCCCCTCCCTCGGGAGGGAGAACAGAACCCGGCTTATGTCCTGCTTTCACCCCATTCGGCCCCGAGGCAGCCTGTTCATCGGGGACAAGCTGCTGATCGCACACTGAACCCTTTCGCTCAACAGGTCTTGCCATGGGCAGCTCAGATCGCCAACAGCAGCTTCAGGCGTTCTGGACTCAACTGCTGCCGGCGAACTCCCCACTGCCAATCGAGGCGCTGGCCCTGCTTGATGAGGCCCTCACCCA
This sequence comes from Synechococcus sp. BS56D, assembly GCF_004332405.1. Lineage (NCBI taxonomy): Bacteria > Bacillati > Cyanobacteriota > Cyanophyceae > Synechococcales > Synechococcaceae > Synechococcus > Synechococcus sp. BS56D. The sequence continues at coordinate 44,999 of NZ_PHQU01000004.1, read as the reverse complement.
TACCTCAAGCGGTGTGACGCCCCACCATGAGCAGCTGGAGTTTCTCGGTGATGCCGTGTTGCGCCTGGCGGCCAGTGAATTCATTGCTGCGGCCTATCCGCAGATGCCAGTGGGGGAGCGCTCCAGCCTGCGGGCCCAGCTGGTGAGTGACCGCTGGCTGGCGGAGCTGGGGGAGACGCTCGGTATCGAGCGTTGGTGGCGCATCGGCCCAAAGGCGAGCGGTGATCCCACCGCTGCAGCCACGCTGCAGGCGGAACTGAGCGAAGCACTCATTGGTGCAATGTTCAAGATTGCCGGACTGCAGTCGGTCCAAGCCTGGCTGACGCCCCATTGGCAAAGGAGTGCCGAGGCGGTGCTCGCCGACCCCCATCGCGGCAACAGCAAATCCGCCCTGCAGGAGTGGAGCCAAGGCCAGGGGCTGGGACTCCCCCAATACAGCTGCCGGGAGGTAAGTCACCGCCATGGCGATCCCCGTCGCTTCCATTGCTCAGTGACCCTGCCAACGGACCTCAGTGCCGAGGGCTGGGGAGGCTCCAGACGCGAAGCAGAACAGCAGGCTGCGGCTTCACTGCTGGATCAGCTGGTCAGCTGTTGAGCCCCTTCGGCAGACGTGCACCGCACTGATCGCAATGGGCTGCCCGCGGGCGATGGCCACTGCGGCCACAGCTGACGCAGTCGCGCTGGTCCTCCCGGGCCTGATTGATCGTTTCCACGGTGACGATGCCGGTGGGGATGGCGATGATCCCGAAGCCGAGCAGCATCACCACCGCCGCCAGCACCCGGCCCAGAACCGTCTGGGGCACGAAATCGCCATACCCGACTGTGGTCATGGTCACAATCGCCCAGTAGACCCCCTGGCCCACGGTCTGGAACTGGGTGTTGGGATGACCGCTCTCGATCACCACCATCAGATACCCCAGCACCACCTGGGTGAGCACAACGAAGAACAGGAAGACGCCGATGCGACGGGCACTGGCACGCAAGGCATGGCCGAGCAGCTGGGCCTCATCGAGAAAGCGCAGCAACTTGAACACGCGCAGCACCCGGCCGAACTTGAAGATCCAGAGGATCAGTCCACTGCTGATCTGGGGCACAAAGAAAAACAGCACCGCCGAGAGGTCGATCAGGCCGTAGAAGCTGCGCAGGTAGGTGATGGGCTTGGGGCTGACCCAAAGATGCAGGGCGAAATCCGCCACAAACACCAACAGACAGCCCCGCTCAAGACCAGTGACCCAGCCTGGTATTTCCCCGGCGCTGGCAAAGCGCATCGGATGGGGCTCCACCATCAGGCCAGCCACGCTCGCCAGGATCGTGCCGAAAATGATCAGGTTGTAGAGACGGCCGGCGCGGGTATCGGAGTCGAGAACGACCCGCCGCAACCGTTGACGCAAACCGCCTGCCATGCCACTCAGGCCGCCTGCAGATCGCGGAGGCGCAGGGTCACGAGCTTGTCCCAGTTGCCGCCTTCAAACAAGACAGCGGCCCGGTCACCACTGATGCGCTGCACGAATCCGGTGTAGCCGTTGTAAATCGAGGTGGCATCCACCACCTTCACCGTGGCGCCGGGGAGGATCGGAGCGGCGGAGGCCATGGATGCGGTCGTCAGTCGTGGGTGCATTCTGGCGCAGGGGGCCACGACTCAGCCCCGAGGCATGATCAGAGCATCCCCTCAGCGCCTGCCTGTGGCCCCAGCCCCTCAGCCCCCGCCCGCTGAAGCCCCGCAGGCCGATGACTGGTTGCCGGTGGGACAGGTCGTGGGCGTTCAGGGGTTGCGGGGCGAGCTGCGGGTGAATCCAGCCAGCGACTTTCCTGAGCGTTTCACGGTGCCGGGGACCCGCTGGTTGCGAGGACGCAACGGCGCCGTGAAGGGGATTGAGCTGATGGCAGGCCGCCAGCTGCCGGGCAAGAGCCTGTTTGTGGTGCGCTTCGAGGGCATCAACGACCGCACGGCTGCCGAGGCACTGGTAGGTCAGACCCTGCTGGTGCGCGCCGATGACCGGCCTGATCTCGCCGATGGTGAATTTCACCTGCTGGATCTGGTGGGCCTGGAGGTGCGAGTGAATGCCGATGGCGAGACCGGCAGTGCGGCTGTCGGAAGTGGGGCTGTCGGAAGCGAGGTGATCGGCACCGTGACCGATCTGATCAGCGGCGGCAATGACCTGCTTGAAGTGGAGCTTCGCGATGGAGGGCGCCGGGTGTTGATCCCCTTCGTCGAGACGATCGTTCCAGAGGTGCACCTGGAGGAGGGCTGGCTGCTGCTGACTCCTCCCCCCGGGCTCCTGGAGCTCTAGACACCAACTCAAAAAGCTGACAGGCCCTGGGGTCCTGCGCGACACTGGCGCCAATCACGGTCGAGCGAACGGTGACCACCCCTCTGATCCCGGTGATCCTCTGCGGCGGCACGGGCACCCGCCTCTGGCCGCTCTCCCGCGCCAGCTATCCCAAGCAGTACTGGCCCCTGGGGGGCCGTGGTGATGAAACGCTGCTGCAACAAACCCAGCAACGGCTGGAGGGTCTGGCAGGGCTGGGAGCGCCGCTGCTGATCTGTAACGACGACCATCGCTTCATCGTGGCCGAGCAGATGCGTCAGATCGACGTGGAACCGGGCGCGATCCTGCTGGAGCCCATGGGCCGTAACACCGCTCCAGCCGTGGCGGTCGCTGCCCTGCAGGCCACAGCCCGCGGCGATGACCCCCTGCTGCTGGTGCTGGCAGCCGACCACGTGATCCGCGACGCCGCCCACTTCCGCACGGCGATCGAAGCCGGACGCAGCGCCGCCGAAGCCGGACGACTGGTGACCTTCGGCATCGTTCCCACCGCACCGGAGACGGGCTACGGCTACATCGAAGCGTCCGAACCGCTGCAGCCTGGGGCCCTCACCCCCGTGCCGATCGCCCGCTTTGTGGAGAAGCCCGACCGCGCCACGGCTGAGCAGTTCCTGGCCAGTGGACGCTTCACCTGGAACAGCGGCATGTTCCTGTTCAAAGCCAGCGCCATGCTGGCGGAGCTGGAGCGACTGGCACCGGAGGTGGTGAGCTGCTGCCGCGCCGCCCTGGAGCAGGACATGGCCGATCTCGACTTCCTGCGCCTCGAGCGGGAGGCCTTCGCCAAGTGCCCCAACGTGGCCATCGATGTGGCGGTGATGGAAAAAACAGCGCTTGGGTCTGTGCTGCCCCTGGCAGCGGGCTGGAGCGATGTGGGCAGCTGGAGCGCCCTTTGGGACACCGCCGATCGCGATGACAACGGCAACGTTCTACGCGGACGCGTGATCAGCGAGGGCAGTCGCAACTGCTACCTGCGCAGCGAACACCGCCTCGTGGTGGGGCTGGGGGTGGAGAACCTGGTGGTGGTCGAAACCGACGACGCCGTGCTGATCGCCGATCGCAGCCAAGCGCAGAACGTGAAAACGATCGTGAAGCAGCTGGAGGCCGACGGCAGCCCGGAGGGCAAGGCCCACCGCAAGATCTATCGGCCTTGGGGCTCCTACACCGGAGTGGTGGAGGACCATCGCTGGCAGGTGAAACGGATCTCCGTGAAGCCCGGCGCCAGCCTCTCGCTGCAGATGCACCACCACAGAGCCGAGCATTGGGTGGTGGTCAAAGGCACCGCCCTAGTGGAACGGGATGGCAACCAGCAGCTGATCGGTGAAAACCAAAGCACCTACATCCCGATGGGCTGCAAGCACCGGTTGAGCAACCCTGGCCGCATCCCGGTGGAGATGATCGAAGTGCAGAGCGGCGAGTATCTCGGCGAAGACGACATCGTGCGTTTCGATGACATCTACGGCCGCAGTGATACGACTGCGGCTGCCGTCAGCCAGGCCACACTCACTCAACCGTGACGCTTTTGGCCAGGTTGCGGGGTTGATCCACATCCAGGCCCCGATGGGCTGCGATGTGGTAGCTCAGCAGCTGCATGGGCACCACCGTGAGCAGGGGGCTGATCCACTCGCTCACCTCCGGCACCGCAAGCAATGCGTCAAACAACGCCGTGTCGGGGCCTTCAGGCGCCACACCAATCAGCTGGGCATCCCGGGCCTTCGCCTCCTGGGCATTACTGAGCACTTTCTCGAAGACCACCCCCGGCATGGCGATCGAGACCACCGGCACGCGGGCATCGAGCAGAGCGATCGGACCATGCTTCATCTCACCCGCGGGGTAGCCCTCAGCGTGGATGTAGCTGATCTCCTTGAGCTTCAAGGCCCCCTCCAGCGCAATCGGATAGTTGATGCCACGACCGAGGAAGATCACGTCCTGGGTCTCGGCGAAGCGATGGGCGAGCGCTTCAGACTCACGGTCGTGCCGCTCCACAAGAGCCTGCAGCTGGCTGGGCAGCTGCCTCAGCTCTTCCACCAGAGCCTGGAGCTCAAAGCCTGAGCGACTGCCGCGCCGGGCCGCAAAGGCGAGGGCAAGGGCATAAAAGGCCAGCAACTGGCCCAGGAAGGTTTTGGTGGCTGCCACACCCACCTCAATGCCGGCACCGATATCGAGAATGTGCTCCACCTGACGGGCCAGGGAACTCTCTGGCCGATTGGTGATCCCCAACTGCCGCGGGGCGAAACTGATGTCGCCATGGGCCCTGCGGCGCTCCGCTTCCATGGCCAGGGCAGCAAGAGTGTCGGCGGTTTCGCCTGACTGGGTCACACCGATGGTGAGCGTGTGAGGCGCCAACGGCGGCGGTGCGTAACGGAATTCGCTGGCATAAAACACGCTGGTGGGCAGTCCAGCGAACTGCTCCAAGAGGTAAGCGCCCACCAAAGCCGCATGGCGACTGGTGCCACAGGCCAAGATCTGCACCCGCTCAATGCCGCTGTAAAACGACTCCTCAAAGGGGAGCGCCACCGGGTTCGTCTCTGTCAGACCACTGGGCAGATGGCGGGCCACCCACAATTCGGCGGTTTCCGGTTGCTCATGGATCTCCTTGAGCATGAAATGACGGAAATGGCGCTTGTCGGCCACGTGATCTGAACCACTCAGCAGCGTTGGTGAGCGCTGCTGCCGTTGCCCGTCGGCGTCATAGAGCTCAATTCCCAAGGGGCTGAGCAGGGCCACCTCCCCATCCTCCATCGGCAGGATCGTGCGCGTGATCCCCGCCAGCGCAGGGGTGTCGCTGGCGCAGACAAACTCCCCCTCCCCGAGACCGATCAACAGCGGCGCTGCCTTGCGGGCCACCACCAGGGCACCCGGGACGTCGGCCCACACCACCGCCAGGGCGTAAGCGCCATGCAACCGCGGCAGCACGGCCTGCACTGCTTCCAACAGCAGCGCGCCATCAGCGGAGCGGCCAGCGGCCTTGAAACTCGCCAGCTGGGCACTGATCAGATGCGGAATCACCTCCGTATCGGTCTCCGATTGGAAGTGCACTCCGGAAGCCGTGAGCTCCTCGCGCAGGCTGCGGTGGTTTTCGATGATGCCGTTCTGCACCACGGCAACCCGACCACTGCCATCGCTGTGGGGATGAGCGTTGTGCTCCTCGGGTTTGCCGTGGGTAGCCCACCGGGTGTGACCAATCCCACAGAGCCCGGGGGCGCCGTTGGCCTCCACCTTGGCGGTGAGATGGACCAGCTTCCCCTTCGCCCTCAAGCAATGCAACGCTCCGTTCTCAACGGTGGCGATTCCGGCGGAGTCGTAGCCGCGATATTCCAACTGACGCAATCCCTCGAGCAGCAGGGGAGCTGCCTCACGCGAGCCGATCACCGCAACGATTCCGCACATATAAAAAAAGCCCGGCAATTGCCGGGCTGAGCTTATGGCCAGAGTGGCTCAAATCAGTAGGCGAGACCCATGCTGCGGCTGGTTTCATCACCGAGATAAACACGAATGCTGAGGAAGTCGGTGGGGCAGGCGGTTTCACAACGCTTGCAACCCACGCAGTCCTCAGTGCGGGGAGAGGAAGCGATTTGACCGGCCTTGCAGCCGTCCCACGGCACCATTTCAAGCACGTCCAGAGGGCAGGCCCGCACGCACTGGGTGCAACCGATGCAGGTGTCGTAGATCTTGACGGCGTGGGACATGTGCCCGTTCCTGAACAGATGGCTTGGCGTCAACGTACCTGCAGCAAGCGCGGCTGAGCCGCCGGTAACGGTTGGCCGTCACCGTTGTTAACGACCGCTTGCCCAGCCCGTAGGATGCGTCGTCCCGTCTTCACGGCCATGTCCCAGGAAGCGATCCTCGAAAAAGTCCGTTCGATCGTGGCGGAGCAACTCAGCGTTGATGCCGGCGACGTGAAGCCGGAATCCAACTTTCAAAACGATCTAGGCGCCGACTCCCTCGACACCGTCGAGCTGGTGATGGCCCTGGAAGAAGCCTTCGACATCGAAATCCCCGACGAGGCCGCTGAAGGCATCACCACCGTCGGCGACGCCGTCAAGTACATCGAAGACAAGCAGGCCTGAGGTTTTCGGATGGTGGAGGGTCTCCAACGCGTCGTGGTCACCGGCCTCGGCGCGGTGACACCGATCGGCAACACCGTTGCCGACTATTGGACCGGTCTGACCTCCGGCAAGAATGGTGTGGCGCCGATCACCCTGTTCGACGCCAGCGCCCACGCCTGCCGCTTCGCAGCCGAGGTCAAAGACTTCGACCCCAGCGGCTACCTCGAAGCCAAGGAGGCGAAGCGCTGGGACAGGTTTTGCAAGTTTGGCGTTGTCGCCGCCAAGCAGGCGCTTGCTGATGCCGGTCTTGAGATCAACGAATCGAACGCCGAGCGCATCGGTATCAGCATCGGTTCGGGTGTCGGCGGACTGCTGACCATGGAGACCCAGGCCCATGTGCTGGCCGACAAGGGCCCAGGCCGCGTGAGCCCGTTCACGGTGCCGATGATGATCCCCAACATGGCCACCGGCCTGGCGGCGATCGCCGTCGGCGCCAAGGGACCCAGTTCCGCAGTCGCCACCGCCTGCGCAGCTGGATCCAACGCGATCGGAGATGCCTTCCGCATCCTGCAGCTCGGCAAAGCCGACGCCATGATCTGCGGGGGTGCTGAATCGGCAATCACTCCTCTGGGTGTTGCCGGTTTCGCCAGCGCCAAAGCCCTGTCCTTCCGCAACGACGACCCGGCTACCGCCAGTCGTCCCTTCGACCGGGAGCGGGATGGCTTTGTGATCGGTGAAGGTGCAGGCATTCTCGTGCTGGAAACCCTGGCCCACGCGCAAGCTCGGGGGGCCACGGTGCTGGCGGAACTGGTGGGTTATGGCACCACCTGCGATGCCCACCACATCACCGCCCCCACCCCGGGCGGTGTCGGTGGCGCTGCCGCCATCAAACTCGCCCTGGCTGATGCAGGGCTGGCCCCCGAGAACGTTGGCTACGTCAACGCCCACGGCACCAGTACGCCCGCCAACGACAGCAACGAAACTGCAGCGATCAAGAGCGCCCTCGGCGCCCGTGCCCTGCAGATTCCCGTGAGCTCCACCAAATCGATGACCGGCCACCTGCTCGGCGGTTCCGGCGGCATCGAAGCGGTGGCCAGCGTGCTCGCGATCCGCCATGGGGTCGTCCCCCCCACCATCAACTACGCCAACCCGGATCCCGACTGTGATCTGGATGTCGTACCGAACACCGCCCGTGAAGCCACACTGGATGCGGTGCTCTCCAACTCCTTCGGCTTCGGCGGCCACAACGTCTGCCTTGCCTTCCGTCGCATGGGCTGATTCAGCCCTGCGTCCCCGTCCCAGTATCCCGTCAACACGCCATGGTCGCCGCGCCCGCTTCCCTCGACACGCTCTGCATCAACAGCATCCGCATGCTGGCTGTCGATGCCATTAACAAGTCCAAGAGCGGCCACCCCGGTCTGCCCATGGGCTGTGCACCGATGGGTTACACCCTCTGGGACAAGTTCCTGAAGCACAACCCTAAGAACCCCAAGTGGTTCAACCGTGACCGCTTCGTGCTGTCCGCCGGTCACGGCTGCATGCTGCTTTATGCGCTTCTGCACCTCACCGGTTACGACTCGGTGTCGATCGACGACATCAAACAGTTCCGCCAGTGGGGCTCCAAAACTCCCGGTCACCCCGAGACCTTCGAAACCCCTGGGGTTGAGGTGACCACCGGCCCTCTGGGGGCGGGGATCTCCAACGCCGTCGGCCTAGCCATTGCCGAGTCGCACCTGGCCGCCAAGTTCAACAAGCCTGGCGCCACCCTGGTGGATCACTACACCTACGTGATCATGGGTGATGGCTGCAATCAGGAAGGTGTGGCCTCCGAAGCCGCCTCCCTGGCCGGGCACCTGAAGCTGGGCAAGCTGATCGCCCTGTATGACGACAACCACATCACCATTGATGGACGCACCGATGTGTCCTTCACTGAAGATGTGCTCAAGCGCTACGAGGCCTACGGCTGGCACGTGCAGCATGTGGCTGATGGCAACACCGATGTGAACGCCATCAGCAAGGCGATCGAAGCGGCCAAGGCCGTCACCGACAAGCCGTCGATCATCAAGGTGACCACCACCATCGGCTACGGCTCCCCCAACAAGAGCGACACCGCCGGCGTGCATGGCGCTCCTCTGGGTGAAGACGAGACCGCATTGACCCGCCAACAACTGGGCTGGGAGTACGGCCCCTTTGAGGTGCCCCAGGAGGCCTACGACCAGTTCCGTCAGGCCATCGATCGCGGCGCCAGCCTTGAAGCGGAGTGGAATCAGACCCTGGCGACCTACCGGAGCCAGTACCCCTCCGAAGCTGCTGTGTTCGAGCGGATGCTGCGCGGTGAACTGCCCCAGGGTTGGGACAAGGACCTGCCCACCTACACCCCCGCTGACGGTGGACTGGCCACCCGCAAGCACTCCCAGATCTGCCTGGGTGCTCTGGGCCCCAACCTGCCTGAACTGATCGGCGGCTCCGCCGACCTCACCCACTCCAACTACACCGATATCAAGGGCGAAACCGGCTCTTACCAGCCCGAAACCCCTGAGAAGCGCTACCTGCACTTCGGTGTGCGCGAGCACGCGATGGCGGCCATCCTCAATGGCATCGCGTATCACAACAGTGGCCTCATCCCCTACGGCGGCACCTTCCTGGTGTTCGCCGACTACATGCGCGGCTCCATGCGCCTCTCGGCCCTGAGCGAGCTGGGTGTGATCTACGTGTTGACCCACGATTCCATCGGCGTCGGAGAAGACGGGCCCACCCACCAGCCGATCGAGACCATCCCCTCCCTGCGGGCGATGCCCAACCTGCTGGTGTTCCGCCCTGGTGACGGCAATGAAACCAGCGGTGCCTACAAGCTGGCAATCGAGAACCGCAAGCGCCCCAGCGCCCTTTGCCTCAGCCGCCAGAACATGGCCAACCAGGCCAACTCCTCGATCGAGAAGGTCGCCCACGGCGGCTACATCCTCGAAGACTGCGAGGGCACCCCTGAGCTGATCCTGATCGGCACCGGCACCGAGCTCGACCTCTGCGTGCAGGCGGCCAAACAGCTCAGCGCCGAAGGTCGCAAGGTGCGCGTCGTGTCGATGCCCTGCGTGGAACTCTTCGATGAGCAGAGCGATGCCTACAAGGAGCAAGTGCTCCCCGCAGCCGTGCGCAAGCGCATCGTGGTGGAAGCAGCCGAAAGCTTCGGCTGGCACCGCTTCATCGGCCTCGATGGAGACAGCGTCACCATGAATCGCTTCGGCGCCTCTGCCCCTGGCGGCACATGCATGAAGGAGTTCGGCTTCACAGTGGAGAACGTCGTGGCAAAATCCAAAACTCTCCTTGGATGACGACATGACTGTGAACCGTCAGCCTGAGCCGACTGGTTCAACAGAGAGTGACCAGCAACTTGCCCCTTCTGCCATGGTGCAGGAGGGGATTTTTCTTGGCTCAGACCCTACGAAACGCAAAGAACCGGAGAGGAGACGGGGACAGAAACGACGATTCGGTGCAGCTGGCCTGCTGAATGTGCTGGTCACCAATGCTGTGCTGCAGTTCCTCCTGGCCAGCAACCTGGTGACCGTAGTCATGGCCACCTTGATCAGCCAGGTGATCAACACCGGCCTCGGGTATGCCATATACGGAAAGCTTGTTTTCAGAGCCAAAGGACTGCGTCACCACAGGCCGATGTTTCGCTATTTGTTATTGATGACGGCCATGTGGCTTCTGAATGCCGCAGGAATTGAGACCGGCGAGGGATTCGGCATTCAGAAAAATCTTGCCGCTGCAGCACTAATCCCCTGCCTAGCCGTGATATCCTTCTGCGCACAGAAGCATTGGGTGTTCAAGCAGTGAAACTGAGCATCATCATCCCTTGCTACAACGAATCAGCCACGATTATGTCGCTGATCGACGCAGTCAAACAGTCGCCTGTTGCCGAAAGAGAAATCATCATTGTTGATGACGGCTCGAAAGACGGCACCCGCGAGACCCTGAACACACTGAACGATCCCGAAGTACGGGTAATCTTTCACGAGGTGAATCAAGGCAAGGGCGCAGCACTGCGAACGGGCTTCCAGGAGGCAACCGGCGACATCTGCATCGTTCAAGATGCCGACCTTGAATACGATCCCCAGGAATTTCCAATTGTAATTCAGCCGATTATTGACGGCAAAGCCGACGTGGTGTTTGGCAGCCGCTTCCAAAGTGGAAGGCCCCATCGCGTGGTGTACTTCTGGCACCGCGTAGGCAACGGCATTCTCACCTTGATGAGCAACTTCTTCACGGATTTAAATCTATCGGACATGGAAACTTGCTATAAAGCGTTCCGCCGTGAAGTGATTCAGGCAATCAACATTCGCGAAAATCGCTTTGGCTTCGAACCGGAAGTAACAGCCAAAATCTCAAAAATGAATCTACGAATCTACGAGGTGGGAATCTCCTACTACGGCCGCACCTACGACGAAGGCAAAAAAATCGGCTGGAAAGATGGCATTAGAGCTATCTACTGCATTCTCAAATACAATCTATGGTCTAAGCGCTGAAGTCCACCATGCGTGTAACCCGCAATCTGATCACAGGTGGAGCTGGCTTCCTTGGCTCTCACCTTACTGATCGCCTGATGGAAGCAGGCGAAGAGGTCATCTGCCTCGACAACTACTTCACAGGGCGCAAAAGCAACATTGCCCAATGGATTGGTCATCCACGCTTTGAACTGATCCGCCACGACGTGACAGAGCCGATTCGGCTGGAAGTGGATCGAATCTGGCACCTTGCTTGTCCGGCGTCACCGGTGCATTACCAGTTCAATCCGATCAAAACAGCCAAAACCAGTTTTCTAGGCACCCTCAATATGCTCGGACTCGCGCGCCGGGTGGGCGCACGACTGCTCCTTGCCAGCACTAGCGAGGTGTACGGGGATCCAGAAGTACATCCCCAACCGGAAAGTTATCGCGGTTGTGTAAACACAATCGGCATACGCAGCTGTTACGACGAGGGCAAACGCATCGCCGAAACCCTCTGTTTTGACTACCAGCGCATGCACGGCACAGAAATCCGTGTAATGCGCATATTCAACACCTATGGGCCGCGCATGCTCCCGGACGACGGAAGGGTGGTGAGCAACTTCATCGTACAGGCTCTGACCAATAAGCCCATTACCCTTTATGGAGGCGGGGGGCAGACTAGGTCATTTTGCTACGTGGATGATCTCATCCAAGGGATGATTTTATTAATGAATAGCAATGAAAGCGGACCTATAAACATTGGGAATCCAGGCGAATTTTCAATCAAGCAGCTCGCAGAAAAAGTTCGCGCTTTAATCAACCCCGAACTTAAATTCATAAACCTTCCTTTGCCACAAGACGACCCCCTGCAACGACAACCAGACATCGCACTCGCTAATCAAAGATTGAACTGGTCTCCGAAAATAAGCCTTGACCAAGGATTACCACCAACGCTAGAATGGTTTAAATCAATTGTTTAACTTTGGATCACTCGAGAGGATTTCCTTGACTTCCATACAATAAGAAAATTAATTGTATAAAAGAATATGATAACCGCAATGGGCACGAAAGGTTCTGAAAACCTAGTCCAAAACTGGCTAACGAATGCATAAAACCAAAAATATGCAGATGGCGCTAATGAGAGCAGGAATAAGACTCTGCTTCGGAGAATTATGGCGATTAATGGCATGAAGACAAAATTAGTCATCACAACGAAATTAAGAGCAGTCCCAAACCAGTCAGAAACTGCAAATGACCACAATCCCCTCCATGCAAGGGGCAATGTCAAAGCAAAATGCTTAAGAGGATACCTTTTAAAAGTATTGAAGAATTCACGCTTACCCTCATCATCGACATCAAAAGTCAAACCACTAGCAATAGCATTCCCTTGAAACTTTAATGGCAATGCCTTTTTGCCTCTCATATACAAACTTTTAACATCATCAAAACGCTTGGACTCAAGAAGGTCAACGTCACAATCTAATCTTCTATGAAGCTGAAGATCACCTCCACATTCTAATTGGCTTGATTTATAACCCAGAAAAGGCTCCCATATTGATTGTCGCAATAGAGTAGGAGAGTACGCATAGAAAGCGCCAAGGTACTGAGACCGATTAATTTTATTGAATTCAGAACGAATCCACAAGACTCGTCCACCACCTTGCGCAATCGCCGGACTATCAAATTCAAGATAATTTCTGGATATCCATGGGCCAACAACAATCCCGAAACCAATGGCTAAACATAAGAGTGTTTTCAAGATTTGCTTGTATTGCGCTAAAAAATTGAGATTAAACCTTTTCTCTAAGGCAAACGCATACAAGGGAATCGTCGCAAAGGCCACATAAGCACCAGATGCTTTTGTAAGAACCAACAAGCCATAGACAACGCCAACGGACAAATAAGAAGCGAAACTATTATGTCGAAAGGAGTGCACCGTAACAACAGCCAAAAGCAATAAAATAGCTGCCGCAGGGAGCTCAGTATTTAGATTATTTAGCTCGAGCCGAACAAAAACAGCATTGGAAATAATAATACTGAAAAGTGCCACTAAATCGGCAACAAGACTATCCTCAAAGAGTTGGCGACATAAAACCCATGCCAGTGCAAACAACAATATGGCCCAAAAAATATTCACATGTACAGCAGCATCTAGTATGGGCTGCTTACTCAATACTTCTACTTTGCTAAGACCGCTTTCGGGTCGATAGAAAATAAATAGAAAGATGGCCAAGATCCAGTTTGGCAAAGGCTCTCGCCTGAAACCAGGTGCACCAATATCATGGCCATACTCAAGATTAGAATAAAAATTATATGAGGATAAAAAATTCTGAGTTGCATCACCACCCAAGTCTGCGCGAAGCCCCCAAGCTCCTTCAAGCCCAAAACCAATGATCAGCAAGACAACCGAGATGGGCAATAGCTTTTTGAGAAGCTCGATGAAACGAGGGGAAAGCACTAAAGCCATTGAAAGGATTCCTCAATCGAACAAAAAAATTGATTAATACTAGGGTTATATGACATGAAAGATGTCAAAGGGCCACTGACAATGTGATATAATTAGAATCAACTTTGTGATTATACACCTTAAACACATAGGTGTTGGAGCCCGGTCGAAGTTCTGCAACTTTGAAGGTATTGTCCGTCGTCCCTGGCACAACATTTCGAATTCTCAAAAGGGATATCCGTCAACTCCTGCAAAACATTCTCAATATTACTATTTAGACCTTCACTACAGATTTTGAGTGGTTCTTACTCTTTCAGCTTAATCGAGGATAGATAGCATGAATTTTTGATCGAGCGGCGCAATAGAGGAAGGGCCCTAAATATTTGAGATTTGAACCTCTAAAAATTGTACTCATCGAAAGCTTTATGTGGCTGTTCTCGAGGATGCAAAAGATTACCCTGACTTTAAAACGATGATGGAGACTGAACTTCAGTGCAGCGTCCGATGGCTTCCGTCATGCTCAGTACAAAAAGGTGGTCTTCATTCAAGACCGTAGAATGTAGACAAATTAAGCATTCTGCAAAAGCCATACCATTCACTTGAATGGTCCACAACTCGCCCGCACATGGAGCTAAACATTGAGGTTAGGAAGCAGGGAGATTAAGTTCTGGAATGATCAGCTCAACACTACACTCTCTAGATGTGAGCAGCAAGGTCAGACGAAGAATTGAATTGAAGCTGAGCCGCAAAATAACGCTTTTAACAACCAGGGGCACAAGGGAGCAATGACTATGATTGCGATGAAGCGCGTGGAGAGCTGGGGATTCTTTTTATCTTTGTTGAGGCTTTGATCAACGATCTCCTGGAATCTGAGATATTTCCGAAAGTTGACACTATGCATTTGAAACCACGGGCAGAAAACAGCTTGATGATCTAATAACATACGAAGAAAGGGACGCTTTGCTTATGGATGAAACAGGGCTTGCTTTCATAGGATAAACGAATTAACCATGGTGAAAAGTAAACTTGCCAAGCCGGCGCAGGCTAGCAAAAATGAATAGATTGTATGGCCTATTATGAGAAGTAGATAATTTGCTGGATTCGCCAATCGCAAAAAAAACAGCGAATGTCAAATGCCATCCAGCGTACTAACCAACTTGGAACTACTGAGGGGAAACAAAGGAAAAACGACAAAGATTCAGGCTTCAATTCATACTGTAAGATAGATACCATGAACCTCAAAGCACATGCCTTCCGCTTATCAGCTTACGGTGCAGTGGGTTTCCTCTGCGCAGGAGTCTACGCCGTAATTCTGATTATTCTTGAACAGTGGCTTCCCGTCTGGCTTGCCAATCCGGGAGCATTTTTAGTGGCTTCACTTGTTGGAAGCTTGGGGCATTCTCGTTATACATTTAGACGGGAAACTAGAGGTGACAGCTTTGCAAAACGGTGGGTTACGGCTCAATATCTAATCAATGTAACAGTCTGCACACTTTTACCATTAGTCTTGCCCTCATTCCTGGATGAAGGGATACGCCTTCTAATTCTTGTTTTCACTCCAACTTTACTGAATGCGTTTATATGGTCACAAGCTGCTCGCTTCTCAGAGAACAAACAAATAATTAGGACTCAACCATTACTACATGCTGACGATCTAGGACTAAGCAACGAAACTAATTATGCTATCTGCCAACTGACAAATGAAGGCAAGCTTAATGGTGCTAGCCTTTTAGTTCAAGCACCAGCAACACAAGAAGCAGTAAGGCTTTGGTCTCAGATCGAACAAAAATATCCCGATATTAATTTGTGTCTTCATTTATGCCTTACAGAAGGTCCTCCAAGTGCTAATACTAGTTCAGTAAAAAATCTCATTAATGGGAAAGGCTTTCTTCATTACTCATTTGGGAAATGGTTACTTCTTTCACTCATGCCCAATAACCTCAATTTCAAGAAAAAAATACGCCGACAATTAAGTCAGGAGATAAAGGCGCAAATCAAGCTATTTAAAATCTTGACCAAGAAAAATAATATTCAGCTAGATGGACATCAACATATTCATTTAGTGCCCATTGTAATCGAAGAAATTGTGAGAGTTGCAAACACTGAAAATATCAAATGGATTCGAAGCACTCGTGAGCCCTTACCTTCTGGACTTCCTATTCGATATTGGTGGCATGCTTTCCGTGATGCAGGCCTCTTGAAATGGTTAGTATTGCAGATACTAAGTATTATGGCAGAGAGTAAACTTAAGAGAAACAATATCTCAACAAATCAACTTCTATCTGGCATACTATTTACAGGGCAAATGACAATTCTACCTCTAAAAACTTGCTGGCAAGCGCTTTCTTGTCATCAAGTTAGTAAGAACAAAACTTCTTCAATACTCTTAGCACATCCAAGCTCTACCCCTAAGATTAATCTTTCCGAAGAAGGATTTAGTATATCTCATCCATTTGCGAAGTCTGAATATCGACAATTAGAATGGCAAGGACTAGAAACTTTAAGCGAAGAGTGGATAAATTAATCTGATAATTACTTAGAGATTGCGAAGATGGTGCTTCAGTGTTGAATCCGATCTTGTTCAATCCTGAAATGAATTTGATCTTAGATTAAAGGGGTTCACGAGAAAGAAAATATTCCTAACTGAGCGCTCTGAGCTAATATGGGTTCATTCACTCCTGGAACATGTCAATGAAAGCTTCAGAATATCAATTAGAGGAGCCAGTCATAAAGATATCTGTCGTCATACCCTGTTTTAATGAGTCAGAATCAATCAATGAATTAATCAAACAACTTGAGATTGGCTTTGTGCGTGGAGATACTCAACGTAGGTATAGGTTCATCTTAGTAGATGATGGATCTACAGATACAACGTGGGCATGCATAGAAAAATATTGTAGAGCAAAAAAATCGAGAGGCATAGGATTAAAACTCTCGAAAAATTTTGGTCATCAAAAGGCACTTTTGGCCGGCTTAGAATATGCGGTTAAGTCTTCAGACTATATATTGACAATGGATGCGGATTTGCAGCATCCTATTCATACTGGTTTGGAGATGCTTGACCTGGCTATTGCAGAAAACTTCAATATTGTGCTGGGAGAGAGAAAAGTAGACGCTCATAGCTCAGTTTTTAAGCGATCAACCTCTAAATCATTTTACAAGTTACTCAATCTTTTAGGTGCTGAAATTGCCCCAAATGTCTCTGACTTTAGAGTTATGGATCAACAATCAACGGCTGTACTCGTAGACCATGGTGATGCGACTTTTTTTACACGAGGAATTATCTCCCTTATTGGTTTCAAGCAAGCAATTTATCCTTACACAGTTGCTAGGCGTTTTGCCGGCGAAAGCAAATATAGTATCAAGAAAATGCTGAAGTTTGCATCAGAAGGTATCCTATCTCTATCCATAGCTCCTCTACGCCTAACCTTCATAGCCTCTGTCATTTTGTTTCTAATCTGTAGTGTAGTACTAATCTACATTCTTAAAGCATTTTTAGTAGGGGATGTGGTCAGCGGTTGGACTTCTATTATTCTATCGATGTACGTACTATTTGGTTTTAATTTTCTACTTATTGGAATATTAGGTGAATATATCGGAAAGATTTATTTCCAAAGTCTTCGCAGACCCAGATATATCATTCAAGAGATAGTAAGCAAGAATGAATAGAGTGATCATGTTGACCACATTGGAATGTATGCCATTACCATGATGAAAGAGAATTTAACTGGCTTGCATAGACTTAATCTAAAGCTTTAATTTTATAAATCTGGCCATTGGGTCTACCCGTATGCTTATGATTGAATTGATAAATCAACTCATATGTAATATTTGGTTGAGTAGGCAAAATTGAGTCTGTTCGATCGATGTTAATATATAGATCATCGGTCTGAGGAATATATTCAGTGTAAGGACCGATACCGTCCTTGATAAAGAATTTACCATAGCCCGGATTCCACTCAATAAGTCTGTCATAGCGAAGACGATCTAGATGTCTGCTTTTATCGAACCAAGATTGAGAGGAATAAATTATATTTACTTGGTCTCCATTCTTTTTTCGCTCTCGTGTGATTTGATCAATTTTATCATAAGTTTGCTCCCATGAGTTGTGCAATTCATGGACTCTACTAGCATGACCATAAAAAGAATATCTTTTATCAAGGTGCTCATAACCTATGAATAATAAAGTGATGGCAAAGCCAGCAATTCCAACAAAGTGCTTACTTGGCAGTTTTTTATCTAGACGTTTTGAAGCCCAACACCATAGAACCAATATATTAACTATTGTTATAAACTCAATTGGAGCGTACTGGTAACTATAGCCTTTAAAGCCAACCAATACATAGAGAGCAAAAGCATATGTAATAGCCGATATATTCAATATATCCAACAAATTTATATTTTTTCTTCTCGCAAGGATTAACGCTAATCTTACTATTGTAAAAGAAACAAGAATCCAAAATCTTATGATTGGACTAAATACCGTGCCAGCCGATGTGCTGCCATAAGCTTCTGTGTCAAGGTAAGTGCTTGGTATCAATGACAAATAAATATAGCTCATAATGAATGCACTAAATAACCAACAGAGCCATAGTTCAAGCTTGTATAAGCTGTAAAATCTCCTCCAGTTTTTCAGGGGATGAACAAAGCCTTCTCCATTGGTATTCAATAAATTCGGAAATGGCAGAAAGTTGGCGCCTATAACAATTGCAGCTGGAAAGATGAAGAGTATAAAACCAGTATCTTTCCAATACATGCCCAGAAGAGCAAGCAAAAAAGTTATATAAAAAGATGATCGATCACGATGACGCAAATAGTGCAAATAAGTTAGAGAGTACATTGACAAGAGAAATGTCAACATCCTTTCTGGATAATCTAATTGAAAGAAAGCATTTGCAATAGAAGCACAAAATAATGTTAGAAGAGCACTAATTAGCAGAAGCGAGGCAGCAGACTTATTTCCACTGATATTTTCAGCAAGCCGCTTTGCACAGACAACGACTGTAATTAACTGTACGGCGCTTATCAACATCATTACTTTGACATAAGGAGTAAACCAGGTATAAACGTGAAGATCTTGATGAGATAAAGGGAAAAGTCGATAATCTTCACGTCGCAGAGTTTCAGATACGAAGTCGTAACGGATGCTAAAATTACTTAAAAAATTATCTCGAAATACGTCTTGAATCCATCCTATAAGTTCTCCATGAAACCACGTTGCTTCTTGTACCAACAAAACTGTATAAACCGTAAATATGGCTGTAACAACAGGATTGCTCTTAACAAATGACACAAGGCGCGAACCAAAGAATTTTTTGACTCGTGACTCTCGTGAAAACTCATGATGCTTTTCTCTTGCAATTTTAATGCCCAAATAGATAATGGCACTCAAGAGAACAATCAGAAAAAGATCGTACGCTGTCCCAAGATATTGGCCTGCTAAGGCATTTCCAACAGATTCTTCTGGGTCCGGTAAAAAACTTCTATTATTTTTAAGCCATTGCCACAGAATAAGACCTACAGAACTAGCAAAGGAGGTCAGCGCTGTGGCATAAAAAAGTGATTTCGAACCATCTCGATGATTTTTGAAATCATTGACTGTAGGATTTTGAATCATTATATTCAAATGAATTGAACATTACTGGCAATTTTATTCAGAGCAAGACTCAATCAAACTTCTTCATCTTAACTTGGCTCAAATGAGCCCCACCTTTTGCTTCTAAAGCCTTTTCAAGGCCTTCAAGATCAGCATCGGTGATTTTGGTCTGCATGGGGCAGTGCTTCGGACCACACATCGAGCAGAATTCGGCCTGCTTATAGATATCCGCTGGAAGGGTTTCGTCGTGATACTCCTTGGCACGCTCGGGATCGAGTGACAACTCAAACTGTTTGTTCCAGTCGAAGTTGTAACGGGCACGGCTGAGCTCATCGTCACGATCACGGGCACCGGGGCGGTGACGGGCGATATCAGCCGCATGGGCAGCGATCTTGTAGGCGATCAGGCCTTCGCGCACGTCTTCCGCGTTGGGCAGACCCAGGTGCTCCTTTGGGGTCACATAGCAAAGCATTGCCGTGCCATGCCAACCGGCCATCGCCGCACCGATCGCTGAGGTGATGTGGTCATAACCTGGGGCGATGTCGGTGACCAGGGGGCCCAGCACATAGAAAGGTGCTTCGTTGCACTCCTCCATCTGCTTCTTCACGTTGAACTCAATCTGGTCCAAAGGGACGTGGCCCGGACCCTCGACCATCACCTGCACATCATGGGTCCAGGCGCGACGCGTCAATTCACCCAGGGTGTGAAGTTCGGCCAGCTGCGCTGCATCCGACGCATCGTGCTGACAGCCAGGGCGCAATGAATCACCCAGCGAGAAGGTGCAGTCGTAGCGCTTGAAGATCTCGCAGATGTCGTCAAAGCGCGTATAGAGCGGGTTTTGACGATGGTGATACAACATCCACTGCGCAAGGATGCCGCCGCCACGGCTCACGATCCCGGTGATGCGGCCCTTCACCTTGGGAAGGTGTTCGATCAGCAGACCGGCATGGATGGTCTGGTAATCAACGCCCTGCTGGCAGTGCTTCTCGATGATGTGCAGGAAGTCGTCTTCATCGAGCTTTTCGATCGAGCCGTGCACACTCTCCAGAGCCTGGTAAACAGGCACCGTACCGATCGGCACCGGCGAAGCATTAATGATCGCCGTGCGCACCTCATCCAGGTTCACGCCACCGGTGGAGAGGTCCATCACTGTGTCGGCGCCATATTTGACCGCCAACTTGAGTTTCTTCACCTCCTCTTCCGCATCCGAGGCATTCGGAGAGGCACCGATGTTGGCGTTCACCTTGCACTTGCTGGCGATGCCGATCGCCATCGGCTCCAGGTTGGTGTGATTGATGTTGGCCGGGATGATCATGCGGCCCCGGGCCACCTCTTCCATCACCAGCGACTCGGGCAGGTTCTCTCGCTTGGCCACATGGGCCATCTCCTCGGTCACCACCCCTTGGCGGGCGTAGTGCATCTGCGACACATTGGCCTGACCCTGGCGGGCGGCAACCCAAGAAGCACGCATGATCGAATCGGCGACGGGATAGCCAGAGGTGGGCTAGAGCCCGGGATCACGCTTGGTCACTTCCCTGCGCCGGCATGACCCGGATCAGGTGCGGAGGGTGTGATCTCAGCCCGATGAGTCGCGAGCGACCCGGGCACCCCTAGTGGTGCCGGAACGGTAGCAAGAGTCGCGTCAAAGGAGTGCTCAGCTGCCCTGCAGGCCATTCAGGGCCGCTGCCACCACCCGGTGATCTGTGTCCTGCTGCAGCGGTTGGAGCAGGGCCCGAGCCTGGCTGCCAACGACATCGGCGGCTTGCTCCCGCACCAGCCGGCCCAGGATCTCCGCGCCGCCCACCCGCACAGTGCCGTCACCATCCTCAATCGCCAGCTGGCCGAGCTCTAACAACCAGGCGGGATCAATCCCGGGCTGCTCCGCCAGGGCCGAGAGGATGCTGCAACGCACGAGCCAGGCATTGTCGGCAGCAAAGCTGTCCCTCAACAAGGGCCAGGCCCGCTCCACGCCGTAGCTGGCGAGGGAATTGGCCGCTTCCGCGCGCACATTCGCGTCCTCGTCGTTCCGCAGCAGCCGCTCGAGCAGCGCCCAGCCCGCCTCGCTGCGGCGAACCCCCAGGCCGCTGCAGCTGAGCGAGCGCACCAGGAAGGCCTCCTGCTCAGCGCCAAGCAGCAACAGCGGCACCACCACGGTCTCGGTCTGATCCTCGGGGAACTCCCTCAGAGTCGCCAGGGCGGGCATGGCCCGCATCGGGTCCCCGGAGGCAATCGCCTCGCGCAGGGTTGCCGCATCGGGGCAGGGTCTGTCGTCGGGTTGGGCAGCCATCAGTCGCGCTCCTGGGATGGGCGTTCGGCCCGGGTGCTGCGCAGGGCCATCAACAAGCGCTGACGCCGGCGTCGACGGCCCACCAGGGCGCTGGTCACCAGGGTGATGCCCACCACAATCGCAGGCAGGGCCTGCAGGCGATCTTGCCCCTGACGCAAGAACAGCGCCACCAACCCCAGCAACACCAACAGAGGCGCCGCCAGCGACAACCACACATGGCCCAAAGATCGGATGCGCGAGCTCATGGAGCCTCCGCGGGGATAGGAGCGCTCATCCAGGCCAGCAGGGTGGAGGTGAGCACGCGAATGCCGACTCCCAGGCTGCCTTCATCCGGCAGAAAACGACCGTTATGCAGGGGCGCACATCCATCCGGCCCCGCCACACCCAACCGAAACATGCTGCCCGGCAGCTCCTGCACCAGCTCCGCGAAATCCTCCGCGCCAAGGGACGGGTGCTCCAGGCGCTGCACCTGGGCGCGGCCGATCTGTTCGATGGCACAGCGTTCGAGCAGATCCGTAAGGCCCGGATGGTTGTGCACAGGAGGGGCAATGCAGCGATAGCTGACCGTGGCGGTGGCCCCGAAGCTGGAACAGATCGCTTGCACAGTGTCTTCGATCCAAGCCGGCAACCGACCGTGCAGATCGCAATCCAGGCAGCGCAGGGTGCCGAGCAGGCGCACCCGATCAGCGATCACGTTGAAGGCTTTGCCGCCCTCGATCCGCCCGAAGCTCACCACCACGGGATGCAGGGCATCCAGGCGGCGACTGATCGCCTCCTGCAGACCAGTCACCACCCGAGCGGCGATCCAGATCGCATCCACCGACTGGTGGGGCCGGGCGCCGTGCCCTCCCTCACCGATCACCTCGATCTCCAGTTCGCCTGCCGCTGCGGTAAGGCTGCCGCTGCGCACCCCGATCGTTCCCACCGCAAGGGACGGAAACACATGCACGCCGTACAGGGCTGAGAGACCCTCCAGGGCCCCATCGTCACGCATCCAGCGGGCCCCTTGGGCCAGCTCTTCGGCGGGCTGAAACAACAGCCGCACCCCGCAGGGCAGGGGCGACTCAGCCGCGAGCAAACGGGCCACCCCCAGACCGATGCAGGTGTGCAGGTCATGGCCGCAGGCGTGCATCACCCCCTGACGGCGGGACGCATAGGCCAGCCCCGTGCGCTCCTCGACAGGCAGGGCATCCATATCCACTCGCAGGCCAACCCTTGGCCCCTCAGACGGACCAAGGTCGGCCACCACACCAGTACGCCCCACTCCTTCGCGCACCTGCCAACCGTGCTGGCGCAGCTCCCCCGCCACCAACGCGGCCGTTTGGTGCTCCTCCCCGCTCAGCTCCGGGTGGGCATGGAGATGACGGCGCAGTTCCAGCAGTTCCGGCAACTGCTCGTCGAGGCGAGTGAGCCAGGGATCCATGGGGGTGTTCATCGACTCTCCAGCTTGAGAAACGCGCCCAGGTCGGCCGTGGGGCTCGGTGGCCAGCGCCGCACCGCCAGCAGCCAATCGGCCTGGCGGTAACGGGGATCGAGCCCGGCCGCCGCCGCCCAGTGGCTCTCCGCCTCGCCACCCTGGCCCCGGCGCCAGAGCAGGGCCGACAGGGCCGCTCTGGAATCAGCAAACAGGGGATAGCGGCGAATCAGTTTGCGCAACTCCTGTTCGGCAGCATCCAGCTCACCAAGCTGATAACGGGCCAGGGCCTCGCTGGAGCGTGCCATCGCAAACCCCGGCCGCGCCAGGGCCGCCTGGGCATAAAGCTCAGCAGCCGCCGCCCAGTCGCTCTCGGAGCCGCGCACATTGCCCAGGTTGTAAAGGGCCGAAGCCTCCTGGGGATCCCGCTCCAAGATCCAGGTGTAGTCCGTGGCCGCATCCGACCACCGCTGCAACGCCTCTTCCGCAGTGCCGCGGTTGAGATGGGGATCAATCGCCTCAGGCTCCAGGGCCAGCGCCTGGGTCTGATCGGCGATCGCTGCTTCGGGATCGCCAAGCACCAGGCGCACATTGCCGCGGTTGCTCCAGGCGGCGGCATCCTGAGGCTGGCGCTCCAAATAACGATCCCAGAGGGGCAGCGCCTGGGCTGCCGCACCATCACGACTGGCCGCCAGGGCCCGCTCGAACAGGTCGCGATCTGAGAGGTCTGGAACCGTGACACCCTGATCTGCCTCAACCGGCTGCACCAGCCAGAGCAGTCCCAGCAACACCAGTAGAAGGGCGCGATGGATCATGCCGCTTCGGATCCCTCCGTCGGCCAACCCAGATGTCGACGTCCCGCCTCCGTCACCACTCGCCCCCGGGGGGTGCGTTGCAGGAAACCGAGCTGCAGCAGGTAAGGCTCCACCACCGCTTCCAGGGTGGTGGGATCTTCGCCGAGGGCAGCCGCCAGGGTTTCAAGGCCCACAGGACCGCCGCCGTGTGCCTGCAGCAGAAGCTCGAGCAGACGACGGTCACTGGCATCCAATCCCCGACCATCCACACGATGGAGGCTGAGGGCCTCTTCCACGAGCACGGCCTCGATCGCTCCATCCACCCCGCGCACACACGCCACATCCCGCACCCTCCGCAGCAGGCGGTTGGCGATGCGAGGAGTGCCCCGGCAGCGACGAGCGATTTCGCAACAGGCCGCTGCCGTGAGACGGAGGCCGAGCAGGCCGGAGGCCCGCTCCACGATCGCCTCTAGATCCTCTTGGCCATAGAACTCCAGACGCTGGATCAAGCCGAAGCGATCCCGCAGGGGTGAGCTCAAAGACCCGGCCCGGGTGGTGGCGCCCACGAGGGTGAAGGGAGGCAGATCAAGGGTGCGGGTGCGAGCCGTGCTCCCCTTGCCCACCGTGAGATCAAGGCGCCGATCCTCCATCGCCGGATAGAGCAACTCCTCAGCCACCCGGGTGAGGCGATGAATCTCATCGATGAACAACAGCTCCCGCGGCTGCAGATTCACCAGCAGACCAACGATGTCTCGCGGGCGCTCGAGGGCCGGTGCACTGGTGATCCGGCAGCTCACCCCCAGCTCCTCAGCGAGAACGAGGGCCATGGTGGTCTTCCCGAGGCCGGGGGGGCCATAGAGCAGCACATGGTCGAGGGCATCGCCGCGGCCGATCGCCGCCTGCACGGCGATGCCAAGCACCTGTTTCAGCTCCCGCTGGCCGATGTAATCATTCAGGCGTCGCGGTCGGAGCCCCTCATCGCGGGCTGAAGCGCCATCGGTTCCTGCGAGAGGCGCACCTGCGGAATTCGTACCCGCGGAATTCGTACCCGCGAAATCCTCCTCCTGCGCGGCTGGATCCACCAGACGGGGCACCGCGTTGCGCTTGCTGCGCCCGGAGCCGGCACTGGAAGAGACAATCGCCATGGTGGAAGGGTACCGATGTCTGGATAAGGTCGGGAGATCCAAGACAGCCGGATGGCGAAAGGCGGGGGCAAGAAGGGGGCAGCAGCCAGGGCAGCGGCGAATCGCCTGCTGGCCGATAACCGCCTGGCGCGCCATCAATACGAAATCCTGGAAACCCTGGAAACCGGCATCGAGCTGGTGGGCACAGAGGTGAAATCGGTGCGGGCCGGCCAGGCCAACCTGCGGGATGGCTTCTGCCTCATCCGCAACGGTGAACTGCAGCTGCACAACGTGCACATCTCACCCCACACCCACGCCAGTGGCTACTACAACCACGACCCCCTGCGGGTGCGCAAACTGTTGGCCCACAGACGCGAGATCGACAAGTTGCGGGGCCAGCTTGACCAGAAGGGCTTGGCCCTGATCCCCCTGAACATGCACCTCAAGGGCTCGTGGATCAAGTTGACGATCGGACTGGGCAAGGGCCGCAAGCTGCACGACAAACGAGCAGCAGAAAAGGAAAAGCAGGTGAAAAAAGAAACCCGCGCAGCACTATCCCGTTACTGAATCGTTACTAGTTGGTAACGCCACCGTCTCCCTGGATTGCTCCTGCCGGTGGCGGCGGTGCCAGCGGTTCCTCCTGCGGCTTAGCCGCCCCGGCCGGCTTCGGACCCGGGGGGTCAGCCATGCCATCCACCACACCCGTGGCACCGGTCGCCGGATCTGGAATCGGATTCGGGTCCACCTCCGGCAAAGGCGTTGGAGCGAGACGATCAGCCCGACACGAGAGCGTAAGCAAACCGGAAGAGACCCCTTCATTGGTCACCAGAACCTGGACGGGCGAGCCCGCTTCAGGAGTGAGGGTCACCACCCGCAGCGGGCCCCGGGCTGCGACCACCTCACCATCGGCGCCGTAGACGGTCATCTGCATCAGAGGGGTGCCGTTGATACCCAGCACCAAGCGGCGGCCCGCCGGCACCTGAATCGCAATCAAGCGCGCCCCACCGGAAGGCACACGACTGGAGAGCACCGTTGGCGCACCAGGGCGAGCCTTGAGCTTCTCGATGCGCACATCACCCAGCCCGCGCATAGCCGCGGCATACCAGAGCTGCAGGTAGGGCTCAGGGGGCTTGCTACCGCTCACCACGCCGGGCAGAAGGTTCTGGGCTGAAGCACTCACCAGCTGCTCCACCACCCGGGGATTCACCCCCTGCTTCGTGAGCGCCTCCCGCTGCTTCTGCCAATCCGCATCCTTGAGCTGGCCAAGCCGAGCCCGCAGATCCGGCGGCAGCTGCTCCACCCGGGCCAGCCATTCCTCCGCCAGCTCATTCCAGACCCGGCGCAAGGGAGCATCCTCAAGGGAATCACTCGGCAGGCGCCCGTTCCGCTCGGGGAAGCGGGCAAGCAGGCTGGCATCCACCAGCTGCAAGAACCAGCTGCGGTCAACCTGAAGGGCGCGCAAGCGACTGAGCAGCTGCTGACGCTGATCCACCTCCGCCGGCGGCAAGCTAGCGCTCGGGGCCCGGCCCACCAGATCACGATCCGTGGAGGGGGCACCATCCGGGCTGCGACCACGACTGAGCAGGAACCAGCCGATGGCCGTGCCCAACACCGCCGAAATCAGGAGCGCGCCGACCACCGGCCAGAGGCGCCCTTCAGCGGCCTGTTGACGCGCTTCTGCGCTGGGGCGACTCCGAGCTGAAACAGCCTGATCGCCAGACGGAGATTGGGCTGAAGCGTCTGGATCCCTGCCCAGGGAGGGCAACGCAGGCGTGGGAGCAGGCACGGGCACAGGGACAGGCGCCGCCGGCGCCAGCACCACCGTGCGTTCCGAGAGCGCCTGGGGACCAGTGGATTCGGGCATGACCACGGCCTGCAGCGCCTGCAGCGCCTCGCGGGCCTGCTCGAAACGCTCCCCGGGCCGTTCGCTGAGCAACCGCTCAAGGACCGCGCGATAGGGGGCCTCCAAATTCAAGCTCTCGGGAATGCGCCAGGCGCTGGCAGCAGCAGCACCGTCAGGCCCCAGCAACTGTTCCGGGGGCCTGCCGCTGAGAAGACTCAGGGCCGTGACACCCAAGCCATGGAGATCCATCCAGGCGGCAGCCGCTTCACCGCGGCCCTGGGCCCTGGGGGCATAGCCGGCTGTTGCGCCGGTCAGTGGGCGCAGACCGGCCTGCTGCAGCAGGCCGAAATCCAGCAGCACGGGCAGACCGTCCTGATCCCGGCGCAGCAGATTGCCGGGGTTGAGATCGCCATGCACCAACTCGCGGCCATGCAGCACCGCCAGGGGTGGCAACAGCTGGCGCAACAGCAGGAGCACCTCCCCGGGACCGAACACCAGCTGGCGCTCAGAGCGTTGACGCTGGATCTGACTCAGGCTCTGCCCCTCCTGCCACTCACGCACCAGCCAGAGGGCTCCTTCCTCCTCCAGCAGGCCACCGAAGCGGGGAATCTGGGGATGAAGCACCGCCTGCATCGCAGGCCAGATCGCCCGGAAGCGCTCCTGGGCAGCAGGGTCACGCAGTTCGCGCAACGCCACAGGGGACTCGCCGGCGAGCAAATCAGCGGCGCGCCAGAGCACCCCCTGGGCGGCGGCGCTCAGTTGCTGATCGATCCGATAGCGCTCCGCGAGCACAGATCCGATCTCCATCGTTCCAGCCGCAGTGGGCCGATGGTAGGGGCCCAGCGCCACCTGCACCGCAATTGATCAGCACCTAGGGTCTGCCGCAGTCGCCCGCATGGGATGG
This sequence comes from Synechococcus sp. BS56D, assembly GCF_004332405.1. Taxonomy (NCBI): domain Bacteria; kingdom Bacillati; phylum Cyanobacteriota; class Cyanophyceae; order Synechococcales; family Synechococcaceae; genus Synechococcus; species Synechococcus sp. BS56D. The sequence continues at coordinate 17,734 of NZ_PHQU01000004.1, read as the reverse complement.
TCCTCAGCACGCAGCAGCCCCTGCTGTCTCGCCTGCTGACGGTGCGCCGCGCCAGCGAATCGCTGATCGCCCCCCTCGAACCGGAGGATCTCTGCTTGCAGGGAATGGCCGATGCCAGCCCACCCAAATGGCACCTGGCACACACCACCTGGTTCTTCGAAACCTTCGTGCTCGGGCCGTTTCAGCCAGATCACCGCCCGGCTGATCCCCGCTGGGGCTACTTGTTCAATTCCTATTACGAGACCGTCGGGCCCCGACAACCCAGACCCCAGCGCGGCCTGCTCAGCCGACCGGCGATCGCCGATGTGCTCGCCTGGCGCCGGCGAGTCGATGCCTCTCTGGAGCAACTGTTCAGCGCTGGCGAGGATCGCCGTTGGAGCGGCCTGGTGGAGCTCGGACTGCAGCACGAGCAGCAGCACCAGGAACTGCTGCTGATGGACCTACTCGATGGATTCAGTCGCCAGCCCCTGGAGCCCTGCTACCGCAGCGACTGGGAGGAGGCGAAGGAAGCACCCGGCAGCGAGCGCCGCTGGCTGGAGCATCCCGGAGGCCTGGTCGAGATCGGCCATGCCTCGCATCACGACAGCTTCCATTTCGACAATGAGGGGCCGCGCCACCGGGTCTGGCTGGAGCCGTTCGCGCTCGCGGACCGGTTGGTGACCAATGCCGACTACCAGCAGTTCATCACCGACGGGGGCTACCAGCGGCCGGAGCTATGGATGAGCGAAGGCTGGAGCCTGTGCCAAACGAAAGCGTGGCAAGCCCCCCGCTACTGGCGCCGGGAGGACCCTGACGCACCCTGGCAGTGGGAATTCACCCTGGCGGGCCGACAACCCCTGCAACCGCAACGCCCTGTCAGGCACATCAGCTGGTTCGAAGCGGATGCCTATGCCCGCTGGGCCGGTGCCCGCCTGCCGAGCGAAGCGGAGTGGGAGCTGAGCGCCCGCGAGCGCAGCGATGAGCTCCTTCAAGCCACAGGAGACCTCTGGCAATGGACCGCTAGCCCCTACCGCCCCTATCCGGGCTTCCAGCCGGCGGCCGGGGCCGTAGGGGAATACAACGGCAAGTTCATGACCTCCCAGTTCGTGCTGCGGGGCAGTAGCCGCCTGACTCCCAAGGGTCACAGCCGTCTCACCTACCGGAACTTCTTCCCGCCGGCGAGCCGCTGGATGGCCGCCGGCCTTCGCCTGGCCAGGTAACCAGCCAGATGACCAGTCAGATGAATCTCCCGAGACCTCACGCGATCGACCTGATCGACCTCCATCCCCCCGCCGCCGACATGCGCCAGCTTGTGCGCGATGGCATGGCGCGCCAACCACGCCAGCTGCCGGCCTGGTTCCTTTACGACGCCGAAGGCTCCAAACTCTTTGACAGGATCTGCGAACAACCGGAATACGGGCTCACCCGCACCGAAATCAACCTGCTGGAGTGCAAGGCCCGCGAGATCGCTGCAGCCCTCGGTGATGGCGTGATCGTGGAGTTCGGGGCCGGCAGTGCCCGCAAGGTGGGGCCACTGCTGAAGGCCCTGCAGCCTCCGGCTTACGTCGCCCTCGACATCAGCGCCGACCATCTCCAGCAGGCGATCACCAAGCTGCAGCAGGCCCATCCGACGGTGGCCATGCTCGGCATCTGCTGTGACCACAGCCAACTGGAGACCCTGCCTGTCCATCCCTTGCTGCGGGGCCAGCGACGCCTGGGGTTCTTCCCCGGCAGCTCCCTGGGCAATTTCAACCGCCAGGACGCGGTGGAGCTGCTGCGGCGCTTCCGGAGGATCCTGGCCGGCGGCCCCCTGCTGCTGGGCCTTGATCACCCCAAGCCGGCGTCGGTACTGGAGGCGGCCTATGACGATGCCGCCGGGGTGTCGGCTGCCTTTGCCCGCAATCTGCTCCATCGCCTCAACCAGGATCTGCAGGCCAACTTCGATCCCCAACGCTTCCGCTACCGGGCCCGCTGGCAACCGGAGGCCAGTCGAGTGGAGATGGCCCTGATCAGCCGTTGCCCCCAACAGGTCTCCATCGCCGATGAGCACTGGAGCTTCGACGACGGTGAAACGCTGGTGACCGAATACAGCGTGAAGTACAGCCCTGTAATGGCGATCGAGCTGGCTGCAGAGGCGGGATGGCGCTGCGCGCGCCGTTGGCATGACCCCGACGACAGCCTCTCTCTGCACCTGCTGGAGGCGGCAGACTGACCATCAGTCACCGCGCACCGCTGCCGCCATGAGCCGTGAGGAGCAACGCCGCACCATCCGCCAGCAGCGGGAATCATTGATCGATGAACTGGAAGCGCTCTATCGGCAGGCCTTCGAACGACTCAGCGAGCTGGAGGTTGGGGAAGGATCGGTCGCTCGGCTGACACAGCTTCTGCTGCGCTCCCGTGATGGGGCGATCACCCCGCTGCAGCAGGAGATCGAAGCCCCGTTGATCACCAAAGCCCCCGATGGGCAGGACGACGGCTGATGGCCCCCACCTGGCTGGATCAGCTTGAGCGCAACCTCGAGGAACGCCTCAATGCCTTTCTGCGCTCCAATCCCCAGCAGGAGCAACTGCTGCGCGAACAGCACCTGCGTGATCGGCAGCAAGATCTACAGCGTCGGCGCGCTCAGCTCCAGGAGCAGGCGGAGGAGCACCGCCGCCAGCTGCTGGCCCTCGCCTCAGAGGTGCGCGACTGGCAGGCCCGCTGCAGCCGGGCTCGCGCTGCTGGCGCCAAGGATCTGGCTGGACGGGCTGAGGCCCATGTGCAGAGCCTGATGGACCAGGGCCGGCAGCTGTGGGGCGAACTGGAGGGGCTGGGTCAACAGTTCCAGGACCTGAACACCCAGCTCAACCAGCTCCAGCACACGGCTGCAAAACAGCAACAGGGCCGCAGCCTCGAAGAAGACTGGGCCCTGTTTGAAGCAAAGCAAGAATTGGAGGAGCTGAGGCGCCGTCAGGGCTTCAGCTGATGGATCAGGCCTTGGGAGCCGGGGGCACCAGGCTCACGTTCTCGGGCGGCGGAGTGGGATCGGGATCGGCGATCAGCATGTGCTGGAGCACGATCTCGGGGCGTTCACTGTCGCGCCAGCGGATTCGGTAAGCGGGCATCTTGGTGCCCCGGCTGGTGGTCTGCTCCACCGGCTCCATCACCCAACCGCGGCGAGAACGCCCCTGGGGATTGCGCTTGACCACCGCATCGGCGTGTTTGAAGCGGAAACCTACGCGCTCGCCACTCATGGGAAGAGGACCCTGCCACTGGGTCTAATTATCCACGTTGACGGTTCAGGGCTCTGTACGGGTTTCTGGGCGCATGAGCGGGAAGGCGATCACATCACGGATCGAAGGGCTATCGGTGAGCAGCATCACCAGGCGATCGATGCCGATCCCGAGGCCACCCGTGGGGGGCATGCCCACCTCGAGGGCCTGAAGGAAATCCTCATCCACCCCATGGGCCTCATCGTCTCCAGCCGCCCGCCGGGCCTGCTGATCCTCGAGACGCTGTCGCTGGTCGAGGGGATCGATGAGCTCACTGAAGGCATTGGCGGTCTCCCGGCCGACGATGAACAGCTCAAAGCGCTCCACCAGCCCTGGCTTGCTGCGGTGCTTGCGTGCCAGCGGCGAAATCTCCACCGGGTAATCGGTCACAAAGGTGGGCTGAATCAGCTCCGCCTCCACCCGTTGCTCAAAGGCCTCATTCAGCAACCGGCCCACGCTGTCGGCTTTTTCAGGCACCTCCAGACCAGCGGCCTCCATCGCCGCTGCTGCTGCTGCGCGATCAGCAAAGGCGTTGAAGTCGAGACCGGTGGCCTCCTGCACCAACTCATGCATGGTGGCGCGCCGCCAGGGGGGAGTCAGATCCACCTCCGTGCCCTGGTAGGTGATGCGGGTACCGCCGCAAATCTGCTCAGCCACCGACGCGATCAGCTGCTCGGTGAGATCCATCATGTCGGTGTAATCGGCATAGGCCTGATACACCTCCACCGAGGTGAACTCGGGGTTGTGGCGGGTACTGACACCTTCGTTGCGGAAGATGCGCCCCAGCTCATAGACCCGCTCGAAGCCCCCCACCACGAGTCGCTTGAGGTGAAGCTCCGTGGCGATCCGCAGGTAGAGGGGCAGGTCGAGGGTGTTGTGGTGGGTGATGAACGGACGCGCCTCGGCACCACCGGCCTCCGCCTGCAGCACCGGCGTTTCAATTTCCAAAAAGGCGCGTTCATCGAGCCAGCGCCGGATCGCACTCACCATCAGGGCGCGGCGCCGGAAGGTCTCCCGCGACTGGGGGCTGACGATCAGATCGAGGTAGCGCTGCCTGTAGCGCTTCTCCACGTCCGCCAGGCCGTGCCACTTGTCCGGGAGAGGCTGGAGAGCCTTGGTGAGCATCCGCCAGTCGCTCACCTTCACCGACAGCTCGCCCCGGTCGGTGCGGCGCAGGCTGCCGCGCACACCAATCAGATCACCCGCATCCACCAGGGTGGTGAGCTGGCTGAACGATTCACCCAGGCTGGCCTTCTCCAGATAGAGCTGGATCGAACCGGTTTCATCCGCGAGGGTAAAAAAGGCGAGCTTGCCCATCACCCGACGGGTCATCACCCGACCGGCGACCGCCACCTCCAGCTGCCGCTCCTCTCCATTGGGCAGATCGGCATGGTCAGCCTGGAGCTGATCGGTGCGATGGCTCGGCTCGAAACGCAGGGCGTAGGGCTCCTGGCCAAGCTCGCGCAGGGCGTTGGCCTTCTCCAGACGGGTCTCGCGCAGGTCAGACAAGGGGGCGCATGCAGTCGGCGCCATCCTGCCCGACCAGTCGCCCGGGTTCAGGCGTTGACAGCGGCAGGCAGATCACCCATGCGCTGGGAGGCGTAACCGATCCCGCGCACGGTGAGGATCAGTTCCGGATTGCGGGGATCGGGCTCGAGCTTGCCGCGCAGGCGGGCGACGTAGACATCCACCACGCGCAGATCGGCAGCACGGCGAGGGGGATACCCCCAGAGCTGCTCAAGGATCTCGGCCCGGGGCACCACGCGTCCGGGCTCACGGAACAGCAGCTCCAACAGGCTGAACTCCGTATAGGTGAGGGAAATGCGTTCGCTGCCACGAGTCACCTGACGACGGTTGGTATCCACCACCAAATCACCGACCCGCAGCACCCCTTGACCAACGGGCACATCCCGAGGCTCCGCGGCAGCCGACCCCCGGCCAACCCGGCGAAGGATCGAAGCGATTCGCGCCTCAAGCTCCTTGGGACTGAACGGTTTGGGCAGGTAATCGTCGGCACCCAGATCAAGACCGGCCACCCGCTCGGAGATCGCCTCCAGTGCAGACAGGAAAATGATCGGCACGCAGGATTCGGCCCGCAGCCGACGGCACACCGCAAAGCCATCCAGCTTCGGGAGCATCACATCGAGCACCACCAGATCGGGGCTGTCCTTGTGAAAACGCTCGAGGGCTTCTTCGCCGTCTTCGGCGCAAATCACCTGGTAGCCGGCCAATTGCAGGCGCATCACCAGCACGCGCCGCACGGCAGGTTCGTCATCCACCACCAGGATCGTGGCCTTCGGAGCAGTGGATGGCCCGGGCTCGGGCATGCGAACGCTGCATCAGGAGCCGCAACCCTACCGTTCAGCCCAAACAGAACACGAGCCAAGGGATCACGCCGCCCCAAGGCTTTTGATTCTTTTAAGGATTAAGACCTCTGTTCAGGGCCAACGGGCCTCGGCGTAGCGATTCCACTGCCGGGCCGCCTCGGTCACCGCCTGATCGCTGCTGATCTGGCCGAGCATCGCCCGCTGGAGCTGCGTGTAGATGATGGCCTGCAGGCGCTTGATGCCGGGGCTCGCTGGCACCAGCACCCGGGCTCGCTCCAGGGTGCGGGCCGATAGCAAGCGGGCCTGGCGGATCTGGGCCTCCTGGCCATTCGCCGGTCGCTCTGCCTCCAGCTCCCTGAGCACCTGCTGCAGGGCATCGCGCGAGGAGGGAAGCACCCGGGCCTCCCTGGCGAAACGGGTTTGATTAGGAGCGTTGGTCAGGAAAAGAGCAAGGTCCGCTGCCTGCTGAGGGCGACTGCTCTGACGGGGCACCGCCAGGGTCATCAAGGCGACATTGGCGGTGCCATCCGCACCGGTGAGGGGTGGGAAAGGTTCGGTGCGGGCGGCAATGCCGGGGGCATTGGTTTGGATGCTGCGCAGAAACTCAGCGCCGCTGGCCAGCACCGCCAGCTCACCGCTCTGATAGAGCTCAATCGCTCGCCGCTGCCCCTGGCTCACCACTTCGCGAGGCAGCAAGCCTTCCCTGTAGAGATCACTCCAGAAGGCAAAGGCACGTCGCCCCTCCGGGGTGTTGAAAGCAGCCCGCTGCCGGTCATCCAGCAGGGTCACCCCCATCTGCACCATCGATTCGAGCAGCTCAGCGGAGTCGTCGGGAACCACGGTCACAAACAGTCCATAGCGACCTGTGGTGCGGCGGATCTGACGCGCAAAGGCCGGCACCTCCTGCCAACGCCGGGGCGGCTGCTCTAGGCCTGCCTGCTGAAGCAAGCCACGGTTCACCAGGCTCAGGCGCACAGTGAGATACCAGGGCACAGCGATCTGGCCCGCCTGAGGATCCCTCGCTGCCTGCCAGACCGAGGGCAGGTAGCGCTCCGCCGCTCCCGCGGGCAGCAAGGGCGTGAGGTCCGTCAGGCCGCCCTTACTGGCGAGGTTGGCTGCAAAGGGCGGATTCAGATTCACCACATCCGGCGCGGTACGCGCGAAGACAGCAGCCAGCAGCTTGCGCTCCACCGAGCCCCAGGGCAGGTCTGTCCAGCGCACGGGGTCCTTGGGATGGCCCCGTTCCCAGGCATGGATCACCCCATCCATGTAGGGGTTGAATTTGGGTGCCAGCTGGAGGGTCCAAAGCTGGAGCGGCCCCTGTGGCGCCAGATCCGAGCGCTGGGCCGGCCGGCAGCCCCAACCGATGAGGACCGATCCGGTCAGGATCAGGCCGGTGAACAGGGTTCGGAAGCGAGGCGATTTGAGCATCAGATCAGGCCGGTGCACGTCGACGCCAGATCAGCAATTGCCACGACGCCAGCATCGGCGCCAGCAGGGCGGTGATCAACGCCTGCAGCAAACATTGGCGCCAGGCCCAGTGCTGAAAGAGCGGTGCATCGAGACCCGAGAGCACACGCCATTGCAGCCAGAAACTGAGACCGAGCAGCATGGTGCCAATCCAGGCGAGCAGGCCGAGATTGAGGCTGCGTTCGATCGGTCGGCCCCGCCGCCCGAGCCGCCCCCACCACCAGCCGAGCAGCATCAGCACCGGCAGCTGGGTGAGGCCAGCGCCCCCGAGTCCATCAAGCACCAGCCCAAGACAGGCCGCTGCGATCGTTCCAGACACCGGGCCATCCACCAGCGACCAGGGCAGCAACCAGAGAATCGACCAGCTGGGGGCCACCCCTGAGAGGGTCAGCCAGCCGGGTGTCGCCAGGGTGAGCAAGGGCACCAAAAGCGCAGAAGCGACACAGATCGGCTGTTGGTGAAGGCGCGCCATCAGCGGGTCTGCACCTGCACCCAGTCGATGGCCTCAGGAGACGCCACCAACTGCACCAGGGCCTCCGGTGCCGGAACGGCCCGCCCGTTGATCGACTGAATCACCGCCACTGGCAGGTTGGGGGGCAACAGAGTGCTGGCGGGGGAGGTGCTCACCAGATCACCCGGGCGCGCCTTCACATCCTTGTCGAGAAAGCGCAGCTGGGGATGGCTAGTGCCCAGTCCCACCAGAAGACCGTGTTGCTGAGTGCGAGCCACCCAGACGCCCACCTGGCTGCCCGGTGCGGTCAGCAACCGCACCCTGGACGTCGCAGGGGTGACGCTCTGCACGCGACCCAGCAGTCCACCGGGCCCCATCACCGCATCGCCAGGGGCGATCCCTGCAGCGGATCCCTGCCCCAGCTCCAGCTGCTGCCACCAACCCTCCGTGCGCCGGGAGATCACCGCCGCAGAAACCCGCTTGTCCTTCTCGCTGTTGCGGTCGAGATCCAGCAAACCGCGCAGGCGATCGTTGTCCTGCTGGAGCAACTGCAGGCGAGCCTGAAGCTCAAGGTTGCCAGAGGATTGCAGCCACTCCCGCTGAGCTGACCCTGGCCAGAACGGCCGGCTCAGCAGGGCATAGGCATCAGAGAAGGCCGCACCCTTGCTCCAGCGCACGGCAGCAAGGGCAGCGATCAGAGCAAGCCAGGGCCAGAGACGCCGCCAACTGCGCAGGCGGGTACCCATCGGCCACTGGGAGGAACCCATGGGCTCAGGCCGTCACTGAGTTACGCACGTATTCGGGGGTGTCGAGCACACGCTGCAGACGCTTGTAGTCCTCCAGCACCTGGCCACAACCATTGACCACACACAGCAGGGGGTCTTCGGCGATGTGGGTGAAGATTCCCGTTTCGTGGCTGATCAGATCGCTGATCCCACGCACGAGAGCGCCGCCACCGGCCAGCATGATTCCGCGATCGACGATGTCGGCGGCGAGCTCGGGCGGGGTGCGCTCGAGGGTCCGCTTCACAGCTTCCACGATCACGTTGAGCGGTTCAGCAATCGCTTCGCGCAGGTCACCGGCCCGGAGCTGGATCGTCCGGGGCAGTCCGGAGAGCAGGTGCAGACCGCGCACATCCATGACGGTCTGGTCGAAGTCGTTGTCGGGGAATGCCGAGCCAATCCGGATCTTGATGTCTTCAGCGGTGCGCTCACCAACCACAAGGTTGTGAACCTTCTTGAGGTACACCCCAATCGCATCGCTGATCTCGTCGCCCGCAACGCGCACGGATTCGCTCAGAACAGTGCCGCCCAGGCTCAGCACCGCCACTTCGGTGGTACCACCACCGATATCAACAATCATCGTGCCCACCGGTTCGGTCACAGGCAGACCGGCGCCAATGGCCGCAGCCACGGGCTCATCGATCAGGTGCACTTCGCGAGCACCAGCCAAACCGGCCTCCCGCACAGCACGGCGCTCCACGCCGGTGACGCCGCTGGGGATGCCCACCACCAACCGGGGCGCGACGATGCCGCGACCTTCATTGCCCTTCTGGATGAAGCTCTTGAGCATCTGCTCAGCAGCATCAAAGTCAGCGATCACGCCGTCCTTGAGGGGACGAACAGCCTTGATATTCCCGGGGGTGCGGCCCAGCATCAGTTTCGCCTCATCACCCACCGCCAGGGGCACGCCACGCTCGAGATCAAGGGCCACCACGGAGGGCTCCTGCAGCACGATGCCGCGGCCAGAGACGTAGATCAGCGTGTTGGCCGTGCCGAGGTCGATCCCTATGTCGCGGGACAGCTGGAAACGACGGAAAAGCACCTTGGAACGGCTCAGGTCGGCGAATCATAGGGGCAGTTGAGCGGCCCTTCAGCCCCTGTCCTGATACAAGCGGCCCCGAGGGTGGAACTTCTAAAAAGCAGCCAGGGCAGCCGTCACAGATGGCCGCTTTGGCGCATCATTGACCCAACACACAGGAGACATTCATGGGCGTCAATTCCGTCACCTTGGTCGGCCGAGCTGGCCGCGACCCCGAGGTGCGTTACTTCGAATCCGGAAGCATGGTGGCCAACCTCACCATGGCCGTGAACCGCCGCAGCCGCGACGACGAGCCGGATTGGTTCAACCTCGAGATCTGGGGCAAGCAGGCCCAGGTCGCCGCTGATTACGTCAAGAAAGGATCCCTGCTCGGAATCATCGGCAGCTTCAAGCTCGACCGCTGGACCGACCGCAACAGCGGTGAGGAGCGCAGCAAACCCGTGGTGCGGGTGGATCGCCTTGAGCTGCTGGGTTCCAAGCGCGACAGCGAGGGAGCATCAGGTGGCTTCGGCGGCAGCCCCAGCGAAGAGGAAGTGCCCTTCTGAGCTGAGCAAGGGGCAGAGGAGTCCACCTTTTGGGACTCCGCATCTGCCCCTTGACCAGGTCAACGAGCTCAGATCAACGGGCTCAGATCAATGGTTCAGTGGCCGGATCAGTCGGCGGTGTTGCGGCGGCGCCAGATCCTCAGGCCGAGCCAAATGGCGGCCGCCAACAGGGCGATCACCAGCACCACCTTGATCACCTTCGACACAGGGTCGATCCACAGCTCCACGTTGCTGTAGCTCTCCCCCAGGGCAACCCCAGCCAGGGTGAGCAGCAGGGTCCAAATCAAGCTGCCGGCGGTGGTCCAGATCAGGAACGGCGCCATCGGCATCAGCTCGATTCCGGCTGGCACCGAGATCAAGGTGCGGATCCCGGGCACAAGACGTCCCCAGAACACCAGGGCGGTGCCGTAGCGGCTGAACCAACGACGGCTGCGGGCCAATTCCTCTGGGCTGATGCCGATCCAGCGGCCGTGGCGGCTGAGCCACTGCTCGATCCGCTCTTCATTGATCAGACGGCCAATGCCGTACCAAGGCAAAGCCCCGAGCACGGTGCCAATCAGGCCCGCCAGCACCACCGGGATCAACTGCAGCTGGCCCTGCTGCACGTAAAAGCCCCCCAGGGGCATGATCAGCTCAGAGGGAATCGGTGGGAAGAGATTCTCGAGAAACATCGCCGCAAAGATGGCGGCATACCCGGCCCAGGGGTTGGCTTCCACGGCCTGACCGATCCAGTCCGGCAGCTGGGTGACGAATTCAGAAAGCCCCATGGAGCCCGCGCACGTTGGCGCAAGTCTTCCATGGGGCGGGAACAGCGCTGATCGCAGGGATCAGTAGCGGTAGTGGTCAGGCTTGTAGGGACCTTCCACAGGCACATTGATGTAGTGGGCCTGGTCCTTGCTCAACTCGGTGAGCTTGGCGCCGATGCGGTCGAGGTGCAGGCGGGCGACCATCTCATCGAGGTGCTTGGGCAGCACGTACACCTGCTTGTCGTACTCATTCCCCTTGGTGAAGAGTTCGATCTGAGCCAGCACCTGGTTGGTGAAGGAGTTGCTCATCACAAAGCTGGGGTGACCCGTGGCGCATCCCAGGTTCACCAGACGGCCTTCGGCGAGAAGGATGATCCGGTTGCCGCTGGGCAGGCTGATGTGATCGACCTGGGGCTTGATGTTCTCCCACTCGTACTGCTTCAGGGAAGCCACATCGATCTCGTTGTCGAAGTGACCGATGTTGCAAACAATCGCCTCGTTCTTCATCTTGACCAGGTGCTCGTGGCGGATCACCTGGTAGTTGCCGGTGGCGGTCACGAAGATGTCCATCTGATCGACGACGTCCTCGAGGCGGACCACGCGGTAGCCCTCCATCGCCGCCTGCAGGGCACAGATCGGATCGACCTCAGCAATGCAGACGGTGGCACCAAGGCCGCGCAGGGACTGGGCGGACCCCTTGCCCACATCGCCGTAGCCCATCACCAGGGCCTGTTTGCCGGCCACCATCACGTCGGTGGCGCGCTTGATGGAGTCGACCAGCGACTCACGGCAGCCATAGAGGTTGTCGAACTTGCTCTTGGTGACCGAGTCGTTGACGTTGATGGCGGGGAAGGGAAGTTCGCCGCTCTTCTGCATCTTGTAGAGACGGGCCACGCCGGTGGTGGTCTCTTCGGTCACACCTTGGATCTGCGCCTTGGTGCGGCTGTAGAAGCTGGGATCTTCGGCAAGCTTCTTCTTGATTGAAGCGAACAGGAAGGTCTCCTCCTCATTGGAGGGGTTATCGAGCACACTGCTGTCTTGCTCAGCCTTGCTGCCCAGCATCACCAGACCGGTGGCATCACCACCGTCGTCCAGGATCATGTTGGGGGAACCGCCGTCGCCCCAGGCAAGGATGCGGTGGGTGTAATCCCAATACTCCTCAAGGGTCTCGCCCTTCACAGCGAAGACGGGGATGCCACGGGCGGCCATGGCGGCAGCAGCGTGATCCTGGGTGGAGAAGATGTTGCAGGAAGCCCAGCGCACTTCGGCGCCCAGCTCCACCAGGGTTTCGATCAGAACGGCGGTCTGGATCGTCATGTGCAGGGAGCCGGCGATGCGGGCACCCTTCAGAGGCTTCTCGCTGCCGTATTTCTCGCGCAGGGCCATCAGACCGGGCATCTCGGTCTCGGCGATGTCGAGCTCCTTGCGCCCGAACGCGGCCTGGTTGATGTCCGCAATGATGTAGTCAGCGGCGACCTGCAGGCCGGTCGTTGCCGTGGGTGTTGCCACCATGAGTTAAAGCTCCCTGGGGAGAACGTGGACGGGAATCTCTGCAGAGTCGCCGAGGCTTCGGGCTCGCCAGACCTTCAATCTACAGATGGCACCTGGATCCTCGAAGACCTGGAAGCCACCCGCGCCCTCGGCCTCGCCTTGGCAAGGCGTCTACCGGCTCGATCGCTGCTGCTGTTGCAGGGCCCGCTTGGCGCTGGCAAAACCTCGCTGGTGCAGGGTCTGGCGGCCGGCCTGGGCATCGGGGAACCGATCACCAGCCCCACCTTCGCCCTCGCCCAGCACTACCCCAAAGGCACCCCGCCGCTGGTGCATCTCGATCTCTATCGATTGGAGCTCCCCAGCGCCGCCGATGACCTGTTTCTGCAGGAGGAAGAGGAGGCGACTGCCATGGGTGCCCTGCTGGTGGTGGAGTGGCCCGAGCGGCTGAGCCTCGCCCTACCTGACGCCTGGCGGTTGGAGCTCAGCCACCGGCAGGGTGTAGGTGCACAAGCTGAGGGACGACTGGCGCGGCTATGCAAGCCGGTCGTTCAGGCGGAGACTGGAGCGGGCGCCTGAGCCAGAAAAGCCTCCACATCGGCGGCTGAGGGCTGGGGGTCGATCCCTCCAGCCCCGGCGCACACGAGCGCACCACAGGCTGCTGCGAACCGCACCACCTGCTCCACCACGGCCCCATGGAGCGCCAGGGGCTGCCCAACAGCCGGGGTCAACCGCACCAGCTGATGCAACAGGCCTGCGGTGAAGGCATCACCGGCACCGGTGGTGTCCACCACCCGAGGGGGCGCCAGCACCGGCATCGCTCCTGTGTGACCGGCAATACACCAGCGCACGGGATCGCCGCCGTCGGTGACCACCACATCGGGGCGTTGGGGCAGCGAAGCGCTGATCACCGCAGGATCAGCACTGCTGAAGAGCCAGTCGGCCTCCTCCCGCGCCAGTTTGAGCAGCGCTGCCCGCTCCAGCAGGGGAGCCATGGCCGCCAGGGCGGTCGGATCAGGGCCCGCAGCCGGGGAAGCGGAGGGATCCCAAAAGGTGGGCCGCCAGTTCACATCAAGGGCGATGCGCACATGATCGCGATTGGCCTGAGCCACAGCTGCTTGCAGGGCCGCGGCCGATGCCTCGCTCGCCAAGGGGATGGTGCCAATCAACAACCAGCGCAGGGCCGAAGCCAGGGGTGCCCAGGCCACCTCAAGGGGGGCTCGATCCAAGGCCTGGTCGGCGAAACCGTCGCCGTGATCGCCGGCGAACCCCTGAAACACACGCTCGCCATCGCTGTGTCGGCGCACCAGCACCACCCGAGTCGGACGCTGCGGATCCCACTGCAGGCCGCGCAGATCCACATGACGATCCTGAAGCAGTTCATGGAAGCTGGCGCCGATCGCGTCATCACCGAGCCGGCCAACGAAGGCGACGGGCGTGCCCAGCCGCGCCAGGGCGCAAGCCACATTCGCAGGAGCACCACCAAGCCGGTCATCGCAGTCTTCGAGGGCAGCGCTGGAGGGATCGCCACCGGGGGGACCGAGTCGATCCACCAAGGCCTCTCCGAGACAAAGCACCTGCGGCGACAACTCAGCCATGGCGGGAACGAAGAGATTCCTGCAGCGTGGCCAGAGAGCAGCCAACTGCCAACAGCTCTTTCCACTCAACAGCTACTTGCGATCCACAGCTGTTTGCGATCAACAGGCATTGGCGATCAACAGCCTTAGCTCGCCTGGGGCAGATCGACTGTTGAGTCAGGGGTGGAATCAGGGGTGCAGTCTGCGGTGGAGTCGTCCGCAGAGCTGCCAAGGCGCTCCTGGAGGGCCGCGATGATCCGCGTATTGGCGGCAGGGAAGGGATAGGCGTCGAGGTCTTCAGGCCGCACCCAACGCACCTGCTGACTGGCCAGGGGCTGCGGTTCGCCTGAGTTCCAACGGCAGAGATGCACCTCAAAGCGGAGCTTTTTGTGGCTGTAGGCATGCTCGAGGCTGATCAGACACTCACCCACCTCCACCTCAATCGCCAGCTCCTCGCGCAGCTCCCGACTGATGGTGTGCTCAATGGCTTCACCCGGTTCCTGCTTGCCGCCGGGAAACTCCCAAAGCCCCCCGAGCAATCCCTCGTTGAGCCGTTGATCAATCAGCACCTCGCCGGCATCGTTGAGCACAACGCCTACCCCGATCACCTGAAAGGGAATGGAGCGGGAGGGTTCGGCCACAGGAAAGGCATCAGGCGTGCCGGAAGCGTAAGCAGCGCAGCGGTCCTGCCAGGGACAGCGGCTGCAGGCTGGATTGCGCGGCGTGCAGAGGGTGGCGCCCAGATCCATCAGAGCCTGATTGCAATCGCGGGCGCGGCCTGGCGCGGCGGCAATCAGCGCCTCACTCCACCGCCAGAACTGAGCCTGCGAACGCATCGGAGGGCGCGGATGGGCCTGCAGGCGCGCCAGCACCCGGCGCACATTGCCATCAAGAATTGCCACGGGGCTGTTGAACGCCGAGGAGAGAATGCCGCCGGCGGTGCTGCGTCCGATGCCGGGGAGCTCCAGCCATGTCTCCAGATCCTGGGGCCAGGCAGCGGGATCCGCGGAAGCTACGGAGCCAGGCCGGCCGGCCGTGATCTGCCCCTGCATCTGCCGGGCCGCGGCCAGCAGCCGCCGGGCACGGGAGTAGTAGCCCATGCCCTGCCACTGCAGCAGCACCGCCTGCTCATCAGCAGCGGCCAGGGCCTTCAGCGAAGGGAAGGCCGCCATCCATCGCTGCCAGTAGGGCAACACCACCTGCAGCTGGGTCTGCTGCAGCATCACCTCGGCAATCCAGCACTCCAGGACATTGAGATGTTCATGGGGCTCGGGCCACCTTCCGTCCTTGGTGAACATCCACGGCTTCAGCGCAGGATCCTTCCGGCCGTGGACTTCCCACCAGGCCAGCAGGGAGTGACTGAGCTCAGCCGCTAGAGGACTGAAGTCGCGATGCTCAGCGCTGCGTCGTTGACCCATCAGGCAGCGACCCAAGCCTGGTCACTGCCCAGCAGCTTTCCCGACAAACCCAAGCGCTGCAGGATCCGACCGATCTGCGCCGGAGCCAGTGGCTTTCCCGTGCTGCTGAGCTTGCCAACCCCTGCAAGCGCATCAGCCATGGCCCTGTAGCTCAAGCCTGCACGAACCATTGGCTCAAGAACCCCGCGCAGTCCCTCCGCCTCAGCAATGGCCTTCTGCTTGCGCTCCGACGCCTTCTGAGCAGCACCTTCCCGGTACCCCCCAAGACACACGCCTCGGGCCTTGGCCGCGGCCAACGCTTCTTTAGTTCGCTCGCTGATCCGACGTGCCTCGAACTCAGCAACGCTGGCCATCATCGTGAGAACCATCCGACCAGCACTGGTGGTGGCATCAATGTCTGGCAAGTCGCAGAAGATGAAGCCACCCATCCCGTTCTTTTCTGCCTCGTTGGCGAGCTTCAAGACGAAGCCAGCATCACGAGCCAGACGATCGATCTTGGCAACAGCAATGACAGCCTTCTCCGCGCGAGCCTGAGCCAGAGCCGCGGCCAACTGAGGACGATCGTTCTTCCGACCGCTCTCAACCTCCACGAATTCAGCCGCAATCACAGCCCCCCGCTCGGAAGCCATTACTTCAACCTTGGCCCGCTGCGCTTCGAGGCCCAGGCCGGAGTTTCCCTGGCGATCTGTACTGACCCGGTAGTAGGCCAGCCAACGACTCGGACTCAGAGGACGATCAGGCAAAGACAACGGGAATCCAGTCGGTTGTTCCACAAGTCTACGTCGGTTGAACCTGTAACAGCGAACTTTATTGATGGGTAGTCAGCGCATGCCATGAAGGCCGACGCTGAACTCAATAAAGCCCCGAGTTATCCACCTTCAGAGCTACCGAGTTCTCCAGCACGATTCGTGCTGTCTGCGCATCGATGCCAGCAAGAGCCTGGAACTGGTCTGGACAAAGCTCAACTCGCGATAATGCGGAGCTTGATCTCATTTGTCTCCTAAAGGAATCCATGAAGGCTTCGCGTTTTGCGCACCTGTGTTCAACTGCCTTGCGACAGAGCTTGGTCGGAGCCTTCGTGGTCGTCTCTCTGCTTTCAGCGAGTCAACCGGTTGAGGCGCATGGTGATGCGAAAGGGGATGGTGAGATGCCCGTCACTAGTGGTGCGACCGGGCCACAGATAACGGTGTATCGATCGGCGAGTTGCGGTTGCTGTACGTCATGGGGATCCCACATCGCTTCAGCGGGATACCGCATTGAGGACCATGTCACCGAGGACATGGATGCCGTGAAGAAGGCGCGTGGTGTCAGTCCGCAACAGGCTTCTTGTCACACCGCTGTGGTGGAGGGATACGTGATCGAAGGGCATGTGCCTGCTTCTGCGATCCACCGTCTTTTGTCGGAACGGCCCAATATCCGTGGCCTGGCAGTTCCAGGGATGCCAATGGGTTCCCCTGGGATGGAGGTGGCAGGCGTTGAGGCTGAACGTTTCGAGGTGCTCGCTATTGCCCATGACGGAACAACCTCCGTCTTTGCGCGCTACTGAGCGGTTTCAGGGAGACCGCTTCGGGGAACGGGGGTCATCGCGATGGTTTTAACAGCATCGCTGCACCCGAAACTGTGACGATGACGGTGAGCCCACCCAAGAGCATTGGGTAGACGGGCTGAAGATTCAGAACACCGAAATTCCCGGTGTGGATCTTCAGCAGCCAGAAGGCATCAATGTCTTGCTCCAAGAGCAAGCTGTAGAGAGATCCCGTGCCTGCGGTGATCAGCAACGGAACAGCGGCGATTGGAACCAGCCAACGGTGAACTTTGCGTGCTCGCCGTGAAAGCGGTCGTTGGTTCATTGCTTGCGAAGTTGGCGGTGGAGTTTACGCTCATCTGCGCAGGGCATCCACTTTCCGTTGTTCTGATGCAGCGTATTGCAACCAATCTCACTGGCACGTTGTTGCGCGTCAGCTTTGGATTGGTAGATGCCTTTGCTGTGAGCATGGCTGGCCATGGGATGGACAACGAAAGCAGCGACGAGGGCGAATGAGATGGAGATCCATCCCATCATCGTTGTGGTGAAGGCATTAAAAGTGATTGCTTTCACAGCGCGAAAAGGCCATCAAATTTGTAGTAGTCCGGCTTATTCAGTCCTCCGCTTTGCAGCATCTTGCGGAGTTCGATGATCTCTTTGCGCTGGGCGACGATGATCTCGCGCGCCAGGCGAAGGACGGTGGGGTTGGTGGAGTTTTGCCGAGCCTCATGTGCCATCTGAAGTGCGCCTCCATGGTGCTCAATCATTCCCTCTAAGAACCACTGCACCCTGTTGTCGCGCGTTGGCTTCGTTCCCGACATGCGCATCGCGGCAATCACATCAGGACTCATGCGCACCAGATCTGCCATGGAGTTGGGGTCCCCGTTAGGGCGCAATGCCACGGGATAAACCGGTGCATCCGGATACCAGGCCTTGCGCCATTGGCGCATCGCCTTGATCTCACGGGCCTGTTCGTCCCAGATGCTGTTCGCAAGGGCTCCCACCCCAGGGGCGCCGATATTGAAGACGTACTCACTCATCCGCAACGCACCGGCGTGGTGCTCCACCATGCCATCGATAAAGCGCAGGTCGTAGGTGCTGCCTGCAGGGCCCACCGAATGGTCATGCCCATGGTG